>JBGSPW010000044.1:0-48395 GCA_041738395.1 Thermoflexales bacterium
GCCCGACCAGACTCATCTCGCCCTTCAGCACGTTGATCAATTCCGGCAGTTCATCCAAGCTGGTGCTGCGCAAGAAGCGGCCAAACTTTGTCAGGCGCTGAGCGTCGGGCAACAACTGCCCCGCCGGATCACGAGCATCCGTCATGGTGCGGAATTTGTTACTACTTAGCCTCACCCCCGGCCCCTCTCCTGAGAACGAGAAGCAGTTCTCAGAAGAGGGGAGGAGGCGGCTCCCCCTCTCCCGAAATCATTCTCTGAACGCCCTGGCCCACTGCTGCTTCAATCTCGAGCAGCCGCTCAGTCGCCAGCATCGGGCGTTCCTCCCAAGTAAAGGCCGTACCGCGCGATATCCTCCAGAGAGGCGACGTCCGGCTTAATCTTGTCGGCAACTTCGACCCAATGATGCCACATCACGTAGTCCTCGTGCAGCCTGTGATCGGCATTGTCGGGCAGACCTTCAGCCTCTAATTGAGTCAGAGTAACGCCGTATTGCTCCTCAAAGTGCTGCACCTTGCTCTCGGCAAGAAAGAGCCGCTTTCTTAAATACGATAACCGGAGGGTCGTTCCCAGGCTGATAATCGCCTCCCGATCCTCTCCAGACAGCGCTAGAAAAGATTGCTCGACCTGCGTTTTAACGTCCATCGCGCGTACCCCCTATCCCGTTTTCAGTCGGACCATTTGCCGTTTCCCTACACACTCGATTATACACACAACTTTCCTGGCAATCAACTTGCAGTTCGTCCAGTTCAACTGCGGCGAGACAACCTCAACGTTATATCCGGCCCCGCGCCGCGTCAAATAGATGCCGCAGTTGAACGCGCCAGCCGGATCGCCCGTACCGCGCAGTCAGCCAGTCTGCTTCGGGCCACAACGCGCGATACACCAGCTTTACCGCATCACGCGGACGGTCCACCATCAGCAGCAGATACACGTAGCGCCACACGCCCGTCCGCAGCTCGCGCATGTCCACCAGCGATTGGGCACTGGCAAACCGGCCAATCCATTTCTGCCGCAGCCGCGAAGGGGCCAGCGACCGCACCGCCCCGGCCGCCTCGTGCAGCCCACAGAGATCGTGGGCCAGGCTCAGCACCAGCCAGATTGCCGTCGCCACCCGCCAGGCGCGGGCTTGTTCGACGATGACGCCCCAGTCAAGCGGTTGGTGACGGGCGAGGAGCGTGACGTCCATCAGGCTGCGCAGCGCCATCATGGAAATTTGATGATTGATGGCGGCATGCAGCGCGATCTGGATCAGGTGATCTTCAGGCGCCAGGGTCAGAGTCGAACAGCCAACCACCACCACGGGCCGGCAGCGCGCGCGAACAGCCGCTTCAGCTATGCCCGCCGCCCGCCGCAGCCACTCTCCCGGAAACACGCCATAGTGCAATTCCACCAGCCCGGTGGTGGGGTCCGGGCCGATCAGGCTCACTTCGCCGCTGTGCAGTTCCATCAGCGCCGGGGGACGATCGGCTTTGGTGCTCAACCGGTAGCCGGCGGACTCCAGCGCCGCCTGCGCTCGCGGCATCTCCGCGGCGCTCAACCACAGATCGAGATCGCCCATCAGGCGGCAGGCCGGTTCGGGATAGACGCTAAACGCCAGCAGGCCGCCTTTGAAGACCACCGGTGTCAGGCCGGCGTCCGCCAGCGCGCGCAGCACCGCCGTCAACTCCTGGGCGCGGCGTTCAGTGCGTATCAATGCTGCGTAATATAGCAGCCGCAGATTCGCGGCCAGCTCAGATTGATGGTTGAGCGCCGGCTGGCAGCGGACGCACGTCAAACCCGCCAGCCCGTGCTGATGCACCCACTCCAGACCCAGCTGATCCAGCGCGGTCAGGGCCGCCTCTGACACCGGCCCAGACTGAGCCAGATCAGTTAGCAGCCGTGCGGCCAGCTCAGTCGGGCGAGGTCCAACCGGCCGGGCGGTCAGGGGCTGGTTAAGGCGTAACAGCGGCTCGTAACTGTCGACAGACATAGTCCACCTGGTTCTCCGTCATCACGCCAGAGAAGGGCAGCGCCAGTGAGACATCGCCCAGATACTCCGTCACAGGAAAATCGCCGCGCTGATAGCCGAACTTATTTTGATAAAACGGCTGCAAATGAATGGGCGTGAAATAGGGTCGACTGGGCACGCCCGCGATCTGCAAGCGCCGTAGCACTTCATCACGTTGGGCCGGGGGTCGCAGACGCACCACATACACGAACCAACTCATGCGCGTCGTCGTCGCCGCGAGATGCGGCACCTCGATCAGTTCTTCATCCTTTAAGCGTTCCGTATACCAGGCAGCCACTTGTGCTCGCTTCGCCAACAAATCGTCGATACGCTTGATCTGACTCAGCCCTAAGGCCGCGCTCATCTCATCGAGGCGATAGTTGTAGCCCAGCCGCGAATGATTCAGCCACGCATCAAACACATCCCGACCTTGATTACGCAGCGAGCGAAACAGGTTCGCCCAGTCTTCCTTGTCGGTGACGATCATGCCACCTTCGCCAGTGGTCATCTGCTTATTTGGATAGAAGGCAAAGACGCCCATGTCGCCCAACGTGCCCGCCTTGCGTCCTTTGTACTCCGCGCCAATCGCCTCGCACGCATCCTCGATCACGCTCAATTGATGTTTACGCGCCACTTCCAGGATTGGATCCATATCCGCCGGTTGACCAAACGCGTGAACAGGCAAAATCGATTTTAGACTTCCAATTTCTGATTTCCGATTTCGAATCGATCGGGGTAGCCAATGATCTTCCTTCAGCCCTCCTCCCTCATCCTTCATCCCTGTAATTACTTCCGCCACCAGCGCCGGATCGATGTTGCCCGTCTGCGGATCGACATCGACAAACACGGGCACGCCACGCTCGTACAGGATGCTGTTGGCCGACGCGATGAACGAGAAGGGCGTCGTAATGACCAGATCGCCGGGCTGTACATCGGCGGCGATGACGCCCAGGTGCAGTCCCGCCGTGCCGGAGCTGACGCCGGCACCGTATTTCGCACCGGCATAGGCGGCACTGGCCTGCTCAAACGCATCGATCTGCGGGCCGATGCTGAGTACTGGCGTCTGTAATACCGCATTCACCACCGCGATGTCGTCGGCAGTGAGATCGGGGGAGGACATGGGAATGAGCATGCGAATCCTTTTTCAGCGTTGTAACGGTTTAGCGGGTACACCAACCACAGTAGCACCGGCGGCAACTGACTTGGTAACACAGGCACCGGCCCCGACCACGGCATCGTCCTCAATGATCAGCGGATGGTCATGAGTGCCGTTGATGATATTGGCGCCGGTCCCTACATAGACGCGTTTACCAAAGTGAACCCAACCCGACACGTGAACTCCCGGGGCCAGAGTCGTGTAATCGCCCATGATGACATCATGGCCAATCGTGCAATCCAGATTGATCTGCACATGCTCACCTAATACAATATTCGTCGTCAAGATGTTACCTGCGCAGATCACTGTCCCAGCTCCAATATCAATCCAGCGCGAACGTTCGACACGCGGATGGATGAGCGTTGCGTATTCAAAACCAATCGCGGCAGCCTTCTCCATGACAATCTGCCGGATCTTGGGTGTGCCAATTGCACCAACAGTTCTGGCACCTGGGAAAGATTGCCGAGCTGCCGCTAAGCTCATCACCGGCTTACCGTTAAGCAACGAGCCATGCATTGCCGGATTATCTTCGATGAAACCTACAACATCATAGATGTCCTCGGTTACATTGCAGGACTCCGCCAACCAAGCGACCTCGCGCGCAAAACCGCCGCCAGCATAAATCACAATCTGTGTCGTCACGCCGCCTCCATATCCATGTATTAAGGGATTAAGAACCTTTGAATTCTTCCGCTGTGGCCTGTCCTAGCTGACTGATGCCCTCACGTCGGATGATCTTCCACACTGTTAAGGCCATGATCTTCAGGTCAAGTCGCAGCGATACATGATCAACATACCATACGTCCAGTTCAAACTTCTGCTCCCACGTGATAGCATTCCGCCCGTTGATCTGCGCCCAACCGGTGATGCCGGGTCGCACTTCATGCCGCCGCGCCTGCTCCGGAGTGTAGCGCTCAAGATACTGCATCAGCAACGGACGCGGGCCGACGAGGCTCATCTCGCCGCTCAGTACGTTGATCAATTCCGGCAGTTCATCCAGACTACTGCTGCGCAGAAAGCGGCCAAACTTCGTCAGGCGCTCCGCATCAGGTAACAGATGTCCAGCAGTATCATGGGCATCCATCATCGTGCGAAATTTGTAAACCGTAAAGGGTTGTCCAAGAAGGCCGGGCCGCTGCTGTCGAAACAACACAGGCGCGCCGAGTTTGACACGCACCAGCACGGCTGTCACCAACAGCACTGGCGACAAAACGACCAGCGCCGGCAGCGCCAGTGCCAGATCGAGCGGTCTTTTGCCGTATCGTCGATATACACTCACCGTCACCCTCACATCTTTGCCAGACGATGCGTATATCCCAGCACAATCTTGACGACCGTCCGCGCCACTTCAGGTTCGGTATACTCCACCGGCGGTGTCCAGGTGTGACTGGTCTCCAAGGCGATCTGCATCGCGTTCACGATCATAGCGGGGTCAGCGCCGCTGAGAATGTTACTGCCCACTTCCACCGTCTCGGCCCGCTCGGTTACATCGCGCACCGTCACGTTGGGCACATTGAACAGGCAGCATTCCTCTTGTACCGTTCCACTATCACTCAACACGCCAAACGCCGTGCGCTCCAACTTCACGAAATCGAAAAAGCCCAGCGGCTTCAACAACCGCACGCGATCCGATTGCGGATCCAAACCGAAGCGCGCCAATTTGTCGGCGGTACGCGGATGGACGCTGAAGACTAACGGCCGCTGATAGCGATCGGCCACGCGCGCCAGGCCGCTGAGAAGCGCCGCCAACCGATCGGGCTGATCGACGTTCTCGGCACGATGCAGCGTCACCAGAAAGTACTGCCCCGCTGTCAGGTTCAGGCGCGTCAACACGTCGCTCGCTTCGATGCGCGCGCTGTGCGCCTTGAGCACTTCATGGATCGGATTGCCAATCACAAAGATGCGCTGCCGCTCGATGCCCTCGCGCAGCAGATTCTCTTTGCTGCGGTGCGTATACGGCAGCAGCACATTGCTGCTGTGATCGATAATGCGGCGGTTAATCTCTTCCGGCACGCGATCGTCATAGCAGCGATTGCCCGCTTCCATGTGATAGACCGGGATGCGCAGCCGCGCGGCGATGATGGCGGCCAACGCGCTGTTCGTGTCGCCCAGGATCAACACCCGATCGGGCTGCAGCCGCGCCAACGCCTCGCCGGTGCGCGCCAGAATCTGCCCCACCTGCTCGGCAAAATTGTCGGCCTGGACGCCCAGATGCAGATCGGGCTGGCGCAGTTGCAGTTCGTCAAAAAACACATCGCTCAGATTCGGATCGTAGTTCTGGCTAGTATGGATCAGCGTCTGCTCGCAAAACCGATCGAGCTGCTTGATGACTTCGCTCAGCCGGATGATCTCCGGGCGTGTGCCAAACAGGGTCACCACTTTCATCGCAGCAGTTCTCCCTCTTCCGCCCACGCATCCTCCACCATCAAGCGGTGCCGCTTCAGCAGCGCCCGCGTTTCGTCCAGTGTCATCACGGTGTCGTTAGAACTGTACTCTTGGGTCAGGTAGCCACTGCCTCCCTGCTCGTCCGCCGGCTCATCCGCCGGCTCACCCGCCACTTCCGGCAGCATGGGCAGAATGGCATACCATTTGCCGCGTTCCACGGTCCGGTAGGCTTCTTCATCGCTGACCATGATTTCATGAATCTTCTCGCCGGGACGAATACCCGTCACCACCTGCCGGATGGGACGTTCGCCAATCAAGGCCGTCGCCACGTCCACCATGCGCGCGGCTGGAGCGCGTGGCACATACGTCTCGCCCGGCAGTCCGGTCGTCATCACGGCAAACACCGTATCCACCGCATCATCCAGGGTCAGCAGGAAGCGCGTCATCTCCATCGTCGTAATCGTCACCGGCCCGCCGCTGCGGATCTGTTCGTGAAACAGCGGGATGACCGAACCGCGCGAGGCCAGTACGTTGCCATAGCGCACACACACAAAGCGCGTGCCGTGGCAGCGCATGTTGGCCTGAATGAACACGCGCTCCTGAATGGCTTTGGTCATGCCCATCACATTGACAGGCTTGCAGGCCTTGTCGGTGGAGACCCCCACCACCGTCTCGATCGGCAGGCGCTGTTCCTGGATCACGCGCACGATGTTTTCCGCGCCTTCGATATTCGTGCGCACGGCCTCATAGGGAAAGTATTCGCAAGTGGGCACCTGTTTCATCGCCGCCGCATTGACGACCACGTCCACCTCGGGCATGACGTTCGCCATGCTGTGAAAGTCCCGCACATCGCCAATGCGGAATTCGAGCAGTTGCTGAAAATTGCGATAGATAATCTCGTCGGTGGCCGCCACACGCTGCTGATATTCCACACGCATGAAGTGCTGCTTGGCTTCATCTCGTGAGAAGATGATGATTTTAGCCGGCTGGCCCATTTCACCAGACAACAGCCGCCGAGTCAGAACCTTGCCCAGCGAGCCGGTCCCACCCGTGATGAGAATTCGTTTGCCGTCGAGGGGTTGGGTCATGCCATTATCCAATCTTGATAGGGCGTGGGATCAGCGGCCAGGTTTTGAACCAGCGCCGGCCAAGCGGGTGACTCGTAACCGATGGCCGCACGCAATTTATCGCCCCGCATGCTGCGATCCGAGACCACCGTTTCGTCCGGCACGATTTCCATGTCGAGCCGGTAGGCGTCCCGCAGCAAGCAGAGCAGATCATACTTGGAAATGGGCGTCGCCACCACCTGATACAACCCGGCCAGCGTCGGATGATCTTGAATGATGTCGGCGACCACCTGAGCCAATTGATTTGTCGTAACGCCAGAATAGATCACACGCTGGAAGCCTTTGATCGTTTGATGCTGCTGGGCGAGGAACCAATCGAGCAGGGATTGATGCTCCACCAGTTCGCGGCCGATGATGGACGTGCGGAGCGTCAGGGCATTATCTGTCGCCACTTCGCCCAGGAACTTAGATTTGCCATAGAGGTCGTCCGCGTCGGAATCATCGGCTTCGGTGTAACCGCCCCGTTTCCCGCTGAAGACACAGTCGGTGCTAAAATGGATCACCCGCCCGCCCCACTCGCGCGCCATCGCAGCCAGCTGGTGCGGCAGGAGTGAGTTGATGGTAATGCTCGGGATTGCGTTCCGAGCTTCATCGCGCTGCTTGATGATACCCACCCCGTTTATCACGTAGTCAGGACGCAGATCGGCCAGTAGCCGTTGCAGGTCGGGCAAGTTCATCACATCCACACCACGAATCACGGCATCACCCTGCAATAGCGAGACGCGATTAAACGGAGCCTGTCGCACCTCTTCGCGCGTGGTGCACAGCGTGCCCGGAAACTGGTCGCGCAAGACCTGAAACATTTTATGCCCCAACATGCCCGCACCGCCCAGCACGACAATCTTTGGTTCGCTCATACGCAGAGTTCTCCTTTTGCCCATTGCAGATATTCCCGCAGCCCCACTTCGAGTCCCACCATCGGCCGATAACCAAACGCCGCACTAGCTGCACTGATGTCCGCCAGACTGTGCCGCACATCACCCGGGCGCGGCGGCCCATATTCGATCAGCGGCGGTATGTCGCTCACTGCGCCCATCAACCGCGCCAACTCATTGATGGTGATACACGTCGCGCTAGCGATGTTAAACGCCCCCGAGACGCCGCGCGCCATGGCCGCGCGATAGTTGGCCTGCACCACATCGTTCACGTTGACAAAGTCCCGCGTCTGCTCGCCGTCGCCGAAGATCGTAATAGCTTCACCGTGCAGCAGGCGCTGCGCAAAGATCGGAATGACGTTGCCATAGGCATCATAGCGCTGGTTCACGCCGTAGACGTTGAAGTAGCGCAGGCACACCGCTTTCAGCGGGTATAACTTGCTGTAAGCCAAACATGCTTTCTCCGCGCCGAGTTTGCTGGCTCCATACGGCGAGTCCGGCTCCACCGGGTGATCTTCGCGGATGGGCAGCGTCTTCAACTCGCCAAAGATACCCGCGGAGGACGAAAAAACGATCTTGCGCGTGCCCGCCTGCCGCGCCGCTTCCAGAACGTTGAGCGTGCCCAGCACGTTGATGGCCGCGTCGTCGAGCGGATGGTCGATCGAGCGCTTGTTGCCTACCGAGGCGGCCAGGTGAAAGACCACCTCCGCGCCGCGCATGGCGTGTTCTACGGCCGCCGCCTCGCGCACATCACCTTCAATGAAATCTACCTGTGGGAACGGCGTCAAATTGGTGCGATACCCCGACGAGAGATTGTCGAGGACAGTCACCACATGCCCCTCGTCGAGCAAGTGCTTTACAATATTGGAGCCGATAAAACCAGCCCCGCCCGTTACCAATGCCTTCATGTTCCATCCTTTTGCTCAATGCAGTCAAGAAGTTGAGGAGTGAAGCCGTCGAACGCACTGCTTTTCCTTTTCTCAACTTTTCATCTTCTTCTTTTTAGAAATCTCTTCCAACAACTGCTCATATTTATCCATCAGCACCGCCCGCGTATAGTTCTGCAAGAACGCCTGCCGCCCCGCCCCGCCAAGCGCCTCCCGCTGCTCAACCGGCATCGCCGCCAATTGGCGCACGGCCTGTGCCAGCGCGGTCGGGTCTTCGGGCGCGCACACCAGGCCCACGCCTGCGTCGCGCACCACATCGGCCGGGTCGCCCGCCGTGCAGGTAATGATGGGCCGCCCGCATGCCAGGTAGGCGATGGTCTTGGACGGAATGGTAATCTCAAACAGCGGGTCACGTTTGAGGTGCACCAGCAGCGCGTCGGCCCAGGCAAAGAAATATGGCATACGCTCAGCGGGTTGACGCCCGATGAAACGCACGTTGCTTAAACCGCGCACCTGTGCCGCCTGCTTCAGCCGCTCTGTGTCGAGCCCGTCGCCGATCAGCACAAACTGCACCTCTTCACGGTCGCTCAATTTCTCAGCCGCAATTAAGACGTTCTCCAATGCCTGCGCCGCCCCCATCACACCCGCAAACATCACGTTGAAGCGATTGAGCAGACCATGCTCACGCGCCAGCGCCTCATCGCGTTCAACCGGGCGATAAATATCTTCATCCGCCCAGTTGGGGATGACGTGAATCTTCTCGGCGGGCACACCCTTGGCGATGAGATTACGCTTAAAGCCCGGCGATATCACCGTAATCGCCGCTGCCTGTCGATAGATGAACTTCGCCAGCCGTGCTACCCACTGTGTCATTCCGGGCGAGAGCGCCATGCCGGTTGCGGCCAGCGTCTCTGGCCACATATCTTGCACTTCATAGACGAACGGAATTCGCCGCGTTAAACCAATCCACCAGGCTGGAATACCCACCGTCAACGGCGGATGGTACACCCACATCACGTCGGCCGGGCCACACAACGCCGCTCCAATCGTCGAAGCCGCCAGTGCAAAACTACCATAATTCACCACGCGCTTGACTTTAGACAGACCGTGATTGGGATACAGCGGCAGGCGCAATACCCGCACCCTATCGCGCTGTTCCCAGAGCCGCCAGCGAAGACGATAGCCCGGATACAACCTTCCGCCGGGATAGTTGGGAAAGCCGGTAAGCGCCGTAACCTGATGACCGCGCGCCGCCAGCACCTGCCCCATAGTGCTGCCCTTAAAATTAGGTTCGGGATCAAAATACTGCGATAGCGTAAGAACTCGCACCGTATGAACTCAATCGACAAAGACAAATTCGGGGCGCGGGCCGCCGCCGATAAGCCAACGATACAACACGATAAACCTCTGCGCCACGATCCGCCACGTGTAGGCTTCTGCGACCAGCCGCTTACCGCGCGCGCCCATGCACGCTAATTCATCGGGGGCTGTTTGCACTACAGCCAACAGCGCTTGTTGCAACGCATCCACCGTTGGGTCAACCCACCAGCCACATTGCTGAGTAATGATTTCCGACCAGGGTGTGCCCGTCGTCGTCACGACGGGCACACCTGCGCCCAGCGCTTCGGCAATCACGATGCCAAAATTCTCGCTGTAGGTAGGCAGCACAAACACGCTCGCCGTCGCAAAGGCGTCACGCTTGTCGGTTGAAGAAAGGGGGCCCACAAACTTGACTTGATTCTCCACGTTCAGGTCGCGCGCCAGCGCTTGAAATGTGGCGGCATATCCGTCTCGGTCGGTGCCGCCAATGACCAGCACAGTGTTTTTCAATTGAGGTTTGATGTGGGCCAGCGCATTCAACAGGATCGTCAGTCCCTTTTTGGGGTCAATGCGGGAAAGGAATAACAGCACGCGTGTGTCCATGGGAATCGCGAACTTTCGGCGAAACCGTTCCGCATCACCCTCACTCGTCAGCCACACCGTGGGCACCCCTAGCGGAATGACGGCGACTGGATTCGACAGGCCAAACCGGCGAATACTCTGCAATTCGGATAACGCGGTTGCATGGAGACAGGAAGCCGATGTTAGATTCTGCCACTCGTAGGCCCAGGTCGCCAACCGTTTTTTCCAAGTCGATCGTTTCAAAGGGTATTCTTCCAAAGTCCCACCCAGCGCCACCACCGTCGGTCGTTTGAATTGAGTGCGCCAGCGATGTGTCGCTCGCGAATTGCCCATCCAAATACTGTGCTGATGGAGAATATCAAAAGAGGCAGCTTCCGCCGAAGCGGCCGCGCGCTCCATCCTCGGGCTAAAACCAATTTGCACCGGTCCCCACACCGGAAAAGTGACGATACTATCTGCTACAAGTCCATTTTCGCGCGCGATCCAGGCCGCTTCCGCTGGAGAATCGAGACTCCACATCGTCGCGCGCTGATCGAGCGCCCGCTGTTCACGCGTCAATTCGACGAGCGTAGGGCCTATCCCGCCGGAATTTCTGCCAATGGATGACGCAAGATGAAGAATGTTTAGAGGATCGGATTGATTCATAAATATACCGGAAATTCAAGGTTCCTGATGAGACACAAGCCCCGGCCTGACTAGACGTCATTCCTTGCCAATGCGTTAAGGAACAAGTCGCTATATTTTGATTCCAAGTCGCGCCATGGCGTGGTAACTACCTCGCACCGTTACCCAGGTCTCAAATCGATCGCGCTGCGCCTGCCACAACCTGTGTCCCAGCATCCTCGCCCGCCGAGAATCAGAATGTGCATCACTCATTCTCCCCAATAACCATAGCGCCGTAGTAAAGGAAATGTCAACGCAGTCACAAGCCGCCTGTCGCCCTGCGGCATCCCATCCTTCCATTCGGTATCCAGCGTGATCCGAGTCTTACCGAAGTTAAAGCGGTGCGGATTTCCAGCGACCGTGTGATTCACCCCGAGCAACACGGTATGCGAGTCAATGAAAAAGTCTAGATCGACCGCTTCCTGCACGAATTCTGCCACCCGCAACAATGTTTCTTGAGGCCGTTTTACGAAATCCTCGTAGCGAAGGAACAAATAACGAGGAGTAATTTGCCGTAACTGTTCGGCAACCCAATTGGTTGTATTCCAAAAAATGGCTGACCGGAGAGGGCTCAAAACAGGCGTGCACCTTTTACCGGAAGTTACTTCGGGCTGAACTTTTTTGCGTTGCGCCGAATAAGCGACTGCGCGACTATCGCGCACGAGGTGGACAATGTATAGATCAATCCCGGGCAGTGCGTTCAGCGTGAACACTGAAACGGGCCATTTCGATGCGTCAATCACCACTTGAGCACCCGAGACTTGCTGAATTGAAGAATATAGATTTTCCCAGATCGGAGATAGTATCTTGAAGCGTTCCTGAAACACAGGGCTTTGCCGCAGGCCGGGAAGAGCCATCCGTGGAAAGTAGCGCAAACGGCTCATAGAAAGCCAAAGTTCTTTGATTGCCTGTGCGTCAACAGCTTCCCAACCTCCAAAAGACCTGGCAACCACCGCATTCCAAAACTCACATTCTCGAAAGGATTTCCCGCATGCACAGAGCAGGTTTTCTAAAAATGCATGACGCCAAAAATGGCACAACTCCCCCGCAGAAAAGTATGCCCGCGATTCACCCAGAAGCAATTCTAACAGGGTACTGCCACTGCGCGCGTCCCCGGCAATATATAAGACTTTGGTTTTGTGGGTTTTGATCTCCATTGATACGTCCCTCATCAGAAGCGACGGGCGATCAGTTCGTCGTATTTCTCCTGAAAGATTCTCCCCGTCGCCTCAATCGAGAAACGTTCTACTGCGCGTTGACGCCCCGCTTGCCCCATTTGCCGCCGCAGTGCCGGCTGCTCCCACAATGATTGCATCGCCTGGGCCAATGCGTCTGCATCACCCACCGGCGTCAACACTCCAGTTTCTCCAGCCACAATTGCCGTCGCAGGTCCACCGCAGTCGGTGCTGACAACCGGCAAACCGCTGGCCATCGCTTCCAGAATGACGATGCCCAGACCCTCTTCGTCTGAAGATAAAACGAAACAGCGCGCCTGCCGGTACACTTCCGCCAACTCGGCACCATGTTTAGGTCCGAGAAACTGTACATGCGCCCGAATTCCCAACTGACTAACGTATTGCAGAGCCGCTGCGGTTGGCAGGTCACCCACCAAATACAAATCAGGCACGGACTTGCATTCGCGCAGGAACTGGGCATAGGCTTGCAGCAGAAGCCGGACGTTCTTTCGGGCGTCAGAAAGACGACCAACCGCCAAGATGTAATTGCCGCGGTCTGGGCCAGGCGTAAAGACCGCGGTATCAACCCCGCAAACCGCTACGCTGATGTGATCAATGGGACAGAGATTGAGAACGGATTGCATCGTGTAATTGCTAAGGGCAAGGACCTGATCGGCTGTTTGTAGACCGAGCCGTTCGTACCGTCGGGCAAAGTGGGTCATCATCTTCTGCCAGGCGCGTCGCGGCTGAGGGGCAGCATTAAGGCGACTAGATCGATCTGCCAATACGGTGGTGGCTGTCCACAGCACCACCGGTCTGTTCACCCGTTGCGCCACACCAGCCCAGGCTGGCACGCCTACCACAAATTGGATGAGATCATACTCGTTAAGCAGCCGGTCGAGCACGGCCCGCGGGCGATACCGCTGAAATTCGATTTCCGTGGCGACCGCACCGACATGCAGATAGGGAATGTTTCGCCACTCGCGAGTCTCGACGGCTGGCCCATGCCACCATGAACTCGGCTTGAGCAAGCGAACACTGGCCGAATCTGAAGTGGAAGTGGCAAGCGAAATGACGTCAGGTTGATACAGCCCCGACTCGGTCAAGACACGATACAAGAAACCGAGCATGGTGCTTGAACCACCTGCACCCTTCAGGTCATGTGTTATGAGCGCAACACGGTGTGGATTTACAATCATGATGCATTTCCCAGGCGATATTGATCAGCGCTATTCGACACAGACTCTTGGCTGCAGCAAATTATGCCGCCCGATACTGCCCGCCTGTCGTAAACACGTGGTGAACAAATTTTAGTGCTCTTAGAACTAAATAAAGCACAATGATACCGCGCAAATTTATGAAGTACCAGATTAACCCAACATCCATGGTTAAAGCACTATAGGTAATGGCCATACCTAACAAGGTGCGAAAGACAGTCAATTTCCGGTGGATCCAAATATCCAGCCACGCAAATGCCAGGCCAAACAAAAGCGCAGACACCCACAGTCCGGCTGCGCCAAACGCCCCGTACAACACCCCCAGCGCCCCCGGCAAGAAAGACACATCAACAGGCAGGCCCAATACGGCAATAATATAGATGGCTTCACCACGAAAAATAACCGCGGACTGAAGCTTGTCAGGATTCAAAAACTGGGGCACGACAAGAAAGAAATCGTTCATAATCGGTTGTGCCCCCACGGGTAAAAGCCCGCGCTCAAATTGAGCGCCGACCAGGGCCGGAAACGCATTTCCGTCAAATCGATAGACAACATCCTGCAAGACGGATTGCGTACCACTATCGGTCAAAACCATCTGTCCACCAGCCACTAAGGCGCTAACCCGATCGGCTAAGCTCCCCCCCAACTGTTCGCGACCTACGGCATATCGAGATGCCGACACCACAGCCATTAGCGATAAGCCGACGAATATCAGGAGGCCCACGTCACGCCGCCTCAGGCGTAGGCGGTAACGCGCCAACGATGACACGAACAGGATACTCGTCACCAAAACGGCTGTTCGTGACGCCAGCAAGACCGACACAGCCGCTTGCGCAATCAACACCCACACCAGGTTCTTGTCACCATTCTTAACCAAATAAGCGAGCGAAGCCAATACTATGATAAATAGCAACAACTGATCGGTCAGGCCCACCACCCAGTAGCCAGCAAATTCCTGCGACTGCGATCGTAAGGTGACACCCACCACCCCTAGTGCGCTTACTCCTGCCAGGACCTGCCATGCTGGCAGCTCCTCAACCAATCCATGATCGTCGTCGCTCGTTTCGCCGATACGGCGTTTTGCCGCTGAATAGTAGGTAGTATAAGCCAGCGCAAACGTCAGAATAGCGATGCCGGCCACGCCCATCCAGTTGTCCAGATCGTTGGCCGCAATTAAAGAACGATACGAGGCGTATTCCGGGAAGATGGACTGTACAATTTCGGTTAACCCATAGACCACAAACGCCATCGCCACGAAGTAAAAGCCTGTATGCGACAGCCATCGACCGCGCACCCGGAACAAGACCAGGGCAATCGCGAAAATTTGCAGCAGCAAACTGGCAACGACACTACTCGACATGTGGCCTCTCAGGAGCGTTCAAAGCCGACTCGGGCAGATGGCGCAGTCTTAACACCAACCTGATCAAGCCTTCCCATTCGCCAACAATGAAAGCCAATTTCTGAAAGACATCGGTCAGCACAAACCAGGGCCAATCTCGCCGGCCGCGTGACGACCAGCGACATACACGCCAACTGTAAACCAGTACGGGGACGATTAATAGGATCTCAAGCAGGCGCTTGATCTGCTTGGCGATCGTCCGCAGGACAATATGCTTGATCGAACGGTGAAACAGAAAGTAATGAGTGTGCGGGTAGACTCTTTCCTTATACGTCTGCCAGAACAGGCCCAACTGCACGGGCGCCACAAAGCTCACTACAATGCTGCGATCCACGACTTTGCGGCCAATTCGATGTAGAGCCGCTCCAAATGGGCCATCTTCGCCGGCCACCAGCGGCACTGGTGTCATTGGGAATAAACCAGCTCGCATAGCCAGATCGCGTCGACACGAAAAGCCTTCCGTCCATTCGATACTGTCGTCACTCTGAAGTTGCATATAAGACTGCGCTTCAACGAAGCGCGCGACAGCCGACTCCCGGTTAGCGACTCGCCAGCCCACCAGCACATAGCCGGCGCCTGCGAGATAATGAGGCCGCAATCGTTCCAGAAAATCGGGCGGCAAGTGTACATCGGCATTTAAGATAACAACCACATCCGATTGACACGCCAGAATGCCCTGGTTGCGCGCGCCGGTTCGACCAGTACGATTTCCCAGCAGTAGTCGAATGCAGGGCAGCCGTGACTGCATCTGCTGAACAATGCGAGGAGTAGCGTCGTCCGAATCATCGACGACAATGATCCCGTTGACAGGAAGTGACTGATGTCCCGCAAATTCTAACGTTGCAGCGATATCTTCTGCTTCATTGCGAGTTGGAATAACAATCGAAAACGACAAATCCGTCTTAGATTCGACTTTCATTGCGAGCCCACACCTATAACACTCGGTTTTTCACCAAGAACCAGTATATGCCAACCAAACAAATTTGGAAATAGGCGACAGCCTAGCTTGTCAAGCCAGGTGTTACGTCCCACCCATTTGCGAAGCGGCCAAAGCGGCACCGAGCCAATTGCTTTGTGGATAGTCACTCGGTAACCAGATCGATCAACCAATCGTGCCGCAGTCCAATAATCAAAGAAATGCAAATGAGTTTCGTCCATCAGTCCATCTTTGGAATACTCAAAATGCCCCATGAGAAATTTGATGCGTTGACGCCAGTACATGACGTTGGGCAAAACAACGATCAAATGCCCATTATCCACCAAAAGTGAACTCAGCTGGCGAAGCACACCCTCCGGCTGTCTCAGATGCTCAAGCACATGGGAACAGAGAATGACGTCAAAAGACTGTGGTGCAAAATCGGGCAAACTCGTTTCGATATCACAAACGTAGACAGGACAAATGGGTTCGAGCTCGCGTGCTTCTGCACTGGATACAGTAAGAGCAACAACATCTAATCCTTTCGATTTCAACAAACGGGCATTACCCCCAGCACCTGCGCCAACATCCAGCACCTTTTTATCTGTTGGCCGGATATACTCAAGCAAATCAGGTATTTCTGTATGTCGATAAACTCGTTCGGCGTAGATAGATTCGGTCAGTGCCAAGATCTCATTCCTTTACCATCCCTTGGGTAAGCCAAAGGGAATCTCAATCGCAGCGAAGTCTTTTGTTGCCCGACTACCAACTCGGCGCACCCAGTCAGCCATTTTGCCTAGTCCATTCTCAAGAGACACAGGTGCTGGAAGATCAAAGAATTAGCGTACTTTGTCATGAGATGAAAAAGCATGCTTAACTCCATTCCGTACGGGAAGATGAAGTATATCCACTGAAACTCCCATCACACGGCAAACTATTTGCGCCAATTCATTTATAGTGTATGGCTGGTGTCCACCTATATTACAAATCGTAATCGGTGACCGAACCTTCCACCCACCTGGCATTAGGGGGAACGTTATCCATAAAACCGCCACTCAAATCGCCCAAAGGCAACCGCAGACAGTCCTTCATTCAACAAATGTCTGGTGACATGCGAACCAATAAAGCCGGCGGCACCCGTCACAAGTGCTTTCATTTTTTCACTCCCAAGGAATGTCCAAACGGAATTCCTACCCTGGCAATTGCACGTAAGAAAAGCGAATCGGACACTCGAAAAAACTCTAGTCCCTGGGCAACCTTGTCCCAGCGATGATGTTTTGCACAAAGAATCAAATTCCATAACCAATAAGAATCTCGGCTCCGACGCAGTCGAGCCATTTTTGAAGCATACTGTTTTGGCATATTGGCATACCGACGGGCTAGGTTCTTGCGATGAAGCTGATCGTTTATCAAATTCAATTCCCAACTCAAAAACGAATACGGATGATCCGCTTCATGCGGTGTAACACTGATCAACGGCTCACGAATGTACGCAACATCGTAATAGAGAGATAACCGCATCCACATGTCAATGTCACTAATAAAGCCAAATTCCTTGTCGAAAGGACCCACCTGGTCATACGCTGCGCGACGCACCATTGTGGTGCCGAAGACAGGCGAGTTCCAGATCCACAACATCTCATCCAATAAGTCGCGTCCCCGGATGAGGGGCGGATAGTCATGCCAAAAATATTTCAAATGGACTCGGTCCTGATTCAATGCTTCGAGTGAGTTGAAAACAAAACCGGCCGTTGGATAACGATCTAATGCCGAAGCCCACTTCTCAATCAAGTCCGGGCGATAAACATCGCCATCATGCAAATTGGCAATATAGTCACCACGCGCATGTGAAATTGCCGCGTTCAGGTTTCCGGGCATTTTGAGGTTGGTGGCATTTCTGAAATATTGAATGCGACTATCCCGTGCCATAAAGGCACGGCAAACAGATTCCGTATTGTCAGGCGAGCAATCATCATTGATGATCAACTCGAAATCAGTGAATGTCTGACTAAGAATACTTTCGACGGATAACGGCAACACTGAGGCGCGTTTGTACGTCGTGAGACAAATACTCACCTTTGGTTTAGTCAATCTAGAATTTGTCTCTCCCATTTCAATTTTCCATTGTGGCGCGAAGGCTGAGGGCTTGCTGGTAAGCAGCAATCATCTTGTCGCCATACGCATCCCAGCCGCCAAGATTCTGAACCCGCCGCAAAGCCGCCTGCGACATTTCATCGCGCAATTCTGGATTTTCATACAATCGCAGCACGTGCTCCCGGATCGCTTCCGGGTTTCGGATAGGCACAATAAATCCCTCGACACCAGCGGTGAACAAATCCTCAGCGCCAGTATTGGTCGTTGCAATCACCGGCAAGCCACACGCCATCGCTTGCGCCTGCACCAAACCAAACCCATCGTTTACCGACGCCATGACAAAGACAGACGCCTGGGAATAGTAGCGATACAAATCCACGCGCGGTATGACGCCCAAATGACGAAATCCACCGATGTGCTTTTCAAAGAATGGTTTGATCTCATCCGTCAGCGCGCCAATTAGCCATAGTTCAAAATTCGGCAAGCTCAAAGTTGCAAGCGCGTTCAGCAAATCCGGCACACCTTTCTGTAGACTCATTGCACCCACATAGATCACGCGAAACACACGATCCTCTTTGGGCACTGGCTTGAACATCTGAAGATCAACGCCATAAGGCACAATTGCTAATTTTTCTGGCGATATACCTTGTTGGACATAGGAGCGATAAGCGAACGAGGAGGGAATAGTAATCATATCAGCGCCCGCATATTCTTCCAACTCCCACTCAAGCCGCTTAATCGGGTGGTATGGCACATGCCATCTTGCATACTCTTCCGCCAAAATCTCATTCTGCACTACAATGTGCGATGAGCCCCGATCACAGACAATCAATGCGCCATAACGGTCTCGCGCAACACGCTGGACAGGATTTCCAGAACTCGAAAGGTGATGGAATACATCACAATTTTCCAAATTAGCCGCAACCCACTCGGTAAATGTTTTGACCGCCCACCAATTCATTGTCGTTTGAATGCGATGCAATCCCCATCGCCCTATCGCAATAGAGGGAACCATTAACCATGGAAACGATTTGATTTTGGCGGATGGAATGTGCGCGACTTTTCGCCTGGGAAACGCAGTATAAAGTCTACCCAGATAACCGCGCTGCTCCATCTGGCGTGCTAGGTCGTATGCATGAAATTGTCCCGCACTGCTAATGTTTACTTTGAGATCCATTGCACCCTCAGCACTTAATCGTTCGTTTGTGCAAATTGATTATCCAGATGCTTCAACGTTGAAGGATAACGTAGTGACCCTTGATAACAAACTCTTCAGCCCTCACGCACGGATATTGCCTTAACAACGCCTGCCATTGTTGTTGATGAATTTTCTTGAACTGGATAGTTAACGGTGATAGCTCCAACACAAGAGACCGCCGCTGCCATCCGAGCTGCTCATACAACTCCAAATATTGGTCGGATGAAAGTTTTGAGAACAGGTCAATCAAAACGTAACGCCCACCATTTTGCGGGTCTTCTTGAGATTGCAAATGCTTTTCAAAAAACGCTTGATAGGCCCCTTTCTCTAGTAAGAGATGGTTAAACACAGATTGCAAACCACCTCGAGTGCTATAATGATCGCCAGCCGGCGAAAACCACAACGGTCCATAACTGGCATAAAGTAGTCCTCCGGGTCGCAAGGTACGTCGAATCTGCCCAAGGACCGCTTTCAAGTCCACGCAGTGTTCAAAAACCGCGTCCGTAATAACCACATCGGCCCAACCCTCTTCAATTGGTGATAAGTCGCTCATGTCTGCTTGCAAAAAACGCACATCGATTGCATGCGTACGTGCCATGGTTGTCACTTCTGACCAGGCACGCCGAAAAGAATATAAATCGACTCCAAGCATCTCGTGTGGTCTCAATCTCGCCCATTGTCCAAAATCCCAGGCTGTTCCGCAGCCCAGCACGAGCAACCGACTTATTGCCTTACCCGCCATTAACTGACTAATTCGGTGGCGCGTAATCGACCGTGGTATACCTACTCCGCTGCCCAATACCCAATCCGGGCTATAGCGCATTACCGTCTCGGGAATAACCCGGCGTAGATAAGCGGTGAGCAGGGGATAGCGTACACGATTGTATAGATCGCGCAGCCAGTTTCGCCCATTCTCTGCGCTATCCCAGTCAAGCTGAAAAGACGTGGGAGTATAGTCAATTGGATCGAACATGTTATTCGCCTAAGTCATGGCTGATTCACAGCAGTTATACCGAACCGAGATCGAACCCGCTGAAATATCCTTATTATCTCGACGCGAGTCGGGCACAATAGGTCAAGTACCGAACAGCCGGTAATTCGCCGCGCTTGAAAGATCAGCAGAAGCATCACAGTTCCGTACCCAATAATCGAGGCAATCGCCGCCCCCATAATATTCCAGGGGGGCAACAACACCAAGAGCGCCACGACCGTCATCACTAACCCGCCTAGCTCGGCCATCAGCAGGGCTCGCGGCACACCCAATCCGCGCAGGCCCTCTTCCAGAACACCGTTTACCCCTAAAATTCCACCGGCCCAGACCAGTGCAATGCCAGCCGGTATCGCGTCAATAAAATCATTGCCAAAAAACAAGGGGATCACCACGGGGGTCAACACCGTGGCGGCGAGCGCAGTGCTTGCCGCCACCAATACCGCCAGTCGGCTGCCTTGCGCAAAAACACGTGTGCGCTCGGTGACATTAGCTTGTCCGGCGATTCTTGGGAGCAGCGCCACACCTAATGCATTAACCAATGGTGCAACTATACCACTCCAAGATACCGCCACCACATATAAGCCGAGCAGTTTCGTGGGCAGAAAAACCGCCATCAGCATTTGATCAAGCCGCAAATTAAACATTTGGGGAACACTGCCAAGTACGGAAGGTATCCCATAACGTAACAGTTTTCTCCAGGTGTAGAACTTGACCACGTAGGGCCCACCTATGCGTTTTGAAACAATCAACGCAATCGGCAAAAACAGTCCGGCCAGCGCGATCAAATAGCCGTGCGCCAGGAATTGAGCATCTCGCTTGTCCAATAACCAGGCCACGCCAATCACCACCAACCAGCCCAGGCCGGGCAACAATCGCAGACTGTTCCAGACTAAAAAATCGCTGCGCCCGCGCAAAGCGTGATATGGAACGCCTCCCAAAGCAGTGAGCGGCAGCAACAGCAGATACCAGCGTGCCGCTGAAATAATCTGGGGGGACTGTGCAGACAAGACTACGGGCATCAACCAGTAACCTATCAGCACAAATACGAACGAGGTGATTAAGCTAAGGACAACTGTGCTAACAAGGTAATGTCCGGCCTGATCCGGCCCTTTGGCCGCATAATACGCCAGTGCCTCTGGCAAACCGAGCATGGCAATGAGTGCAAAAAAACCAGCCCATAATTGAATTGCGGCTAATTGTCCACGGCCGTCTGGCCCTAGAAGACGCGCAACCAGAACGCCTGTTAATACACCAAGCAGCATTAGAAGTATGTTGGTGCCACTCGTCAACACCACGTGAGCACCGAATGATCTGCGGCTTGTTGCGGACCGCCAGAGGTTTCTCATCACCGTCACAGCCTTGTGAATATGGTATCAATGCATTTGGCGATGGTGTGCAGTCTTTTAGGAGCAAGATCAATTGCCCGCCGCAGATCAACTTCATTGTGCACGCAAGACCGCTGCCGTATTATTTTAGCCGGATTCCCGGCCACAATAGCCATGTCTAGCACATCACACGTGACCACCGCGTCTGCCCCAATAATTGCACCCCGTCTTCGTTTACCAGGCAAGACCGTTGCGCCCATCAGCAATACAGCGTAATCGCCGATCTCAACTCGGGCACACGTCGTCTCAAAAGCCAGTGAATCAATATTATGCCCGGCTGTAATGATCGTGGCTCGGCCAATTAACACATTGTCACCGATGATCAAACCACCGCGGCCGTCCAGAAACGAGTCAAGTACTACTGTGTTGGTAACCGTTCAGTTGGTCATTTCACCATATGTGCCGGTTTTTCAAGACAAAATCACTATATGCGCCATGGCCTCTTTATTTCGAGGCAAATCACTAACTTGAATCGGTTTGGCAGGGGTCTTCAACCACCACTGGTGGTGGTTTGACCAAAGTAGAATCCCGTATATACCAACTGAACGGTTACCTGTGTTGGAACCAATTACGATATTCTGACCGTACAGTTCGCTTTGTCCTAAGACTACCGCGCTTGGAGCAATATCACAATACCTCGTGCTTTCAGCCGAAGCTGCAGGAAACGTTGTCTGACGTATTTTGAAACAAACTGAATTAAGCTAAGTATTGTAAACCTGGTGATGATCAGAATCCTCGCCTATCCAACATAAATCCCATTCAGCCCGGAAGAACCGTAACTCCTAAACGGACTTACGCCGCCTGGAGAAGCCGAACGACACCGGTTTTGGCTGATAGTCGCGATAGGATTGGTAAATGCGATCTTTGAAATCAGCCATTTTACATACCATTTACCGGATAGCGCGCAACAGCCCACATTCAATACATTAAAGACACCAGCCAGCCCAACAATCCGGCGATATGCTCCAAGGAGAGGTTATGGGCAACTTTACCGGACTCATGCATGTCATCGTGGTGGGTCGCTGTTCGCGCGTAGTAATCACGCTATGGGTCTGCTGCTTGATTCGTTTGCCTGAACGATTCCCGCAATATCTGGCAATCGGCACATGTCTTCAAAATGCGAAAACCTCGTCAGTCACGTCAATGCTGGCCGAGGTCAACGACTGCAATTGATAACCGAGTTCGCCTAGTATCGCAAGACAACGGCGATGTACTCCAAGGCCGTGTGTGGCTAAGAAAATCGCGGGACGATACTCGATCAACGTCAGTCGAGCACCGTCCAGCACCTCAGCCTCCGCGCCCTCAACGTCGATCTTGAGATAAGTGGGTGGACGGGCCTGAAACTGTTGCCGCCAATCATCCAAGCGATATAGGGGTACCCGAACTGAACCAGTCGCACTGAGCCGAGCCATCGAATTGTTAACCCCTAATTCCAGCAACGCTTCGCCTGTCGTCTGACCAAGTGCCACCTGATAAACCTGCACATTGCGGCGGTGATTCAATTGTAAATGGCGTTGGATGAAAGCCACATTACTGAGAACAGGTTCAAAGGCGACCGCCGAACCTTGATCGCCGACCAATACAGAAAAAAGCAATGTGTAAAAACCGACGTTAGCGCCGATGTCATAGGCGACCGTACCCGCGTGTACAGTCTTAGTCATAAATTTCTGCTTGTCGAATTCATAGCTGCCTAACCAACAGCCATGATTGCTCGATCCAGAAATCCACTTTCTACCACGCAATTTTCCTTGAAGAATAGGCAAAATTGTCTCTCGTGGAATGAGCCGTAACGGCCAGCGCAAAAGCCGCCCGATAAGATTGACAGAATCAATGCCCGAAAAATTCATGGCCGCTGCCCCTGCCGCGTGGCTGGTTGTGTGTACCGTGCGGCATCAACAATAGCCTTCGCGCTTCGTTGCGGCGAATAATCGCCAATAATTTCTAATGACCGCCGGCCAAAGCTGGCGCGTCGGTCAGGATCAGTCACCAGCTTACGCAGCGCGTCCGCCCATGCGCCAATATCCTGATAGTCGACGATATAGCCATTTTCACCTGGCCTGACCAGATCAGGTGAACACCCAACCTGATCGCTCACGATCACTGGCAGTCCAAAGTTCATTGCTTCGTTCACAGCGAGTCCCCACTGCTCATGTCGAGACGGCATCGCCAGCACGTCCGCTAAGGCATACAGCTCACCGATACTGCTTTGATTAACAAAGCCCGTAATCGTCACATCGGGAATCTGCTGCGTCCGCACTATCTCTTCAACTTCGGCCCGCATTGCCCCATCACCGGCAAAGACCAACGCACACGGCATCTCCTGCCTCACTGTTTGGTAGGCGCGCAGCAGTAGCAAAGGCTGCTTGATATCGTAGAGTTTTCCACAGGCCAGAATAACCGGCACCTGCTCAGGTACGCCCCAGCGAGCGCGCAGCTCCGCTCTCCGGGATCGATTCAGGTCAGCTTGACGCCGAAAGAATTCATTGTCCACGACGTAGGGTGCAAAAAACAACCGCGCTTCCGGCAGGCCATAGTGCAAATAATACGCCTTATTATGCTGTCCAATATATACAGCAGCCGAAACCTGTCGTAGCAAAAAGTGCAGCACAAACGACTTGACCGCCCGGACATGCCAGGGACGTGCGGATAGCAAGTGTGACTCGCCCCGCAAGATAATCGGCGTGCGGGTCAGCCGTGCCGCCCCAAAAGTCAGCCATTTCGTAAAATGTTCATAACCATGAACTAATATGGCATCGTACCTCTGGCTTGTCAGGGCTTGCCAGATAGCCGGATTGATCAGCCTAAAGAAACCGTTTGAGGCCGTTCCAGATCGCCAATTAGGCAAAAATACAGATCGATAACCATCCAGCAGCAGTGTGTCCCATTTGAATGCCTGCCCAAACTGCGGATCGAATGAGACATCCAGGCCCTGCCGGCTGCAAAAATACACGGTCAAATCCACGTCGGGCCGAGCGGCCAACTCACGAAAGAGCGGCACCGCATATTGAATAGGGTGTGAATAAAGTGCCGCCAAACGCATGGACAAACTAACCCTTCCTTAATAAATAGTACAAATCGATGAAAGCTACTCAATGCGGTTCTTCAATTTGCACAAGCAAAATGTTATCCCATTCTGCCCGGTCATTTGTATCATAATTTACTACAAACACGCCACAAGCTTCAGCTTGTCTACCGGGCACTGGCCGGGCCAGTTGTGCATAATGGACCCAAGAGTAATGTGGGTGCTGGGCATAATCTTGAGTAATATAGTACGGTCCTCCGCCCTCTGCATATGTGCACAAGCGGCCCAGGTTGGAATTTCCGCCGTCTTTCATCCAGCCCGCCATCAGGTACCAACCATCGCCGCGAACCGGTTGCTGCTCCGCCAGTAGTCCAACTCGCCGGCTAAGCGTATTGTTCAATTGCAATACGTTTGTCTTGCCGTCGGGTGTCTCGGCTCCCTCAATTCGTATCGCTTCAGGTGTCACGCCATAAACGTCACCCAAATAGCCAAATGGTTGTTCGTCCGTCCACGTTCCCCACTCAAAGCCAGCGTTGGTCGCCAAGTTGATCACAGTCTGTTTTTGCAGCCAGTATTGCCCGGCCTGTAACCACGACTGTTTGTCGTCTGGCAGCCATCCTGAGTCAACTGGAACACGCCACCACAACCACACATCTAATGCGCTCCCGCTGGTCAAATTTTCTTCGTCTAAATCATAGCCAACCAATATCCAACCATTTTTCACCGTGGCTGTTACCGTTTGAGTGTAAGTATCACCCTGTGCACCTAGATGATATGTCGGTCCAGATTGCTGCAGGCTCGCTGCTATTGCGTTTGCGAGATCATTACTGTTTGTCATTTGGCGAACGACTCTCAACAGCCTAATCTGCGGCTCGTTTAAGCCTGGCGCTAGTTGGTGTGCTTCACGATAATCTGTGACTGCGCCGGCATAATCTCCGTTAGCTTCCTGGATAATGCCTGCATACATGCTTATCCGTGCCTGGCTATCGACGCTCAATTGATCATGATCATATGAGATTTTCGCCCGCTCAATCCAGTCCCGTGCCTCATCCCAATGCCCAATCCGCGTCATATACTTGGCAGCCAAATAGGACTCTACGGCAGGATAAGACAACTTCGCAGCTTGCTCAGCGTGCCAATGCGCCAGGGATTCATCGTAAGCCATACTATCACTTGGCTGGAAATAGGCTGCACCAAGACTGAGTGCTAACCGAAAGGCCAGTACTGCATTTTCCCAATCGCCGCTGGCAGCACGTTGATTTGCAGCAATCAGATAGCTTTGGTAGTCAAGCGGTGTAAGACGGCGGAAGCCGTTTACTGCTGGAGAAAAAACAGGTAAAGATATCGGCACAGTCGGTAGTAGCTTGGCGGCTGCTTGGCGATCACCTCTTGCAAATTGTAATTCGGCCAGCCGCGCCATTATGCGCGGCTGATCGGGGAACAACTGGATTTCTTGGTGAATAAGTCCATTTATCTTGTTAATTGATTCGACGTTTCCGACCCATTCCATAAACGGTAAGTTATGCTTTAATTTTTGGCAACCAAACCAACTTGGGTCACACGGTATTAAATGCAGCCGCTCGACCATAGTTGCGTTAAATAGCGCCATCGACAATAATTTTGGCAAACTTAAAGCCATGCCCAATATTACTGTAGCAATAGCTAGAACCACGATTTTCATTTGCAGCTTACTGAGGAATGGCCAAATCATCTTTAGTTGAGCCTAAGTACAAACGTTCTATTTATTGGACTATACACCGAAACATTGTTGTGCGGCAACAATATTCAATCGTTGCTCAAACAGCAACGTACTCACGTTGAGTAATGACACGCTTAGCAAGCGTACCCCATCACTGATACTGATGGATACGGCCACTACAGTTGCAACTATCTTTCTCTTGGCTCGCTTCATCCCACATCCAATTACGTCGTGGTCTATGTTGAGCGCAGACACACGTTGCACTTTTTGATGCTGGCAACGAACACCGGCAGCCACTACCTACAGTTGTGCACTGGTGTGTGCCCGGTAGTGGTCATCAACCTATCAATCTAAAACAACTCTGGGTTCCTGTTAACCCAATCCCACAGCCGGACGACACCGTCCCGCATGGAAACCTGTGGCTTCCAGCCTAGCTCACGCTCTGCTTTGCGTATGTCGCTGACGTACACGGGTTGATCGCCGGGGCGCCACTCATGATACGTCACCGGAATGGGTCGCCCCGCCAATTCAGCCAACAGAGGCCCAAATTCCGTCCAGATGGACATGGTCACGGTTGGTCCCCCACCTACATTATAAATCTGTCCTGCCGTCACGTCGATGTGGTCAGCCGCAGCCTGGTAAGCCGCGATCAAATCATCGATCCACAAGACGTCGCGCACCTGCTTGCCATTGCCATAGATGTAGATGGGACGGCCCAGCCGCGCCGCAATGCAGAAATGCGCCACCCAACCTTGATCCTCGACGCCGAATTGACGCCGTCCATAAATGCACGATTGGCGAAAGACCACCGTCTTCAAACCATACATGCGCGCGTAATCGCGCACATATTGGTCACCCGCGCCTTTGGAACAGCCATACGGCGAATGAAAATCGAGTAAGCGATCTTCGGCCATGCCTAACGGATAGTCACGGTAATAATAACGTGTGTCCCCTTCGCCGATGGCCACTTCAACCATACCGCCATACACTTTGTTCGTCGAAGCATAGAACACGCTGGCGTCTGGTAGCCGAGTGCGAACTGCTTCAAGCACATTGAATGTGCCCAGCGCGTTGATCTCAAAGTCTTCACGCGGATTAATCACCGAAGTGGTCACGGCCACCTGACCTGCCAGATGGTAAACTCGATCCAGATGGGTTGGCAGCGCGGCTTGTAGCGCGCTGTAGTCTCGAATATCGCCTTGCACAAACGTTAACCGCTCGCCAGATTGATGGCGCAACCAGGCTAGATTAAGCTCGGTGCCACGCCGCGACAGATTGTCGAACACGATCACTTCGTCGCCGCGCTTCAAGTGATAGTCGGCCAGATTGCATCCGATGAATCCGGCCCCGCCGGTAATGAATATCTTCATAGGTATCCTAAATGTTTTGTCCGATAGCCCGCGTTCTGTCGAATGTTTGCAACGCTCTGAAACGCAAACCGGCTATGCTTACAATTGGAAGCCCGCTGTCTGGGCGTCGTGATAGAACATCTTCACCGTGTCGAGTGAAAATTCGTCGAGGTCCTTGCCGACCAGGGGAAGTTTTTTCAATACGTCGTTCGTCACGGTAATCACATGGCAGCCGATCGCATCGGCCTGCCAGATGTTCAGCAGTTCGCGCGGGCTGGCCCAGATCAAGTCGGTATTGGGATACGGCTGCATCAGCTCCACGGCGGCCGCCATCAGCGGCACCGGGTCGCGCGCAGTATCGGCGATGCGCCCCGCAAAGATCGACAGGTAGCACGCGGGCCCGCCGGCTACATACGGCAGCACGTCGCGTAGTTGCTCCAGCGTCATCATCGCCGTCACGTTCAACTTGACCCCCGCCGCCGATAATCGCCCGATCAGGTCATAGGCCGGCTCGCGGCGTGTATTCGTGATGGGGATCTTCACGTACACATTCGCACCCCAGCCCGCGATGTCCAATGCTTGGCGCTCCATCTCATCAAACTCGTCCGAGAAAACCTCAAACGAAATCGGCCGATCGGGAATCGCCTTTACGATCGAGTGCGCAAACGCCCGATAGTCGCCAATGCCCGCCTTGCGCATCAGGGTCGGGTTGGTCGTAAAACCTTTGATATACGGCTTGGCGTACATCTCCAACATGCCAGCCACGTCGGCCCCATCGGCAAAAATCTTCACCGTCAGATCGTCCACTGTCTTCATGCGCGAGTATCCTTGTTAGACAAGATCCAGTCGACGGCTTCGGCCGTCGATGCACTTCGCACAAACGGTTGAGCCGGCCGCGTCTCTACATAGCCGTAATCAACAAACAGGCATGTGCAGCCCGCCGCCTGCCCCGCCGCCACGTCACGCCACCGGTCGCCGATCAGATAACTCGCCGCCAGATCAATCTCGTGTTCGCACGCCGCCTCCAGCAGCAAGCCCGGCTTCGGCTTGCGGCACTCGCAACCATCGGCCTCATCATGATAACACACTCGGAACTCGTCGATGGGGAGTTGCGCTCGCAACACGGCGTGCAGCGCCTCCACCTGTTCGCGCGTCTGCGTGCCGCGCGCCACATCCGGCTGATTCGTCACCACGATCAGGCGGAAGCCGGCCGCCTTCAAGCGGGCCAATGCTTCCGACACACCGGGAAAAATTTCCAATTCGGCCAGCGTGGATGGCGGATAGGGCCTGCCATCGCGCACGACCGCCCGATTGATCACTCCATCCCGATCGAGAAACACCGCTCGCCGTGTCATTGACCTCTCAGTCATCACACCTCACTGACTTCCTCCAACTTCCAATCCCCAATTGACCAGTCAACTGATTGACCACTCCTCAACTATCGCACTACCCGACTATCCAACTACGCCACTACGGACTCTGTTACCACAGACTCGGTTACTACCGACTCCCACTTCGTCTGCGCCACCTTCAGCACCGGATGGGACACCAGCAGATGCCAGACTACGGCCTGAAAAGCCTCGCTGTGTGGAGTGATATTGTCTGGATTGACTACTGGAATAATCACGCAGGCATCGGCCACTTGCGCCGTATAACCGCCATCACGGCCCACCACTCCGCCGATTGCCGCTCCCATTTCCTGGGCGTATTGTAATGCCTTCACCAAATTGGGGCTCACATTCTTTTCTAGGCTTCCGCCGCCGACTGAAAACACCAATACCATATCAACCGCGCGCAGACGGCTCACCTTGAGCCACGCCTCAAACACGCTAGCCCAACCCTCGTCGTTGGTGCGGGCCGTCAACTCCGACACATTATCGGTGGGTGCATATGCCTCCAGCCCCACGATCTTGCGGAAATCATTCACTGCGTGCGATGCATTCGCCGCGCTGCCGCCCACGCCCAGCAGGAACAATCGCCCACCGCGGGCCCGCACTTCAGCCAGCAGGTGCGCCAGCCGCTCGATGGCATCCACGTCCAGCCGCTCGATTACTTGCTTCGCCTCATTCAAATGTTGCTGTGCATACGTCATCGTCATGTTCCTTCGTGCCTCTTTGTGTCCTTCGTGGATCACGGCTTCTTTCCCAGATACTGCCGCGTCTCTTCCAGCCCACTCACCGACCCAATCTCATAAAACCGGCCACTCACTTCGTAGCCCGCCAACTGATCGGCGGCCAGCAAGTCCTGATAGACCGTCGCCAGATCGAGCGGCTGATCGGCGGGATAAGCGTCAAACGCCGCGGCCCGCAGTGCGCCCAGCCCGTAATCAATATGCTGCATCTCAGGCGTCCGTTTTCGCTTGTCATACCTGACGATGCACCCGCCGGCAAACTCCACATTGCTGCGATCCCAGGCGTCGTCGTTGCGCACCACCGTCATCAATCCTAGCCGGCCGCTTCTCAGAAAGGCCTGCTCGATAGCGCCGTAATCGCACTCCAGATACGAATCGCCATACAACACCAGAAACGCCTCGCCCAATAGCGGCAAAGCCCGGCGCAGCGCGCCGCCAGTGCCCCGCAACTGCTCGCCGTCAAACGCGTACTGCAGTTGCATATCCCACCGTTCACCGTCGCCCAGCGCGCCGCGGATTTGTTCGCCTAGGTAGCCGACGCACCATATGATGTCATTTAGGCCGTGCCGTCGCAACAGCTCAATCTGGTGAACGGCAAACGGCTTCCCGGCAACTTCCAACAAGCTCTTGGGAACTTGTTCTGTCATCGGGCGCAGGCGCGTCGCCAGGCCGCCCGCTAGAATCGCGACGGGCAAACTCATCCCACCAGAAGATGAGTTAATCCCCGCGCTTTTGGGGGACGGGGACACTTGCACCCACCGATCGGTTGCAGTGCGGTGTTGTTTCATCCGAACAACACCTTGGTGCCTTCAAAATCAAACCGGAAGCGCACTTCTTCCAACCCCGCGCGCATCATGGCCTGCCGCAGCCGCCCGTGATCTTCGGCATAGAACATCAAGAAGCCGCCGCCGCCCGCGCCCACCAACTTGCCGCCAATCGCGCCATTCTTCATCCCCAACTCGTACCACTCGTCGATTTGTGGATTGCTCATCCCGCCCGATCGGCGCTTCTTGTGCTCCCAATGTTCATGCAGCAATTCACCGAACGCTTTCGTCTCACCGGCCTCCAGGAACTGCTGGCTGCGCCGCCCCAACTCTTTCACGTAATGCAGATTCTGCATCATCGCCGGATCGGATTGCTGAGTGCGCACCTGCTGATCTTTCAGAATGCTGCCGGCGCTGCGCGCAAAGCCCGTAAAAAACAACAATAGATTATCTTCCAGGTCGTACAACGTGTCCATACTGGCGCGCAGTGGCGCTGCGCGCACGGTCTCGTCCGGGCAGAACTCAAAGCAAGTCACGCCGCCATACGCCGCGATGTACTGATCCTGCTTGCCAATCGGCTCTTTCAGCCGGTCAATCTCAATCTCGCACGCCAGCCGGGCCAGATCGCTGGGCTGTATCAGGCGACGGCGGTGCGCGTACAGGGCGCGCAACAGCGCGGTCGTAAAACTGCCTGACGAACCCAGTCCCGTTCCCGCTGGAATATCCGCCAGCGTCGTAATTTCCACCTGCGGCGTCTTGAAATCCAACATCTGGATCGCTTCTCGGATGATAGGATGTTGCACCTCGTCCACGTTGGACACGTGCTCCAGCTTGGAATACTTCAGGTAGATGCCCGGCACGAACGGCCGCATGACCGTCACGTACACATACTTATCGATGGCGGCCGAGATCAAGAAACCGCCTTGCTCACGGTAGTACGACGCCAAATCGGTTCCGCCACCGCCCAGGGTGATGCGCAACGGACTGCGCGTAATGATCATGGAATAATCCCCGGTTCTTGGTGGGACCGCTTCGTCTCTATTGCCGGGTATCCCGACTCAGCATAGATCGTCTCGACAATCGTTAGCGCGGCGTGCGCATCGTGCAGATTCGCCGCCGGTTCACGCCCCAATCGGATGTCTGCCAAAAACTCGGCAAACTCCAGCGCCCATGATTGATCGCCGCGTGGATACTCCCAGCTGGTGGTATCGGGTGGGCCCATTTGCGGCAGCATTTGATAGTATGTCAGCCGCTCCACGCCGTAACTGCCGCCTAACCCCTCGATGTGCAGTTTGGCCTGCTTGCCGTAAATTTCCAGCGAAAACAAGTTCTTCCACTCGGTGCAGCTCACATGCAGGAAAGCGGTCTGTTGCTGCCGATTGCGCAGCAGCATGAAGCCGTTATCGTCCACCGGCATGTCCCAGAAATAAGTGTGTGCGTAACCCGTCACGTGCTCAAAATCACCCAGAAACTGCCGCGCCAGATCGATGAGGTGCACGCCCTGATCCAGCAGTTCGCCGCCGCCCGATAAATTCGGATCGGCCCGCCACTCCCGATCGTATCCGCTGCGCCCGCCGTGTCCGTACCGTCCGCGCACAAACATCATCTCGCCCAGCGCGCCCGCCGCGAATAACTCGCGCGCTTTCAGCAACGCCGGGTGATAGCGATGGTTGAAGCCCACCCGCACCTGCACGCCCGCCTGCCGGGCCGCGACAATCACGGGCTCGATCTCATGCGCGCTGCGAGCGGCCGGTTTCTCCACCAGCACGTGTTTACCCGCTTGCACCGCCGCCAGCGTGATCTCGGCCAGCACCGCATTGGTCGTCGCGACGATGACGATGTCCACTTCAGCGCGGGCGATCACTTCGCGCCAGTCAATCGCGGCTACCGCCCCCGGCGAAGTCTGTACCAGTTTCTGTGCGCGCCCCAGATCGACATCCGCACACGCCATCAGCTGCGCCCCGCGCAGTGCCTGTGCCCGTTTTTGGCCGATGAGGCCGCAACCCACAATCGCCACACCGGGCTTCTCGTTTAACGTCATCGTTCACCCCAGGTAAAACCGCGATCCTTCGGCACAATGCGGCGCAGCGTGTAAACATCCGTCTGCTGCAGCGCCTCCTCGTGATCGGATAGAGTTTCCCACGGATCCCAGATCGCGCTGAGCAGCTTACCGGTCAGCCCGTCGCTGTCCGCCGCACCCAGAAAGACGGTCAATTCCGCGCCTCTATCTAAGGGTGCGCCGCCCTGCTCCTTTTGGCAGACGGCGCGCGTGTAAAACGCCGCGCCCACTTTCTCCGGCCCGGCCTCCAGCACTTCGTCCAGCAGGCGTGTGTTCAGCGCACCCGGCGCAATCGAATTCACGTCGATGTGATCGCCGCGCACTTCTTCAGCCAGCGTCTCAGCCACACGCACGATCGCCGCTTTCGAAGCGGCGTAAGCGCTGATATTGGGCAGTGGATTCGTCGCGCCGCCACCCGACAATTGCACGATCTTGCCGTAACGCTGGGCCTTGAAGTACGGCAACACCGCGCGGCACATCAATACCGATCCATACAGATTGATCTCAATCGCCCGCACCCACTCAGTCCAATCCACGGTTTCCAGCGACCCTTTCGGTCCATAAACTCCGGCATTGTTCACCAGAATCGTCAGCGTGCCAAATTCCTGTAAGGCTGTGGCCATCACGCGCTCAGCATCGGCTGGATTCGCCACATCAGCCGGCAGAGCCACCACGTTTTGATCCGCTTGCGCCAGCGCGGCCACCTGTTGCTGTGCAGCCGCCAGTTTCTCTGCATCCCGTGCGCACATCAACACGCCCCGGGCCCCGGCGCGCACATAGGCCTCGGTGATGGCCAACCCCAGCCCTTGATTCGCGCCCGTGATGATGGCGCTGCGACCTGTTAGTGAATACATTAGCGCGCCTCCGTCAGCGGCTCGCCCAAAGGTGCCCCCCGACCATGGGGGCCCCGACCGCCGCGTAGCGTACGTCCGATCGGCCGCCCAGCGTCTTGCTTAAAAGCCGATTGGCATCGATGACGATCGGGCTGGGGCGCATCGCCGTCATGATCGCATCGCCAGCCACCGCTTGATACTCCGGCCATTCAGTGGCGATCACCAGCGCTGCGGCTCCCTCGAGCGCCGCCAGCGCCGTGGCCCGCAAATCGATCACGGCGGTCAGTTCGTCAGGCAATGCCTTCACCGCCGGATCGTGCGCCTGCACGTGTGCGCCCTGCTGCGCCAGCCACTGACACAATTCAACCGCGCTCGATCGGCGCAAGGTGTCTGTGCCCGGCTTATACGTCAAGCCCCACACCGCGATAGACTGGCCGTTCAAATCGCCCAACAATGCTTGCAAGCGGCGGCGCGGCCACAGCTTGTGCTCATCGTTGCTGGCGCGTACACCGGGAATTAAGTGTAGCGGCACGTTGTGCTCGTCCCCCACTTGCATGAGGAAGGCAATATCCCGCGCCAGCGTGCCGCCCGCAAATGCGCTGCCCGGCCCCAGATAGGCTTTCGGCCCGATGCGGGATTCGCTTTTCAGGCCGCGCTCCACTTCCTTGGCATCCGCGCCCACTTGCTCGCACACAGCCGCAATCTCGTTAATAAACGTCACCGAGGTCGCCAAGAAAGCATTCAGGGCGTGCTTCGTCATCTCCGCCGATTCAACCGACATCCATTCAATGTGATCCGTAAACGGCTGTAGCAGCGCGCTGACCCGCGCGCGATCTGCCACCGACCGGACGCCCACCACCACGCGATCGGGCTGGGTGAAGACGCTAATCGCTTTGCCCAATCGTAGATTTTCCGGAGAATAACCAAACGTTACTTGGCGGCCAGTCTTAGTCTCGGCATAAGCGCGTTCCAGTCCGCGCGTCGAACCTACCGGCACTTGAGATGAAATGAGCACTATCGCGCCGTCTTTGAGTTGTGGGAACACACGTGTAATTCGCTCCACCACGTAGTCCACGTCGGCTCGATCTTGCTCGTCGACGGGTGTATCGTAGGCCACCCACACCACCTCGGCGTCAGCGACCGCTTCACTAACCATGGTCGTGAAGCGCAGCCGCTGCTCGGCCAGTCCGCGCTTCACCAGGTCTTCCAGCCCCGGCTCAAACAACGGCGGCTGGCCGACCTGTAACTTCTCAACTGTCATCGTGTCAAAGTCCAAGCCGGTTACGTCGTGCCCACCCGCAGCCAGGCAGGCCGCCGTTACCGTGCCCAAATGCCATAAACCCAGCACACACACTTTCATGGTCGCGCCTCAAGAATCCACGGATTGTCCTGCAAATAACTCAAGGTGCGAACAATGCCATCTTGAATCGTCAACTTCGGTGTCCAGCCCAACGCCCGGATACGGCTGCAATCCAGCAAGATAAAGGGGCTGTCACCGATCCAGCCGCGCTCGCCGCCGGTGAACGTCAACTCTGGCGTCAGGCCCAACTGGGCCGTAATCCAGCCAATCGAATTTCGGACTTCGCAGTATTCGTCGGTGCCCAGATTAAAAATATTGACTTTGTCTTGCGCCTTGTCGATCGCCAGCAAGATCGCATCCAGGCAATCCTGAATATAAAGATAAGACTTGCGCTGACGCCCGTTGCCCAGCACGCGCAGCGCGTGCGGATTGGTCAGCAATTGTCGGTAGAAATCGAAAACATGGCCGTGGGTATAGCGCTCCCCCAGGATCGACACGAAGCGGAAGATATAGCCCTGAAAGCCAAATCCTTCGCAGTAGGCTTGAATTAGTCCCTCGCCCGCCAATTTCGACGCGCCATACAGTGAAGTCTGGATCGGGAACGGCGCGTGCTCTGGCGTCGGAAAGATTTCTGGTTCTCCGTAAATCGAACCGGTTGACGAAAACGCCAATCGCTTCACACCGGAGGCGCGCATGGCTTCCAGTACATTGAACGTGGCCAGCGTGTTTTGCTCCAAGTCCTTGCGCGGGTGCTCGGTGCCGAAGCGTACATCGGCGTTGGCGGCCAGGTGACAGACAAACTCACAGCCCTGCATGGCCTCCGTCAGCGCTCGTAAATCCAGCAGATCGCCGCGCACCAGTCTGAAATTCGGCGAAGTCAAGGCTTGCTCAAGGAACGCAGCTTGCCCAGTGGAGAAATTATCAAAAGCGACCACGTGGTGATTGTTTTGCAGGAGTCGATCAACGAGGTTGCTGCCAATAAAACCTGCGCCACCTGTTACAAAAAAGACCGTCATAATTTACCCTATTCTATGGCTAAATTCAGCTTCGATGCGAATTGCCCTGCAGCATTACTTCGTCACGTTCACAGGTAATTTCAGTCAGCGCATGACAACAATCCATTGCCACGCCCTACCGTTGAAACACATCCGGTCTCGGTGAACACTGCGGCACCTCTCGGTTGTAATGCCCTACGCACATGCATCACCCTCATGATTGTCAATCCGACATCAGCGCGCCACGCGATTACTATCGCACTGTGACTACTGTCGCGCTACTACCGCAAGAACACCGGCGCGATCTCCACCTGCAAAATCCGGCACGGTTCACCGGCCTTGAATAACTGCTTTACAAATCGGCAGAGGCAATCGGAAAACCGCCCACCAGATATGGAGATCTTCGTGATTTTTGCCAGAATTTTCTACATCTGGGAGTGGGATTGTCAAAGAAGCGTCTAAATTTGTAAAGGTGTTTTCGGTGTCCTCACAGGGTTTTGTGAACCGTGCCCAAAATCCACTGGACCAAAAGCGCCACTTGTAATTCTGCGTGCAGTTCCAGCAACGAATACCGCTCTCCGCACGCCACATTCATCACCTGCCCAATCGCTTCCTCGCACTCACACGCCAGCAAATTGGCGTTGACCACGTTGGCCACGTAGGTAAAATCCCGCGACGGTGTGTAACTACTCAACCTCAGGCGGCCTGTCACCCGCGCCGTTCATCTTGAATGAGGATGGTTGGCTTGGACATTGGCCTCGGGACGCTCAGCGCCCATTCTCGCCAGAGCGCCAGGTGTTCCTCGATCCCCCAGGTTGCTTTATAGAGGCCGTCCTCGCTGGAATGGCCGCTTCCCGACAAGCCGGCCCAATCAGGCGCGTCACTGCGCCGAACGCATTCACCGGTCACGCCGGCTGGTACACCTCATCCAACGTCGTTTCCGCAAATTAACACGAATGTCCGCGAATTATTCGTGTAGATTCGCGAGAATTCGCGGAAGAAAAAGCGCAGTATATGTTCCAGCGCCAGCCGGGCCGACCTGGCAGGCAACGTCAAATTCGGCGGCGCCCGCCAGACGGGAACAAATTGCAGTTTTACGCGCTCCCGCTCGCTCTGCGTGGTCACACGCTACGCGAGCGGCCCTCATGGCGGAGGTGACCACGCTCAGTATACCTGACCTGAATATCTACGAGGTCACATCCTCCGCGTAACTGTACACTTCAATGTCCAACTTCGCCGCCACCGTCCGCGCCCGATCCTCGACCATCGGCGAGATCACCAACTTGCGCGCCGCCTTGCGCCCGTGGCGCTTTTCGTAGAACGCGGCCTTGCGCTCAAAGATGACCATATCCGGCTTGCTCATGGAGGACTTGATCTCACACAGGATAAGCAATCCATTCTGAATGATGACATCCAACTCCACCTGATCCGGCCGCCCAAACACTTCGCCGGTGTCATCATATTCCGTCACATTCAACACTTCTACGCCAAACGAGGTTCCCAAAATCCCCGCCAGCGCGCTACGAAAAGATTGCTCAGTCTGAAACCCCCACCGTGCGCCCAACGCTCCGATACTGCGGTCGTGTCGCCTGGCTTGCGCTTCGATCGCATCCAACATTCGGTCAAGACGCGCCGAGTTTTCATCCCACTTGCGGTTCTGTTCTTCCCGATCACGCCGCAGTTCGTCCAAAACCCGGTCAAACCGGCTTTCGGTTTCCGGTTTATCTGCATAACGCTCCCGCGTCAACGTCAACACCCACTCCCGCATCTCGCGGTCTTGCTGCAAAATCCCCGGCAACTCCTGCCGGATCAACTGACGCAATTGTTGGTTCTCCATCACATCCCCCGTTTATCCATCACCTGCGAGCGCCACCCTGGCAAGTGTTCCGCCTGGCCGATATCCGCCCACATCCGCCGGATGAGGCGGTTGATATTCCAATCTCGGGGCTCGCCACGCTGCGCTCTCAGCATCACGCGCAACTATACTGCCTGCATCCCCACCCGTCAATGCCTGTGCCAGCCTGGTCGCCTCAGCCTCTCGCCCCATTTCACCTGGCCTCACAGGGCCCGCTAGCCTCACAGCGCCGCAGGCGCAGATCGAGCAAATGACGTCGCGGGCCGCTGATCAGGCTCCGGGCCTGATTGTCGGGGGCCGCTTTTACTGCACTCCGCCTGGTGCTATGCCTGCTCCAGACAATGCTGCATCTGAAATGACTTCACGGTTAGCCGTAATCCTTCCGTCCAGCCAATCGCGGGCTGGTAACCCAACCGCTCGCGGGCTAGTTCAATCGCCGCCAGCGAATGCCTCACGTCCCCCTTGCGCACTTCCGCCAACACCGGCGCAACCTCCACCTGCAAAATCCGCTGTAACTCCGCGTGCAGATCCAGCAGCGTATATCGCTCGCCGCACGCCACGTTCATCGCCTGCCCGATCGCTTCCTCGCGCTCACAGGCCAGCAAGTTTGCCGCGACCACATTGGCCACATAGGTAAAATCACGTGACTGGGTGCCGTCGCCGTAAATGACGGGCGCTTCGCCCCGTAGCATCGCCGTGATGAATTTTGGAATCACGGCAGAGTATTGCGACGTGGGATCTTGCCGGGGGCCAAACACATTGAAGTAACGCAGGCACACCGTGGGCAAATTATACACCGTGTGAAAGGCCAGCGCATACCGTTCAGCCGCCAGTTTCGACACGGCATACGGCGATTTTGGCGCGGTCGGCATCTCCTCGTGCTTGGGCAGTGTCGGGCTGTCCCCATACACCGACGAGGATGAGGCCACCACCACCCGCCTTACGCCTGCTTCGCGTGCCGCCGTCAGCACATTCAGCGTGCCCGTCACATTGACTTCGTTGCTGGTCAGCGGGTCCTGCACCGATCGCTGCACCGAAGGTAGCGCCGCCTGATGCAGCACGTAATCCGCGCCCTCCATCGCCCGCCGCACCGTTGCCAGATCGCGGATGTCGCCTTCAATCACCTCCGCATTCCGCGTTCCGAATTCCGCATTCTGCAAGTTTTCCCGCCGCCCGGTGCTGAAGTTATCCAACACGCGCACCCGCGCTCCGCGCCGCGCCCGCAGCAACTCTTCCACGATGTGTGAGCCGATGAACCCGGCTCCGCCCGTAACGAGATAAGTAGCCAACGTGTCACAACTCCATTCCGATTTTCTATCTTTCCCCAACAGCCTGTAAGGCCCGCTGATAAAGCCCCTCAGCAATCCAAAATCCGCCATCGCTTCGCAATCGGTCCAATTCCGCCTCAAGCGACGCAATTCTGCCTTCTCGCCTGGCCCGTATCAGCACACCAATCACGCCGGTTTTAGGCAAACCATACCGTTCGGCGACCTGCCGCGCGTCCGTTTCATCCAACAGGATCAAATCAGCCTGCCGTTCGATAGCCAACGCGATCACCTCGGACTCGCCTTCATCCAGGTCACGCTTCAGCAACTGCAGTAACGGCCCATGGTCTGGCGCTAATAGTTTAACCCAGCCGGCCTGACGTGCCGCTTCAACTTCCGCCGTTCCGGCCCTACCCCTGCCCTCTTCAACCACTTCCTGCCATACGGCAGAGGGGATCGTGATCTCTTGATATAAATCTCTCAGCAGGGCCAGCCGCCCAATGGCGGCTAGATGAATCAAGGTCGAGGCATCACTGAGGACCAAGGGCATATTGGATATCCTCTTCCAGGTCCGCGCCCGTATAATGCCGCACTATTCCGCGCTGCCCCAGAGTCTCCTCAAATTCCCAACGAGTCATTTGAGCCAACAGCCTCGCCTTGCCCACAGCCAGCACGCCCCGTTGATAGAGCGCCACAGCCAACTCTTTGCGGAATTCTTTTTCCACTTCCGCGGGCGGCAGTTTCACGGCCTCCAATACTTCACCGGAAACCTCCAGCATGAGTTTGGTCATTTCGATTGCCTCATTTCGCTCAGAGCCTCAACCCGCATCGCACTGTCGCTCCGCGTCCTCGAAGACGGCGAACGCCGCACAGCGTGTCGGCGCGGATCAGCGTGTTGGCCGCTGTCCACCACGAAACTCGCGGCTTCGGCATTCTCAGGATCGATTTCAAACGCAAAGACGTCCAGCCATCATACTTCCGCTTGCTTCATCCAGCAGGTCGCGGCGCAGGTCGTCAACTGTTCCGTACTGCGCGCCCGCGCTGCCGCGCGCCCGCGCTACTGCGCGCACCCTCTCGAAAAGCTTGCCGCGCCTCCCGGGCATTCAGCGCCATCTCAGCCCGGCGTTGCTCCAGCAGTCTTTGCCGAATAATCTCGACGAGCGCCGACTGATCCGAGACCGGCAAGCGCTCCACCGCCTCCAGCGCCTGTTCAAACGGGGTAGACAGTGTGATCATTTTCTAGTCTCCTCTCAACACCGGCGCCGCACTGTCCTGGTACAGTGTGATGGGACTGTCTTAATCACCGGTTATATCTTCACGATCCGCGCCGTTGCGCCGGACGCGCCCTTCAACGCATTCCGCGTATCCACGATCAGATGCGCCTGTTGCGCAATCCACGCCCAATCAAACGCCGAGTGATCCGTGACGATCACCACGCAATCCGCCTGCGCCAACGCCTCGGCCGTCAGCGGCACGGAGTGCAGCGTGTGCCCGTCCAACCGCACCGTCGGCACATACGGATCGTGGTAACTTACGGCCGCATGGCGCGCCAGCAGCGTCACCATCACATCCAGTGCCGGGGATTCGCGCAGATCGTCGATGTCTTTCTTGTACGCTGCGCCCAGAATCAACACCCTGGCGTTCTTCAGCGCTTTGCCGTCTTCATTCAACGCATCCTGCACCAGCGTCATCACGTAGTGCGGCATGCTCATGTTGACCTGGTCGGCCACTTCGATAAAGCGGGCCGTATAATTCAGCGACTTCAACTTCCACGACAGGTACAGCGGATCGATCGGGATGCAGTGCCCGCCGATGCCCGGCCCCGGCGTGAACCGCATAAAGCCATAGGGCTTGGTGCTGGCCGCGTCGATCACGTCCCACACGTCGATGTCCAGTTTGTCGCACATCAGCGCCATCTCGTTGACCAGCCCGATGTTGACCGAGCGGAAGGTGTTCTCCAATAGCTTCACCATCTCGGCCGCCCGCATCGATGCGACTGGCACCACCCGATCGATCGCGGTGGCATACAAGGCCAGCGTCACTTCAGTACAGGCCGGCGTCGCCCCACCGATCACCTTGGGGGTATTCCGCACGCCATAGATCGGGTCGCCGGGATTGATGCGCTCGGGCGAAAAGGCCAGAAAGACGTCTTCGCCGATCTTGAAACCCTGCGCTTCCAGCGGCGGCTGCAAAATCTCTTCCGTCGTGCCGGGATACGTCGTCGATTCCAGCACGACCAGCATCCCCGGATGCGCGATCTCGGCGATCTTCTCCGCCGCGCTCACCACGTAGGACATATCCGGATCGCGCGTCTTGCGCAGCGGCGTCGGCACGCAGATACTCACCGCATCCGCAAACTGCAGCGCCGCATAATCCGTCGTCGCCTCCAGCTTGCCCGCCGCCCGCAGCGCCGCCACGACCTCGCTCTGGACGTCGGGAATGTACGACCGGCCCGCGTTGATCGCATCCACCTTGCGCGGGTCGACGTCCACGCCGATCACCTTGAACCCGGCTCTGCCAAACTCCACCGCCAGCGGCAGGCCCACATACCCCAACCCGATCAGGCCAATCACCGCCGATCGATCATGAATCTTATTCAATAATGCCTGCTTCAAACTGCGCCTCGCTGTTATAAAGTATCGTGACAACGGCCAAAACTATACCCGACCCCCACCCATAAGTCAATGCACACAACCTCTTCATACCAACGGGCCGCACCCTTGACCCATGCGATCAAGTCCGTAATGCGGCCCGTCCGGGAGTATTCAATTATTCGCCCGCACTACGACGCACTGCCTCGTTGCCAACGGCCCATTAACCGATTGGCCCATTGATCAACCGCTACTTCGTCACCGCGACCGCTCAGTTTTGCCCGCCCCTAGATCCAATACCGATCTGAAGATGCTCACAGCCCTCGTCCGAAAATGCTCACAGCCCTCGTCCCGAGGGCGTTCCCCGCGGACGGTGCACGAGCACGGAGCGTTTTCAGGCTGATCTGACAATGCTCACAGCCCTCGTCGCGAGGGCGTTCCCCGCGGACGGTGCACGAGTACTAACTATACTGCGCGCGGGCATAAACTGCGCTTTTTCTTCCGCGAATTCTCGTGAATCTACGTTACTACTCAGCCCGCTATCCTTCGACTTCGCAGCCAGCGCATTCCGCCTGGCGCGCCACCTCGGCTCTGCCGAGGACATGGCGTGAGCGGAACGCAGTGAAGTCGAAAAACGCGCTGACTGCTCCGCTCACGCCGTGTCCGCGCTATGCGCGGCGGCGCGCCAGGCGGGATGCGGCTGATCTGACAATGCTCACAGCCCTCGTCCCCGAGGGCGTTCCCCGGGGACGGGGAACAGAGCGTTTTCATGCTTCGTGGTGAACGCAGTTCATGAGTCTGAGTAGTAACAAATCTACACGAATAATTCGCGGACATTCGCGTTAATTCGCGGATCAAAGTCTTTCCGCAATTTGTGACCGTTGGCAGTATAACCAGTATTCGTGCTAAGCATTGCCTTTATCCGCTGCCACCCCGGCCCGTCGCCGTGATTGAATCTTTCCGTCTTCGCTATGATCTGAATAATAGTGATAATAGTACGTATAGTGATAACCGCCACGCCGGGTCGTCAACTTATTCATCACCACGCCGATGACGCGCGCCCCGGCCTGCTCCAACTGCTGCCGGGCTTGGGTGGTCGCACCGGCCCGGGTCGCATCCGAATTCACCACCAGTGCCACGCCGTCCACCACCGCCGACAAGACCAGCGCATCCGTCACGGGCAGCAGCGGCGCGGTGTCGATGATCACCACGTCAAACTGCTCCTTAAGATTCGCCAGCAAACTTTGCATGCGCTGCGAGCCAAGTAGTTCCGACGGATTCGGCGGCAGCGGCCCGCTGGTCAGTACCGATAAATTGGGCACGTCCGTAGCCTGCATCGCGCCATCCAGCGACATCGGCCCCGGCGGCTGCAGCATCAAATCGGTTAAGCCCAACTGACCCGCGCCCGATCGGTTGAACAATCGCTGCTGGGCCGGCCGTCGCAGATCTGCATCCACCACCACCACCCGCAGGCCCGCCTGCGCCATCACCACCCCTAGATTAGCGGCAATCGTCGACTTGCCTTCCGCCGGCCCCGGGCTGGTAATCAGCAGGGTGCGCACCGGCTCGTCGACACCCGCGAACTGGATGTTGGTGCGCAGCGCCCGAAAAGCCTCCACCACCGGCGAACGCGGCTCCTTAACGGTAACGAGCGTTGTTTCGGCGCCTTCGGCCAGGCGCTTGGCTTTGTCCTTGCCGTTGCCATTCATGCGCGCAATCAGCCCGATCACCGGAGCGTTCAGCAGGCGCTGCGCCTGATCCGGCGACCGCACCCGATCGTCCAGATATTCCAACAGATACACCAGCCCGATAGCGAGGATTAACCCGGCCAGCCCGGCCGTGAGCGTGTTTTGCAGTGTGCGGGGCCGCACGGGAACAGTCGGCACTTGCGCAGGTTCCGTCACCACGATGTTACTCGTCGACTGTGCCTCAGCCAGCTGGATAGTCTCATAGCTCTGCCGCAGGCTGGCGTAACTCTGACGCAATTGCACGAGTTCGGTTTGCAGCCGATCCCGTTCGGCGAGGGATGTGCTTAACGCCATACTGTTGGCCTGCGCGCGATCGATTTGTTCGTTCAGCGTCTCCAGGTCGCGGGTCAAATTCGCCTTAGAATCCGCATAACGCTGCGCCTGCAAGTCGGCATTCTGCTGGCGAAAAACGGCAGGGATCGTATTAGCGATGGCGGCCGCCTGGGCCGGGTCTTCGCTCTCCACCGTCAGGCGCAGCAGCTGGGTATCTTTCACGATCCCAACCCTCACTGCACCCGCCAGCTGCCCGGCCGTTAGATTCAGACCCAACGTACCGATCACCTTGTCCAGCACGGGCTGTTGGACCATCATATCGGAATAAGTCTGTCCCAACCGATCGCTATTAATCAAGATCGATGAGGCGTCAGCCGATCTGGGCTGGGGGGCTTCATTGATGAGCAGCTTGGTTGAAGTGGAGTACACGGGCGGCGTCAACCGGCTGCCGATGTAGGCCGAACCCGCCGTCAACACCGTACCGATAACGATCAGCCACGCCCAATGCCACAGGCTGCCGGCCATTCTTCTGATCTGATCTTCCATAGTCTCTCATCCCAATCCGAATTGGATAATTCAGGTTACGCAGCTACTGCAAAAAGGCTCTAACCAGCTTACTATAACCCCAACTCGCCTCAACGTCAATCCGTATTGATACCCTTTCTCCCCTAACGTTTGTCACGAGCGAGTCTAAAAGTCTAGGTTCTCAAACCAAATCCTTTACATCCTATGAACGTTACTCCTCAGCCGTATCTACCTCGACAATGTTAGATTCAGTGGCTTACGTCATTGCGAGCGCTTTTTGCGAAGCAATCTCACTTTCGGCGAACGGAGATTGCTTCGTCGCAAACTACGCTTCTCGCAATGACGGCTGAGTAGCTCGACAATGTTAGATTAGACCGTCATTGCGAGGAGCGCTGTTTGCGACGAAGCAATCTCTGGCACGGCTAGTCGTATGCGCTGATTGGCAAGGAGATTGCTTCGCAACGCCCTACCCGCAAAGCGGGGGCGCGCCAGGCGAAAACGCTCGCAATGATGCCAACTTCACTTGCGCAGCACCGGCAAAAACGTGCGATACGGCTGCGCCGTAGTCGTGAGTTGAGCGGTTGCGAACTGTGTGCCGCTGGCCTGCGAAGTAGCCGTGATGATCACGGTCTCCGACAGCGTTTGCCAGGCGTAGGGTAAAGTGACCGTGACGGCGAAGCTGGCCGCCTGCCAGGCGGGCAGTGCCGTGATCGCGGCGGGCACACTCACCGGCCAGGTATGACTACCGGCTGCGATGACAAAGTTATCAGTGAGGTTGCCCGTGTTAGTGAGACGCAGCGTATACGTCACCACGCCGCCCGACCGGCCCACCTGCCAGGTTGTCAGCGGCGACAACGCCACGCCATGCACCGCCGCGGCCACGGTCGTCAGTGGTATGGACGCCTGGATGCCCGACCACTGTGAGGTCGCGGTGACCGTCACCCCGTCGCGGCTGGCGGCCAGCGCATCCACTGGAACCGTCACGGACACGACAAACTCACTGCCCAGCAGCGCCGTCAATGGGCCGACGGTGTCCCGCCCGGCCTGTGTCGCCCAACTATAGCCGGCCAGGCTCACTGTAAAGGTATCGGTTGTACCGCCGGTGTTCGTCAAATACAGCGTATAAGTGACCACTGCGCCGGGCGCGGCCTGACGCTGCGTGACATCCGATTCGAGGACGAGGCCAAACACGGTATTCGTGACCACCGTCGTCAAGTGCGCGGTCCGCGAGATACCCCCCGCTTGCGAAGTCAGGGTAAGCGCCACCGCATCAACCGCGTCGATTGGCTCAAGCGTTGGAATCGTCACAAAGACACGGACGGGCACCGCCGCACTCCCAGCCGCCAACGGTCCCACCTGTGCCACGCTGGCCGTCGACGGCCAAGCATAACCGCTCAGGTTGACATCGAACGTATCGGTGATGTTCCCCGTATTCGTCACCTGCACAGTATACGTCACGGTTGCCCCGGGCTGACCCGCTTGCAGCACCGCAGTGGGTGAGAGGTTGACACCATAGTGCGCGTTGGCCGTCGTCGTGAGCGCCACCGCTTGCGCTAACAGGCCCTCCTGAGAGGTCGCTGTGATGGAGATGACATCCCAGTCGCCGGCCAAAGCTGCGCCGGGAATCGTCGTCGACACCACGACCTGGGTGGAACTATACGGCGGGAGCCACACACTCTCCGGCGCAATGACGGCCGGCCACACGTGTCCGCCGATCGTAAACGCGATCGTATCCGCGAGACTGCCCGTATTCGTCACCCGCAGCGTGTACGCCACGTTCTCACCAGGATCGCCGCCTTGTTGAGGCGGTTCCGCCTGCAAGGCAAAATGGTAAACGGCGTTGACGCTGGTCGTCAAGACCGACACCGCCTGAAGCGTGCTGCCTTGCGGTGCCACGATCACCCGCACGCTGTCCCAGCTCCCCGGCGACAACGACGGAACCGTCACCGCAACGACAAAATCGGCGCTTAGGCCGCCGGGCAGCGTGATCGTGCTGGTCGAGAGGCTCGTCGGCCACGTCTGGCCGGTCGTCGTGATTCGCAAAGTATCGGTTAGGTAAGCGGCGTTCGTGACGTGCAGAGTGTAAGTGACCACCGTGCCGGGATCGCCGGACTGCGTGGCCGTCGTTGGGCTAAGTTGTGTGACGTAGGTGGGCAGCCGCAGCGCCGGGTCGCCGAACAAGATCGACGTATCGATCACGTCGTGATAGCTGCCCGCGTGAGTGTAGTAATACAGCTTGCCGGCATTGACGGCCAACCCCACCCGATCGATGCGATCCTGGAAGACGGCCTTAGTCATGCCCTGGTTTAGAATAGCTAGCGCGTCGCCGATGTGCAGGCCGCTCGGCGACAGATCGGCCACCGAGCCGCGATCGGGCATCACCAGCAGCGTCTCACCCAATGACTGATACCACGTTGGGCTGCCGGCGTTGAGCAAGTTGATAAAGTAGCCGCTCCAGCAGCTATACGCAAGGCTGAACGGCCAGGCGGTATTCTGGGCCAGGTTCGGCGGATCGTAGATGTTGAACATGCTCGTCGACCCCCACCGGAAGCGCGAGCCGTGCCCGAACCATTGCAATAGCAGCGCACCGTTATTGAAGGCGGTCTTGATGGCCGCGCGCATGGCCGCGCCGGTGCTGTAACTCGCAGCGGGACAAACCACCGGATCGCCGTAGTAGATCGTGGTAGTGGTATAGACCGACGGCAGCCAGTTGAGGCGGGTCTCGTCGCTAAAGGCGTGAAAGTTTCCCGCCGGATCGGCGCAGTTGTCGGCCACGTACACCACGCGCTGCTGCCAGTCGCTCAGCGGCGCGGCTTCGTACGCCAGGGTCTTGCTCACGATCGTCACCACGTCGGTGATGGTGTTGGCCGGGAGACGGCCAATCGCCATGTCAGGCGTGTAGTCACTCGGCCCATCCACACTGACGTAGCGATTGTCGGCGGCAGTCTCACCCAGCCACGGATCGACGTAGACTAAGTAAGGCGGGATCAAATTGGGCAGCGGTGCGCCGCTGACGCCCGTGAAATCGTAGTGCCCGTCGCCGACCAGCAGCACATATTGCGGCGGCTGGTTTCCGCCATTCCAGTAGTGATAGGCATAGGTCAGAAAATCACGAATAGCCTGCGGATCGATGCGGCCCGCGCTGAACTCGTCGTAGATGTCCTGCACGTCCACCTTGGCCACGCGCAGCCCTTCGGCCGCCCGATAATTCAACAGCGTATCGATCGCGCCCGTCCACAACGCGCGCGGCACGATGGCGATGTAGTCCGCCTGGTTCGCGGACGAGCGCAACATTGAGGACATATCAAATTCTAGCGCCGCCGGGCTGAGCAAAGCCGCCGGGGTACTCAAGAAATACATCGGGCTGGGCAAATCGGCATCCCACACGTGCACCGTGTAAGTGCCACTCACGCTTTGCGCCTGCGTGCTGGTGATGATCACCGGGTGCGCCGCATCGCGCACATCATAGGCCGCCACGGTGCTGGTCGTGAAGCCGCTAACCGCCAGATCGATGCTGCCCGCCGCGACACCTTCAACGTACTGCCGATCGTTTTGCGTCTTGGCCTGCGCGGGATAAGACACCTCCACCCAATCGGGCGAGACCCAATATAGCGCGAGGCCGGGCAGCTGCGAAACAGCCGTCTGCAGCGTCACTGTATTCGTCACGGCATCCAGCCAACTCGCCGGCACGCTGGCCGTCACCGTAGTGTCGGTGCTGCCCTCCCACTGATACACGCCGACCACATGATTGTTCAAACGGACGTTCACGGATTGATCGGGGTTGAGGGTCACGTCGTCCTGGCCGCCGTGCAGCACCGCCCGCAAATCAAGCAGGCCCGTGGTTGTGATCGGATCGTCGAGATTCAGCGTGTACGTCACACTCTTCGTGAGCACATTCGCCAGCGTGCTCACATCCAGCTGGGTGTCGAACCAGTGATCGGCGTTGTCGGGCCGCTGGTACAGGCTGCGATAGTCGCGGTCGTATTCGATGTGCAGCGTTTGCGTGATCGTCGTGACGAGCGGCTCGCTGCCGGTGGGCGTCACGCCCCGCTGGTTCATCCGCGCCCCGGCGGCCCCCTCCCACGTCAGCCAGTAGACGTTGCGCGTCATGTAACGGCCCTGGTAGGGCACGGCGTAGAAAATGATTTCGTCGTCGGGATCGAACTGACCGTCGCCGTTCTCATCGGTCACGTGTAGATCGATCGGTTGGCCGAGGGTCGTCAGCGCCAGCGTCGACGGAACCATCTCCGAGATCGTCACACCCGCGCTGATCAAATCGGTATAGGTCAAATGATACAGGCCGCGCGCAGTGGTGTATATTCGCAGGGCAGGCTGCCTCACCCCCGACCCCTCTCTTGGAATTTGCTGCTCAATTTCAGGAGCACTAAAGTGTGCTGGCGCAAAGGGGGCCGGGGGGTGAGGCGGCATCACCGTCACGATCACGTCGGGCTGATAGCGCAGCTGCTGCGTCTGCGGGTTATATTGAAACGGAAAGACGCGCACCGGCAAGTAGCGCCGCCCGCGCTGAATCTGTACGTCGCCGGTCTGCACGGGCGACGCGGGATAAAAGGCGTTGACGCGATAGATGGCCGGATCAGGCTGCACGACGGTGGGCACTACGTCCGGCAG
>JBGSPW010000109.1:0-37436 GCA_041738395.1 Thermoflexales bacterium
GGTCATGACTAATTCTCCTGTCGTGAAAGATGAACTACGACAGTTAGTATAGCCAGGATCGAGGACCAACGACAGAGCGACGAAGAATTCTTACGGGGACAAACGGGGCCTGCGCGAAGCGCTTAGTTCAACTACTGATTATACGGAATTTTTTCCGCCTTTGCATCCGCGCCAAAATTCCGTATAATACCCCGCACCAGCAGCTTTTACGGAATTTTTTCCGCTTTTCCCACCCCACGGGGGTGTTATACGGAATAAATCTTCAGCGCCAAAAGCGGATAACGCTCAACGGAGCATTGCGGTTAGTATAATCACAATCCCATCACAAGTCAATTTCTTTTCAACCTGAGGTTGCCATGCCAACTGTCCCCCCGCTGCCTGCCAAGCTGAAACTGCTCGACCAGGTGCGCGCTATGCTGCGCCTGAAGCACTATTCGCGTCGCACCGAAGAATCCTACGTCAATTGGATCAAACGTTACATCCTGTTCCACCATAAGAAACATCCCAAAGACATGGGTGCTCCCGAAATTGAAGCCTTCCTGACTCATCTGGCCGTCGAAGAAACGGTCGCGGCTTCCACCCAGAACCAGGCCTTTAGTGCTTTGCTGTTTCTCTATCGCTACGTGCTCCAGATCGACTTGCCAGAATCCATCGACGCGCTGCGCGCTCAAAAGCCCAAGCGTCTGCCCACCGTCCTGACCCCGGAAGAAACTCATCGCCTCCTCGATCAGCTGACCGGCACGTATCAGTTGATGGCGCAGCTGTTGTACGGCGGCGGCCTTCGGCTCATGGAATGTATCCGACTGCGCGTGAAGGACGTCGACTTTGCCCGCCATGAAATCCTCGTGCGCGATCCCAAAGGCCGCGTCGATCGCGTCACCATGCTGCCGGAAAAACTTGTTGCACCCTTACAGGCGCATCTTCAGCGCGTGAAGCAACTCCATCAGGAGGATCTCAAACACGGCTACGGCCTGGTCGATCTACCCTATGCCTTGTCACGCAAATATCCCAACGCCAGTAAAGAATGGGCCTGGCAGTACATTTTTCCTGCGAAAGGCCTGTCATGCCAGCCGGAAAGCGGTCAACTCTGCCGTCATCACCAGGATGAAAGCAATTTACAAAAGGCCGTGCGCGTTGCCGCGCAACGCGCGGGTATCGACAAGCCCGTTGGCCCGCATACTTTACGTCACTGTTTTGCGACCCATCTGCTGGATCAGAAGTATGACATCCGCACCGTGCAAGAGCTCCTCGGTCACAAAGACGTAAAGACCACAATGATTTATACCCACGTCCTCAATCGCGGCGGCCTGGCCGTGCGTTCCCCGCTTGACTAATCAGCAATCAGAAATCCGCAATCAACAATCGCCATGAAACGCTTGCTTGTCGTTCTCCCACTCCTCTTTCTCGCTATTCTCTTCTTCTATCCGCTGGCGAGTATCACCGCGCGCGGACTGGCCCCGGAAGGTGTGATCGATCTGTCGGCGTTCGGGAAGATCGTCGGGAGTGAGTTCTATCGTGAGACGTTGTGGTTCACGTTCTGGCAGGCGGCCGTCTCGACCATCCTGACGTTGTTGGCCGCTTTCCCCGCTGCTTACGTGATGGCGCGTTACGCCTTTCGCGGCAAGTCGTTGATCAGCGCATTGACGTTGGTGCCCTTCGTCATGCCCACGGTGATCGTCGCCGCGGGCTTCATGGCCTTGATCGGCCCGCGCGGCTGGGTGAACGAACTCCTGAAATCGCTGCTCAATGTGGACTACGCGCCGCTCGACATTGTGAACACCATCTGGATCATTCTGCTGGCCCACGTGTTTTACAACTTTGCGGTGGCCCTGCGCCTCATCAGCGGCTTCTGGGCCAATCTCGATCCGCAGGTGACGCAGGCCGCGCGCGTGTTGGGAGCCGGCCGCTGGCGCGCCTTCCGCGAAGTGACCCTGCCCCTGCTGCGACCCGCCATCCTCGCCGCAGCGCTGCTGGTCTTCATCTTCGACTTCACCTCGTTCGGCGTGATCCTCATTCTGGGCGGCCCGCACTTCAACACGATCGAGACGGCCATCTATCGCACGACGTTGATCAGTTTCGACTTGCCCACGGCCACGGCCTTAGCCTTGGTGCAGTTAGCGTGCACCTTCGCCCTGATCGTCATCTACACGCGGCTGCAAAATCGCGCCGTGGTACCGCTCGATCTGCGTCCGCGCCAGGTCACGCAGCAACGCCCCACCACGCGCCGCGCCAAAGGGCTGCTGCTGATCGTCACGCTCTCCATGCTGAGTTTGTTATTACTGCCGCTGCTGGCCTTGGTCGTGCGATCGTTTGTGGTGAACAACCTGGTGTCCTTCGACAACTATTTGAACCTGGCAACTAACCCGCGCGGCTCGGTGTTGTTTGTGCCACCGTTGACGGCGCTGGGCAATTCGCTGCTGTTTGCCGGCATCACGACTATCATCGCGTTGATCATCGGGACATTGGCCGCGTATGCGTCTGCCAGCACCAGCCGCTGGTCGCGTCTGAGCGAACCGATCTGGGCGCTGCCCCTGGGGGCCTCGGCGGTCACGTTGGGCTTCGGTTTTCTCATCGGCTTTCCGACGCTGCGCTCATCCTGGGTGCTGATCCCATTGGCGCATTCGCTCGTCGCCTTTCCGTTCGTCGTACGCACGATCACCCCGGCGCTGCGCAGCATCCAATCGAATTTGCGGGAAGCGGCGGAGGTCATGGGGGCGAATCCCGCGCGCGTCTGGCGCGAGATCGATCTACCCATCCTGGGGCGCGCGATGCTCATCGGTGGAGCGTTTGCCTTTGCCATCTCGCTGGGCGAATTCGGCGCTACGGCCATGATCGCCCGGACCGATCTGCCCACCCTGCCCTACGCCATCTTCCGCTATCTCAGCCAGCCCGGCTCGCTGAACTACGGGCAAGCCATGGCCATGAGCACCGTGTTGATGCTCGTCGTCGCGCTCAGCCTCGTCGCCATCGATCGCTTTCGTATCGGCGAGATTGGCGAATTCTAGGGGGAATGTTATACTGTTGGCAGAGGTACTTGAGATGGCCCTACAACCCGTTACCTTACAATTGCCCGATGATCTGGTCAAACGCGCGGAGGCGGCGGGCCTGTTCACCCCTGCACGCGCCGAAGATTTATTTCGCCGCGAATTGGAACGACAGAGAAAGATCGCCGGTTTCTTCGAACTGGCCGATCGCCTGGCTCAACTCAATCAAACTGATCCAATAACACCAGAAGAAATCGAGGCGGAAATTCAAGCTGCCCGCGCCGAAAGACGACAACGACGTGAAAGTACTGCTGGACACTAACGTCGTGGTTTCCGGGGCCCTGTGGGGTGGTGCACCGCGCCAGATTCTCGATTTGGCCAGAACAGGTCAGCTGCGCCTATTCACGTCCACCAGTCTGTTGTTGGAGCTGGCAGATGTCCTCAATCGCGGCAAGTTCACAACACGGGTTTCACAACATGGCGATGTTCAGTCGCTACTCGACGGTTATGCAGCCCTCGCCGAAGTGTTTGATCCTGACAGCATCCCCTCCGTCATCAGCGCCGATCCTGATGACGATCACGTTGTAGCCTGCGCGGTGGCCGCCGCCGTTGACTACATTATTTCCGGCGATCGGCACTTGCTCGATCTGGGCTACTGCGAAAACATTCCCATTCTGAATGCGGCGGATTTTCTGGCGGCTTATGCCGCATCGCTGACCCCTTAACGCATGCCCCTGCTGCAAATCTCGCACCTCTCCAAAACCTTCGGCGGCCAGCTCATCCTCGACGCTGTCTCGCTCGACATCAACGCGCGTGAGATCGTCTGCCTGCTCGGGCCCTCGGGTTGCGGCAAAACGACGTTATTACGCATTATCGCGGGATTGGAAACAGCGGATAGCGGCACGGTGCGCTTTGAAGAACGCGATCTGCTCCACGTGCCGGTACATCAACGCCACTTCGGCTTGATGTTCCAGGACTTCGCGTTATTTCCGCACAAGAACGTGTGGAACAATGTGATCTTCGGGCTGCGCATGCAGCACCTGTCCGATCAGCAGATTCAGCAACTGGGTCAAGAAGCGTTGGACCTGGTGGGCCTGCGCGGGTTCGAGAAACGCAATGTGCATCAACTCTCCGGCGGCGAACGGCAGCGTGTGGCCCTGGCGCGCAGCCTCGCACCCAAGCCCAAATTGTTGATGTTAGATGAACCGCTGGGCGCGCTCGATCGGCAACTGCGCGAGGAGTTGATGATCGAACTGCGCCGCATCTTGCAGGCCGCGCACCTCACGTCGATCTACGTCACGCACGATCAGGCCGAAGCCTTCGCCGTGGCCGATCGGGTAGCGGTGCTGAACGCGGGCCGGATCGAACAGCTGGATACCCCCGCAGCCGTCTATGCGCAGCCCGCCTCAGAATTCGTCGCGCGTTTCCTGGGTATGCCGAATTTGATCGGCGGCACCGTCTTGAGCTGTGCGGCGCAGGTCGCGGTGATCAACACGCCGATCGGGCGGCTGCACGTCACGACCGATCGATTGCTTCAACCCGATCAGCTTGTCACGCTGCTCATTCGATCGGACGCGCACGCGGCCGCGATCGCGCTCGATCCCCTGGCGACGGCGTCCGACGAATGGTCTGCCGCAACACCTCCGGCTAACAGTTGGCACGGCACCTTGCGCGACGTTTCTTTTCGGGGACGTACTCAACGCGCGGTGATCCGCGGGAACGACCTCGATTTTGAATTTGAAGTAGACGCCCGTACCGCCTTGCCACCGCTCGGACAAGCGGTTAAAGTTTCTTTACCATCCGACGCCATCCGTGTGATATGATTGACGTGACCTTTTGCTCATTGATCACCGCTCGAGTTCAGCGATCATGTAGGTGATAATGAAGACCATGACGGACGTCCTGACGGTGAAGAAACTCAACCTCGACCATGAACTGATCATTGCGTACGCTGGCGACGTGCTGGAACGCACGCCCGAGTCCATCGTGCTGGAAGCGCGTTTCACCCGTGAGACCATGGATTTGGGTTATGCGGTGCTGGAGCATCACGATCGTTTTATAGAACACTTCTACGCCGATCGTTGGTACAACATCTTCGAGGTTCACTCCGTGCACGACGATCACCTCAAGGGCTGGTATTGCAACATCGCTAAACCGGCCGTCTTCGGTACCGACACCATCGAGCAGGTCGATCTCGCGCTCGATCTGTGGATCAATCCCGACGGCTCGTATCACGTGCTCGATCGCGCCGAATTCGACGCGCTCGAGATCGATCGGACCACGCGCCATCAGGCGCAGCGCGCGGTGGGCGAGTTGATCTATTTGCTGTATCATCACGCCGCGCCCTTCACCTCGATCGATCAACCCCGCGCACTTTAGGACCCCCGTTGCGCGGCCCGCCCTTCAAGGGTATAGTTGGCGCGATGTGGAATCGTATCCGCCGTCTTTCCCCGCTTACCTGGATGGTCGCACTGCTGCTGCTGGCGACTGTTTTGCGTTTCGCGGCCTGGCCATCCGCCCCGCCCGGTCTGCGCTACGATGAAACCACCGTCGTCTATGAAGCCGACGAAATCCGCGCCGGGGCGCGCCCCATCTACATGGATGGCTCAGCCGAAGAAGCGCTGTACCACTACCTCTTTGCCGCCGCGCAAGACCTGATCGCGCCACATCTCTTGACACTGCGCTGGCTATCGGCCGCGCTCAGTTTGATCGGCGTGGCCGCCGTCTACGCGCTGGGCCGCCGCCTGTTCAACGCGCGCGTGGGCTTGCTGGCCGCCGCCATCGCGACCGGGGCTTTCTGGTCGTTGCTGTACAGCCGTCTGGGCTTGCGCATCATCGCGCTGATGCCCTTCGTACTGCTCGCGTTGATTTTTCTGTGGCGCGGCTTCTCCCGATCGCGCCGGCGCGACTTCATCGTGAGTGGCGTGCTGTTCGGCCTCAGTGCTTACACGTACTCCGCCACGCGCATGCTGCCCGTGGTAGTGGTCGGCTTCCTCCTCTATCTCGCCGTCTTCAACCGCACTTTTCTGCGAAAACATGGCGTCCATGTCGCGTTGACCCTGCTCACCGCCGCGCTCATCGTGCTGCCCATGGTGATCCACATCACCACGGTGCCGGCCGCCGAACGCCGGCTGGGTGAAGTGGAAGGCCCGCTCGAGGCGCTGGCGCAGGGCGATGTCGGACCGTTGATCAATTCGACTATCGTCACCGCCGGCATGTTCATCGCCACGGGCGATCCTGAATGGCTGTACAACATTCCCAATCGGCCGGTCTTCGATCCGCTGACGGGCGCGATCTTTTTCGGCGCCGTGCTCCTCAGCCTGCGACGTTTACGACAGCCGGCTTACGCGTTCGTCCTCATCTGGCTGGTGGCCGGACTGCTGCCCGCCATGCTGACCTGGCCTGCGGCCAGCAACAGCCACAGTTTTCTGGCGCAAACACCGGCTTTCTTGTTGGTCGCCATCGGCCTCGATGCCCTGGCGACCCGTTGGCCGAAGATTGGCGGATTTTTCATCACTGCCGTGTTGATCGTGTTCTTTTCTGTTTCGCTGCACGATTACTTCAATCGCTGGGCGAACGAGGACACGGTTCGCCGCGAACATCAAGCGGGCGTCGTCGCGCTGGCGAGGCAGATCGATCAACTGCCCCATGCTAAGCCGATCGTCTTCAGCAGCGGCGCGGTGATGCACTGGAATCCGTGGAGCGTAACGGCGTTTCGTCTTACCGCTCCGATCGGTTATACCGCCACCCGCTGGTTCGACGCCCGCTCGGCCTTCATCTTTCCGCAGGGCCAAACCGACCTCACGTTGATCAATCCCGCCCTGGATGATCACCCCGCCCCGTTGGACAGCCACCTGATCGAAGATCTGTTTCCCGTCGTCGAACCGCTGCCCACGGGCAGTGATGTTTACAGTGCCACGCATCTCGTGTCGGCTCTGAACACGCGCCTCATCACATTGACGCAAGCGGAAGTCAGCTGGCCGAGCGGGACGCCCATCAGCCGATCGGCTGTTCTGCCCATCGCCTTTGCCGATCAACTGGAATTGATCGGTTATGAGGTGCGCAAACCGATCGTGGAGGCGGGCAAGAACATCCGCCTCACCACGTATTGGCGCGCCACAGATCGCGGCGTAGAACCGCTATCGTTCTTCGTGCATGTGTTGGATAAACAGGGCAACCTCGCGACGCAATGGGACGGCTACAACTACTCGCCGTACTACATGCAGTCCGGTGACATCATCGCGCAAGTCCATTTCATTCCCATTCCGGCCAATTTTGTTGAAGGCACTTATCGCTTGCAGTTGGGACTGTATCATTCCCTCACCGGCGAGCGCATGCCAATCATGATCGCTGGACAAGCGATCGCCGATCGGGTGGTGTTACAGTCAATTGAGGTGCGCAAACCATGACTAACAACCAGCAATTAACCCCTAACCGCCCTGCCCCACTTGAAGTCACCGTCGGTCAATGGCTATTGCAACATCATCTCACTCTATCCACCGCTGAAAGTTGCACCGGCGGATTGATCGGACATCGCCTGACCAATGTGCCGGGCAGTTCCGACTATTTTCCCGGCGGCATCATCGCGTATGCGAACGATATCAAAGAGCATGTGTTGGGCGTCAGTCAGCAGACGCTGGAAACGCACGGCGCGGTGAGCGCGGAAACAGCGCTCGAAATGGCGCGTGGCGCACGCCGCCTGTTGAACACGGATGTAGCGATCAGCGTGACAGGTATCGCCGGGCCGGGCGGCGGGACTGCCGACAAGCCCGTCGGCCTGGTGTATATCGCGGTAGCCGCGCCAGACTTCGAACGCGTGGAACGGTTTGTGTGGAATCAAAATCGCGAAGGGAATAAATGGGAGACGACGGAGGCTGCGCTGCATTTGGTGCAGGAATACTTGCAGAGCCTTAGACCGGCCTAAGTGAAGCACCGGTTTCTATCATCCACCTCTGGCAATTAACTCGCTTCGCGTCCGCAAAGCATGACATCCGTCAGTTGACCTGAACGATAACGTCTTTTATACTGGCACAATCCCGGCCCAACATTCCCTTCTGGCATTCAACCACTATGCTCATCGACTACGAACTCGCCACCGATTTTGACATCATCGACCAAGTCCGCGCACGCTATGCCACCGAGCTGGCAGCCCTTAAGCGGCTGGGATTCCGGGAACTGTGCTTCTACTCCGAAATCATTATTCCGTTCAGTGCGATTTTATTTCTTCCTTCTTTGCTCATGATGTGCCGGCGCCGGGAAGTGCTTAGCATCCGGCGGCCCCTGCGCATCTCGGCCAGCTATCCCTTGCTGGTCTCTCCGGCGCACGCCACCACCGCGTTGGTCTTGGGTCTGGGCGTCAAGTTCTACACGCTCTTTGCCGACAGCTCCGGCCTGATCACAGCCAACTTCAACAGCGTCAGCGGGCAGGACCTCGACGGCACGTTTGTGAAGTATGCGACGCCCGGATCGATTGAGCAGATCTGGCAACAGCATAGCGAACGCCTGACCGAGCTGCAGGCGCTAGGCCGGCAGCTCCGTGTGACAGCCACTTTTGAAGACTACGTGGCCCTATCGCGGCGCGAAGAAGAAATGCTCACCGGCCTGCCACGCCAGCAGCTGGAAGAAGCCGCCAGCCCGATGCCCGCTAACACGCGCGTCTTTTGGTTGCTGGTTATCCTGCTGGGCGTAATCGGCCTGCTGTCAATCGTCTTACTCTTGCTAATCGTTTCGAGGGTGCGGGACTAAAACCAATAATATTCAGATGAGGCTCACCTCCCGGCCCCATCTCCTGAGAACTGCTCCTCGGTCTCAGGAGAAGGGGCCGGGAGGTGAGGCTGAGTAGTAACAAGCGTAGAAGCAAACTGATACTCCAAAAGGCACTCTAATCGATGGTACGATTCTCTACCACTCCTCTGCGGCTGATCCTGCTCGGCCTCGCGCTGGCCGCCTGCACGAGCGGCACGATGCCGGCACCCACGCCCCTCACGCTCGAACCAGCGCGCGCAGGGATCGTCACGGTGCTGGTCACGCCAACCCCCACGCTGGCGGGTACGCCCGGCCAAGCCGACCTCCAGCGCAGCATTCAACAGACGATCGATCTGTATGCGCGCGCCTACAATGAAAACAAACTGGACTTGCTCAAGCAGGCCGTCGATCAGACCAATCTCCCATTTCGGCGCTTGGTGCAGACCCGCTTCGAGGATTTTCAGAAATCATTTCTACAGGGCAAGTATCGCTTCAGCTTCACAGTAATCGACGTGCAGCCGCGCGAGCATGGTTTCATGCTCGCGCACATCCTGACGCGCGAGGGCGGCGCTACCGATTGGCTTTTCCGGCAAGTTGACGGGCGGTGGGTGTTGTCCGAGCCGACCGTCGAACAGGTGGGCCAAGTCAAACAGGTTGAGACCGACCACTTCATCTTCAACACGTATCCGTGGGCGGGCGACATCAACGACCAGGTGATCGAGTTGACGGAGAACGCGCGGGAGCGCGTGCTCGATCGGCTGGGCAAAGCACCCGACGAGAAAGCGTTGGTGGACATCATGCCCATCTACGGCCTGCGGCCCGGCGATGATCCCGGGGCGGCTGCTTACTACGACGAACATAGCCGCAACACCGATCAAGATCGCATTCTCGTCTACGCGCCGCACTCATATCTATTCGGCTACTACGATCCGGATCTGGGCTGGGAAGCCGATCTGGAAGACGTGTTGACGCACGAGTACACCCACCTGGTACACAATCGCAGTTTCGACAATGCCGGTGAGCTGGTCGACTGGATGGTCGAAGGGCTGGCCGAATATGTATCGGAAGCGGCGTCAGAGTACGAATTGCACCAGGCGGTCAAAAACGATCACATCATCCCCATCGTCGATCAAACGTCCAGCATTCTGGATCGGCAAGACCTGGGGCACATGTATATGTTGAAAGAGGACATGAGTCTGGCCTACGCCCTGGCGCATTCACTCGTCGTCTACATCGATCAGAAGTATGGCGGTCTGGATGCTTTCTGGAAACTGGCGCGCGCTTACGACAAACACCAAGACATGGATGAAGCCCTGCGTGACGCGTTGGGGGTCAGTTACGAAGAATTCGACCGTGGCTGGCGAGATTGGTTAAAGCAGCACTTTCAATGAGCTATTGACGCTCTAACACTTGCCAGATCTGGTCCAACATGATCAACGCCGTCAAATTCTGCACGCCGTGGCCGCGCTGCAACGCTTGCAGCAAAGTGTAATCGTGCTGAGAGAAACCCGTTAGGTGTACTCCGTCCGGCCCCAGCCCGCGATCCGACAACGTGCTTGCCACGTGATCAAAATCCCACAACGGAATCTGATAGTCGGCCGCCATCTTCCGCAGAATAGCGTTGACCTGCTCCGTGCCCTTGCGCTGATCGGGCTTGGTGCTCAACACCGGAATCACGCCCTGCTCGATGACATACTCCACCACAGCGCGCATGTTCTCCTCAAACATTTTAGTAACGCCGGAATCATTCGCGCCCAGACGCAAGATCAAAATGCTGGGATTGTTCTGCCGCAGCTCACAGGCCAGCGGCGTCTCGTCGGCGTTGCACTGCTGCTTGTCCGCCCACGCAGGATTGAGCAGCGTCCACGAATGCTGCCCAATGCGCACCGCCAGGCTCTTGCGGCCATAGGATCCTTGGAAGTGGTCGATCGCCGACTGCAAATAGCGATAGTCGCCTAAGTTATACGGGCTGCTATCAAACCGTCCTAGAAAGTACGGCAACTCGATCGTGCTGTCACCGGCCTTAGAAAACGCCTGCGGGTTCCGGCCCAGCGTTTTCCCTTTGGCAAAAATCTCGCGCACGTGATCGATCACCGCAGAATCCATCACGACAAAGGAATCATACGGCAAGCCGTTTACCCGATCAGGTGGTGGCGGCACCAGCGGCCGCGTAGCATGGGCTTCCAGCGCACGCAGCGGGTCGAGCGTGGGTTGGCCCATCGGCGCGGCGCGTGCCGGTACCGCCGTGGGAGTCGCTAACGCCGCCAGCGCGTATTCGGTCGCTACCGGATCGGGGCCTTCGGTTGGCTGCGGTTCCAATGTTTCGATTACGTCCGTCGGTTCCGGCGTGGGTGACATCAGTATCGACGCACTCGCTTGCGCACTCGGAGAAGCGCCACATCCCGACAAGACTAGCGCCAGCCCTAAGAGAGCAGTGCACACCGCCCAATAAGTTCGCTTATTCCGCATACTTCCCTTCTGTGTCGTGACTTTCGAGGCGATATTATACACGAGGCAACAAACCAGGCTCCTTCAGCACGAAGCAGCCCGGTTGATCAACAGATAGAGTGGGATGGTGTTAATCCAGATGCGGCAGGATTTTCTTTTCCATGTCGGCCTTGGGGCGGAAGCCGACAATGCGTTCCACCGGTTGGCCGTTCTTAAAGAGGATCAAGGTGGGAATGCTCATCACCCCATAGGCCATGGCCGTGTGCTGATTCTCATCCACGTCCAATTTCATGACCTTCAACTGACCTGCGTGCTCACGCGCAATCTCGTCGACAACAGGCGCGACCATGCGGCACGGCCCGCACCAGACGGCCCAAAAATCCACCAAGATGGGTTGATCTGATTTCAGCACTGCTTGATTAAAAGTTTCATCTGTCACGACTGTTGGACTTGTCATCTTGCTCCTTACCCTGCCTGATTCTTAACGCCGTCAATTGTCCCCGGGCCTGGTCATTTTGTCACCGCCCGTTGATCATGGCAAAGTGATCATTGTTCATGGTTAGTGCATCCGCCGCCGCCACTCCTCTTTCAAGGCCAGCGCGCCCAAATCTTCCGGCTTGGTTTCCAGGAAATCGCGCAATAGCCGCTGAAATTTGCCGGCTTCATCGATCATGGGGAAGTGCCCCGAATCCGCCAGGGGGATCGGGCGCACGTTGCCGTCGAACTCGCGCAAGTCCTCATTACTCAACGGGTTGATGAACGAGTCTTTGCTGCCATACACCAGCAGCATGGGCAGACTATCCAATTCGTCCACGGCATCGCGCAAATCCAGCGCTTCGAGCGAGCGGGCCGTGCCGATCACGGCGTTCGGATCGGTCTTCATGGCCTCGATTTCCACCTCAGGGTAATCGGAGACCGCGCGGCGGCCCAACATCCGATCGAGCAAGGAACTGCCCCCTGAGGCGATCAAGCGCTTGCTGACCGTCGCGGCAGCCAACGGCATACTCACGGCCATAATGCGATCGACGCGATCCGGGAATTGTTCGGCAAACAGCAGCGCGACGGCGGCACCCATTGAATGCCCCACCAGGCAGGCCTTCATCACACCCAACTCTTCCATGAAACGATCCAACTGCGTTACATACGCCTCCAGAGCGTAGCGCTCTGCATTGCGATCAGAATCGCCAAAGCCCCACATGTCGAACGAGTACGTGCGGAACCGATCCGACAGATTGTCCATCGTCGGCATCCAATAGCGCCACGAGCCTAACCAGCCGTGCAAAAAGATCAGCGGTCGGCCGCGTCCCAGCACCTCGTAATGAACTAGACCATCATCCAGAATGATTGCACTCACAGCGGTTCCATCTCCACCAACAAACGCCCTTACCCTGCCGCCCGCTTAAACTGCCTGACGGCGTTTCGCGACTCGATCCAACACCGCCTGCACCTGCTTCACTAGTTCGTCCGGCGCAAACGGCTTCAAAATATACTCTTCCGCGCCGACTTCGAGACCGGTCTGAATCTCACTCTCCTGCCCCTTCGCCGAGAGAAACACCACCGGAATATCGCAGACTGCCGCGATCGTCTTCATCTGGCGGCACGCTTCGTAGCCCGTCATCTTGGGCATACGCACATCCATCAAAATCAGCGCGGGCAGCTCTTTCTGGGCCTGTTCCACAGCCTCGGCGCCATTGGTCGCCTGCACCACGGTAAAGCCGCCGAACTGCAAACTGAAACTTACCAGCTCACGAATATCACGTTCATCTTCAGCGATTAGAATCTTAGTCATACCACCATCCTCAGCGGCGCCGCTACCGGCTAGGCTCCACGAGCGAGCGATTCGTCACCAATACGCCGATTTCATAGGCCAGCTCATCGACAGCAAACGGCTTCGTCATGAAGCGCGCCGCACCCAGCGACAAAAGTTTTTGCCCTTTCAGTTCATCGTCCGTCAGGCTGCCCGTAATAATGACGACGGGAATGTCCGCCGTTTCTGGCATGCCCTTCAGCCGCTGCAGCACTTCATAACCATCCATGCCGGGCAATTTCAAATCGAGCAAAATTAAATTAGGATGTTCTTGCCGCGCCAGCGTTAAGGCGCGTTTGCCACTGGAGGTCAGCACCACGCTGAACCCGCGTTGCTCCAGGGCCGCCTGCAGCATATCACGCGTATCGCGATCGTCGTCAACCACCAGCACCTTGCCCGACCCATGCAGCACGCGATTGACCGCGGTTACTAACCGGCCCGGCTCGATAGGCTTGGTGAGATAATCGACCGCGCCCAGGCGCAGGCCTTCCTGCGGATCGCCCATCACCGAGACAATCACGACCGGGATGTCCGCCGTCAGCGGATCGTTTTTCAATTGCTGCAGCAGCTCAAAACCGTCGGCGTCCGGCAGATAAATGTCGAGCGTGATCAAACTCGGCTTGTGGGCGCGCGCCTTTTCCAACGCCTCCATGGCCCGACCGGCAATGCTGACCTGATAACCGCTAGCGGTGAGATGACGGCCAATCAATTCGGCAATGTCCCGATCGTCCTCGACGACCAGCACGTGTCGCCCATCGATGTTTAGCTCCGGCGGCGGTTCGGTCTCGACTGGTGCTTCAACCCGGCTGCCAGTTTCCACGGGAGGCTGGTCAAGCGTCGCGGGTGTTTCTTGAACCGCGCGCAGAGTGAAGGAAAAGGTCGTGCCCGCACCCGCTTCACTCTCCAGCCAAATGCGGCCCTCATGCATCTCCACCAGTGATTTGACAATCGCCAGGCCCAGACCGGTGCCGGGGAACTCGGTGACATTCGGATCATCGACCCGGTAGAAACGCTCAAACACTTTGGGCTGATTCTCCAGCGTGATGCCAATCCCGGTATCCACCACGTCAATCTGGACAAACTCGCCGACTTCATGCACGCGCACGGTAATCAGGCCGCCGGGCGGAGTATACTGATAAGCGTTGCCAACCAAATTGGTGAGAATCTGAATCACCCGATCGCGATCGGCCAACACGCGCGACAGATCGCCTTCCGGCAAAATCACGTTCAGCCTGAGTCCCTTCTCTTCGACCCGGGCGTGCAAGGAAGCCACCACCGAGTCGATCAGCGCTTCGAGCGTGACCGGCTTGAGTTCCAACTTCACCCGTCCGCTTTCAATGCGGCTGATGTCCAGCAGATCGTTCACCAGCACAGACAAACGATCGGCGTTGGATTTGATCACGCTCAAGAAGCGCTGTTGATTCTCGTTAATCGCACCCGCCGCGCCGATAAGCATGAGATCCGCATAGCCCTTGATACTCGTCATCGGCGTGCGCAGCTCGTGGCTGACCGTCGAGATAAACTCGGTCTTGGCGCGATCGGCCTCCACCTCGGCCGTGATATCACGGAACACCGACACCGAGCCAAGATATTCGTCTGACATCGTCACCGGCGCGACCGTGACCGTGACAAACCGCTTCTCGCCTTTGAACTCAATCCGCTGGGACAAGATCGGCGTGCGCTGGCGCGCCTCGGCCGAAGCATGCCAGTCGCGCACCTGCTGTATCCAGCGCGTGCCGGCGGCCGAATACAAACCCAGCATATCGTCAATCGGCCGTCCGATTGACTCGTCGCGTTTGATACCCAAAATACGTTCGGCCGCCGCATTGAACAAAATGACGCGCCCCTTTGCATCGCTGACCATGACCCCGTCGGCCACTGATTCCAGAATGGCCTGACTCTTGGAACTTTCCACTTGCTGCGCGCGCAGCATGCCCCCCAGCAGCTCAGCCTGCTCACGAATGTAACGGTATAGTTCGGCATTGTTGATGGCCGTAGCCACCTGCGAACTGGCGGCCGCCACCATGCGCAAGTGCATTTCAGTGAAGTAGTTCACATCCAGATGCAAAAGGAGCATCGCGCCCAGCACATCTTCGCTGACCGACAAGGGCACCACCAACGCGGAACGATACTTGCGCACCCGTTCATCGTGCTCGACCCAGCGTGGATCGTCGCGCACATCCGCCACGATCGCCGACTGGCGATTAACGATGCACCACCCGGCCAGACCTTCGCCGCGCCGGAACGGGGTGAGCTTGCCCACCGTGGGAATCTTTTCGCCGCCCAGCACCGCACGCGCGACCAACACATCGGTCTGCGGATCGACCAGCAAGATCGAGCCGTGGGTCGCCCCGGCCGCGCGTACCACTAATTCCAGCGCCCGATTGAGCACCCGATCCAGGTCCAAACTGGTGGACAATTCCGAAGCAATTCGGAATAGCGTCTCGACCTGATCGCGCTCGCCTTTCAAGTCTTCATTGGCGCGGGCCAGCGCGTGCGTGCGTTCTTCCACGCGCCCTTCCAACTCCTGTGTGAATTTAAGAATCTGATCATACAAGCGCGCATTGCTCATCGCGACCGCGGCCTGATTGATCAACGTCTCGATGACCTGCACCTCGCTGTCACTCAAGGTACGATCGAAACGGGTATCGCCCAGCCGCACCAGGCCCAACACTTCATCGCGCGACACGATCGGCACTTCCACAATCCAGAGCAGCCCGATGTCCTGCATGCGCGTGCGCAGCATGGGGTCGAGATCGTCGTCGTTCACCCGCAGGCTGATGTTGCGCCGATCGCGCAGGTACTGCGCCACCTTCAGATAATCCGTCGGCGCGAACGGCTTCTCCAGCAAGTCCATGTCGCGCAGACCCTCGGTCGTCTTGATCTGCCGATAGATGGTCGTGATCTGATCCGTCGTCCGATCCCACAACTGAATCAAAACGATCTGCGCATTGGTCGCGCGCACCAGCTGGGTGCTCATCGTCTCCAGGACCTGGCTGAATTCCAGAGAGGAAGAGATGGCCTGCCCGGCTTCATACAGGAGCGACTGATCTTGCAGGCGATGCTGGGTCTCTTCATACAGTCGCGCATTCTCAATGGCGACCGCCGCCTGCGCGGCAAAGGCCATCAGGCGTTCGGCGTGCACGTTAGTGAAGAAACTCAGCTGGGCACTGTCCAGGTTGAAGAACCCCACCACCTGATCGCGCGCCCGCAGCGGCGCGCACAAATACGATCGCACCCAAGCGGTCGCCGGCGTTTCGATCCAGCCGGAAAACTCATGCGTATCCTCGATAATCAACGGTTGGCCGGTCTCCGCAACCTGGCGCAAGTTGACGGTATCGCGCATCGAGAAGCGCAAGGCCATCACCGTCGTCGTGAGGCCAGGCTCGATACGATCGTACCCCCGGCTGCGCACCACCCGCACCTGGCTGCCCGACTCTTCGATCATCATGATGTTGCCCGCGTCGTACGGCACAATGCGGCTGACCTGGTGCAACATCTGATCGAGCACATCGCTCACATTCAGCGAACGCCCCAGCGCGGTGGATAAGTCACGCAGCGTTTCCGACAACGCGCGTTGTTCGCGTTCCGCTTCAAACAACCGCGCGTTCTCAATCGCCACGGCGGCCTGATCGGCCAGCGTCGACAACACCACCAAATCGGTATTCGTGAACGAGTGCGGCACCGGCTTATCGGCCGTCAACACCCCGATCAGCTGACCGGCCACCGACAGGGGCGTCAAGATGATCGACTTCAGGGCGCTGGTCACGTCAGTCACCACATAGCGCGGGTCTTCATCGACATTGGGAACCATGAAGGCCCGCGGATCGGCAATCACCGCCCCCACCAGGCCTTCGCCGGGCCCAAATTGCAGCATACTGATCTGAGCCAAGTCATAGCCCACCGTCTGACGTGGCACGAACTTACCATCCGCAGCAGCGTCCCGCAAAAAGATCGTGGCATGATCGGCGCCGACCAGTTCGCAAGCCGCATCCAACACCGTCACCAGCAACGATTCCAGATCAAGCTGCGCGCTGATCGAACGACCCACTTCGTTGAACAGCGTCAGGTTGTTAAGCCGCTGTTGCAAATCGGAGAAGAGGTAAGCATTCTCCACGGCAATCGCCGCTTGATTGGCAAACAATTCCAGCGTTTCAATCGTCATCCGATCGGGGATGCGCCCGCCCAGAGGATCATCCACCGAGATGATCCCCAGCACCTTGTTGCCGCTGCCGCGTAAGGGCGCAAACAGCATATCGTCGCCATGCCATAGGCCAGGCGTGCGCTGCGGCGAACGATCCCCCGCAGGAGACTGGTAAGTGTTCAGGTCAGTCGTCGCTTCGCGCTGCTCCATCGGCACATAGTAGCTCTGGCTGACGCGGAAACGTTCTTGCACCAGCGTCTCGACGAGACGCCAGGGCTGCTGCGTCTTTTTCAGTTCTTCAAACGCCGCCATCGGCACCCCCGCCGAAGCCACCCGGCGCAGATGCGACGGCTCGCCCTCGACCAGACTGAGCATGACGACATTAAAACCCACCGTCTCTTGAATGGCATGGACGACGTCGTCCAACACCTGCTCCAACGGCTGATCGGTGCGGAAAGCCTGGCCGATCTGGAAAAGATTCGTCAATTGCTCGGCGCGGCGGCGCAGCAAATCACCACGCGCCTTATATTCTTCCAGACGTTGGGCATTACCGATGGCAATCGCGGCCTGCGAGGCCAGCGCATTGAGGAAATTGACATGCTCGCTGGTGAACGCATCCACCCGCGTGCTTTCCAAATTCAGCACGCCCACCACCGACTGCGCGTAACGAATGGGAACCGAGATTTCCGCTTTGACCCCTGGCCGCAGTTCGACGTAGTTACTGGCCAGGCTAACATCGTTGACCAACACCGGCTCACCGGTTTCCGCCGCCCGACCGGTGATACCCTCTCCAACGTGAATCGGCGTCGCAGAGACTTGCCGGGCAGCCTCGGCCGTCAAGCCCTGTGTGGCGCGCACATTCAACAGACCGGTCGCTTCATCGACCATGCTGATAAACCCAAATTCCGCACCGGTGACTTTCAGCGCTTCGGCAATCACGACTCCGAAGATGTGGCCCGGCTCCAGCGTCGAGTTGAGCTCCTGACTAATCGAAGACAGGGCCGTCAATTCTTCTACACGCTCGCTCAGCTGCACGTCGGTCAGCTGATATAAGCGGGCATTGGCCAGCGCGATCCCGGCCTGGTTAGCGATCGCCTGCACTAAGTTCAGGTCATTCTCGTCGTAAGCCAGCTCATCTTCGAAGTGTTGCACCGAGATCATCCCGAGCACTCGTTCACCCGTGATCATCGGGGCGCCCATCCACGCCACCGCAACCTTGGTCGTCCCCACGCTAATGACTTCGATGCCCAGCCTGTTCGCCTCATCCGCCACGACCCCACGCAACAGTAGCGGGCGGCGCTGGCGGCACACATAGAACGACAGGCTATTCCGGCCACGCTGCGTGCGCGCAGCCCCCAAGTCCATCAGCTGGCCTTCTTCATACATGCGCTGGAAAGTCAGTTCGTCTGCCGCTTCATCATAATAGGCCACGAACAGCGTGCGCGCATCGATCATGCGGTTCAACTGCGTGTACAGAAGATCCAGGACTTCATTCTCATGCAGCGCAGCTGAAATCGATCGCCCGATTTCGCTGAGTTGGCTGAGCTGCGTCAAACGGCGCTGGGTTTCCGCATACAGTCGGGCGTTTACCAACGCGACACCGGCCTGGTTCGCAATGGACTGCAGCAGGTTAAGATCATTTTGATCGTAGGCGTACGGGTCTTCCAGGTGCTGTACCGAAATCATGCCCAGCACCGTCTCGCCGCTGATCATCGGTACACCCATCCAAGTCTGCGCGACACCCGTATTCTGGGCAACCCAGGCTTGAATGCCCAGCTTGGCCGCCTCGGCCACCACATCCCCACGCAACAACAACGACTGCCGCTGACGGCAAACATAGAAGGTCAGCGTGTTGCCGTCCCGTTGCTGCCGGGTCGCGATCTGGGACAGATCGACCAGCGCGCCCTGCTCGTAAGCCCGCAGGAACGTAATCGTGTCTCGACCGGCATCATAGGCCACAATATGAGTCGAATGAGCATCCATCACGCGATTGAGCTGCGTGTAGACTGCGTCTAGCACTTGAGCTTCATCCAGCGCGGCTGAAATAGAGCGGCCAATCTCGCTGAGCAGCCCCAATTGCATGAGACGGCGTTGCTGTTCGGCCGACAGCCGGAAATTTTCAATCGCTTCAGCTAGCAGAGTTACGACGGTGCTCAAGCGCTGTTGATCGGCATCCGTAAATGGCGCGACGACGCGCCGGGCAACATGGATCTCGCCAATACCCCGATCGCGCACGATGAGCGGCGCCGCCATCAATGAGCGGATCTGGAAGCGCTCAACAAACGAGCAGTAATAGGCCGCCAGTTGTTTTTCCTGTGGCGCGTCATCTGTGCGAAATACAATGCGCCGCCAAAAAACTGAACGCTCAAATTCCGGATCGGTGCCGGCAATACGAAAGTCGCGTACGTTCTCCGGCAGATCACCGAACGATGCTGCTAACAAAGGCTCCAGGGTGTCGGTGTCCGGATTGTGCAACCAGGCCAGCCCGAGATCCGCATTAACCAGCGTGCCCACCTCAGACATCAGGCGGCGCAGCAATTCATCCGGCGGCAAGGCCGAGGCGGCGATGGTGGAGATGCGGAAAAACGTGGCTGACTCATCGACCCGGCGGCGAGTTTCTGCAAACAGCTGCGCATTCTGAATGGCGACAGCGGCTTGCTGCGCCACGGTCTTCAAAGTTTCCAGATGGCCATCGGTAAAAGATCCAGGCGTCAGCGCGGCTAGCTCGATCGTGCCGACAAGTTGATCGCTGGCAATCAACGGGGCCGCGCAAATCGATCGGACGGGGAATTGACTGGCATCCAGGCTGGGGCGGACTTTGCTCGTGGCTAGATCCTGAATCAGAAGCGGTTGCCGCGTCCGGGCCAGCCAACCAGAAATACCTTGATCCAGCTGATACACGCCGCTTGAGACGAGACTGTATTGTTCGTACTGTGGATCGGCACCACGCCCGCGCGTGCGCAGGACTTTGTCGTGCTCATCCCACAGCGTGATCTCGCTCAAATCATAGGGAATGAGCGAGCGAATGGAAGCCAGGATCGAGTTGAGGGTGGTGTCCAGATCGAGCGACAGGCCGATGGTCCGATTGATTTCAGCCACCAGCGCCATTTCCTGCGCACGCCGCCGTTCCACTTCGTACAACTGCGCGTTTTTAATAGCGACCGCGGCTTGATCGGTAAAGCTCGCCAGTAAACGCTGCTCCTCACGCGTAAAGGCTGGCGTGCCCGGCCGCGTCGAAACTTGCAACACCCCCACGACCGTGCCCTCATCAACCAGCGGCAGGTTCATCACCGCCGCAACATCGCGATCGTGATCCCATTTGACCACAAAGCGTTGATCGGCCTGAGCGTTCGCCAGGAACAGCGGCTTATTCTCGCGGGCCGACCAACCCGCTACGCCTTCGCCCATTTCATATTGAAGGTCGGGCTTGGATAGATCTTCAAAATCCCACCACCCGCGCAGATTCAACACGTGTTGGGCATCGTCCAGGACATAGATGGCGCAGCGATCAGCGCCGGCCGTACCGGCCGATTCGCGAGCCAGGTTGTCCAGCACATTCTCCAGGTCCAACGACGTGATGGCCCGTCCGGCTTTCAACAACGTGGACATCTCTCGCACGCGGCGTTGGGCGGTTTGATATTGTTCTTCGCGTTCGCGCACGGCTTCAACCGTCGACGTCTGCGCCACTTGCAGTTTAGCGGCCAGGTCGTTGAATTCCGTGGCCAGGAATTCCAATTCGTCGTTCGTCTTGACGCCCGTAATGCGCGTGTCAAATTTACCGGCAGCGAGCTGGGCAGCACCCTGCCGCAAAATTGCGACGGGACGCATCACGCGCCGCGTGACATAGAACCCCGTAACGAAGATGGCAATCGCCGCCATCGCCATCAGCACCAGGCCAGCGGTCACGATGTTATAAATCTGCGCAAACGCATCGCTGGTCGGCTGTTCGACGATGGCGTACCAGGTATACGGCGCAACCGCAAACGGTTGATAGTAAGCCAGAATGGATTCGGTGGGAGCCGCCAGGCCTGAGGCGTAAGACTTGGAATTGGCAGAGCCGGTCGTCGAGCCTAGCGCCTCCTGGACAGCCGGAAGATCGTTTAAGTTGTGCTGCCGAGACTGCAAAGACTGCAAATCACGCGCGACAATCGCCGTACCCTGATTATCCACCAGGTAAGCATAGCCGCGCTGGCCCAGTTCGGCGTTGGCGACTACACCCCACATCGTAGTCAAATCAATCGAGGAAACAACGGCGCCCGTCGGGCCATAATCGTTCACGATCGGCACAGACAAAGTCAGCACCGGATAGCCATTGCGCATTTCGACGGCGCTAAGATAACCCTCGCCTTTTAGAGCGGCCTGGAAAGACGGCGTACCTAATCGATTGATTAGGCCGGGGTTCGGAACATCGGCCCGCGTCACATGCACACGATCCACACCATCCGGGCCGACCACGGCCAAACTCATAAAGGCGGGATTATTTTGTTCGATGCTGTACAACAACCGCGACAGACTGGTGGGATCCTGCGGGGACAACGGCACGATGTTAGCCACACTACGCAGGTCATCTCGCAGCTTGGTCATATAGCTGTCGGCTTGCAAGGCGACGGATTCTGCCAGGTCGTGCTGCTGAACTAAAGTCTGTTGATACTGTGCGTTGACGCTGAAGAAGATCATCAAACCGACAACGCCGATCGATAACAGGGAACCCAGGACGTACAGCCCCCACAGCCGCACACCCATCCGCCCGAATATTAAGTTCACCCGCGATTGCTTCTGACTTGCCACTCGTTCAGACCTACCTGTCAGGATCAAAACCTAGCGAGGCACGTTGAGTGTCTGCACAAACTTGAAGGCGCCGTTCTCCACCATGCTGCCACTTACCAGTTGGAGAGCCGCATTATCGCCATTTCGATCGAAGACATAGGTGCCGTTAGCACCGTCCAACGCTGGTAACGTCTGCATCCCGGCCCGGACGCCCGCCCGATCGAGCGTGGGCGCATTCTTGAGAGCCGCAATCACCGCCAGGCCCGCATCATAGCCGTAAGCCGCAAAGGATTCAGGAACCTCGTGATAGGTTTCCTGATAATTCCCGTAGAATTTTCGAGCCATGTCCGTTGTCAATTGATCGGGAGGTACTCCCACAAAGGTAACATACACGCCCTCGGCCGCCAAGCCCGCCATCTCGATCAAACTAGTATCCATTAACGCATCCGGCCCCATGAACGCCGCCTGAATGCCCATCGCCCGCATTTGCTGCAGTAGCTGCGGCGCACCATTCGCCACCGTGCCGCCAAAGTAGACCAAATCAGGATCCGCTTGCTTCACCGCTTCTAAGATCGGCCGATAGTCGGTCGCCGTCTTATCGATCGTTTGGTGTGCCGACTCATACAAGCCAATCTGCTGCGCATAGCGCACGAACAGGTTCGCTATCCCAGCCCCATAGGCCTCGCCGTCATCCAGAACGTAAAACGTTCTCAATCCTAAAGACCGCGCCCACAAGGCTGCCGCGGGGGCCTGGGCATCATCGGTGGGCGTAGTGCGAAAAAAGGTGCGTTGGCCGGTTGGATAAAAAATGCCGGGTTCGCCCTGGGCAAAACCTGGCTTGGTCAATCCGGGCCACGTCGCGCTCGGGCTAATCTGTAACAACCCGGCGCGATTTAAAATCGGAATACTCACCTTGGCTGCGCCGGAGTTATAGGGACCAAGGTAAGCCACCGCCGCTTCATCAGCAGCTGCTTCTTGGGCGTTGTTAGCCTCTCGGTCAGGCTGCCACTGTCCCACGTCATTGCCATCATCAAGGATCACCAAATCGATCTGGATGTTACCGACTCGATTGCCCACCTCATCAAACGCCAGCTGAATACCTTGCTTGATCCGCTCTCCGATGCTGGTGGTATCTTGACTTGGCCCCTGCAGCGGCAGGCTCACATACACCCGTACAACTTTAGCGTTGCCCGCCCGGCAGGCCGCTAATAGCAAACCACCCAATAGTACTGCGATCAAAACCCAATAGGATACTCGCCTACCGATCATCGCTCGCTCGTTCCCGCACAGATGCGTCACCATCCCGTCCATGCTGCTGACTTAGCTGCACACTTTACGCCGCACTTCAGCCGACACTTCCGTAATCTCGCGAATATCTGTGAATTCGTAATCCTTGGCCAAGACCACCCCCACGCACAACTTCATCAACGGCGCTTGCCGTTCAGTACCATCGGCATCCTTAACCACGATGTAACCGTGCTCGCGATCCTTAAAGGAATAGTGTGAGCCGATCTCCTGGTTAAAACGCAGCGTCATCGCCTCGGCGATAATGGCCGCGCGATCCTCTGACGTAATCAGCAAGAAATCATCGCCGCCGATGTGGCCGATGAAATCATCGGGACCGCCGACCTTGTCATCGACTTCGCCCAGCAGCAAGGCCGTAAACCGCAGCACTTCATCACCCGCGACAAAACCATAAACATCGGTGAACGCGTCCATCTCGCCGATGCCCACGTACAGCAAGCCCCAATCCTTGCGCCGCATCAACGCGCGCAGCTGTTCCTCGATCATCTTTCCGCTGGGCAGACCGGTGGTCGGATTCGTCAAGCTTTCACGCTCGGCGCGGCGCATCGCGCCCTGCACGCGCAAGCGCAGCTCTTCAATATCAAACGGCTTCGTGATGTAATCATCCGCGCCTAATTCCAAACCGGCGATGCGATCGCTGCGCTCGTCCTTTTGGGTCAGGAAGATGATCGGCACGTGGCTGGTCCGCAGATTGCGGCGCAGGCGCGTACACACTTCGTAACCGTCAATATCCGGTAGCATGATATCCAGCACGATCACATTGGGCAGCTGCTTGCGCGTGCGCTCCAGCGCATCGTTACCGCGCCCGGCAATCGTCACTTCATAGTTTTGCGCGCTGAAATAAATCTTCAGCATATTGGAGATGTCATTGTCATCTTCCACAACCAGGATGCGACCCTTACTCATACGTCACCTCGTCTAGATGAAAAACTTCATTACACAGCCTGCGCCTGCCGTGCCTGGCGCGCATTGAAGCGAATGCGTTCAATTTCCTCTTCCGGTACGGCCTGCTCAAATGAACGGAAGCCTGCCAACTTAAAGCCATGCCGCGCAGCAATCTGGCCGATCTCTTTCACTTGCGCCACGGTCAGGTCTTTGCCCAACGTATAGCTTTCATAGCGTCCTTCCAACGCCAGCGCGATGGTCTCGGCCATGCACGCGTACGATGTTCTAGGTGGAAATCCGAAATTGAAGTGAAAATCCACCGGCCCCGGCACTTCCACTAACCCACCTTCAAAGACCAGCACATCGTCGCGCTGCTCGGCCACCCGCTTGCTCACATCCCGCGGCCGGGCCACATCACAGACCACTGCGCCCGGTTTCAAATGCTGCGGTTGAACAATCGCATCCACCGCTGAAGTCACGGTTAATACCAAATCGGCTTGGCGGAGTGTGTCGAGATCAGCAGTGACCAGCACTTCCGCTAGTGCGGACTTTTCGCCGCCGACTTTCTCACAGCGCGCTTTGACCTCAGCCAACCGATCGAACCGCTTGCCGATCAGGACAATGTGCGGAATATCTTCCGCCAGGATTTCGGCGGCCACGGCCCCGATCGCTCCGGTGGCCCCGACTACGGCCAATGTCGCGTTCGATAAGTTGATGTCCATCAACTCGGCCGCTTTCTTCATGGCCTCCACCGCGCTGGCGACGGTATAACTATCGCCCGTGGTGACGGGCACCTTCACGCTGCGGCTGATCGTGATCCCACCGTCACCCACCACCGAAGTGTACGCGCCCAGCCCCACCAATTGCGCGCCCAGCTTCTCGGCCAAATGCGCGGTAGCGATCACCTTCCGATACACCGTCTTGGGTGGCAGCGTCACCATGCGCTGCGGTGTGAACGGGCACGCCACAAACCACCCTTCCACTTCTTTGCCGGTCGCTTCCGAGCGCACGCCCGTAATGTGCGAGATGTACAGCGGCGGAAAAAACCGCGACAGGAAGTTGATCACAGGAACCGGCAGGACCTTCCCCAATAACGGAAACTTACGTTCCACATCGCGCTTCGGATCAAGCGGATGAAAAATAAAAGCAAAATTATCCATAACAAACCGGCCCGCTCAATGATAGTGCGGCGGGTGCAATTCCTTGCCACGCGGCAATTTCCAGTGATCGCTGTCGGCATAGGTGACGTTATGCGTCAAGACCTTCTCCGCGCGTGAACCAACCAAGATCACATCCGACTCAATGGTGCGCGCCGGGAAAATGATCAACCCCGCGCCCAACCGGCAATTATGCCCCACACAGCCGCCAATCACGGGCAAGTCCAATTCCACCAGTTGATCACGATAAAACGTCTTGATGGGCCGCGGCACCAGATTATAATCGGTGAACGTCGAACCCGCGCCGATGAAGGTGTCACGCCCCACCACGCACATTTGCAAGCACGTGTTTTGCGCCACCATCGAGTTCTCCATCAAGGTGGTCATAAACAAGGAAGCCCGAAAAGGCAGGAAGCATCCGTCGCCGACCACACTCAACATCAACTGACAACCTTGCGACACCGACACGTTGCTGCCGATAATGCAGTTATCGATGACCACCCCCGGCCCAATGAACACATTGTCGCCAATCGTCGTCGGGCCGTGAATGATCGCGCTGGGATCGATGCGGACATCCTTGCCAATCTTGACCAGGGCCGGACTGGCGAGTACGTGCTTGCGCTCCAGCAGGGCCTTTATCAAAACCTGCAGTTTGAAGCGTGAACCTTCCAGTTCCTTCTCCGCGCGGGCTCCTTCCGAAAATACCCCGAACGTCGTATTCGCCAGAAAGACATGAATCCAGTGCTCGATCGACAAGAACGCGCGGCGCGGCACCTGGTACGTTAAATCACCCTGATTGGGCGCCATATACTTCGGGACATTGTAGTAGCCCAACTCCTTCGACAAGGTATCCATCACCAGCGGCCGCACTTTCGTTTCACGCCCGTACGGGAAGTACCACAAATCGGCGACATACAGTTCGCCTTCCGTGAAACCCTTCTCGACCCTAATACCGCTCTGCAATGGCACGGCATGCGCCTTGATCGCCGGATCGTTGGGCGAAAAGGCGACGCGACATGCTTTGCCCAACCGCCGCGCTCGGTGCAGGAAATGCTCGATGAAATCCTTATCAAAAAAGAGATTGTCGCGATAAACGATCGTCTCCACCCGATCGTCCGGCATCACCTCGATCGAAGCGATCTCGCGTTCTTCGCGGGTGTAAGCGGCTAGCACATCGCGCTGATGCAGCCAGAGCCGCTTATTCAAAATGCGTAATTCGCGCGCTTCTTCGTTAAATGGCGCAACTTTACGCACATCGCGAATCACCAGGCGGCGCAGGGTACGTTGCTCTTTGACCGGCATAGGAAACGGGAGGGGTAAAGCAGAGGCTGGAGACAAAGGAGGGGCGACATCCCCACGAGTGAACAAAAGAAAAACCCAATCACCGTCGCTCTCGATCACACTCCTTATGAACAGCCCCGGCGGTCAAGCCGTTAGCTTCTTCCCCCCGACCTCCATTTCAATCCAGAGGACGTTTGTTGATGAGAATCGTACAAGTCATATCGCCTTTGGCGATGCACTCGACTTCTTCCACATGAAAACTCTTGCCACTACTCACCCAGTACAGACCTTCCTGCAAAATGCCCACCGCCAGATGACAGCACGGCTCATCGGTGCGGCGCTGCCAGCAAACCGGGCAGCGATCGATAATCCAAATATAGTTTTCTTCGTCCTCACCCAAGCGCACAATCTGATCGCTGAACTTGTTAAAGGTTTCGGCGAACACCTCAAACCCGACCTTCAACTTCATGCCCAACGGCAGCAGACGAAACGCCAGGTCGGCAATCCCCAGCACGGGGCCAAATTCTTTGATGCCATATTTGAAACAAGCCCGCCCGGCACGCAACGCTAAACCACGTGCCCCCCGCGGCCCATACATATCTTCCAACGCCTGCTGAATGGAACCGACCTCATCGAAACTAAACTGGCGATCGAAGTTATTGGGCGGATAACTATTCACCAGACTTTTCAGCCGGGCCAGATTCAAAATGGCGTTGACTCCGTTCCGGCCCATTACCTCTTCCATCGCCAACAAAATGATCCGGCCCATTTTGTTGGGATAGTAATATTGGCGTTCAATCAAAGGTACGGCCGGGCTGGGAATCTCCATAGCACTCTGTCGTCAGCTACGCCGCTAAGAAACCACGCACGGTCGTATTGAATTCTTCCGGCTCGTCCAACATGGGAAAATGCCGTGACTGGTGCAGCACCACAGTGCGCGCCCCCGCCACATGCTTATCCAGCAATTCCACCTGATGAGGATCGACGATATTATCGTGCTCCCCATAAACCCCCAGCACCGGCATTTTCAAGGTCCCCAGCTGCGGGCTGAGATCGGTTCGGCGCAAATCACCGATACTGCGAAAAAACGACTCCATGCTGGTCTTATCGACATCGCGCAGCAACATCTTTCGGACACGTTCTGTATCGCGCGCTGTGTTGATCCGCACGAGGGTATTCACGATCATGTGGGTCGCGGTCGGGAGGCTCTGCGCCAGCTGCACCCAATCGCGCCCAGCCATGCGCAAGAAGAAATTCAGCGACTTGCCTTCAATCGGCGAACCCACCGCCCCCACTTTCGTGACGCGCTGGGGGAAGGCCACCGCCACCGCCAAGGCCACCGTCCCGCCCATGGAATGTCCCAGAATCGGCGCGCGCTCGATCCCCAGGATTTCCATGAATTGATTCACCATCTGTACGTAGGAATCAATTTTGAAAGGCGGCGTATTCGTCTTGCCCGACTCGCCGAAACCCCAGAAGTCGAGCGCATAGACCTTATAGCGCCCGTTTTCAGCCAGATCGATCATCGAATCTTGCCAAACGCCCCACGAATTGATCCAGCCATGCAGCAAGATTACCGGACGCCCGCGACCATAGGCCTCGTAATGAACGATGCCCTGCGATGTCACAATCGAACTCATCCTACATCACTCATGGTAGGACAGTCTCGCACTGCGCCCCTAACCCGCCGCACCCAGGTCCATCGTTTCCAGGATCGAGTACAGCAATTCCAGCAAAACGGACTTGACCAGATCCTTGTCATTTGCCACACACGGGAGGACCCTGACATCCTTGCCAATCTTCAATGCGATCCGCAGATCATCCGGCGCCCAGGCATCTTCATGATCTTGTTTGTTAGCGGCAATCACGTAGGGCGTTTCGGCGTAACCGCGGAAGGTATCCAGGATGCCGCGCGCTTCACGGAACGTCTCGGGACGCGAGCTGTCCACGATCACGATGAAGCCCAGCATCCCCTCGGACAAGATCTCCCACATGAAGTCGAAGCGCTTTTGGCCGGGCGTGCCAAACAAATACAGCACCAATTCATCATCGACCGTGATGCGGCCAAAATCCATCGCCACCGTCGTTTGATCTTTGATACGTTCCGCGTCAGATGAGATCTTCCGCTCAGTTGAGACCACGTCAATCTCGCTAATCGTGCGGATAAATTCGGTCTTACCGGCAGAAAAGGGCCCCGTGATGACCATTTTTACTGTTTGCATAATTGCTCGCCATCGCTCCCGCGTGATAAACAGATGAAGACCAGATGATGCCAATCAAAGGCGTTTGATGCGATCGATCAAACGGTTCACCACCGACCGTTTCTCGTCTGCGTTCGCAAACGATTTTGGCGGTGCAGCCGGACGCCCTCCCGGCGCAGCAACCGCCACCGCAGGTAAACCCACCGGTTGAATCATTTCTACCAGGCCCGCCTGCAGCATGGCATACACAATTTTACGGATCTGCAACTCGCTCATGCTGTTGGCCTGGGCGATTTGTCGAATGGTATTCTTGGGGTTGATATAGGAGACCACACGCCACTCATCGACGCTGAGGTTCACGTTACGGAGTTTGGCATCGGGCCGATCGGTAAAGCGCAAGGTGACATCCAGATTGGGCAATTCCTCTTGCAGCTTCTCCGACTCTTTCAGGCGGCGCGTGCCTTCCATGATAATACTATCCAAGTTGATCGGCGGCTCAGCCCACAAGCGATCTTCCGGCAGCACATTTGGCTCAAAGCGGAATAACCCATCGCCGAGCGCAAACATCCGGTCGACCACCTCCTTAACGTTGTTGCGCACCATCTGATCGAGCTCAGTCTTGGTCAGCAGACCCGCCTGGACCAGCATAGCCGCCAAATCCCGATCAGCTTTGTTCGCCGGAATCTTCTTGCTCTGTTCGGCTGTGATCTTACCGACCTTGACCAACATCCCTACCAGGCGTCCTTCAACCGTATCCGTTTGGGCAAACACCAACTTGCCCTCCCGAAAGGACGCACGCGCCGAACTCTTACCATCGATCGCCAGCGTGCCCGTCTTGCGTGCCAGATGGATCAAGTTCAGCAGTTGTGTAATGCTGAAATCATGTAGATTGCCCTTCAGTGCCATAGGCTCCGCCTTCACCCAGCCTGATAACTTGATGAAACATAGGCAGATATGACAGCAGGCAAGACTAATCCTGTTTTTCCGCAGCGGATTAGCCTGCTACGTGCGGTCTTACCAGTTCTTTGCCATTGCGCGTCGATTATACCTTCTCTCATATGACAAGTCAATTTAGCCCGCACGTTTTTGCACTCCATGCCTATGCTATAATCGCACCGACTTCTACCAGTGACGGAGTATACAGATGATAACCACGTCTCGACGCTTAATCTTAGTCCTAATCACGGGCCTCGCTGCGCTGATGGCAGCCTGCGGCAGTGCGCCCGCCTCACCAACAGCGCTGCCTGCCAGTCCAACCGCACGCCCGATCGTGAAACCCACCGATCGGCCCACCGTCACCCCGATCGCTTCACCCAGCCCGACTATCCCGCCGGCCTCACCGACACCCACCGTCGACACTCGTCTCATCAATCTGACCGCGGCGAATGTGAATCCGTTGACCGGCGAACAGGTGGCTGACCCCGCGGTTCTAAAGCGGCGCCCGCTCGCCATTAAGATCGGTGATTCATTGGAAAACGGTGTGCGTCCGCAAGCAGGTACCAGCTTTGCCGATTGGGTCTTCGAGCACGAATCGGAAGGCGGCATCCCGCGCTGGACGGCGATCTTCTATGGTCAAACTCCCAAGTATGTCGGCGGCACCCGATCGTGCCGCATCATCGACAACGAACTTCCGGCCATCTTCAAATCACTGCTCGCCTGCTCGGGCATGTCGGGCGGCACGCGCGAGTTTTATCTCAAGCCCAGCGACATCCATCAAGAGAAGCGTTTCTTCACGCCCGACTTTGGCGACTACACGCCGATGTTTTATCGCAGCGACAACGCCCCACCCCCGCACAATCTATTCGTGGTGCCTGCCAAAATCTGGGAAGAAGCCGACCAGCGCGGCTCCAACACCCAACCCAATCTCAGCGGCCTGACCTTCTCCACCGAGCCGCTCTCGCCCGGTCGCCCCACCAGCGAGATCAAGTTAAAGTATGGCTCGGAAACTGAACTCTGGAAATATGATCCCAACGCCGCCACCTGCGGCCCCATCAAAGGTTGTTGGCTGCGTTGGAGTGCGGGCTCGCCCCACACCGACTCCTTAACAGGTCAACAGCTCAGCGCCGCCAATGTCATCATCGCCCACGCCACCCATGTCGAAGACATGCGCTATCTGGAAGAAGACTACGGCGCCTTCAAAGCATTCGGCATTCAGATTCAACTTTGGAACGACGGTCCCACGCGCGTCTTCCGTGACGGCCAGGAATTCGGCGGAAAATGGGTGCGCAAGGAACGTGGCGATATGTTAACGTTCGTCGATCCCAAAGGTAATCCCATTCCGCTCAAGCCCGGCAAGACCTGGGTAGAACTGGTGCGGCTGGATGCACCCATCGACGTGAAATAGATCGCGCCCTGTAGTCCGCTAGTAGATTAACACACCCCACCTGTTTGGTGTGTTGCAAAGTCGTTACAGATCAATTAAAAACCCTTCGGGTTTCGGAAACCCGAAGGGTTTTGTCTTTTACACTCCCCGTATCACTTCAAGACCGCCCAGGTACGGTCTCAGTACCTCGGGGACGGCGATGCTGCCATCGGGCTGCTGATAATTCTCCAGCACCGCAATCATCACCCGGGGCAGCGCCAACCCCGATCCATTCAACGTGTGGACATATTCAGGCTTGGCCCCCTTTTCGCGCCGGAATTTAATGTTGGCCCGCCGCGCCTGGAAGTCCCCGAAATTGCTGCACGACGACACTTCCAGCCATTCGTTGCAGCCGGGTGCCCACAACTCAATGTCATATTTCACCGCCGCTGTGAACGAGAGATCACCGGTACACATCTGGATGATGCGATGCGGAATCTTCAACAACCGAGCGATCTCCTCGGCGTTATCGATCAGTTTCGCCAGCTCATCCATGCTCGTTTCAGGCGTGCAGAACTTCACCATCTCCACCTTATCGAACTGGTGGCCGCGCTTGATGCCACGCGTGTCGCGTCCGGCCGACATTTGCTCGCGCCGGAAACAGGCCGTGTAGGCGACGTGATTGATCGGCAGTTTGTCACCCTCCAGAATCTCGCTCCCGTACATGTTCGTCACCGGTACTTCCGCCGTCGGGATCATCCATAGATCGTCGATCTGATCGTAGTATTGATTCTCGGCGAACTTCGGCAGCTGCCCCGTTCCGATGAGCACTTCGCGCTTCACGAGATAGGGCGGATACACCTCGGTGTATCCCTGCCCGATGTGTACGTCGAGCATGAAGCTGATCAACGCGCGCTGCAATTTCGCGCCCGCGCCGATCAGCATATAGAACCGCGTGCCGCTCACCTTCACGCCGCGCTCGAAGTCGATGATGCCCAGCGCCGTGCCTAAGTCCCAGTGCGGTTTTGGTTCAAACCCAAAGTCTTTCGCCGCCTTGGGTTCACCTTCGACGCGGGTGACAATGTTCTCCGTATCATCCCTGCCGATCGGCACCGAGGGATCAGGAATATTCGGCACTCGTAGCATCCGATCGTTGAGGCGTGTTTCCACCTCGTTGATCTCGGCATCCAACGCCGTGATGCGATCGCCCACCGCGCGCATCTCGGCCTTCTTGGCCTCGCGTTCGTCGACCTTCATCTTGCCGATCTCTTTCGAGACCGCGTTGCGCTGTTGCTTCAGCTGCTCCACCTCTTGCAGCAACGCGCGCCGCTGCTTATCGAGATCGAGAATCTCGTCGATAGGCGCTTCGGCATACAGATTCGCCATCGCCTGTTTCACTTCGTCGGTGTGTTCACGTATGTAGGTTAGGTCTAACATGATGTTCTCCTGTTCCATGATATCCTGCACGTGACAAGAAGAAGGGAGGAAGGGAAGACACGAAGATCGTTGTACAAGATCGCTTGTCTTCTTGTCCTCAGGTCCTCTTGTCTTCTTGTCCTCGTGTCTTCGTTTCCTCTTGTCACAATAGCAATTTCGCCTCTCGTAAAACCTTCTCCAACCCGGCGTGTTGATTCTCACCCAGCGGCAGCAGTGGCAACCGCGGGTAACCGCCTCGATACCCCAGCAGATCCATCGCCGCCTTCAAGCCCGGCACACCAAACTGCGTCGTCACCGCGCGCGCCACCGGCAAAAGACGCAAATGCAGCTCACCCGCCTCAGCGATGCGACCTTGCTGGAACCGTTCGTAAATCTCCACACACTCCTTCGGCGCGATGTTGCTCACCGCCAGAATCCCACCGACCACACCGAACGAGAACGAAGGCAGCATCGCTCCGAAGTTGCCGCTGAGCACGACAAACTCATTAGCATCCCGTCCAGCGCGCCCCCGATGCGGTACATCGGACAGGGCGTGAGCGGAGGCCGAGCGCAGCGAGGCCGCAGTCGAAGGATGCTCCTTCTCCGATGTTGCCTCGTTCCGCCCTGCTTGCTTGCCTCCTGCCTCCTGCATCTTGCTTCCTGCATCTCGCATCTTGCTTCTCGTCAGTCTCACCGTCTCCGCTATCTGGTTGATATCGCCCGCGCTGTCCTTGATACCCACCACGTTCGGATGCTGCGCGATCTCCGCCACAATCGACGATGCAATGTTGAGGCCCGTATTCGCCGGCACGTTGTAGATCATCACTGGAATCGGCGACTGATCGGCAATAGTGAAGTAATGCTTCTTCAACGCCTCGGCCGTCATGCTGTTCTTGTAATAGAAGGGCGTCACGATCAGCGCCACATCACAGCCCGCTTCCGCCGCACGCTGAGTCATCTCAATGGTCGCCTGCGTCGAGAACTGCCCCGTCCCGCCAATGACGACTTTTTCGGTGGCCGCGGCTTTCCGTACCACCGCAAACACCTGCGAGGCTTCCTCGGGCGTCACGTGCACCGCTTCGCTATTCGTACCGAGGGCGAGATAGCCCGCCAGTCCCGTCGTATTGAGCTGCTCGACGTTCGAGCGCAGCGCCTCCAAATCGAGCGCGCCGTCTTCCTTGAAAGGTGTAGGCAGTGGTGGAAGTATGCCGTTGAACATTGCTCCTCCTCTATCAGAAAACAAATAGGCAAGTAAACAAGTACCCCCTTCTTCCTTGTTTCCTCATCTACTTACCACAATAAAAACACCCCTCGCCAAGACTAGGACGAGGGGCCCCGTGGTGCCACCTAGATTTGTCTTGTAGTAATGACTTAAGTCATTACTACTGACCTCATTCATGCTCTGTAACGGGAGCGCCGCTCAACTCGAGAGGTGGATTTCGGTTCAACCGTCTATCGCCTCGCATCAACCGGCGACTTTCTGGGAGTCCGCTTGAGCTTACTTTTCTCTGTCAACGTTGATGACAAGATTATACTCGTTGTGAAGATCAAGTCAAGCACTATCCTCCAGCGCGTAAGCAATCGCCTGCTCCAGCGTCATCGCCCGTCCTTCGGCCCACGCCGCTACAAATAGTGCTTCGTCTAATTGAGCGCGCACAGCCGCTACATCGCGATCATACTCGGCTCGGTCGGCTGGATCCATACGACTATCGGCACCCAAAGCTTCAAGCAATGCCGCGGCCGCGCCAAGCAATCGTGCTGCACGAATCGGCAGTCTTTGTACTCCCGCCGCCCCTCCTAATCCCGCCAGAGACACGGTGATACTATCCATCCTCCCCAGTTCCCGATATAGGATTAGGTACTCCTTGAAAAGCTCTGTTGCTCGTTCATATTCGCCCTGATGCTTCTCAACATACCCCATGTTGAGAAGATTGATGGCAGTGAACTCTTTGGAGCCCAATTCTCGACTCAAAGCTAAAGACTTCTCGTAGTATATTCTTGCTCGCTCATAATCGTCCTGCAATCGAGCCAATTCCCCTAACGAAGTGGATACATGAACAATCTCAAGTTTATCTCCCAATTCTTGTTCTATTACCAAACTTCGCTCTAAGAGCAAGTGTGCAAACGTATAGTCGCTCTGCTCGATGGCTATGCTTCCGAGATGATTAAGGGTGTCCGCAATGCCATGCCTATCTTCTAACTCCTGTCCAATTGCCAGGCTCTCTTCATAGAGCGAGCGTGCCAGCGCCAATTCGCCCCGCCAAGCAGCTACATTCCCCAGCTGATACAGCGTAGCAGCAATACCATGCTGATTTCCACATTGCCGCTGTATCGTAAGGCTTTCCGCAAATAGCGAGTGCGCTGACACCCAATCGTGCTGATTGCGAGCCACACGCCCCAGGTCGAGCAGTGAGTCGGCGATGCCCTGCCTGTCTTCCAATTCGCGCCGGATTGCCAGGCTCTCTTCGTGCAGCGAGCGTGCTTCTGTACAATTTTCTTGTCGTAAGGCCAGGTTCCCCAGACCGTGAAGTGCATCTGCGATGCCCTTTCTGCCCAAAGCGCCCAACTCCCGCTGTATCACCAGGCTTTCCTCATACAGGGCGTGCGCTGCAGCATAGCTGCTTTGCGAATAAGCCAGGACACCTGCCCCAGATAGCACCTTCGCTCTCGCTATCGTGCGCGACGAAACCCCTGGCAACGCAAGGATTTGTGATAACCACTCACGCCCCTCACCCAGGTAACCGCGTATTTCCCAGAATCGCCATAGCGCCCCCGCGAGCCGCAGCCCAGCCTCGGCATCGCTATTCATTGACCACTCGAGTGCTGCTCGCAGGCTATCGTGCTCTAATTCAAGCCGGTTCAACCACGCCTTCTGATCCGGCCCACGCAGTTCCGGCTCGGCTCGTTCTGCCAACTTGAGAAAGTAATCAAGATGCTGCTGGCGGACTTGCTCTCCTTCTTTCTCCTCCAGCAATTTATCACGCGCATACTGGCGGATCGTCTCCAGCATTCGATAGCGCGTCTCCTCGCCCTGCTCATGTTCCACCATCACCAGCGACTTGTTCGCCAACTGCGTCAGCAAGTCCAGCACCTCGAAAGGATGAAGGATGAAAGATGAAGACTGAAGAGCTTCTGACCAGCCTTCATCCTGGCAAATTGTCTCGGCCGCCTCCAACGTCCAGCCATCTGAAAACACCGACAGACGCCGCAACAGCACTCGCTCGGCTTTTGAGAGCAAATCCCAACTCCAATCAATCAACGCCCGTAAGGTTTGTTGGCGTGGCAACGCTGTGCGACTTCGTCCGGTGAGCAAGCGAAAACGATCATCCAGTCGCATAGCGATCTGCTCTACGCGCAACATCTTGACGCGCGCCGCCGCCAACTCGATAGCTAATGGGATACCATCCAGCCGATAGCATATCTGTGCGACGGCGGGCGCATTCTGGTTAGTCACAGTGAAGCCTGGCAGTGCGCCGAGCGCACGCTCGATGAAGAGCTGCACCGCTTCGTATTGGGTCAAAGCCGGCACAAACTCTGCTCCCACGGGCGGCAGATGCTTGGGGTCGGGCAATGACAGCGAAGGTACGTTGAAGGTCGTCTCACCCGCAATGCCCAGCGCCTCGCGGCTGCTCGCCAGAATATGCAGCTTCGGGCAAGCGTGCAGTAGCGCGTCGGCCAGTTGTGCGCACACTTCGATTAAGTGTTCGCAGTTGTCTAATATCAGCAACAAATGCTTGGCACACAGGTAGCCGGTCAACGTCGTCAACAGGGGGCGATTCGGCTCCTCACGCACACCCAACACTGAGGCAACAGTTTGCGGGACAAGCACGGGATCAGACAGCGACGCCAATTCGACCAGCCACACGCCATTCGCAAAGTCGTCCAATACCTCGGCAGCGACTTGCAACGAAAGGCGTGTCTTGCCCGTGCCGCCGGAACCGGTCAGCGTGAGCAACCGCGCGGTAAGCAGCAATTGCTTGATCTCGGCCATTTCCTTCTCGCGCCCGATGAAGCTGGTCAGTTGGATCGGGAGATTGTTGGGCAGAACGTCAAGCGACTTAAGGGGCGGAAAGTCGTCCGGCAAATCGGGGACAATAATTTGGAAGACATGCTCCGAACGAACGAGGTCTTTGAGGCGATGCTCGCCCATGTCGCGCAACACAACTTCATTGGGAAATTGGTCGCGGATCAATTCTTGAGCTGCGGCAGACAACAGGATTTGCCCGCCATACCCGGTTGACAAAAGGCGCGCCACGCGATTCAGCGGCGGGCCGAAGTAATCGCCGTCGCGTTCTTCGGCTGCACCGACATGCAAGGCCATCCGCACACGCAACGGACCGGTCTCACCCCAGGCTTCCTTGCCAAATGCTCGCTGAGCCATGAGAGCGGCCAGCAACGCAGCCGACGCAGTTGGAAACGCCGCACAGAACGCATCGCCGACGGTCTTGAAGACGTAACCGCCGTTTGCTTCAATCGTTTGCCGTAAAAGCCCGTCGTGACGGGCGAGGGCAATCTTCATCGCAGCAGGGTATCGTTCCCAGAGCTGGGTGCTGCCCTCAATGTCGGTGAACAGAAAGGTGACTGTGCCGGTCGGGAGGTCAGGCATAGATTCTCCCCTTTATTACATGCACGTCAGAAAGATAGCAAACAAATTCTACTGTAGTATAGCACTCACCCAAACAAAACGCCCGCCTGATTCACTCAAACGGCGGGCGTTAAATTAACGCACTGTAGGGCAAGATGCTATCTTGCCCTACTTCTTTAAACTCCACAGATGCGGATATACGATTATTTTCTGGGTACTGGTCGTCTCACCCGAATACCACGCGGTATCACAACCGTGACTGTGCTCACTAGAGCGGTTTCCAAGTTGATTTACGGTTTTACGATACGTCATGCCCGAATGCTTCTGTCGGGCATCCAGTCCGATAGGCTTGCTGGATTCCCGCTTAAAGCGTGCGGGAATGACAGAGTCGTAAATCAAACTGGAATTC
>JBGSPW010000110.1:0-14508 GCA_041738395.1 Thermoflexales bacterium
GCCGCCCGGCGAAGAACGCCAGGAGTATGCGACCTCCACGAGATGTGAGGAGCACGCGGCCTGTGAAAAACACGGGACCCGGGAAAAACACGCGGCCTGCGAAAGGTCCGCGACCCGCCAAGAGCGCGAGGCACTAAACAAGACCTCCGAGATTTTTGCGAAGCACCCCGCAGCGAAGCGGAGCGGGCGAAAATCTCGGAGGTCTTTTGCTAACTGAACACCCTGTATTTCTCTCTATCCCTCTGCCTGAACCTTCTCCACGACCTGCCGCAGCACCTCGTAGGGCTGAGCGCCCGAGACCACATAGCGGTTGTTGAAGATCAAGGCGGGAACGCCGGTCAAGCCATATTGATAAGCCTGCTCGATATCGGCCTCGACTTGCGCTTCGTGATCTTCATCGTTCAACGCGGCGAGGAACGGTTCGCGCGCCAGCCCGATCGATTGCGCCAACTCGGCCAGCACGCCGACATCGCCGATGTTGTTGGCGCGCTGCCAGTAGGCGCGGAACACGGCGTCATGATATTGCGTTCCTTTGTCCTGAGCCCCGGCATACTTCGCACCGATCAAGGCTGCGCGGCTGCTAATCCCCATCGGGCCTTGATTCAACTCTAGTCCATATTGCTCGCGTGCCAATTTGAGCAGACGCGGCTTGCCCGCTTCGATGCGGGCCTGATACTCCGGCGGAATTGGTGGCGAACCTTTAGGGCGCAGTTCGTAAGACCGCCACACAATTTCAACATCGTAGGCTTGCTTGAGTTTCTCCAAACTGGAGGAAACGAGGAAGCACCACGGTCAAACAAAATCCGACCAGACGTCAACGCGAACCGTCATCATTCATTCATCTCTCGTGAGTTTGCGATGATTGTATCATGCGGCAGGGTAAGGCACCGCTGCTAGCCTGGCTAAAATTTGAGTGCCACCGGCAGCCACACGCGGCATTGCGGCGTGCGCGGCAACGTCGCGAGTTTTGCGACCAACGTGTCGGCGTAGGCCCGGCGTTGATCGGCTTGATTGAAATCCCACGTATGCACGAAGATACCGATGGTTTCGCTCAGCGTTTGTGCGCCTGAAATGGGCGTGCTGAGATCGAGCGGGACGTAAACACCTTCACGCGTCCGGCTGCGCGCCGCGAGTTCTCGATAAACGTGACGCAGGGCTTCCTCGGTGCGGATCGAATCGGTGTAGGTGAAGAACTCGCGGCCGTGCACATCATCGCTCTGTGGCGTGCGCGGGTGATAATCACACGCGGGATAACTGCCATCGATCTCCGGTGTGGTATGCGTGGCCCAGGGCATCCCCAACCCGTCCATCGTGGCGATGCAGTCTCGATGCGAGTAGCCGTCAGCCAGCGAATGCAAATACGTGGCAAACGCCGGCAGCGATCCGGCCGGAATGCTGGTCGTGATTGCGGTGGTGTGTGTATAACGGCACGTCGCTTGCATCACGGTGGAGTTCTGCAATCCTGGTTTTCCCCACGCATAAGCTTCATAGGCCGCGAGTGTATTGGTCAATCCCCAGGCCCAATCGTGCAGCGCGCCGATCTCGTACGGCGCACGCGGGCCGCTGATGTGCGGGAAGTGGAAGTATGGCGAATATGGCCCGAAGCGCGAAGTGACGCTGGTCGAGATCGTCATATCCTGCCAGCGTGGCCAGATGTCGGCGCTATGGATCTTACCGGCGCAGATCACGTCGGCATCAGGAACGGGTGGGAAGGCACCACCCAGCCCGTTGGAGTACACGCGTGATCCCGTCAGGATTTCGGAGTCGGTGAGTTGATCCCAGATGCGCAGCGTGTGCGCGTCGGTAATCGAGAAGCCGGCGGCCAGCGCCAACACAAACGTCATGTCGTCGTGAACAGTGCTGACTTCGGGCGGCGTGGGATACGTCGCGCCGGCATCACGAAAGCCCAACGGCTCCTCGGCAAAAGCCCCGACCAGGGTTACCCCGATGAATAACGCTAAGACAAGGGCGACAATGACGCGCACGATACGCAGACGATTGGACATGGCACGCTCCTTGTGTGCTGCGGGTAATTCACGGGTTAGCGCGTAACGGTAAGCTGGTCAGCGCGGGTTTCGGTGTTAAATCAATTCGCCACAGCCCGAAGAAATATTCTTGATTGGGTGGTGGTGTGCTGGGTGGAGCAAAATCAAACGCAGACCACACAAGCCATCCAGCGATTCCATTATCTTCAGCTTTGGAAATCACTTGCTCTAACGAATGCGCTTGGTTGGTCTCACTCGCTTGATCCCACGCTGGATAACCTACTTCCTCCAGCACGATAGGCTTGGAGCTCTTCTTGCGCATCGCTTTGATCCGATCGATAACCGCTGCCGCATCTATCCAATGATGGAATGACAAGAAATCCACCGAATCGTTCGTCACCGTCGCATCGCCCCACCAGCCGGCCGTGATCAGATGATGCGGATCGTTCCGGCGAACAACCTCGGCAATATGAGTGAGCCAGGTCAATACGATTTCTGCCGTGAAGCGCCCCGTCGTGCGATTGGCTCCATAATCCAGATCAGGCTCGTTGCGTAAATCCCACGCAAGGATTGCTGCTTCGTTGCGATATCGATTGATGATGAAGGCCGTCTGTGCATCATACCGCGCATAATCAGTGTAGAGCGGCCGGAAGTAGAGATCGGGTAAGTCGTTCAGCGTCACGATCAGTCTCAAGCCACGCTCGCGTGCCAATCCTATCACGGCGTCAATCTTGGCAAATCCATCGGCGCTAGGCACAGCTTTTTCCGGTGCACAGGTAAATAAGGGGTCGTACCACAAGGCGATGCGCAATGTGTTGAACCCGGCCTCAGCAATCAGATCCAATTCCTGAGCTACCTCGGTCATGTCGGCGCTGGTCAGAAAAGCCTCCCATGGAGCATGGCGTGGATAGTAGTTGAAGCCACGCAAGTAGAACGGTTCACCTTTCAGTGTGAAGCCGCGCTTACTTACCGTGACGAAGTCACCCGGCGTGGCAGAATAGGGCGGAACGTCGGCTGGATGGCAACTTGGCGGCGGCAATGTAGGCAACGCGTTCAAGCGCGCTAGCGCATTCAGCGCTTCGCGTCCGCGCACATTGATGGCTAATGCGGCACGATACTGTTCAATGGCTTCGGCGCGTTGGTCGCTCGCTTCGAGGACGGTTGCGTAGTTGAAGTGCGCCGCATACTCTTTGGCTTGAAGTGGCTCAGCTCCGCAACTTGGCTGAGTCTTTTGCAGACTTTGCAGAATGTGCAAGACATTCGGCCAATCATTTGCAGCCCAGGCCGCATCCAGATCGGCGCAGGTGATCGATTTGTTTATCGCAGTGACACTTGGTCCAGCGGTTGGTGCTGTGGTGATCCGTGCCAGCGTGGCCGACGATGTGACTACCGGCGCGACACGCACCTGCGGAGAACAAGCACTGAATCCAAGGAGCAACAGAGTTAGCAGCCAGAAGCGTAGTGTTGGGGATTGCATGGCTCCATTCTACCATGTAGCAATGCGTGCCATTCTGAAAACGACGATTCGTTTCGATCAGGTACAATCAGAGTGCAATGAATCTGTGAAAGGTAGGTTATATGGATAACGCGCTCAAGAAAACCGTGTTGCGCCTGTTCACTTATGGGCTGTATGCCGTTGCAGCCAAACATGGCGACGCTGTCAGCCTCATGACCGCGAATTGGTTGACGCAATGCTCGTTCGATCCGCCTATGGTAGCGTTGGCGGTGGAAAGCGACAGTCACAGTCGGCAAGTGATTGAAGCCAGTGGCGCTTTTGCGGTCAATCTTTATGAAAGCGGTCAACGCGAGTTGGCCGGCAGCCTGGGACGCACGTTCGGCAAACATCCTGAAAAACTAAGCGAAGTCACGTGGACGCCTGGCCCGCTGACAGGCAGTCCGCTGTTGGCTACGGCGCTAGGTTGGGTTGAATGCAAAATCGTCGGCAGTTTGCCGGCGGGCGATCACATCTTGTTTGTGGCCGAAGTGGTCGAGGTCGGGCTCAATCATGAAGGCAGCCAGCTTACACTCAAAGAAACCGGCTTCAAGTACGCCGGTTGAGGGCAGGTGACACTGCCTGTTTTGCGTGGACAAGTCATCGGCGTTCGGGTAGAATCGCAGTAATCTTGTGAGCGGACTTGTGCATGCACCCATCCACCATTGCCATCGATGGCCCGGCGGCCTCGGGCAAGAGTACCATCGCCGCCGTGCTGGCTAAACAGTTAGGTTATCTCTACTTTGACACAGGCGTGATGTACCGCGCCGCGACGTGGGCGGCGCTCGATCGGGGGATCGCCATCTCCGATGAAGCGGCGGTGACTCGCTTGACCGAAACACTGCAGATCGATGTGAAGTCGCCCTCGCAAGCCGATGGCCGCCAGTATGATGTGCTGTGCGACGGGCGCGATGTGACATGGGCGATTCGTTCACCGGAAGTGGATGCTAACGTGTCGCCGGTCTCGGTTTATCCGGGTGTCCGATCAGCCCTCACGACCCAACAGCGCCGCATCGGATTGCGGGGTAACGTCGTGATGGTCGGGCGCGATATCGGTACCGTCGTCTTGCCCGAAGCACAGTTGAAGATTTACCTCGACGCTTCGGCGGAAGAACGGGCGCAGCGCCGCTATCGTGAAGTGCAAGCGCGCGGTGATCAAACACAGACCTACGAAGATGTTCTGGCTAACGTGAAATGCCGGGATGCCATCGACAGTGGCCGCGCTACCGCTCCCTTAAAGGCTGCGCCCGATGCGAACATTCTCGACTCCACTGGACTGAGCATCGCGGAAGTCGTGGCGCAGGTAGAAGAACTTATTGCCCAGAGGAGCGCTTGATGAATCCTCAACCGTCGGCCATCTCACGCCAACGTGTCAAAGATAAGAGCCGCTATCAGAACTACAAGTTACGTTGGCCGGCGCGGGGGCTGTTGTCTAGCCTGCACTTTGGCATGTGGCTGTGGCTCGATTTGGAGAAACAGGGCTGGGAGAACATTCCGCGCACCGGCCCCGTCATCATGATGATCAACCACATCGCCTTTCTCGATCCGGTCATTCTCACGGGCATGCTGCCGCGCCCGCTGGTTTCGATGGCGAAGGTGGAAGCCTATGAGGACAAGATCCTTGGCCCGCTGCTGCACGCGTTCGATTCGATTCCCGTCAATCGAGGCGCTGCGGATTTGCAGGCGCTGCGCCGCATTCTCGATGCACTGGAGGCCGGGTTGGCCGTGTTGATCGCCCCCGAGGGCCATCGCAGCGAATCAGGTGGCTTGGGTGAAGCGCACGAAGGCATCGCGTTCGTGGCGTATCGCGCCAAGGTCCCCATCGTGCCAGTGGGCATCAGTGGTACACCGGGATTCAAGCACAATTATTGGAAGATGAAGAAGACGCACGTCACGTATCGCTTCGGCCAACCGTTCTATCTCGACTCAAGTGGTGAGCGTGTGACGGCGGACATCCTCAAGCAGATGACAGATGAAGCGATGTATCAACTCGCCGCGCTGCTGCCGCCGGAACAACGGGGGCTGTACGAAGACTTGGATCAGGCCACGGCGAAGTACGTGAAGTTCACGAAGTAAAGAAGGCAGTTGCTCAGCCGTCATGCCCGAGTGTTTCTGTCGGGCATCCAGATTGACTATCGGCGAGTCACGCCAGTAGGGCCGCTGGATTCCCGCTTAAAGCGCGCGGGAATGACATGCAGCCTCCAGGCTAAGTAGTTGCGACTTCAGAAAGCACAGTCAGGAGTATCGTTTGTCATCACACACCTACGGGGGCATCATTGCCGCCATCGAGCCGGAGAGCTTCGCTGCTGAGTCCGGCTTGCAGATCGGCGATGAGATCATCGAAGTGAACGGACACCCGGTCGAAGATGTGATCGATGTGCAGTTCTACGCCGCCGACGAATGGATCGAGATGAAGATCCGGCGCGGCGGGATGATCCTCACCTGCGCCGGCGGGCGCGACTACAATCAGACGCTCGGCCTCGAATTCGAGCATCCCACGTTCGATATCGACATCCGCCGCTGCAATAACCTGTGCCCGTTCTGCTTCGTGCTGCAAATGCCCAATCGCATGCGGCGGGCGCTGTATGTCAAAGACGACGATTACCGCTACTCGTTTTTGCACGGCCACTTCGTCACGCTCACCAATCTGTCCGAACGCGATTGGGAACGCATCGGCGATCAATTCCTCTCGCCGCTGTACGTCTCGGTGCACGCCACCGATCTGCGCATTCGCCGATCGTGCCTGCGCAACCCTACCGCGCCTGACATCATGGAGCAGCTGCGCTGGCTGGCCGCGCACGACATCGAAGTTCATACGCAGATGGTGATCACGCCCGGCCTCAACGACGGACCCTATCTCGGCCAATCGATCCGCGATCTGGCGACGCTGTGGCCGCACGTCCAATCGATCTGCGTGGTGCCGGTCGGCCTGACGAAGCACCACAAATACGATCGGCGTCCGCTCAACAAGGCGGAAATGCGCGTCATCTTTGACGAGGTAACCGGCTTCCAGCAGCAGTATCTTCAGAAGTTTGGCACGCGCTTTGTGTACCTCACCGACGAATGGTATCTGCAACTCGATGAGCCGGTGCCGCCCAAATCGCATTACGATGGCTTCTCGCTCGAAGAGAACGGGCAGGGGATGGTGCGGAATTTTCTCGACGACTGGAAGTTGGTCAAGCGTGAGCTCAAGGCGAAACACCAGGGAGGACGGCGTCTGCGCACCCGGTACAAGAGCGCGACCCTGGTAACGGGCACGTTATTCGGGCCGACGTTGACAAAGGCGGCCAAGGAATTCACGCGGCTTAGCGGCTTGCCGGTGGAGGTGATGCCCATGGTCAATGAATGGCTGGGCAAGACGATCACGGTATCAGGTTTATTGATGGGCGCCGACGTGATCGCGCAATTGCAACTGCGTGAGCTGGGTGACGTCATCGTGCTGCCGCGCATCATGTTCGATCATCCGCAGGGTATCGCGCTGGACGATGTCTCGCCGCTCCAGATCGCGCGGGCGCTCGATCGGCCGGTGGCGCTGGCCGATGCGATGGGCGATGTGCTCGACGCGCTGACGGGCCGCACGCGCCTGTTGATCAAGCCGACCGATGACTTCATCCCGCTGGAAGTAATGAAGGCCGGCGGTTGGTCGATTGAAAAGTACCTGTAGGACAAGAGGAGTTCTTGTCCTTTTTTGATCCCTTCAGGAGGCTGCCATGAAGTCCAATCGTTCGCAGATCATTTTCGTGGTCGTGATCGCCATCGCGTTACTCGTCGTGGCCTTGGGTCTTATCCTGCGTGGCGTTTCCAATTCCACCGCAACCGTCAATCCAGCTGCCACGCCAGGCGGAGTCGCCACCGCGCTACCCCCCGGATCGGTTGAAGTCAAAATCGAATCATCCAACACCAAAGAAGACTGGCTGAATGAGATGGTGAAGGACTTCAACGCGTCAGGCGTGAAAACGAGCAGCGGCCAGGCGATTGTGGTGACGGTGGTCCACGGTGGCTCGGGCACCGGCCTGGATAACATCCTGGCGGGCAGCTCCAAGCCGGTCGTGTATAGTCCCGGCACCGATGTGTGGATCAATCAACTCAATCAGAAGTGGCAGGATCAATATAACAAGCCTTTGATCAAAACGGCTTGTCCGGCGTTGACCAGTGAACCCTTTGGCATTGCCATGTGGAAGCCGATGGCTGAGGCACTGGGCTGGCCGGACAAGTCGATCGAGTTGAGCGACATCGCGCAGCTAGCCGCCAATCCACAAGGTTGGGCGTCGGTGGGACATTCCGAATGGGGAACGTTCAAGTTCGGGCACGGTCATCCCGACTACTCCAACTCCGGCCTGTTGACGATGGTGGCGGCCGTCTATTCGGCGGCCGGTGAGCGCAGCGGACTGACACCCGCGCAGGTAAAAAGCGCGCAGGTCATCTCCAATGTGCGGGCGCTGGAACAGAGTGTTTACCATTACGGCCGGCTCTCGACCGATCTGTTCGATCGGATGACAGCGCGCGGCCCGAATTATCTGCACGCTATCACCGCGTTTGAATCCGACGTGGTGAAGTGGAACCTCAAACATGCCGATGAGCTGCGCTTCCCTCTGGCGTTTATTGTGCCGGCCGACGCGACCTTCTGGACCAATCATCCGTATTGTATCCTGGATAATGCCGACTGGGTGAGTGCTGAACAGCGCGAGGCCGCGCAGCTCTTCCAGAAATATCTACTCGATCCAGCCAATCAAGCCAAGGCGGTTGCCACCGGCCTGCGGCCCGCTGATCCCTCGATCGCGCTCACCGCGCCCGTCGATCTGGAACATGGCGCGATGACCACGTTTAACGCCAAGAATTTGCCGGAACTGGAATATCCGTCGGATGAAGTGGTGGCGCACATTCTGGACGTGTTTCATCAGGTCAAGAAGCAATCCACCGTGCTGGTCATCGTCGATACCTCGGGCAGCATGAGCGGCGAAAAGATCAAAGGCGCGGTCGACGGCGCGCTAAGTTTTCTGGATAACATGGAGCCGAACGAGCGAGTGATCGTGTATAGCTTCTCCAGCGAGATCACGCCACTCGAACCCACGGGCCGCGTCGGCGATGTGCGCGAACAACTGAAACAAACGGTCGGCGGCCTGTACGCGGGTGGCGGCACGGCGCTGCACGAAGTGGTGATCCATGCGCTGGATGAAATGGAGCGGATCAAGGTGCAGGATGAGGCCAAGGGTGAGAATCGGCTGTATGGCATTGTCTTGTTGACGGACGGTAAGAATGACATTGGCGGCGGACCCAGTGAGGCCGATTTGCTGAGCCGCTTACCTTCCGGCGATCAACCGGGCGGCATCAAGTTGTTCACCATCGCTTACGGCGAGGATGCCAACGAGCAATTGCTGCAAACGCTGGCGAATCGATCGAACGGCAAGAAGTTCAAAGGTGATCCTAAAACGATCCGCAGCGTGTACCTGGCGATCTCGTCGGAGTTTTAGGGTTTTGACAAAATCTATACCGCTAGTGGCATGACACCTGGGGCGGTTTTCAATGGTGTGCAAACCAGAATCGAGTACAATACCTGTCAGGTGGGCGGCCTAATTTTGGAAAGGCCAACGGTGCGACGACAGCCCACCTGACAAGTATTCAGAATAGGAGGTGACACGACAAAACATCGGGGAAAGACAGCGCATGGGCTCGCGGACATTCGTCATTGCGAGCGTCCTGAGCGGAGCGGCATCTTTTCGCCGCGCAGTCGAAGGATGCGAAGCAATCTCTCCAACACGTAGGAGATTGCTTCGTCGCACGCAACGCTTCTCGCAATGACGGCGGTAAACGAGTTGACGAGGTGACGGTTCCTGCCGCAGGGCAGTGCTAACTCCGCAAGCGCGCGGAGGAAAATCGAGGTATCAGCGGAAGCCGTCAGGGTGGCCACACCCTTATCTGTTCCCCTCCTAATTGATGCAAGCGCAACGTTAAAGGTGTGAAGCGATTCGCATACAAAGCGCAGCGTAGTGGCGAAGACAGTGGGTAGTGGGTTTAATCACTTACCACTAACCACTTATCACTATTCCCCTATAGGAGGGTTCTCTATGTGTGGCATTGTTGGCTATGTCGGCGCGCGCAACGCGACGCCCGTAATCTATGACGGTTTGAAGCGCCTGGAATATCGCGGCTATGATTCCGCCGGAATCGCCGTGATTCAAAACGATCACATCGAGGTGCGGCGCGAGGCAGGCAAGTTGGACGCGCTGCGCGATCTATTGGCCTCCCAGCCCATCGCCGGCTCGATCGGAATTGGGCACACCCGCTGGGCCACTCACGGCAAAGCGAATCAACTCAACGCCCATCCGCATCTCGACTGCACCGGCGACCTCGTCGTGATCCACAACGGCATCGTCGAAAACTTCCTCGATTTACGCCACGAATTGCAGGCGAAAGGCCACGTGTTCAAGAGCGAAACCGATACCGAAACGATTGTGCATCTGGTCGAGCAGTACATGCAAGATGGACTCGATTTTGAAGAGGCCGCGCGGCAGACGTTGAATCGCTTGCAGGGATCGCAGGCGGTGGTGCTGATGAACAAGCGCCAACCCGATCGGCTGATCACCGCCCGCATCGGCAATGCGGGCGGTGTGACGATCGGACTGGGCGACGGCGAGATGTTCCTGGCTTCTGACATGCCCGCCATTCTCGACTACACGCGCAAAGTGATTTTCCTCGAAGCAGGACAGATGGCCGTGATAGTGAAGGACGGTTACAAGATCGTCACGCTCGACGGTGATCCCGTCGAAGCACCCGTGCATAACATCCCTTACGATCCGGCTTCAGCGGCCAAGGGCGAATATCGCCACTTCATGCAGAAAGAGATTTTTGAACAAGCCCGTTCGTTGACGGATACCATCCGCGGGCGCGCTGATTTCGATCGGGGTGTGGTGGAACTGCCGGAGATGAACCTGACTGTGCAGTCGGCGTGCGCGATCAATCGGGTTGTGATCGCGGCGTGCGGCACCTCGTATCACGCGGGCCTGGTAGGGCGCTATCTCATCGAAGCGCTGGCGCGCATTCCGGTGGAAGTGGACATCGCGTCGGAGTTTCGCTATCGCAACCCCGTCATCGATCCGAGTGTGAGCGTGTTGACTATCACGCAGAGCGGCGAAACGGTCGACACGCTGGCGGCGATGGAACTGGCGGATAACGCCGGCTGCCCATTGTGGACGATCACCAACGTGGTTGGCTCGCAGGCGCAGCGCATGAGCGATGGGGCGATTCTGATTCACGCCGGGCCGGAGATTGGCGTGGCCTCGACCAAGACCTTCACCGGCTCACAGATCGATATGTATCTGCTGGGCGCGTATCTGGGCCAGTTGCGCGGCACGTTGTACGGCGATCGCTTGCGGCAGGTGGTGAGTGATCTGGCGCGCTTGCCGGATCTGGTCGGGCATATGTTCGATCGGGCGGAAGAGCTCGAGCGCCTGGCGAATGAGTTTCATCACTACACCGACTTCCTGTTCCTGGGGCGCGGCATTAACTATCCGATCGCGCTGGAAGGCGCGTTGAAGTTAAAGGAAATCTCGTACATTCACGCCGAGGGTTACGCGGCCGGTGAAATGAAGCACGGCCCCATCGCGTTGATCGATGAGAACATGCCGGTGGTGTGTCTAGCCCCGAAGGATGCGGTGTACGACAAAATGATCAGCCAGATCGAACAGGCTAAAGCGCGCAATGCGATCGTGATCGCGGTCGCGACCGAAGGCGACGAAGCGATCAAGCGCAAAGCCGACCATGTGATCTACGTCCCCGAGGTGCCGCCGCTGCTGCTGCCGGTGGTGCTGTCGGTTCCGCTGCAGATGCTGGCGTACTACATCGCCGTGCGGCGCGGGTGTGATGTCGATCAGCCGCGGAATCTGGCGAAGAGTGTGACAGTGGAGTGAACACTGAGACTTCCGAAATCTTTGAGAATTTCGGAAGTCTCATCAAGCAAAGACCCTTCGGCCATCTTGCCTGAAGGGTCTTTGCATTTGCTTTAACGCTTTTGTCGAGGGCGCGTCTGATTCTGTCCGTTCATCCGCTTCACTATCCGCTGAACGTCCCCATCCACCCCTCATTCGCGGCGGCATCCGCAGGGCGGGCAGTGTACTAATAGAAAATGCCCATGGAAACTGACCAATCCTCTACATTCAAAGACTTCAACAATGCATTGGCCAGAATGATCGCAACATTCGCTACTTTTTCCCATGCGTCTACGCATCGATTGAACGCTTCTATATCAAGGATGGGTCCGATAATTTCTCCAAAGCCATCCTTGGCAATCTTGAGCACACGCTCACCGGTCACTTTTCTTGAGGTATGAACGTATGCGCATAGATCGCAATAGACAGCATAATAATCTTCCCATCTTTCAAGACCGCTATTCCTAAACACTGATTTGCCATGACTGTGGCCTTGCTCTTCTAATTTCTCCATCATGGCTAGCTTGTCATCAAGACTGGCAGCAAGGTTTTTTGTTTCCAAATCATAAGCCAAGAACAGACCCTCTAAAATAGTCCGCAGCTCTTTCAAAACAATATCATATGAACCAACAAGCAAATTATGTGCTAGGGCATCAAAAACTGATGTCTGTGTAGCCAAGTAACAAAAGAACAGGTTGTTTTCCAGTGCGTTAGCAGCATGCAGCGGGTCACCAAGCCAATGAACAAGGTTCCCCATCCAATTCCCAAAAAACGCCTCTACAAATTGTATTCTATCCCTAATGCCCTCGGTCAAGACTGTGCTTAGGCTTATTTCGCAATACTCGTAGGGCATCGTCCAGCCAGACTGGCCTGCAATTGCCTCGTAAGCTTGACTGCCCTTCATTGTAAGTTTAAGCCTCTTTACTTCAGAAGCGGGGGTGTTTATATCGACCAATTCGCGAGTGTTAAGGCTAGTTACGATACCGGGCACATTTTGTATCGAATAAAATGACGCTAACTGAGCAACTAGATCCTGCTCCACGCCATCGATTTCAAGAGCATGATTCCATTCAGCTAAGTCGCCGATTATTTTGATCACTTGCCTATGTTCTTGATCTAACATATCAACCTATCTTTCGAGCAATCTATCCATCGTCCTGCCGAGGTCATCCACCTGCTGTAAAACACCGCCAACCGCGTATCCGGTTCTGTCCCGCGAAGCGTGTCCGCTTCAAAGTCCGTTGACGGTTGTCTGCTCACCCGCCGCACCATACCGTCGATCACGCATCCGTTTCTGTCCGTTTGTCTGCTTCAAAGTTCGCTGATGATTCTTGCCCTTGACTTTGCATCCCATCATTGAGTTAGCTTACAAGCGTTCATCCGTTTCGTCCTCGGAGTCAAACCATCGCTGCTCCCCTCTCCCGAAATCGTTCTGTTTGATTTCGGGAGAGGGGCCGGGGGTGAGATCACCCATTCTCCCCCGCCAACCGTGCGATCTGCAACAGGCAATGCCGCAGCACATCCTGCTTCTCTGCGGGCAGGGCGCTCTCTTCGATCTGCGCGAGGCGTTCCACATCGTTCATGGCGCGGATGATGGCGACCGGCACTTCGATGTTGCCCTCGGCCACGGAGCCAAGATATTCCAGCGCGCCCATCAGGAAGCAGGTGCAGCAAATGATCAGGGCCGCACATGCCCCGCGCCGATGACGATCCATTTGTAAGTCGTCAATTCGCGCAGACCCATCGGGCCGCGGGCATGCAGCCGCTGTGTGGAGATGGCGACTTCAGCGCCCAGTCCAAACTGCGATCCATCGGTGAAGCGAGTGCTGGCATTGACGTACACGGCAGCCGAGTCCACTTCGGCGATAAAGCGCGCCGCGTGTTCATCCGTGCGCGTGAGGATGCCATCGGAGTGGGCGGTGCTGTGCGTCGCGATGTGTGCGATGGCTTCATCCAGGCTGTCCACCACTTTGAGGCCCAGAATCAGCGACAGCCATTCCGTGTTGAAGTCGGCGGGGCCGGCCGGACTGACGCGCGGATCGGCGGCGAGGTACGGCTGCGCTGACGGGTCGGCGCGAAAGGTGACACCTGCTACACCAAGCTGATCCACCAGGCGGGGTAGAAATTCGGCGGCCACCGCGCGATGGATCAACGCAGTATCGAGGGCATTGCACACCGTCGGGCGTTGGACCTTGGCGTTATAGATCACTTTCAGGGCCGCGTCCAGATCAGCCGAGTCGTCCACGAACAAATGGCAAATGCCGATGCCGCCCGTAATCACCGGAATGCGGCTGTGCTCGCGGCAGTACGCGTGCAAGCCCGCGCCGCCGCGCGGGATGATCATGTCCACGTATTGATCGAGCGCCAGTAGTTCGGTGACACGCGCCCGATCGGCCTCGTCGATGAATTGAATGATGTCGCTGGAAAGTCCGGTATCGGCTAAGGTGCGCTGCAAACTGGCGACGAGCGCGCGATTGGAATTCAACGTCTCACTGCCCCCGCGCAGGATCACGGCATTGCTGGTTTTCAAGGCTAATCCTGCCACATCCACCGTGACGTTGGGGCGCGCTTCGTAGATGACGCCCAGCACGCCCAGCGGCACACGCTGCTTGTGAATCTTCAAGCCGTTGGGGAGCGTGCTTGCTTCGAAAATTTCGCCCACTGGATCGGGTAGCGTGGCCACGTTGCGTTGATCGGCGGCGATGCCCGTCAAACGTGATTCGTTCAACATCAAGCGATCCAACATCGCGGGCGATAAACCGGCGACCTGCGCGGCGGCGACATCTTGCGCATTGGCCGCTAAGATTTCGGTGCGATCGGCCCATAACCGATCGGCTAACGCGACAAGCGCAGCATTTTTTTGATCGGTCGTGGCGCGTGCCAGTTGGCGCGCCGCCGATCGCGCCCGTTGTCCCATCTCCTGCAATGACATTGGCATTGGACAATCTCCTTAGAATTCAACCCCCTAGAGCGGTTTCCAAGTTGATTTACGGTTTTACGATACGTCATGCCCGAATGCTTCTGTCGGGCATCCAGTCCGATAGGCTTGCTGGATTCCCGCTTAAAGCGTGCGGGAATGACAGAGTCGTAAATCAAACTGGAATTC
>JBGSPW010000119.1:0-93656 GCA_041738395.1 Thermoflexales bacterium
GCGGCGGGCGCAGGGTGAGCAGCTCATACAGGATCGCGCCCAGGCCATACACATCGGTGCGCGCATCCGGCGTTTCGCCGCGGCGCAACTCGGGCGTTTGATACGTTTCCGCCGGACGACCCAGCGCGACGGCGACACCAAAATCGGTGACAAAGGCCTGACCCGCGTGATCGATCAAGACGTCGCTGAGTTTGAGATCGCCGTGCACCAGGCCGCGCTGTTGAGCGTAGTCGAGCGCGCTGGCGATGTGCGGCAAGATCCGATCGATCTCTTCCAACGTCAGGCGCTGCTTGCCCAGCCGCGTTTTGAGCGAGCCGGCCGGCATGTAACGCATCACCCAGTAGTAGCGATCTTGCCAGCGGCCGCTGTCATACACGGGCAGGATGTGCGTGTGCTCCAGATCGGCCATCGTGGTGGAGAGTTCGCGCAGCCGATTGGCCACCTCGCGCGACTGCGGCTCAAAAATCTTGACGGCGACGTAGCGTTCGACGGGATGCTGGCGCGCGACATACACCGTGGCCGACGGGCCGCGCCCCGCTTCTTGTTGGAGTTCGTAGTCGCCGAGCAATTGACCGATCATGAGATTCAAGGGATCCGGGATCAGATTGGGCTACTTCATTATATGATGAGGCGACTTAAAAGCAAAGCCTCATGAGGGTTACAGCGCACACTCGCAAGGCTTTGTTCATTTGTCATTGTTTATTTTGAAGAAAGTACACGAATCACACGAATATCACGACACTTTATACAACACGGCGCTCCATTTGAAATCGCGCGGCTCCGAAGTTGACCAGGCAGCCAACACGCAGCTTCGCAGCACGCAAATAGGAGAGCAAATACGCTTCAAAGGCGGGTGGCATGGCAACCACGGCTTTTACTTCGACGATGATCTTACCCTCAACAGAAAAATCGGCGCGGTAGCGATCGGCGACATCGCCCTTGTAAGGGATGTCGTAGTATTTCTCCGTTTCAAATGGTATGCCGCGCAATCGCAATTCACGCATCAGCGCCTGCCGATATGTCTCTTCACGAAAGCCAGGGCCAAGCACGTTGTAAACTTCATAGAATGCACCCTGCAACGCATAACTCAGTTCTGGATACAGTACTTTGTCAGAAGTCTTCTTCTCAGTGCCCACGAAGCCTCCTCGATGAATCAAATATTCGTGTTATTTGTGAGATTCGTGTACGAGTCTATCGCACGAACTCGAACGAATCGACCATACTCTGAAAGCGCTGTTGCGCCGTGCCGCTGACCGGTCCGAAGTACGTCAGAGCATAAGCGCGCGGTCCGTTCAACAGGATGATCATCCGCAATTGGCGAGCCTCGCCGTTGACGTTGCTGATCGCCTCGGATTCCAGCGCAGCCAAGCCGTTGATCTTCACAGGCTTCGGTTCGGAAAACTGCATCTGGCTTTCGTTGCCCTGCAGATCTGCGACCTGCCGGGCGGCATAGCTTTCCAGCGTTTCGGTCTTGGTCAAGGTCTGCACATACACGATGACAAATGTATTCGGCGAATTTTTCGGCACAAAGGCCACGGTATCCATCGAGGCCGAGACGCCGCTGAGGATCAGGTTTTCATCTTCCGATGTTTCCCATACTTCCGGACGGAGAAAGCGCAGACCCAACGTCGGGTTGCGGTATTCGATCAAGCGGCTATCATCGACCGGGGCCTGGGGCAGAATGCTCTGCCGGATCAACAACGGCGCGCCGATGAGTAGTAACACGGCAAACAGCAGAATCACAGCGAGCAACGGGGAGCGAATATTCCTCAAAGGACTCCTTTGCTGTATCTACTCAGTCGTCATTGCAACCCCGCCAACGGCGCGGGGCAGGTGAGCGTAGCGCCACGTCGTACCCAGCGCTGTGCGCTGGCGACGCGCTAGGCGAGCGCGCCCCTGCCGAACAGCCGCAGACAGGGCGTGTGCGACAAAACAATCTCTTTTACAGTTGGCAAGGCTGGCTGATTGGCACGGAGATTGCTTCGCTGGGAAGCGCTCGCAATGACGTAAGCCACTGAATCTAACATTGTCGAGGTAGTTACCCTTTGCTTTGGTCATTGATCATTGTTCATTGTTACAGCATGACTTTGCCGCCATCGACATGGATGGTCTGGCCGGTAATGTAGCGAGCTGCGTCAGAGCACAAGAACAACACCAGGCCGGTCACATCTTCGGGGTCGCCCAGGCGGCCCAGCGGAATATCTTCCAGCCACTTCTTCAACTGCGCTTCGTTCTGGCGCAAATGGGCCGTCATCTCGGTGACGATCACGCCGGGGCACACGGCATTGACCCGAATGTTGTACGCGGCAAATTCGCGCGCGCATTCTTTGGTGAAGCCGATCAAGCCGGTCTTGCTGGCCACATACGCCGATCGATCGCGCAGTCCAGCGGCCCGACCGGCGATCGAGGCGATGTTGACGATCGCACCGCTGCCCTGCTTCTGCATCATGCGGCCCACGCTCTGCGAGCAAATGAACGCGCCCTTCAGATTCACGTCGATAGTGCGATTCCACTCCCATTCGTCCAGCTGCACGATCGGCTTGTGCGGCTCGACGCCCGCATTGTTGACCAGCACATCGACGCGCCCCCAGCGATCTTCCAGATCGATCAGCATGGCTTGCACGGCCAGCTTGTTCGCCACATCGGCATGACAGGCCACGGCTTGTCCGCCGGACGCCATGATTTCATCCGCAGTCTTTACGCATGAATCGGGATTGATGTCATTGACGGCTACGCGCGCGCCCGTCTGCGCGAAGGCCAGCGCAATCGCTTTGCCGATGCCGCGCCCGGCGCCGGTGATGAGCACCACTTGATCGGTGAAGTTCAACGCAACCTCCGGCTCAACGCCGCACTTCGTCTTCGTAAGTTTCGGCCACCATCAACGTCACAATGTCTTTGGCAAATGTCAGCAGGTCTTGCCCGGCGGCCAGATTCTCGGGAGATTTCATGGCGGCCTGATAGGCGGCCATATCGTCGAAGTACATCTCGTACATCATGTAGAAAGGTGCAGCGCCGGTGGGCGCGGCGAGGAAGCGTGTCCATTCGGTCTTGCGGACGCCGGGAATTTTTTCGACAAGCGGAATGTGAATGGTGGCGTAGTGCTGCTCGAAGGCGTCGACGTTAGCGGGCTTTTTGTACAGGGCAATGAGCTTGACCATGAGTGATCCTTAAGATGATGTCGGCCAAATTCATTATAACTCACCTGCGCCGTCAACGTTCCTAAAACGACGCAGGTGAGTTACAACATCCGGCTCAAGCTGCGGGTTACGATCGGCGGCGCAAGCGCACGACGACCACGGCACCAATGCCAAGCAGCGCGACGGCTTGCAGGCCAAGCAAGATGGCGAAGAGATTGCTGACAGGGGATTGAACATCGTCGAGCACAGGGCGCTCGGGGGGCGCAGGCCGCGGCGCGGGCGGAGTGAGGTGCGAGGCGGCGGGATAAGTCGCCAGATTCGCGGCGATCAATTGCGCGGTGATCGTCACGCGCGGCGTGGGTGAGGCAATCGGAATGGAGGTGGCCGCTGGAGCAACCGTCGCGGTCGCCTGGGTGGGCTGCGGCGCAGGCGTATCGGTAGAAGGCGGTGTCAATGTCGCTGCTGGTGTCGATGTTTCTGTGGGCTGCACGGTCGCCGTCGGGGTGGCGGTGGCCGTCGAGGTTGGTGTTGCCGTTACGGTGCCAGTCACGGTCACTGCTTTGGTCGGCGCCAACGTCGGCGATGGTGTGGTGGTCGCTTCGCTGGTGGCCGTCGCTTCGCTGGTGGCTGATGCTTTGGGCGTAAGTGTAACCGTCGGGGTGGCCTCGGTCGCGGTCGGGGTGGGCGTAGGATCCGCAGACAGCTCGGACACATTGATGGTGCGCGCAGCTTTTGTGCCGCGTCCTAAATCGTCTTTGTATTCGACCGTGATCGTGTGCTGACCGAGCGCTTCCGAGAGTTGAAACGAGATCGTCGGCGCCCACGGTTGCCAACCGGCAGAGCTCGTATCATCACCTTCCGCGACACGCACCTGCGTGGCCTGCCCCATGATGGCTACGCCTTCGCCCGTTGTGATGTCATTCTCATTGGTCAGCAGCAGCGTCACGATCGGCGCGCTGCCCGTGACGAAGAACGGCAGCACGTTGGGCTGTGCGCCGAAGTTGAGCGTGTAATACGTGCCCTTATCGCTCTGGCCGACGCCGATGCCGATCTCGCGATAACGCGGATTCAACAAGTTGGCGCGATGCACTTGTGAGTTGCTCCAGAAGTTCCACGCGACATCCACGGTGGCCGTTTGCCCACCGTAGATATTTTCGCCCCAAATGCCAAAGCTGCGCCAGTGACCGTAACCGGTGGCGCGAATGCGGCTTTCGATCGACGAACCATCGGAACCGGTATGATCGACGTTGCCGGTCTGGGCCATGTCGTCGCTGTGCCGCTGGGCCGAGGTGGCGAGCTGACTGTTGAGATCGAGCGGCGGCAGGCCGTTCTGCGTGCGCAGGGCGTTGATGCGTGCCAGGATCTGGCCTACATCAGAGCTTTGCGCTGACACAGGCGCGGCGAACGACAACAACAGCGCGACGAGCAGCAGGACGCGGAAAGCGCGGCATGGAAAGCGGAAGGTCATGGGGCGAATTGTAACACGGGAGCGGCATAACCTTGCGAGGGTTGCAACGCAAATTGCCAGATTCAAGCGGAACCCTCGCAAGGCTCTTGATGGTTCAAGCCAGTCGCAGTTTGACGAACGCCCACGGGGCCAGCCACGTCGCCCACAACACCATGATCACATAGCGCACGTAACGGAAAATCGCGCCGGGAAGTTCCGGCTCGCGGGGAAAGAGAGCGCCGAGGCCGAAGCGCAAGATCACTAGCACGCTGAGGCCCAGCGCCAATCGCAGCAGACGCTTGCTCCACGGACCGCGCGCGTTGAAGCCGCCCGATCGTTTGAGCAGCGCCAAGCCCGCGCCCGCGCCGAAGAGGATGGCCGCATCGCTGATCTGCGTGTCGAGGCTGCGGGGCGCGATCGGGCCACCCAGCTGCGCCCACTCGATCGGATCGATGATCCCGCCGATCGCCGATCGCACGATCAACATGGCCGCCAGCATTAACAGTGAAGCGCTGAAGGCCATCGTGATCTGAAATCCGATCGGCTTCGGCGCGATCCAGCGAGTGACGCGTGGTTCGAGCAGCGCATAGGCTAACAACACGATCAAGCCGACGATCAGCCCGCCGATCACATCGCCCAAGTAGTGCATGCCCAGATATACCCGCGCCAGCGCCACGCCGAAGATGGCCAGCGCCGCGATCAGCCACATCCACCAGCGTTTCACGTGCAGAGCGAGATAACCCCAACCCACCGTGGCGCCTTGCGTATGGCCGGACGGAATCCCGTAACTGAGCTCGGCTTCCAGCGCTGTGACGCGCGCATCGACCCAGTACGGCCGCGGCGCGTGAAAGGTCCATTTAAGCAGGCCATTGACGAAGTCCGAAATAGCAATGAGGAACAACAGCCGCGCCCCGAAGTTGCTGTCCACGCACCAGAAGATGAACGGCACTAACAGCAAGAAGAAATCTTCCGACCCGAAGAAAGATAAGAGATGCATCACGGTATCAAGGGCGGGTCTAAGCTGTTGCAAGGCGATGTTGAGATCAGTTCCCATGTCGGTTATCCTGAGAAAGAGGTCGCCGTCATTTTACCCTAAAACAACGCGCACAACATACCGCCTCGATGACTTATTCACCGAGGCGGTTACTGCTCAGCCGTCATGCCCGAGTGCTTCCATCGGGCATCCAGATTCACTGCTGACATGCCCTCTGCCCGCTAGAAGCATGCGGGAATGACAGCGTCGCGCGACGGCTGAGTAGATACCCGAGGCGGCTTTTACGCAGTACGCATTACTCACATCAACAACGGCCCGTTGAGTTGCAGCATCGCCCACTCACGCCACAGCAACAGCTCGCCCACGCTGTCTGCATCGGATTTGGAGATGAGGTAGATCAACAGCCCGATGATCACCACCGCCAGCACGACCGCAATCGTCACCTTGATCCACGAGATCGGTTTCTCGCCCTCGACGCGGCCGGTCTGCCCGTTGATCATGAAGCGGAAGGTCTTGCCGTGATAGCGATACGACGCCACCCACACAGGCAGCAGCACATGCTTGAAGGTCAGGTTGGACAACTGCGACTCAACGCCGAGATTGCGATGAGTATCACCCGGCACTTCGCTATCGCACGCGCTGCGTTCGTGGTTGTAAATGATGTCGCGGCCCAACGGCCACGCCTCGGCCAAGGGCACCTGATACGACTCCGCACTCCAGCCCGACAGGTACTGCGGTTGATAGGCGATCAGCTTACTCGTATCGTACGGATAGATCTTCTGCAGGATGTTGGTGGGGATGCTGCGTGTGGCATAGACCAGCACATCGTCGTAGTCGCCCGTGTGATGGCCGTTGGTCCAGTACCAGCGCGTCTTTTGCACTTGCTGCTGCTCGCGCACGGTCTTGCCGTCGCGCACCACTGACACCCATTCCGTCTCGTAATAATGGTCGCCGGACTCGGCCCGCCAGTCGCTTTCGGCGTGCGCGTCGAACGTCCAGAAAGGCAGATACACACCGCGCAGTTTTTGCCCGCCCCCCTCGCGTTTGAGATCGTTCGGAGTGAACAAGCCGCGCCCCAGCCAGTCACGGAACAGCGTGTGCGAGCGGCTATCGTCAATGGCAAAGGGTAATAACGATTCGGGCCGGTACAAATTCGGATCGACTTGTTGCTCCAGCACTTGATTCGATCCGCAGAACGAACACTGCGTCGAAGTGATGTTGGGTTCCACGTTGAGCACCGCGCCGCAGCTCTGGCACTTGATCGATTTGAGCTGCGTGCCGTAGCCCTGCGCTTTGCCCGTCGCATCTTTCAGCGCCGCTTCCAAATCGTGCTCGGAGATCGTCGCTAGTGGCGTAGGCCCTTGCTGTGCAACCGCTGGTGGCACCGCCATGGTATGCCCACAGAACGGACACAGCAACGTCCCCTTGGCTGCATCGAAGTTCATCTTGCCGCCGCACTTGGGGCAGGCGTATGACTCGGACTGCGCGGCAACTGGAGTGGGTTCCGGTGTGCTCATGAATCCTCCGTTGGAGTAGTGTCAGGGGTAAGTATAGTACATGTGGGCAAATGGCAGAAACCGGGTTTCTATGTTTGAACCGAAACGAGTCATCCGGCTTTAGCGGGAAATGGCCAATTTAGAAACCGGATTTCTCCGTTCCAAATGGAATGGAACGTTTAGCACGGAGAAACCCGGTTTCTTCTTCCCGTTTAACCCGGAAGAGCCACCGAAATGAATTCAAGAATGTAGAAACCCGGTTTCTCAACGCAACCGAATCGTCTCACCTAAACGCGCGCCCGTTTCCGGATCGTATAGGCCAACCTCAAGCGCATATCCTTCTGGCGGCTGGCTGGGAATGACGTATTCGTCGATCACGTATTCACCCGGCATCCACTGCGACGTGGGATAGGTGCCGTTCACCGGCTGATTATCTTTCCCGCCGATTTGTTGCCCCGCTCGATCCAGCACGTGCGTGAACACGGTGTAATCCTGATCGATCGCCTGCAGTGAGTGCCAGATCAGCGTCAACTTGATCGCCGCGTCGGCCTGATCGATCTGATACCCCACCAGCTCGATCGCATTGTCGAGCTTCACGTGCAGACGATGCTCGATCGGCGGTTCCTCCAACACCCGATCGCTTTGCCGCACGTTGACGGCTCCCAGCACGATCGGCTCACTGCTTCCAACTGCGACTTCCACCGTATAATCGCCCGCGGCCAGATCAAACGGCACGCGCAATCGATAACGATCAGCCACGATCTCGCCCGGCGTCCAGCGGCTGAAAGGATACGTGCCCTGCACCGGCTGTGTGACTGTCAAAACGCTGGTTGTCACGGGTTGATTCGCGCAGCCACACAAAGACAGTTGCAACGTGAGTGGAGTGTCAGGCGCAGCTGCCCCACCAGTGGCGTAGGCCCTCTGCCAGAACAGCGTCACATAGAGCGACGCGCCGGTCTGCGCTTCGCTGGTTTCCTGCGTGTAGCCCAGCAGCTGCAAGCCCGGCGCCACTTCGCGATCGAGCCGCGTACCGATATTTAACTGCGCCGCATCGGCGATCGCTCGCTCGATCGGGATCGGCTTCAATTGCGCGACTGTGCCGCCAAAGCCGCCATCGGCCGCCACCCCATTCAAGCGTTGATTCGTCTCCGGTGAGAACCAACCCACACGCAGCTCGTAATCACCCGGCGGCGCACCTACTGCGATCGGCACATCGATACGATTGACGATGATCTCGCCCGGCGTCCACTGCTCCGACGGATAATCGAACGAGCCGCCCTTGCCCCACTCAAACCCCCACGCGTCGCGCAGCTGCGCAAACGTCGCGTAATCACCGCGGTCGGGTTGGTTTAACACGCGCCAGTAGAGTGTAACGCTGGCTGCCGCATCCTGAGCGGAACCACGCGCGTTCTTCGACTCCGCTGCGCTCCGCTCAGAATGCGCGCGTAGTGAAGTCGAAGGATGCGATGATTCCACATCATAACCAATCAGTTGCACGATGTTGCCAAAACTCACATCGAGTTTGATCTGCGGCGTGACGACGGGCTGCGCAGAAAGATGATAAGCGCGATAATTCGTTTCGCCATCCGGCGCAAGCGGTTTGGCGATCAATGCGGCATCAGGCAAGCTGCGTTGTAGCCACTGTTCTTCCGGCAGACCCAAACGTGCAAAGAACAAGTAACCCGGCCCGTTCGGCAGCACGACGCCTCGATTGCCCGCGATCCATTTGAGATCGCCGTACTTTTGAGACAACGCCGCGACCGTGGGATGGCGATAATGCAGTGCAGCGAGGTATACCGGTTCGCCCTGCGTGTCATGGCTGTTCAGCCACTTCGCTATGTCGGCCAGATCGCCGTCGGATTGAATGGATAACTCCGGCTCGTTGACATACACTCGGAAGTAAGTCCAGGTGGTTTCTACCATACCAAGCAGCAATGTGCTCAATAGGATGACATTCACATACTGTCTCTGCCGTTTTAGGGCAAATCCGTGTTCATCCGTGTTCATCCGTGCCCAAATCTTTTTTGTAATCCACCACATGCCGAGCGCGGGAAACACAAACACCAGCGGCATCATCCCGATGGCGCGCAAGTTGCTGGGCGTGATCTCATTCACCGCCAGCGCCGTGGGTAATAACATGATGAACGTCGTCACGATTACGCTAAAGTAGGCCGTGCGCCGCCACACCGTTCGTCCGCGCATCACACCGACGAGCGCGGTGATCAACCCGCTGATGAAGAATCCGCCCCAGACGATGGTGAACAGCGGACGATCGGGTAGGTTGAAGCGAATGTACGGATCGCCGCTGATGAAAAACAGGCCCAGCGCGCGCCCGATATTTTCAAGCAGTGCCGGCGCTTGCGTCAGAGCCTGTGGCGCGACCTGTTGAATGCGCGTCAGAAAAGCACTCGGATTATTGAGGAAGTAGAGGCCGAGCGGCGCGAAAACGAGCAGGGCTGTGCCGGTCACGACGATGAATTGCGCGAAGTGCCAACGTCGTTGGCCGCGATCGAAACCGATGAGGAACAAGCAGATGGCCGCAATCGCCAGCGGGAACAATCGGGCGGCGAGGTACGTGTAGAGATTCAAGCCGATCAATGCCCCGGCGATGACGATCCAGCGCCAGCGCTTCAGTCTCAATCCACGGAACAACGCTGCCAGCGCCAACGCCTGAATCAACGGCTCGCTGATCGAGCGAAAGCCGAGGCGGCTCATCACGACGTGCCAGAAAGAAGTGGCGATGAAGATGGTCGCGAAGAGGGCGATACCCTCATCAGCCCCGCTGCTTCTCCCGCGCACGGAATGAGGAGCGGCAAAGAGTTCGCGCACGACGCGATAGGTGATCGCCACGGTGAGGAGGCCTAGCAGGGCCGCGGCCAGGCGCATGGCAAACACCGTCGGGCCGATGAGCTTCATCCACGCGGCGGCCCAGTAGAAGAACAACACTTCCTTGCCGGTGTACGCGGCGACGAAGAGGGGCGCGCTTTCGCCGCGCGCGATCTGCTGCGCGATGATCGTGTCGGCGGCTTCATCGTAATGCAGGCCGGGTGGCAGCGTGCCGATCTGCCACAAGCGCAGGAAAGCGGCAATGAGCAGCGTAACGACCAACAGCCAGAAGAAACGCGAACGGCGTAGCGCCATAGCTTAGCGGCCGGGCCGCCCCCAGCCGCCATGCAGCAGATCACGGATGTTGGGTTTGAGGAATTTGGTGCGATAGTGCAGCGTGGAAGGATGATCGGGTTCGGCGGCCTCCATCAAGTCAAACCATGAACGAGCGCTATCTTTTTGGCCGCGGGCCAACAGCAACTCGATTTGCCCGCCGCAAAAGGCCAGGAATTCGCTGAAGTGCAGCCGGGTTCTGGCAAACAATGGATCTAGCAGTTGTTGTGCTGCATCAAGTTGGCCGTCTTCTATCAGTATTGACGCCATCCGGACACGACCAAATAGGTAATCCGGGTGACGTTCATAATTTTGGCGTGCCAGAGACGCGGCCTCAGCGTCTCGTCTCTGTGCTTTGTAGACTGCCGCGAGGTTGTTCGCCAGGTCAGGCGACTGTGGTTCAAGTTCCAACGCTTGGTGCAGCAACGTTTCCGCACGCTGGAGGTCGTTGTCTCGACTGGCTTCGATCGATTCGAGCAGTAAGTGCTCAACCGCTCGTGAATGCTGCCCCTCGCTTGGCTCGGCATGGATTTCGAAATTCATCAGCAGCGTTTTAGTGGGCTGGCCTTTGATCCACAGCGTGATCGGGCCGGCGGGCAACCCGCCTTTGACCATCACCAGCTGCGCGGCCTGGTGGCGCAGATTATCTGCGCCGCGTTGCCCCAGCGCAAAATCTTTCAATGCTGCCAACAACTCAGGATCCGTCGATGCGCCAGCGAGACTCAACACAAACATGGCGGCGGCGGGATCGCTGCGTTGCAACAGCACGGGCGCTAATCTGATCAATTCAGGATGCTGCTGCAGGTAACGGCGCAGCGCCTGTTCCAATGCAGCCTCTTTTTTGTTTTGGCTGGCCGACTGCATCACCGCCACCAGATCGCGCTGAGATTTATCGCCGATCCAGTAAGGCAGGCTGTAGGCCCACGCGCCATGCCGTTGGCCGATCGGTTGACGCAGATCGGCCAGGTTTTCTTCAGCGAGTTGAAAATGAGGCGACACTTTCAGCGCGCGTTTCCAGTATTGCCGGGCTTCCTGCTCCTGCCCTAACCGGGCATAGCTGGCCGCCATCAGATGAAAGATAAACGGATCAGCTGTAGGCAATGCTAAATCGCCCGTTTGTTCAGCCTGTCGAAAACAATCCAGCACAGTGACATCATCGCCCAGCACGGCGAAGGCTTCCATCTTCTTTAACCAGAGGTCGGCGGCCTGCGTTGGCGAATTCTTCAGCCGCTCAGCAGTTTGTCGCGCTTCTTCCGTTCGGCCTAAGATGAACAGGAAGCGAACCAGATTGGACAGGGCGTGAATATTATCGGGTTGAAAATCCAGCACGCGCTGCGCCTCCGCCACCGCTTGATCCAGCTCACCTTCTATGAAACAGCACAAGCTGAGGTTGTTGCGTACCGGTGCAAAGTCTGGTTGACGACGCAGCGCTTCCTGCGCGACGCGTTTAACCTGTGCATAGTTGCCGTGCGCCAGATAGAATTGCACTTTTTCATGCTGCTCGGCCAGTGTTAAGCTCGTCTCATCAGTGGAGAGGCCGTAGGGTTCCAGCAGTTCCGCCAGTCCAGCTTCTAAGTCATGGATAAGTTTCTGTGCTTCTGGTGCCTGCGGATGCTCAGGCCACTGTTGTACAAAACGTCGAAAGGCGCGTAAGCCTAACACGGGACGCGCATTGTGCAGATAGGCTCCGGCCAGCGCCAGCGTCGCATCGTCATTGTTGGGATCCGCTTTGACCAAACGAGCGCAGGCATCTTCAAACCGCGTCATATCATTCAGCTGCTGGCTGACGTTGGCCAGCTGAGTCAAGACCGCCGGATGATTGGAATACCGCTCGTCCAGTTCGTCCAGCCTGACAAGCGCTTCATTCCAGCGCTTGCGCCGCGTCAGATCGTCCACTTCTTCCAGCGCTTCGATCAAGCGGGGCGGCATGGAGATGATCCGCGCGCGCGCGGGTTGCGGCGATTTCTTTTTCTTTGCCATGTTTATCCCTTTCTGGTTTTACAGCGCGTGCAGCGCTTGCTCCAAATCCGCGATGATGTCTTCTGCGTCTTCGATGCCCACCGATAAACGCACCAGTCCATCGCCGATGCCCTGTCGCAAGCGTTCTTCGCGGCCTAACGCGTGATGGCTGGACTGCGCGGGATACAGCAGCAGCGAATACACGTCGCCTAAGCTCGTCGCAGCTTGAATTAACTTCAACGCTTCCATGAAGCGGAAGGCTTCCGGCTCGGCTGCGTCGCGCAATTCGAACGAGACCATGCCGCCAAAATGATCCGCGCGGAATAGCCGCCGGGCCAATTCGTGATCAGGGTGATTACTTAGGCCCGGATAGATCACGCGCGCAATCGACGGTTGTTCTTGCAGCCACTGCGCCACTTTCAACGCATTTGCGCAGTGCTCGCGCATCCGCAGGCCCAGCGTGCGCAGGCCGCGCAGCGTCAGCCACGCTTCAAAGGGGCCGAGGTTCGCGCCGTGGTAACGCGATTGAAGGCGCAGTTCGTTGGCGCGCGCGGCGTTCGTGGCGACGACGCCGGCCAGCACATCGCCGTGCCCGCCCAGATACTTGGTGGCCGAGTGAACGACTACATCGACGCCGTGTTCGATCGGGCGGTAGAGATACGGCGTGGCAAAGGTGTTATCGATGATGACGATCGCCTCGTGCGCGTGGGCCCATTCGACGATCGCGGGCACATCGGGAATCTTCAGCAGTGGATTGGAGATCGTTTCCAGCACGACTGCGCGCGGGTGATATTGCTCAATGGCGGCTTTCACCGCGTCTCGATCGGTGATCTCGACCCAGTGGAGCGCCCCGCTGCCCGCATACATTTTATTCAGCAGCGTATAGGTTGCGCCATACACATTCCGCGCAGCGACCACGGGCCGATCGGGCGAGCCAACTGCGCCACTTGTGAGGTTGGCCTGTACGAACGCGCCATGCAGCGCGCCCATGCCGGAAGCATAAGTCACTGCATCCTCGGTGCCTTCCAACGTCGCCACGGCTTTCTCCAATTCGGCGATGGTGGGACTGCTGTACCGCAAATACGAATAGCCGCGATTCTCATGCAGTGCGCCGGAGAGATCTTCCATATTCTCGTAAGTGTACGTGACTGCCGGATGGATCGACGGCGATACTGGCTTGCCGGCGGGCGGCGGAACATCTCGTCCGGCGTGAACGGCTTGCGTGGAAAAGTGGTTGGTCATGAGAATCCTTTTTTGATGACACGATGAAGGGAGGACAAGATGATGTGGAACGAGATCATCTTGTCCTCCCTTCATCGTGTCATCGTGTTAAGAATGCATCTACCAGATCATCCAACTCCGCTTCGGATGAACAAGTCGCCACCGTCAAATTCGGCGCGGGATTGCCGGTGATCATCTTGCTCATCCGCGACCCCGATCGATACACGCACAACACCGGCTTGCCCAGCTGCACGGCGAGGCCGTATTCGTAGCCTACGCCCAACGACGGTGTGCTGACCTCGGCAATCATCGCCTCGCAGGCTGCGACCCACGCCACATCGCGCGCAAAGACTGCGCGGGGCGGCAAATCTTTTTCGCGTTCGAGCGCAGCGGGATCGGCTACATGCGCCGAGAGGACGTCATGCCCCTGCGCTTGCAGCCGCGCCACCAGATGTTGATAGATCGCTTCGTGTTTGCGTCCGCCGGAAATGGAACCGGAGAAGTAAATTTTCATAGCGGGCATTATACTTGAGTTGTTGGTTGTTGGCAGTGAGTTGCTGGTAATTGGCCGCCGCAAAAAAGAGAGGAGTCGCACCCGCGGCTCCTCTCACTCTACCAATAACCAACAACCAGCCACTAATAACGAAGTAGCGCCGCCACGCCCACTTCATTCAAGGCCGCATGTCCGCGCACGATGTCCACGCGCCCGCCCTGTTCGATCACTTTGCTGATGGCCGCTTCCACCGCATCGGGAATCTGATCGAACGTGCCGCCGCAGAGCGCACACTGCGCGCCGGGGGCCAGTGTCACATCGCCGCATTGCTGGCAGCGGTAGCTTTCCGCCGTGTAACCTTCCGCCACCAGCAGCGTCTGCACTTTGCCGGCATGCGCGGCCGCCAACACCCGATCGATCCGGGTCGCCCCGTGGCTATTCTTCGCTGCCGCCGTAATCGCCGCATCGGCCAGTTCTGCTTCACGCTGCGCTTCCACGTCTTCGACCACTTTCAGTGCGCGATCGCGCAGCACCAGATCGGAAACGTCCACATCGCCCGTAATCGTGCCGACGACGCGCTCGCCCCAGGGTTGCGGCAAATGCGCGCGCACCTCTTTCACCACCTCGACATTGCCGCCCAACACCAGATAACGCGGCGTGTGTTTCTCGCAAAATTCGGCCAGCGCGTGCGTCGTGTCTTTGACGTTGCGCTTGATCACTTCGTGGACGTGACGGTCGGTCGGCTCATCGGGATTGCGCCGCCGCCCGGTCGGCGTGGAGCCCGCCCCCGCTTTGACGCGCCGCACTTCTTCGCCCAGAATGCCTTCGCCGTCGATCACTTCGCCCATTTGCACAAAGATAAAGCGCGCCCCCTGCTTATCGATCAGCCCCACGACAAAGCGACCATACACATCCCACAGATTCGCCAGCGGGGTCAAATAAGGTTTGGGGCCGACAAAGATTGAATCGACAATCGGCACGGCCAGCGAATAGACTTTCCAAAAATTCTCCCGCTGATTGGAAAAGATCGCCAGGCCGCGCCCACTCCAATCATATTCTTGATCGAAGAATCGTTCGATCACGGCGACATCGCCATTCGCCCGCCCCTGGACGCTGTGCAGCAAGTGGCGCAGGAACAGGCGATATTCATCCTTGGTGCGACGCGTCGGATCGACGTTGAGGGTGAGGCTCAGCACTGCATGTTGTCCTTGATACTCCGCTAACTGCTGCAGATCGTCACGACTAAACATGACACGCCTCCTATAGAGTTGTTAAGTCAGGCGCGGGCGACTGCGTTGTCTTGGCGATCCCGACAGATCGCCCGGCGCCTGACCGGGGAAACTAACGAGGACGCTCGTCGAGCGTAACAGGCACTTCCAGAGTATCACTGCCGCGCATAATGGTGACGGTGACAATTTGGCCCACCAGTTTTTTAGCAGCCAGATAAGCAATCATTTCGTCAAAACTATGGATGGCGTCGCCGTCGATGGCGATGATAATGTCGCCGCCTGCGCGCACCGGAATGCCGCGCACCGTCACCTGCCGATCGCCACCCCTCAACCCGGCGCGCTCGGCCGGCCCACCGTCGATAACGGACGCAATCAGCACGCCTTGTTTAACAGGCAATTTAAGCGCGGCGGCCAATTCGCCGGTGGTGAAGTAATTGCTGTCCACGCTGACGCCGAGATACGGATAGGATACCCGGCCATCTTTCAAGAGTTGGCCGGCGACCCGCTTGACGGTATTGGACGGGATGGCAAAGCCCACGCCCGAGTTGGCGCGATTGGTGCCGTCGGTGCGAATGGCGGCATTCACGCCGATGACTTCGCCACTCGAATTGAGCAGCGGCCCGCCGGAATTGCCGGGGTTGATCGCCGCATCGGTTTGCAGAATGTCCGGATTGGAAAAATTGGTGCCGTTGCCGGTGGGACTATCGGCGGGCAGGGTGCGGCCCTTGCCGCTGATGATACCCACCGTCATCGTGCCCATCAATCCAAACGGATTGCCAATGGCGATCACTCGCTGGCCCACCTTCACCCGATCAGAATCGCCCAGCGTCAAGGGCGACAACTGCGTTTCGTCCAGGTCGACTTTGATCACCGCCAGATCGCTGTACGTATCCCGCCCAATTACTTTGGCGGTGGCGACACTGCCATCGGCGAAGGTCACATCAATTTCATCCGCGCCTTCCACGACGGGATTGTTGGTCACGATATGGCCGTCAGCGTCGATCACAAAGCCAGAGCCTGAACCGAACTCGGTCAGATCGGCGCCACCCGCCACATCGATATTGACAACCGCCGGGTTGGCGCGCTCGTAGATGTTCGCTAACAGCGCGTCCACTTCATCGGCCGCAATGGTCAAGGGATCGGGTCTGGTCAAGGGTTGTGGAGCCGCCGTGGGCGCCGCCGCGTTGATGAGGAGCGGTTGCTTAACAGGCACAGGGGTTTCAAAGACCGAGAACTCGCGGCACCCCGCCAGCAAGGCCGCCGCCAGCAAAAAGATGCCAATTCCTTTCGTCACCTTCATCTTGTCTCGTCCTTTACCAATTATTTTCGTGTGGGTACTTTAACGACGGTTCTTCTTCCAGAAACCCAATCAAATCAAGAATGCTCAACTTGTGGCCCGGCACTGCGGGCTGATCACTTAGCGTGCACATGATGTGGAAAGTTGGGCAGGTTTGAAAAGTGCTCGACGTTGTCCCAGCGCTTGCGTAACCACCTGGCGATTTGATCTCCGTTAAATAATCTTCAGGTTTCATAGCTCGCCCGGAGTTCGAGCAAAGTCAGGCGCTGTTGCCCGGTGGCGCTCATTTCGTAAAAAATGCTCCACTCGACCCACTCCATATCGTCACCCAATTCGCCGGAGCGAAAACGACGTGTGAACTTGCCATCTGTCTTTGCCTCGGCCATATCCTCTGCCTCAAGCCGCTTTTATTTTCTTAGCTTGGCCAACTGCTCAAATAACTTCTTTTCTTCGGCGCTCAAATGATGGGGCAGCTTGGCCTGGATCTTTACTAATAAGTCGCCAGGTTGGTTGGGGTCACGCAAAGTCGGCATGCCCTGGCCGCGCAGCCGAAACACCCGTCCCGGTTGCGTTTCGGGTGGAATCTTCAAACTCACATTCCCCCCCAGCGTTTTGATCGTGGCTTCGCCGCCCAGGATCAACGTGTAGACATCGACGTGCGCTTCGGTTTTCAGATCATCGCCGTCGCGTTCAAAATGCGCATCGGGCTGCACGTTGATCACCAGATGCAAATCGCCCGCTGGACCGCCTGCATAGCCCTGCTCCCCTTGCCCGGCCACCCGCACGTGCGCGCCGGTCTTGACACCCGCGGGTACTTTCACCTCGAGCTTCTGGCCGTCTTGCCGTACCGAGGCCCCACCGGGGCCGGGCGGCGCGCTGGGCATCTGCAGCGTCAAAGTCGTCCCTGTGTAAGCATCGCGCAGACTGAGGTTCACCGGCTGCTCGTAATCGCGGCCACGCTGCGGCGCGCCCTGGCGCGGAACGTGTTGTGACGTGCGAACGGAGCTGCCCCGGCGGGAAGTGCCACGTCCCATGTTGCCAAAAATCTGGGTAAAGAAATCCGAGAAGCCGCCGCTGCCGCCGAATAAATCGTTGAGATCATTCGTGTCGTAGGCGGGCGCCGTCCACTGGTTCCAATCGAAGTCGTTCGCCTGGCCGCTCTGCTGATAGGCCGACCACTGCGAGCCCAGCGTATCATACTTCTGGCGCTTCTGCGGATCGCTCAGCACTTCGTTGGCCTCGTTGGCTTCTTTGAATTTGGCTTCCGCTTGCTTGTTGCCTGGATTGTTGTCAGGGTGATACTGGCGCGCCAGCTTGCGGTACGCTTTTTTGATGTCGCCCTGCGTGGCTGTGCGCGGGACGTTGAGGATTTGGTAGTAATCCTTGTATTCCATTGTCGCTCACTTTGATTGGTTTCATTATACCCCGCTTGGCAAGAGCTGCGTTGTACGGGGGATTAACGTTTGATAACGATTTTGCCGTAACCCTCCCGGAGGGGCTACAAATCTCAAAAAAGGTCACTCGAAGGGGCTGCTCCGGCCGATCGGGAAGGAGCCGGCCCATAGAAACCGGGATTTCTGCCATCCGAGTGGATTTGAGCGCTGAAACGAAGACCTCCGGTTTCTGATTTCCATCTTTATGATAAGACATTTGTGCTAGATCACCATTAGAGGAAGATGATCACCAGAATTTATGCTTTACGTCACTCCCCCAAAGTGCCCCATCGGTGCGATAGTTATATGGTTTGAAAATCGTATTCCCTCACCGCGCTTCACAATACGGAACGATCCCGCAGGGGGCCGGTGCAGAAATCAGTAAGGAGAACCGTTATGGCACGAGAGATGGTTACGTTAGACGGCAACGAGGCTGCAGCCTACGTTGCCTTCCGCACCAGCGAGGTGATCGCCATTTATCCGATCACCCCGTCATCCAGTATGGGCGAATGGGCGGATCAGTGGATGTCCGAAAATAAGAAGAACATTTGGGGCACCATTCCATTGGTCCAGGAAATGCAGAGCGAAGGCGGCGCGGCGGGCGCCGTGCACGGCGCGCTGCAGGCCGGTTCGTTGTGCACCACGTTCACGGCGTCGCAGGGTTTGTTGTTGATGATCCCCAACATGTACAAGATTGCGGGCGAGTTGACGCCGACGGTGTTCCACATCGCCGCACGCTCCTTGGCCACGCAGGGCCTGTCGATCTTCGGCGATCACTCGGACGTGATGGCCGTGCGCCAGACCGGCTGGGCCATGCTGTGCAGCAACAGCGTGCAGGAAGCCATGGACACGGCGCTCATCGCGCACGCCGCCACGCTGGAGAGCCGCATCCCCTTCGTTCATTTCTTCGACGGCTTCCGCACCTCGTCGGAAGTGATGAAGATCGAGCGGCTGGACGAAAGCGACATCCGCGCGATGATCGACGACGAATTGGTGCGCGCCCACAAGGCCCGCTCCCTGTCGCCCGATCGCCCGGTGATGCGCGGCACGGCCCAGAACCCCGACGTTTATTTTCAGGGCCGCGAAACGGTCAATCTGTTCTATGATAAAGTGCCGGCCATGGTGCAGCAGGCGATGGACAAGTTCGCCGGTATCGTGGGCCGCCAGTATCATCTGTTCGATTACTACGGCGCGCCGGATGCGGAGCGCGTGATCGTGATTATGGGTTCGGGCGCGGAAGCGGTGCAGGAAGCGATCGATCACCTGAACGCCACGGGCGAGAAGCTCGGCATGATCAAGGTGCGCCTGTATCGCCCGTTCTCGATCGAGCACTTCCTCGCCGCCATTCCGGCCAGCGCGAAAAGCCTCGCCGTGCTGGATCGCACCAAGGAACCGGGCAGCGCCGGCGAGCCGCTGTATCAAGATGTGATCACCGCGCTGACCGAATCGTTGATGGCCGGCAAGATCACTTCACTGCCTAGGGTTATCGGTGGACGCTACGGCTTGTCCTCCAAGGAATTCACCCCGGCGATGGTCAAGGCTGTTTACGACGAACTGGCCAAGCCGCAGCCGAAGAACCACTTCACCATCGGCATCATCGACGACGTGAGCTTCACCAGCCTCGAATTCGATCCGACGTTCAGCACCGAACCCGCCGATGTGGTGCGCGCCATGTTCTACGGTCTGGGCGCGGACGGTACGGTCGGGGCCAACAAAAACTCGATCAAGATCATCGGCGAAGAGACGCCCAACTTTGCGCAGGGTTACTTTGTCTACGACTCCAAGAAGTCCGGTTCACTCACTACCTCGCACTTGCGCTTCGGCCCGCGCCCCATTCACTCGTCGTATCTGGTGACGTCGGCCAACTTCGTGGCGTGCCATCAGTGGGTGTTCCTGGAAAAATATGACATCCTGCTAAACGCCGTGCCCGGCGGCACGTTCCTGCTAAACAGCGTGTACGGCCCCGACGAAGTGTGGGACAAGCTGCCGCGCAACGTGCAGGAACACATCGTCACCAAGAAGCTGAAGTTCTTCGTTATCGACGGCTACAAGGTGGCCGAAGCGACGGGCATGGGCGGGCGCGTCAACACCATCATGCAGACGTGCTTCTTCGCCATCAGCGGCGTGCTGCCTAAGGACGAGGCGATCGAGCAGATCAAGTACTCGATCAAGAAGACTTACGGTAAGCGCGGCGAGGCCGTGGTGCAGAAGAACTTCGCGGCGGTCGATGCCACGCTGGAACACCTGCATGAAGTTAAGGCTCCGGCGGACGCCAGCAGCACCATCGAGATGCGGCGCGCCGTGCCGGTGCAAGCGCCGGAGTTCGTGCAGGAAGTGACGGGCGTCATTATCGCGGGCCTGGGCGATCAACTGCCGGTCAGCATGATGCCGGCGGACGGCACGTTCCCCACGGGCACCGCGCAGTGGGAAAAGCGCAACATCGCGTTGGAAATTCCAGTGTGGGATACCGAAGTCTGCATTCAGTGCGGCAAGTGCGTCATGGTCTGCCCGCACTCGGTCATCCGCGCCAAGGTCTACGATGCGAAGTATCTGGCCGACGCGCCCGAAACCTTCAAGAGCACCACCGCGCGCTGGAAGGAATTCAAGGAATTGAAGTACACCTTGCAGGTAGCGCCGGAAGACTGCACGGGCTGCACGCTATGCGTGGAAGTATGCCCGGCCAAGAACAAGAGCAACACCAGCTTGAAAGCCATCAACATGCAGTCGCAGCTGCCGCTGCGCGAGAGCGAAGCCAAGAACTGGGATTTCTTCCTGGAACTGCCAGAGGTCGATCCGATCGGGTTGAACACCAGCACCGTGAAGGACGTGCAGCTGCTGCAGCCGACGTTCGAATTCAGCGGTGCGTGCTCGGGCTGCGGTGAGACACCGTATCTGAAGCTCATTTCGCAGCTGTTTGGCGATCGGATGGTGGTGGCCAACGCGACGGGCTGCTCGTCGATCTACGGCGGCAACCTGCCCACGACCCCATGGACGCAGAACAAAGACGGGCGCGGCCCCGCCTGGTCGAACTCGCTGTTTGAAGACAATGCGGAGTTCGGCCTGGGCATGCGCCTGACGATCGATAAGCAAAACGAATTTGCCCGCGAGATGGTCGCCCGGCTGCGTGACGTCATCGGCGGTACCCTGGCCGATGAGCTGTTGAGCGCGAATCAGGCCAACGAGCAGGGCCTCCGTTCGCAGCGTGAGCGCGTGGTCGCGTTGAAGGCTAAACTCGCCAACGTTGATTCGGCCGATGCAATCGGCATCGACGCCAAGAACTTGCTGGCGCTGGCCGATGTGCTGGTAAAGAAGAGCGTGTGGATCATCGGCGGCGACGGCTGGGCGTACGACATCGGCTACGGCGGCCTGGATCACGTCATCGCCTCGGGCCGCAACGTCAACATCCTGGTGCTCGACACCGAAGTGTATTCGAACACGGGTGGTCAGGCTTCCAAGGCGACGCCGCGCGGCGCCGTGGCGAAGTTCGCCGCGGGCGGCAAGCCGCTGGCTAAGAAAGACCTCGGCCGGTTGGCGATGACGTACGGCAATGTGTTCGTGGCGCAGATCGCGATGGGCGCGAACGACGCGCAGACGATCAAGGCAATCGTGGAAGCCGAATCCTACGATGGGCCGTCGCTTATCCTGGCCTACTCGCACTGTATCCAGCAGGGTATCGCCCTGGAGCGCGGCCTGGATCAGCAGAAGTTGGCGGTGCAAAGCGCGTACTGGCCGCTGTATCGTTTCGATCCGCGCCTGACCGCCGTCGGCAAGAATCCGCTGCAACTGGATTCTAAGGGTCCGGCGCTGCCGTTGGAGAAATACATCTACAACGAGACGCGCTACAAGATGCTGACGTTGAGCAAGCCGGAAGTGGCGGCGCAGCTGTTGGAAGAGGCGCAAGGCGACGTGATCAAGAAGTGGCGCTTGTACGAGCAACTGGCGGCGATGAATTACGCCGGAGACGGCACAAAGAAATGACAAGAAGATAAGAGGACAAGAAGACAAGATGATCCAATTAGAGGCGTCTTGTCTTCCCCTCCTCCCTTCTTCTTGTCTTCTTGTCAGAGAAAGCAAGGAGCCCAAACATGTTAGATCTATCAACCAATTACCTAGGACTCAAGCTGCAAAATCCGCTCGTGCCGTCGGCGTCGCCGTTGTCGAAGTCGCTGGATACGATGAAGCGCCTGGAAGATCACGGTGCAGCCGCCGTAGTGATGTATTCGCTGTTCGAAGAGCAGATCACGCACGAGAGCAACGAACTCGATTTCTTTCTGAATCAGGGCACGGAGAGCTATGCCGAAGCGCTGTCGTACTTCCCCGATCTGGGTCACTACAACGTCGGCCCGGAAGTTTATCTGGAGCAAGTGCGCCAGGCCAAGGCCGCGCTGGAAATTCCCGTCATTGCCAGCCTCAACGGCATCAGCACTGGCGGCTGGATTCGCTACGCCAAGCTGATCGAGGAAGCGGGCGCCGATGCGCTGGAACTCAACGTGTACTACATCCCCACCGATTTCACTATGAGCGGCGCGGATGTGGAGAAGATGTACCTGGACCTGGTGCGCGATGTGAAACAGAGCGTGAAGATTCCGGTCGCGGTGAAACTGGGCCACTTCTTCAGTTCGATCCCGAACTTCGCGAAGAAGTTGGACGAAGCCGGCGTCGATGGCGTGGTGCTGTTCAACCGCTTCTATCAGCCCGATCTCGATCTGGAAAACCTGGAAGTGGTGCCCAACCTGTCGCTGAGCAGCAGCTACGAACTGAAGCTGCGCCTGCGCTGGGCGGCGATTCTGTGCGGCAACATCAAGGCCGACATGGCGTTGACGGGCGGCATCCACACCGCTGAGGACGCCCTCAAGACGATGATGGTCGGCGCGAAGGCCGCGCAGATGGCCTCGGTGCTGCTGCACTACGGCGTACACACCCTCAGCGACATCCTGGTCGATATGCAGCGCTGGATGGAGACGCACGAGTACACTTCGGTGAAGCAGATGCAAGGGAGCATGAGCCAGCGTAAAGTTGGTAATCCAGCTGCGTTCGAGCGCGCCAACTACATGAAGGTCTTGCAGTCGTATCAAGTAAAAGTTGTGTAGTCGGGTAGTTCAATAGTGCGGTAGTCATCATGAACGGGGTTCACCGCCGCCCATGAAAACGCTCCGCTCCCCGTCCCCGGGGAGCGCCCTCGCGGACGAGGGCTGCGAGCATTTTCAAGTCAGTTGAAAAGCAACCTCCCGGAGACGATAAATCTTCGGGAGGTTTTGCGTAGTACGCGGCGCGTGTTTGTGTGGAGCACCAGCCTTCAGCGTAGTCCCAACAGGCGTTTCATTTCGATCTCTAGCTGATCGAGGTATTCCTGCTCCAGCCTCCCCACCGTGCCGAGGATGCGGCGCTGATCAATGGCGCGCAATTGAAAAATCAGCAATACCGAAGGCATGGTGAGTCCGTTCATGGCTGACGGTTCAATGCGCAAGACATCGCCGCGCGCCATGGCTTACCTCAACGCTGCTTCAAACTTGAGCAGCGCTTCGTCACTGGCCGTCTCCCAACCATCCAACTCTGTCAGCAAGTCCGCGGTCGCCGGGTCTTCCGGGTTGGTTGCGGGCAAATCACGTTCCAACTCAGGCAAGACTTGAGCCACCACCCGCAGGCGTTCACGCGGGGGCAGTTGGCGCAATTGGCGCAACACAGATTCAGCCGTAATCGGAGTAATCATCGGGCACCTCTACTTTCGCACGAGCGGCAGATAGACCTAGAACTTAGTAGCGAAATTATACTTCATTCCAGTCGATAAGTAATTGAGGTGAAGGTGGGTTAAGGCAGTAGACAAGTAAACAACCTCCCGGAGAAAATCGTCTTCGGGAGGTTGCTTTGCGTGGTATGGTCTGTCGCAGCGCAGGAGATGCGATCAAAACTCCTTCTGCTCCGTCCGGGCGATGATCTCGTCTTGCAGCGCCTTGCCCAGATCGCAGAAGTAATCGCTGTAGCCGGCCACGCGTACGATGAGGTCGCGGTGTTGTTCGGGATGTTCCTGCGCCGCGTGGAGGGTCGCCACATCGACGACGTTGAACTGGATGTGATGCCCGTCGAGTTTGAAGTAGGTGCGCACCAGCTGTACCAGGCCATCCAATCCCGCTTCGTCTTTCAGCAGTTGTGGCGTGAATTTTTGATTGAGCAGCGTGCCGCCGGTGCGGACGTGATCCATCTTTGAGGCGGATTTAATCACGGCGGTAGGCCCGCATCGATCGGCGCCCTGCACCGGCGAGATGCCTTCGGACAGCGGCTCACCTGCGAAGCGTCCATCCGGCGTCGCGCCGATCACCGATCCGAAGTAGACGTGCACGGTCGTCGGTAGCAGGTTGATGTGATACGTACCGCCCTTCGTGTTCGGTCGTCCATCGATGACGTTGAAGTACAGATCGAACACCGCCGTCATCACGCGGTCGGCATAGTCGTCGTCGTTGCCATAGCGCGGCGTGCGATTGAGCAGCAATTGCCGCAGACGTTCCTGTCCGGCGAAGTTGTCGTTCACTGCGGACAGCAGCGCCTCCATTGACAGGGTCTTGCGATCGAAGACGTGGAACTTCAACGCCGTCAGCGCATCGGTGATGGTGCCCAGGCCCACGCCTTGAATGTAGCTGGTGTTGTAGCGTGCCCCGCCGTCGTGATAGTCCTTGCCGCGCGCGATGCAGTCGTCGATGAGCAGCGACAAAAACGGCGCGGGCATGTAAGTGGCATACAGCCGCTCGATGACGGCGTTGCCGCGAATCTTGATGTCGATGAAGTAACGCACCTGTTTCTCGAAGGCGGCCAGCAGCTCGTCAAACGATTGGAATTCCGCTGCCGCGCCGGTGGCCAGCCCGATCGCCTTACCCGTCCTTGGATCGATCCCGTTGTGCAGCGTGATTTCCAGAATCTTGGGCAGGTTGAAATAGCCGGTGAGGTTGTAGTTCTCTTTGCCGAACGCGCCCACTTCCACGCACCCGCTCGATCCGCCCGCGCGCGCATCGAGCACCGACTTGCCCTGCCGCACCAACTCCTGCACGATGAGATCGGCGTTGAACACCGACGGTTGCCCGAAGCCCGTGCGGATGATCTTCGCCGCGCGCTTCACGAAGCGATCGGGGTTCTTCTTGCTGACTTGCACCGACGAACTGGGCTGCAGCAGCCGCATCTCTTCGATCACGTCGAGGATCAAGTAGGTCACGTCATTGACGGCATCGGAGCCATCGGCCTTCACGCCGCCGGTGTTGATCTGTGCGAAGTCGGTATAGGTGCCGCTCTCTTCCGCGGTCACGCCCACTTTGGGCGGCGCGGGCTGATTGTTGAATTTGATCCAGAAGCACTGCAGCAGCTCTTCGGCTTGATCGCGCGTCAAGGTGCCGTCGGCCAGGCCGCGCTGATAGAACGGAACCAGGTGTTGATCGAGATGGCCGGGGCAGAAGGCGTCCCACGTGTTGAGTTCGGTCGTGACGCCCAGATGCACGAACCAGTAATATTGCAGCGCTTCCCAGAAATCGCGCGGCGCGTGCGCGGGCACGTGTAAACAGACTGCGGCGATGTGCTCCAGTTCTTGCTTGCGCTGCGGATCAGTTTCTTGCTGCGCCAGTTCGCGTGCCTGCTCGGCATGTCGTTCGCCGAAACGCATCAGCGCATCGGCACAGATGGACATCGCGCGCAGTTCTTGTTCTTTCGCATACGCTTGCGGATCGTTGAGGTAATCCAGTTGGCCCAAACTCTGCGCGATGTCGCGTTTGAAATCCAGCATGCCCTTGTGATAAATCTTGTCGTCCAGCACTGTATGGCCGGGCGCGCGCTGTTCCATGAATTCGGTGAAGACGCCCGCCTCGTAGGCTGCTTTCCATTCATCCGTCATCTCGGCAAAGAGCAGTTCACGCAGGGTGCGCCCTTGCCAGAAGGGAATGATCGTGTCGCGATACAACTCGCGTGTTTCGGCGCTGACCGCAAACGGAATCTTCTCGCGCGCGTCGAGGATGTCCAGATCGGACAGGCTGTGACAGCACAGCTCGGGATAAGTGGGCGTAGCTTTTGGGGCCGGCCCTTTTTCGCCCACGATCAATTCATCCGGCTCGATAGTGATCGTGCGGTGTTCGATCAGATGTTGAAATGCTAACGCGCGACGCATGGGCGCAGACATTAGACTGTCTTGCTCCCGATAGGCTTTCGTCATCAACGCGGCGCGTTCGGGCGAGAGGCACGGCTTCGCCTCCAGGCTTCGTTGGCGCAAACGGTTGACACGTTCACCGATCATGTTCATCCTCCGACGGTCACAGGCAATTCGAACTGCTGGAACAACTGCGCGATTTTGATCAACCGGTCATCGTCCGGCCGGCGCACCTCAAACAACCGATAGGGCTTATCCAGCCGCAGATACTTGTCGATGGCGATGTGATGATACGGCAGCAGTTCGATCGGGTGGCGGTGGGGCAGCGCCGCGATAAAGTCCACCAGCTGCTGGATCGCTTCGTCGTCGTCGTTGAGGCCGGGCACGATCGGGATGCGGATCACGATCGCGTGGCCGAGCGCCGAGAGGTCGCGCAGGTTGCGCAAGATCGGCTGATTGGTGACGCCCGTCACTTCGCGATGCCGTTCGTCGTCGATCAACTTGAGATCGTAGAGGAACAAATCGGTGAAGGGGCGGATGCGATCGAGCGTGTCCCAGGTCGCGAAGCCGCTGGTATCGATGGCGGTGTGCAGCTCACGCGCTTTGCACGCTTCCAGCAGCGCGCCCAGAAACTCACGCTGTAACAGCGGCTCGCCGCCGGAGAACGTGACGCCGCCGTGCGATTCATCGTAGAAGGCGATGTCGTGATCGATCTCGGCCAGCACCTCTTCGACGGTCATCTCACGCCCGATCGGCTCGCGCACTTCGGCGTAACACGTTTCCGCGCAGACGCCGCAACGTTCGCACTTGGCCCGATCGGTGATCGGCTCGCCGTCGATCCAGGTCACGGCGTTGTGCGGGCACGCATCGATACACGCCCCGCAGCGGATGCAGCGATTCTCGCGCAGGATGATCTCGCGCTGCGGTGATTGGCTTTCCGGGTTGTGGCACCACCAGCAGCTGAGCGGGCAGCCTTTGAGGAAGACCGTGGTGCGGATGCCGGGTCCGTCGTGAATGGAGAATTTTTTGATGTCGAAAACCAGACCGTGTGTCATGGCGCAAGGATAAACGCAATGGCACGCCGTGTCAATGAACGATCATCACGGATTTGAGGTTAACGAGGATACGCTTCAAGCCCGGCCTGCATGGCGAAGTCGCCGCATGACCCTCTTCACCGGCTAACCATCGCGCAAGTTCCCCCAACACGGTACTCATCACTCGTTATACCTTCGGCAAATACACATCCTCACCCAACACATCCGACGGCGGTTGTGGGTCGCCATGATAACTCACTTCGCCTGGATTGGCCTAGGTTCGTTTCGATCGTGTATAATACCAGCACAGGAGTCTATCATGTTGCACACGATCAGCATTTCTGAATCCGTCTACAATCTGCTCAACCAGGAAGCCAAACGCACGCGGCTTTCTCCTAACGACCTGGCCGAGCGTTTACTGGCCGAGCGCCTGAGCGCCGAGCAACAGGCCTGGCGAGAGCAGTTCGACCGTCTGTTGACCCGCGTTCATGCGCGCCTGAGCGCGTTTGATCCCGCCGAAATCGAAGCCGACATCACTGCCGCTTCCGAAGAAGTCAAGGCCGAGCGTCGTGCCAGCCGTCGTCCTCGTTGACACCAACGTCTGGGTGTCGTCCTTCATCAATCCGGCTGGCTCGCCGGCCCGTCTGGTGCAGGCCTGGCGCGACGGGCGGTATCAAGTCGTTGTCTCGCTGCCTCTGCTGGATGAACTCTCCGACGTATTGACTCGTCCACGTATCACGCGCAAGTACCCGATTGCCGCCGCCGATGTCGAAGAATTTCTGCAATTGCTGATTCAGCGCAGCCCCATGGTCGTGCCCACCGGCGCGGTGCGCGAATGTCGTGATCCCGACGACGATCTAATCCTCGAAACCGCCTTGTTGGGCCAGGCCCACTTCGCCGTCACCCGCGACGATGACATCAAAGGCGATCGCGACCTCGTGGAACATTTAGAAAGCCACGGCATCACCGTGCTGACGGTCCAGCACTTCCTCGATAAGTTGGATGCGGACAAAGTGTAGACTCTTACGCCTTTGGCAAATACACATACACGCCCCACTCATCTACGACTCGCAAGGCTTTTATTGCCCGCAGCATCCGCATGCCTATTCGCCGACGGGCACACCCCCGACGATGCGGATGCCTTCCGGCGTCTGCTTCGTCTCATTCGCCCTTCGTTAGCCACGCGCTTGAAGCGCCGGGCCGTCTGCCAGTATCCGCACTTCACGTTCCAATCGCCCTGCCAGTCGATCCTTTTCCACTTCCAGATCATAGTGGGCCTGCAGATTGATCCAGAATCGCTCGGAAAGACCAAGGTAACGGGAGAGGCGCAGGGCCGTATCCGCGCTGATCGCCCGGTTGCCGTGAACGATCTCGTTGATGCGGCGCGGCGGTACGCCAATATCGTGCGCAAGCCGATACTGACTGATGCCCAACGGCTTCAAGAACTCTTCCAGTAAAATCTCGCCCGGATGGACCGGCGCAAATTTCTTGCTCATCTCACTCCCCTCTAGTGGTAATCCGTAATTTCCACTTCGCAAGCATCCCCTTCACGCCATTCAAAACAGACCCGCCATTGATCATTGACGCGAATGCTGTGTTGGCCAACACGTTTGCCCGAGAGTTTCTCCAGTCGATTACCCGGTGGGACACGGAGATCGTCCAGGCGTTCGGCGGCGTTGAGAATCGCCAACTTTCGCCACATGGCCAGATGCAGATTGGCCGGAAAGCGGCGCGACACCTGGCGTTGAAACAACTGCTCGGTTTCTTTGTCCCGGAAGGTTTTGATCATACACTCATATAATAACGTATCGCGTTATTATTGGCAAGTGCCAGTTTCTAAGCAAAACGGATGGGCCGGCTGGCCCATCCGTTCTCATCTACCACCACTGCCTGCTCCGATTATGCCGCCTACTCGCTAACGGGCACACTGCCCGCGATTCTGATCCCATCCTTGGTCTGCTTCATCTCGTTGATGCCATATAGAAAATCGTACTGCGACATCAAGTCCATGAAGGGATCGGGATCGAACGCTTCCGGCCCCAGCACACCGTGTCCCTCCCATTTGCCGGTAGCCAGCAGTTCCATCGTAATCACCGGCCCGACGGCGGTCTGCCACACCACGGCCTGTACGCCATAGTGCCGCATGCACCAATCGTTATCAGCCACCTGATACAAATAGACCTGTTTGGCCTTGCCATCCTTCGTGCCGGTGACCCAGGTGCCCGCGCACGTCTTGCCCGACATCTTGTCGCCCAGATGCGAAGGCTCCGGCAGGCAGGCCGCTACGACGTCACGCGGCGCGACCAGCGAACCCTTCACCAGGATCTTTTCCTTGCTATCCATGCCCAGCATCTTCAGCGTCTTCAACACATTGATGAACTTGTCGCCCAGCCCGTACTTGAACGTCACACGCTTGCACTTGATCCAGCGCGGCACCAGCAGCACCTCTTCGTGCTCCACATTGACCACATCCACCGGCCCGATACCGTCGGGAAACTCGAACGATTCCAGCTCGCTGAACGGTGCGGTCGTGTACCAGCTGCGCTTGGCTTCCCAGATGATCGGTGGATTCAGGCATTCTTCGATCGTCGTCCAGATCGAGAAGTTGGGCGCGAAGGTGTAACCGCGCACCTCGATGTTCGATCCATCCCGCACGCCGATCTCGTCGATCTCGTCGAAGAGGTGCTGCTCGGCGTATTTGGCAAACACATCGGCCACGCCCGGCTCGATGCCCATGCCCACCAGCGCCAGCAGCTCTTTCTGTTCCCACTGCGCCGCGCGCTCAAATTGATAATCGCCCAGCTTGACGCCGGTCTTGCGGTGTGGATCGAATTTGTGCGGCTTGGACAGTGTCATCGCCATGTCCATGTAGTTGACGCGCGCCTTGTAGGCCGCGTCGAAGACCGTCTCGGCGAAGACCGGATCGACCGCGTTCATGATCAGATCGACTTTGTAATCGCGCGCCAGCTTCACGATGGCCTTCTTGTCCCGTGCGTCCAATTGCTCCACAGGGAACTTCTTGGCATCGTTTAGCTTCTCGCTGACTTCTTTCAAGCGTGCCACGTTGTAGTCGGCCAGCACCATCTTCTTCAGCCAGGGCCTGTCCTGGGCGATAATGGCGATCGCTTCGCCAACACCACCGGTGCCGATGAGTAGAACTTTCATGAGTGGTCTCCTTGTTATTCTTTAGCAGTGACTTGTCGGCGCAACATCACTGGGCAGATTCAATTGGCGAGGGAAAAACTGAGAATGGCCGTAGTATATCACAGCCCCATCAAAGACCACCGAGATGGTGTGCTGTCTTCGTGGCTGTTTGGCCGTCGCGCTGCGCGCCGTAGGGTGTCATTCCCGCACGCTTTCGCTCACGTCGTACCCGGCACGCTGTGCCGGCGACGCGCTAGGCGTGCGTGCCGCCAAACCCGGCGGGCTTGGGTACGGCAAGGCGGGAATCCAGCGGCCTATCAGCGTGATTCGCCAATCATCAATCTGGATGCCCGACACGCCCTGCCGAAGGGACGCTTTGCGCGGGGGCGCGCATGGCGAAAGCGTTCGGGCATGACGGCTGATAGGTCATCTGTCTTCGAGGTTTAGAACGACAAAGTGGCTCGCAGAGTCTGCACCACTTCGTCTACGGCGAGGAGTACCTCTGGCGAGAGCGGCGTGTCAAAGGCATTACCGCGCGGTTGAATGCCGATAAGCGCTATCTCGCAGCCAAGTTCGGTGACGAGATATTCCGCGCTGACGTGCAGGGGCAGGCCATGCGTGACGGCGCTGATGCCGGTCGTGGCGCGCCAATCCAGCCACCCGATCGTCCCCGGCGGCTCATTGAGCTGCGCCGCGTCGATCAACAGAACCAACGCCGGCGCGAACTTGCGCAGCGCGCCCGTCACGTTTTCCGGCGCCGTGCCTGCCTCGACGATCAAAACGGGCGAGTCAGTGACTCGCCCGACAGCTTCCTGTAATTTGCGTGCGACCCAGACGCCCGCGCCGTCATCGCCGTTTAACTCATTGCCGATGCCGACGATGGCTATCCGCCGTGCACGCTCAGGTTGTAACTGGCTCAGGTGCCGGAGCTTTTGCTGCAGCATGCTTGTCCAGAATGAATTGGACATCTTCGTCCTTTCCGTAATACACCGTAAACGGTTTCCGGCTGAGCGCGGCCAACTCCCACTGCGTGTTCGACATGCTCAGGCATTCGAAGCGGCAGTTCTGCACGCACTGCGCGCAATACGTGCAGCGATCCGGGTGGTATTCCATCACGAAGCGCTTGGCTTTCTTATCAATCGTGATCAACTCGATCGCGTTCGATGGACAATCTTTGTTGCACAGGCAGCAGCCCGTGCATTTTTCCGGATTCCACATCAATTCGCCGCGCAGCCGCTCGGGCGCCGGATGTCTCTCGAAGGGGTACTTCTCCGTCATCGGCCGTTTGAACAGCGATCCCACCACATCTTTCAACATGCCCGCGATCGGAAATTTCATAGCGTCTTGCCTCCCAGCACGGCGATAAACACCCACTGCACCAACGCCAGCAATGACGCATACCGCCACCAGCGGGCCGTCTGCTCAATGCGGAAACGCGCGAACAATGATTGCAACCCCGCCAGCACCAGCAGCAGGATCAGCGTCTTCAGGAAAAACGTGATCGAGTTGGCGATGCCACCAAAGTAGAACGCGGCGATCAGCGTCAGCCCGACGACCAGCTCCACTGATTTCGCCAGCTGGAACAGCGCCAGTCCGCGCCCGCTGTATTCCGTCAGCGCGCCTTTGACGATTTCCGTCTCGGCTTCCGGCGCATCGAAGGGCGGCAGTTCCAGCTTGCCCATCAAGCCGATGAGGGCGATCACAAACCCGATCGGTTGGGTGAGCACGATCCAGTGATTGCCCGCGAACGAATTGATCGTGCTGATCTGCCAGCTGCCTGTCACGAGGGCCGGGCCTAACAACGCCAGCAGGAACGGCGCTTCGTACGAGAACAACTGCGTCAGCGTGCGCACCGCGCCGATGAGCGAGAAGCGATCGGCGGTATTAGAACCCGCCAGCGCCAGGCTCATCGTCACCACGCTGAGCAGATACACCGTGACGATCAGATCGCCCTCAAAGCTCAGCAGGGGCTGCAAGCCGAGCAGCGGCACATACAGCGCGGCGGTCAGCGCGCAGGCCAGCGCCAGCAGCGGCAGGCCGATGAATAATCTAGGATCGACGTGATCCGGAATGATCTCTTCTTTGCTCAGCAGCTTCATCACGTCGGCCAGCGGCTGGAACCAGCGCGGCCCGATGCGGTTTTGATACTGCGCCACCAGCTTGCGATCGACCCACATGTACGCCAGGCCGCTGCCCAGCACAAACAGGCCGCCCGGGAAAAACAGCAGCGCGATAAGCGGTTGAAGAATGTCCATAGCTAACCTCAGCTGATGCGTGAAGAGTGACGAGTGAAACACAAATCAACACAATCTGCTATTCACTCTTTACTTTTCACTCATCACTTTTTATTTGTAATATTCAATTCCATACTGCCGCAATTGTTCCCACGTCATCACGTTTTCACCGTTCAACACCACCATGCGATCGTTGCACGAGAAACACGGATCGATCCCGGCGAGGAGCATGGGCATGTCGGCCAATTGATGGCCCGGCGCGGTGATGATGACGGAGGTGAAGTTGCACAGGCTGGGCGTGCGCACTTTGATGCGCTCCGGCATTTCGCCGCCGCCGCTCTTGATGAAATAGAAACACTCGCCGCGCGGTGCTTCGATGCGGCTGATCATCTCGCCGGCCTTAACCTTGCGCGGCATGCGCACGGTCAGATCGCCAGTCGGCATCTTTTCCAAAATCTCGCGGATCAGGCGGTAACTTTCAAACAGCTCCTTGAGGCGCACGACAAAACGCGCTTCCAGATCGCCCGCCGCTTCGACGACGACATTCACCGGGAACTGGGCGTAAGCGGCATACGGCGCATCGACACGCACGTCGCGCGCGATGCCGGACGCGCGGGCCATCGGCCCGATGACGCCGATGTCTTCCGCTTGCTCTTTGGGCAGGGTGCCCACGCCGCGCGTGCGCTGCACGAACGTGTTGTCGGTCGTGACCACTTTCAAGTAGTGGTGCGTCCGCTCTTCCAGAAAATCGACGCCGCGCCAGATGACATCTGTCTGCTTCTCGTCCACATCGAACTTCACGCCACCCAGCACATTGGCCGAGTAGTTGACGCGGTTGCCCGTTAACCCTTCGAGGATATCCATAATCGTTTCGCGGTCGCGCCAGCTGTACATGAACAGCGTATCGAAACCGGCTTCGTGCGCGGCCACGCCCAGCCATAACAGATGACTGTGTACGCGCTCCAACTCGGCCACCAGCGAGCGAATCGCCTGCGCGCGCGGCGGTGCGGTGACTTCGGCCAGCGCTTCCACGCCCAGCGAATAACACAGCGCGTGCGTGTGCGAGCAGATGCCGCAGATGCGTTCCAGCAGATATAGATTCTGCGTCCAGTTGCGGGCCTCCGTGGCCTTCTCGATGCCGCGATGCACGTAGCCCAGCCGCACGGTGGCAGCCGTGACCGTCTCGCCGTCGACGGTGAATTCGAAGTGGCCCGGTTCTTTCAAGGCGGGGTGCTGCGGGCCGATTGGGACAATGAACTTTTCAAGAGATGACATGAATCAATCCTTCTGTGTGATGCTGTTAATTCTCAACCGGTTCCGGCACGATGAAGTCCTTGCGCAGCGGCGGCTGGTCCGTGGGCCATTCGTCGGGCAGGAACAACCGATCGGTATTGGGCGTCCCCAGCACATCGATGCCGAACATCTCGCTCAACTCGCGCTCAAAGAACGTCGCGCCCGCTTTGATGCTGCAAATGCTGGGAATCGAGGCGTTGTCGCGCGGAATGCGCACACGCAGCGTGGCGACGGCAGCCCGGTTGCAGAAGTGATACAGCACTTCGATCTCATTGGCCTGCACATCGTCGAGACCGGTGATGGCCGACAGATAACCCCAGCGCGCATCGTGCAATGACTTCACGGCCGGTAGCAATCGCCCCGGATCGAGGTACGCATCCACGCGATGCACGGCCGGTTCGGTGATCTTCAAAGCGCGCGGCGTCAACAGATCAATCGCGATGTGCAGCGCCGTATGTTCTTGCCCCAGCAGATGCCGCCGCACGATCTCCCAATCCACCTCGAACTCTTTCAAGATGATGCTCTTGCAGCCGAGTTCGAGATGCAGTTCGTTGTCGTCCCAGTGCGTGCCGAGACCGCCTTCTAGCTCAAATTGATCGCGCAGCACGGGGGCCAGCGCCAACCGATCGGCCAGCAGCGTTCCCAGGAAGAGCGGCCCTTTCGGATAGTTCATGGCCGTCAGCCAGTCTTCGGTCGACTTCCGGGCTTCTTCAGGGCGTGCGGCCACATAGACCAGATCGTAGCGCACCGCCAGCTCATGCAGGCAGCGCAGGCTGTCCGGCGTCGGCGCGTCCTTCATGATCGCTTCGCGCTTGAGGTAATCGGGCGTGCCGCTTAAATGCTGGCGCTGCCGGGTGTCGCAAATGAGACCATCGACAAAAACGAGAACGGCTTTCATGCGGCTGACTCCTCAATCGGCGTATTTTCCGTAACCTCGGGGCGAAGCGCGGGCGCCGGGGGCTGCTTCGCTTGCAGGCTTTGCAGCAGCTTCACGACGCCGTCGATAATCGCCTCGGGGCGCGGCGGACAGCCGGGAATGTAGGCGTTGACGGGGATCACTTGATCGATGTGGCCGACGACGTTGTAGCAGCCATGAAAGACACCGCCCGAGGTGGCACAGGTGCCCACCGCGACGACGAACTTCGGCTCCGGCATTTGCTCGTAAATGCGCTTCAACCGATCGCGCGATTGCAGCGTCACCGGCCCGGTGCAGATCAAGACATCGGCGTGGCGCGGGCTGCCTTGCAGCTTCACGCCGAAGCGTTCCAGATCGTAACGGGGTGTCAGCGTCGCCAGAATCTCGATGTCACACCCGTTGCACGATCCGCTGTTGTAATGAATGGCCCACGGTGAATTGATGCGCGCCCAAGTGCGGATCGCGTCCAAAGTATGTTGCCACGTTTCATTAAGTGTCATATCACTACCTTTGAGTGAAAGGCTGAGGGCGGAAGGCTGAACCAATTCTTCCGCCCTCATCCCTCATCCTTCATCCCTAGCCGATAATCAATACCAGCAGTGCCAACATCAACCCCGCCAGATACACCACCGCAATCGGCGAGAGGAAACTGCTGCCCAACATCAGGGCACCCAGATGCAGCACCGCGAAGAACAGGGCGATAATGAAGAAGCCGCGATAGCCCGGCAGCGAATGGGTGGCCGGGGATGCTTCACCACTGCCATACGTGCTGGACTTCTCAGCCGACGGTTTGGCCCGGCCCGCCAGCATCCGCCCAAAGCCAAATATGATGGCGACCAGCCCAAAATAGATCACCAGCGCCACAGGTGGAGTGAGTATGATTTGCATATTAAAATCCTTTACCCGCCAAAGGCTTTCACCAGCGCGCTGCCGGCCGGGCCAGTCAAGCCGGCCAGCAAGCTCGGCCACACGCCAAGCACAACAATCGCCACCGCCAGCATCACTAACGGAATGCTCATCGTAAGCGGCAACTTCGTCCCGTGGGTCACGGCTTCTGATGGTTCCTGCCGGTACACCGCATTCACGATCGGCGCGTAGTAAGCGAGCGAGAGCACGCTGTTCAGCGCCGCGAAGATCACCAGCAGATCGATCGCCATGTTCTGGCTCTCAAAGCCTGCGGCAAAAATCTGCCACTTGGACATGAAGCCCGCAAACGGCGGCAAGCCCGCCAGGCCTAGCACCGCGATGCTCAGCGTCAATGCCACGACTGGATAGCGCCTGGCCGCGCCGCCGAGATCGGAAATGGTCAACGGCGAAGTATGATCGCCGGTCTTGATGTACAGCGTGTACAACAATGCGCCGGCCGCCAGGAAGGCGAGACCCTTCATCAGGCCGTGATTGATCACGTGGAAGAAACTGCCGGACGCAGCAGCGCTTTGACCCACGTACACCGCGATGCCCAGACCGACCAGCATGTAACCCATGTGGCTCAGACTCGAAAAAGCCAGCATGCGCTTCACTTGTTTCTGGCGCAGCGCCAGCAGATTTCCCGCCAGCATGTTCAACGCGCCGAAGGCCATCAGCAGCACGCCCCACGAGAGCGTCACACCGGATAACGAAGCCATCGCGCGCAGCAGCGCCACGAGGCCGGCCTCAATCACGACGCCGGACAGCATCGCGCTGATGCCGCTGGGCGCTTGCGAGTGCGCATCAGGCAGCCAGGTGTGCATTGGCACCAGCGCAGCCTTCACGCCAAATCCAATGACGAATAGCGCGCCCGCGGCCAGCAACGGCAACGCGTCTACCTGCCCGGCCGCGGCACGAATCTCGGCCAGATTCACCGTACCCGTCATTGCTAACACCAAGGCGATACCCAACAACACCAGCACCGAGCCGACCGCACTCTGCACCAGATACTTCACGCCCGCTTCCAGCGAGGCAGCCTGATCGCGATAGAACGCGACCAGCAAATACGACGAGATCGCCATCGCTTCAAACCACACCCACAGATTGAACAGATCCGTCGCGCAACCCAGGCCAATCATCACGCCGATCAACGCCGTTAGCATGGCGTAATACTTGTCTTCGTTTTCTTCGTGCGCGATGTAGCGATTGGAATACAGCACCACCAGGGTGCCGAGAGTCAACGCAATCGCGGCCAGCACCAGGCTGATGCCATCGACGCGCAGGGTCATTCCGCCGATCATCACGCCAATCGAATCCGCGCCAATGGCCTGCGCCAACAACACAAAGGGAATCCACATCACTCCGATTGCGATCAGCGCGGCCCAGCGGGCGAAGTGGAATAATCGGCCGGCGAAATAAACCGCCGGCGCCGCCAGCAGCGGCAGCCCGATCAGGAACAGCAGCGCGACGGAATAGTCACCATTGTTCAAGGTAATCACTATATTGCTCATGTTACTTGCCCCATGCCAGAATGACCAGTACCACGATCAAGCCGACGGCGATGCCCGCCACGTTCCAACTGAGCAGACCGGTCTGCGTCACGCGCAGCGCTTCCGCGGTGTCCTGCGTTACCCGCACCACGCCCCGATTGATGGCCTCGAAGCCGAAACTGTTCGTTGCCATGCGCGCGAAACTTTGCAGCATCGTGGTGATGCCTGTCAGTCGATCGCGCTGCCACCAACACAGTCCGCCCACGACAATCACTAACAGCGCGACGAGTGTCGCGGGTTGGGTAATGACTTCATTGATCATTTCCCCGGTGCTCAGCTCGTGAAACTCATGGAAGGGCAGCGTGCTCTTCAGCAGTTCATTCAACGGTCCGGCCAGCAGCCACGTGGTCAGTGCGCCAAAGGCCAACAGGCCCAGCGAAACTTTCATCGCCGTCTGCGCCTCGTGCGCGTGGAGTTGACTGCGCGGCTCGCCGAAGAACACCAAATAGACCATGCGCAGTGTGTACAGCGCCGTCAAGCCCGCGCCGATCAACATGACGATGTACGCCCACTGCGGCCCTTCGGCTAAGCCTGCTTCCAAAACGAGCTCTTTGCTCCAGAAGCCGTTGAAGATGGGAATGCCCGCCAGGGCCAGTGCGCCGATCACGAACACCGTGCGCGTGAAGGGCATCCGCGAACCGAGTCCGCCCATCTGGCGCATATCGCGCGTGCCAACGCCGTGAATCACAGCGCCGGCCGCGAGGAATAATAATGCTTTGAACACCGCGTGACTCAATAGGTGGAATTGACTGGCATACACACCGCCTGCGCCGATGGCATATACCATATAGCCTAGTTGGCTCACCGTCGAATAAGCCAGCGCCCGCTTGAGGTCGGTCGCCACGATGGCCATGAAGGCGGCCAACAGAGCCGAGAGCAATCCGACGCAGATCACTGCGGTGGTCCAGCCGGGCACATCCTTGAAAGCCGGATAGAAGCGTGCCAGCAAGTAGACGCCAGCGTTGACCATGGTCGCCGCGTGGATCAACGCACTGACCGGCGTAGGCGCTTCCATCGCATCGGGCAACCACGTCTGGAATGGGAACTGCGCCGACTTCGCCGCCGCCGCGATGAGGAACCCAAACGCGACCAGCGCCAAGGTGTCTTTCGGCAAAGTTCCGGCGTTTTTGAGGAAATCGGCAATCTGATAGCTGCCCGTGTTGGCATAGATGATCAATGCCCCGCTGAGCAAGCCCACCCCGCCGAGCGAGGTGATGATCAAGGCCTTGATGCCGCCAGCCACTGCTTTGGGATCGTCGTTATTGAAGGCGATGAGCGCGAACGAGCAGAACGCCGTGATTTCCCAGAACACGAACAGGAACAGAAAGCTGCCCGTCAAGGCCAACCCGGCCATCGCGCCGATGAACAACAGCACCAGTTCGTAATAGCGGCCCAGCTGCTTATCGCCGTGCATGTAATTCACAGAAAAGATGACGGCCAGCGAGCCAACCACTGTGGCGATGATCGCCAGGAGCACACTCATGCCATCGGGCGTGAACGTCAGATCGCTAAAGATGCCACCGAGCGGAATCACGATCGCCGGAGTAGCCGAGGCATACGGCAGCATCAACAACGCCGCCAGGCCCGCGGCTACTGCGAACAACACGGCGAAAGCATGTTGCGCGCGCGGATGCTGGTTGGTCGTCACCCACACCGCCAACCCGCCCAACCACGGTAAACCAATTGTGAGGAGAATCAATGCTTGAATCATGCTTGCCTCATAAAACGTGAAACGTGAAGCGTAAAACGTGAAAGGCGCTGTTACGTTTTACGCATTACGGTTTACTTCTTCAACGTCGATAATTCTTTCACATCCAGCGTGCCCATGCGGCGTTTCACTTGCAGGGCCAGCGCCAGGGCAACCACCGCGACCACCGTATCGACCACGATGACAACCACGGCGAGGCTCTGTCCCAAATTGATCTTGCCGCTGATGGCACCTGCCGCCACGAGTGCTAACAACGCGCCCTTGCCCAGAATCTGCAAAGCAATCACGACCTTGATCAGATTGCGTGTGATCAACAAACCGTACACGCCAATCCCGATCAAGCCCAGCACTCCGATGACAGCCACTTGAGCAGGGGTCATGCTTTCACCTCCTGCGACGCGTGCGCTGTCGCGGGTGTCGCTTTCACGGCCGGTCGGGTCAGTTGTGGCCCTTTAGCTTTCACGGCCTGCTTCTCATGCGCCGGAACTTTCGCTTCGGCCAGCAAGCCCATCAAGCCGAGGATGGCCGCGAACATCAGGCCGCTTTGCACCAGCATATCGAGACCACGTTGCTGCCAGAGAACTTCTGAGAAGGACGCTTCAGTGGTGGCGGGCAGTGTAACCAACGAGGAAATGGTCATGAAGCCGAGGAGGACGATCGAGACGAGGGCAATCGCTATCGCGATTGGTCTGGGGATGATTGAGCGGGCCTCGATCGTCTCATCGCCTGCAATGCTGATCGCAAAGACGAACAACACCGTGACCAACCCTGCGCCTACACTCAGTTCAATCACCGCGACCTGGTAGGCGCCCATTAGATATAACAGAATCGAAAGAATAGCGCTGCAGCCTGCCAGCCACAAAGCCGAGATGAGCAAGCGCGGCGTGCGGAATGCCATGAACGCGCAAATCAGCATTGCCGCGCTGAGCACGCTGAACAAGACCACCATGTATTGCCTCCTGTAAGGATTAAGCCTTAGATCGACTTTAAGCTTACCTCTATATTTTCAAAGTGGCTTCTGGAAAATGTCATGATTTAACCACGCTATTCAGCACCTAATTGTGTACTGCGGCACAATACCGCCGATTCAACAAAATTCGGTAAGGTATCTGCACGTATTCGAATAAGCGCATGTCTCTAGCAGGAAAGCAGGCACAACCACCACAGCGATGAGTGGTTGAAGCATGGGACCTCGTTTGCCGAAAAACTCAGCGCGCCATTATGTGTCAACTGCGGTGAGTTGCCAATGCTTATTTTGATCTACAATTGGCCCGACATCACCTGGCAAAATAACCATGATCGATCTTCAAGACTTGCCGGTTTCGCGCGGCAGCTATGCGTTGCATCTGTCCGTCTCGCACGCTCAGCCGATCAATGTCGGTCGGTTGGGGCAATATCATTTGCCAGCCGGTGATTATTTCTATGTGGGTAGCGCATGCGGAGCAGGCGGACTGCAAACGCGTGTGGGCCGTCATCTGCGCGGTGACGGTAACCGGCACTGGCACATCGATTATCTGCGCGCCGTAGCTGAAGTGTGCGATGTGCTCTACACGGTAACGGATACGCCGCTAGAATGTGTGTGGAGCCAGGCGCTGGCGCAACTTCCGGGCGCGTTCATTCCCGTTCCGCACTTTGGATCGAGCGATTGCCGATCGGGTTGTAAGGCGCACCTTATTGCTTTTCCGCCGCGACTGAGCCTTCTCGCCGTGCCGCGGGTTCTGGCGCAGAACGCCCACGTGCCCATCATCCAGATTTGCTTACGTTAGTTTCTTCTCCTGCATCTTGCCTCCTGCTTCTTGATTTTGCCTCTTGACACAGAAGCCGTTTTTAGATTAGAATATGAATGAACGTTCGTTCGTTTCTTTACAGGAGATCGCCATGCCCGCCAAGCGCTTTACTTCCAAGCAAAAAGCATCCATAACCGTGGCCATGACACCATCCGCCGAACCGCTTACCAAAGGTGAGCGCACGCGCGCGGTTCTGCTCGATGCCGCCAAACGCTTGTTCGTTGGCAAAGGCTACCACGGCACGTCAATGCGGGCGATCGCGGATGAAGCCGGATTGGCTTTGGGCGGCATCTACAACCATTTCGGCAACAAAGAAGACATCTTCGTAGCGATCCTGGCAGAACGACACCCGTTCTTGGTTGTCCTCCCTGCCATGCAAGCAGCACAGGGCAGCACCGTCGAGGCGCTGGTGCGCGATGCGGCGGGACGCATGATTGCCGAACTAAGTCAAAATCAAGAGTTCCTGAATTTGATGCTCATCGAGCTGGTGGAGTTTGAGGCCAAGCATATTCCCGTGATGTTCGACACTCTCTTTCCGCCCTTGATGGAGTTTGCCCAGCGCTTTCAAGCAGTGCGTGGCCCGCTGCGCGATATTCCCCTGCCGATTATTCTACGCTCCTTTATCGGCTTGTTCTTTTCGTTCTTCATCACCGATCTGATCATTGGCGGCCTGCTGCCGGCGGAGATAAAGGCCGGTGCGTTCGACTATTTTATCGACATCTACTTGCGCGGCATTCTGGCCGACGAGTGAAAGTGTGTCAGCATGTTGAATTCACGCCTGCGTTCCATTATCCACAAAGAGTTTATTCAAATCGTCCGTGATCCGCGCACGTTGGTGATCATGTTCATCATGCCCATCATCATGTTGTTCCTGCTGGGTTATGCGGCCACCAATGACGTACGCAATATCCCGGCGGCGATCTTCGATCAAGATCGTTCCGCGGCCGCGCGCGAGCTGATCGATGCCTACCGCGCCGCTGATTACTTCCGCTTCGATTTTGACGTAAGCTCACCGGAGGAACTGCAGTGGCTCATCGACAGCGGGCAGGCGCGCGCCGGGTTGATCATTCCGCCGGATTACGGTCAGCGCCTGGCGCGCCACGAACAGGCGCAGGTGGCTTTTGTGCTGGATGGTTCCGATCCGACGATTGCGGCCACGGCGCTGTCGGCGGCCACCTTGATTGGACAGGCCAAAGCCACGGCGGTGCTGCGCGCCACGCTGATGATGTGGACAGCAAAATATCGCCCAACAGTCCGGTAATGGCAAGTTCGCGCATTTCAGAATTATACACGCATTCCACGCGCAACAAATCGATCAGGCGCATTTTATCGGTGGCAGGTACATCGTCGCGCATCCGGGCGGCGATTTCGCTTTGAAATGCGCGAAGATCGGACACCTGCTCATCTGTCAGCACACTGCCTTCGGCCAGCCTCGCGGACAGGGCGGCGAGTTCCTGTTGTCGTTTATCGAGCGCGTCGTCGAGGCTGCGGCGCTTGGCTATGTAAGTTGCCTTGTCCAAGTCGCCAGACATATAGAGATCGAGCAGGCGATCGATCTTGGTCTTGTCTTTAGCGTTGTCGGCTTCGATTGCGGCCAGGGCCGCTTCGATGATGCGCCGAGACTGACGCTCTTCGTCGCGCCGTTGCTGCACGCCTACCCACAGCCGATCGGGTTCGAGCATCGCGTCACGAATAGCGTTCCACACTACACGTTCAGCGGTATCGGCATTTAGCCGGCTTGCGTGACAGCGATTTGGATCGTCAATATGCTTTGAGGTTGAACGTCCACACGCATAGCACCGGTAAAGCGACTTGCCGGGCTTCCTGGTGCTTTCACCGATAAGCATTGCACCGCACAGAGAGCAGCGTATCCGGCCCCTGAGCATGTACTCGATCTTGGCGGGCCGATAGAATTTGCGACGGTTCTCTGCCAATTGCTCTTGTGCCGCATCAAACAATGACTCGTCTACAATTGGCGGCACCGGGACGTTCGTCCCGCCACCTGTGCGTGTCACCGTCCGCTTGACGCCTTCCAGCGTATCAAGCCGCTTTGTGCTTGTTCGGCCGTATCGCCATTGTCCGATGTAGGCGGGGTTGCGGATGATTTGAATAACTGTACTGCGCGACCAAGGCGCGCCGTCAATCGCCATATGCTGATAGTTCTTATCAATTGAGGACAGGCGCGGTATCTGTTTCTCCGTCAACCGTCGGGCGATGGCGTAGGTGGTTAGCCCTTCCTGCGCGCACCACTCAAAGATCGACCTTACGACTGCCGCTTCGTTATCGACTATCTCAAGCACGCAAGCCGTCTTCTTGCCGCGCTCGTTATAGGTGTTGACGATTTTGTACCCGTATGGCCGGCGCGGCGGCGCAATCACGCGGCCGGTTGACGCCCACGCTTTTTTACCGTTTACGGTGCGGCGCCTGATGTTGATGCGCTCAATGCCGCTCACCATCTGTTCAGCCTGGTGCTGCACCAGGCCCTCAACAGTCGATTTGTCACGGCCAGGCTGAGCGTATTCAATATGGGCGTTATTCAATTCCGCCATGTTTTCCAGCTTGGCAATTGCATCGCCCCGGCCCAGCCGATCGGGAACGTCAACCACGATCACGTCGATCAGGCTGTCGGCGGCCATGTCGAGCAGTTCGTGAAATACCGAGCGGGCCAGTACAAACGATGCAGACATGATCTCGCGCCGTTCCGCGATGATTGAATAACCGCGCTCATCGCAATAGGCGCTGCACTTTTTGATCTGGTCGTCCAAACTGGAATTGTCTTCCTGCCCGGGCGTTGAGACTCGCGCCAGGATTGCGGCGTTTATTGGGTTGCGTGTAATACGTGCCATGTTCTTTAGCCTTTCGTCGTGTTTGATGTTAAGCCTGCCGCCGCTGCCCACCGTGGCCGATGGGCAGATGTAGCCTGCCTAACCGTTGGCACTGTCCTGTACGGTGATTTGTCCGTTGCGGTGTACGCGCCCGGCTTGCTCTAACTCGTCAAGATAGTTGTAAACGGTTGCCCGACTTCGCCCGATCACTTTGGCTAGTTCGCTTACACTTGCATCGGGCTTGCCTGTCATGTAAGTGATCAATGTGCCCAACGCTTGCACTTTGGCTTGATCGGTGTCACCTTTGACGACTCGCGCCTGTCCACTGGTAGTGTCACCTGTCAGCATGTCCACACGCAGTTGGGTGACACTTTCCAACGCGGCCCGCAAGTCGCCACCCAACAGATTGACACTTGTCACTGATGCGCGTAACTCGTCGCCCATGACAGTGACACCTGTCACCACGGCCTGTGTATCTGTCATCTGTTGCGCCACACCGTCAAGCCGCTGCATAGCGTCGGCCAAACGCTGCGTAACATCGGCCATGAACTGCCCAATCTTGTCAGTGTCAGGCTTGACACTTGTCACCGCCGACGTGATGTCACCGCCTACAATCTCGGCAAGGGCAAACGTGACGAGTGATAACAGCCCGGTTGCCGCCAGTGACACCACAGCCTGTACAAAGTCCAATCGGCCAATGTTGGCAAGTGTCAGCACTTCGCCAAACTTGACGGCGTACCCTTCGGCCACGTTCGCCAGAGCAGAGACGACAACTACGGCAATCAGGGTTGCCACAAAAAAACGGGCGTCAATGTGTTGCTTGCGTAAGTCGGCAATCCGCAATGATAGGCCGACAATCGCCAATTCAATGCCTGCCGCCGCAATGTAGCCGATGAAATCCGGTCGCACGTAGCCGGCCAACAGCCCGCCCGTGTGTGTCCAGTTATAAAGCAACATCCCGGCCAATGCCGACAACCCGATGATGATTTGTACTTGCGTCTTGTTGAAGTGTGGCAGTCTCATGATGAAGTCCTTTCAGTCTACGATGTCACCGCGCCCGATCGGGGCGTCGATGATTTGCATTGTCCCAACGCGCGGTAGCAGATCGTCGTGCTGCGCTTTGAACGGCTGCGCCGTTTGCACTGGCCTGGGCGCGCGATTTGTTTCGGCGGCTCGTTCACGCGCCGATAGTTTCAGGTCGATACCCTGTTGAAAGCCGGCCTTGTGCGACCTGGCGACTTGCAGGCCCAGCCAGTAAGCGAATAAGACGGCAAACGCTTCGCCAGTTGCTAACAAGTGAATCCCGCCGGGCGTGAGTTCACCGATCAGTGCGTAGATGCCCAACCCGATGCCGCCCAGCACCGCCAGAATGATGACGGTTAAGCCAACGTAAAATGCAAATTCGTTTCTGATACGTTTCCACTCTGAGCTATTCATCCGTCCTCCATGTTCTTCGTCCGTCCGTCCGTCCGGCTTTAGTCACGCGCGCCAATCACCGTCCGGCGTGTCCTGTAGGACGTTTTAGGGTGTGTCCGTGTCGTCGGACGGACGGACGGCGAAGCCGCTGCCAGCCAGCCAGTCCAGCGATTCACGCGCCAGCCGTAACAGACGCACGGCCTTATCGTTCGCGGCCGATAGGCCAGCGTCTTTCAATGCCCGCTGAAATTTGACGCGCCCCTCGTCTCGCTGGGCACTCACCAGGGCCGCGCCCATCTCTGCGCCGCTGGGCCAGGTTGAAACATCGGGCAGAACGTCGTCATCTTCCGGCCAATCGACCATGTCCGGCTGCCCGATCAACAGTTCCCGATCGAAGAACGCGACTTGGCACCGATGGGTTACGGATGGCTTGACGAGGTAGGCGTCACCCCGTCCGAGCAGATGATCGGCGCGCGGGAATGATGCACCCACTGCTACGCGGCTTGCATCAGCATCACTCACGCGCAAAGCCAGCCGCCCGACCAGATTGCGCCCCACCGTTGGACCACCCAACGCGGCGACGACGGGGTGCTGCGTGGCCGCCAGAACGTGAACGGCTGCGCCGCGCCCCTGGGCAACCAATCGCCGCAAGGCTTCGGCGGCTTTGGCGTCGTTCGTCAAGTCTTGCAGTTCGTCGATGACGACAATCAAGCGGCGATCGTCGCGCTTGTCGATGTAGCGGTTGCCCATTTCACGGGCTGCCCACAGTAACGCGGCTCGTGCAGATGGCACGTCAACGGCCAGCGGCCCCACCATACCGCGCGCCTGGGCAACCACTTTGAATGACGCGCCGTGTTTGGCGTCGATCAATACCAGACGGTTCAATGGGTCGGCGGATAGTTGGCCGATCGCGCTGATCAGCGCCGTCGACTTGCCGCTGCCCGTTTGTCCGCTGATCAACCAGTGCGGGATCGCGTCGTCGAGCACACCCACCGGCACATCGCCGCGCTCGTTGCGCCCGATCAGCCAGCGTCCGCCGTTCTTTGGGTAGCGCGCAAGCGATCGGAGGCTCACGTTATCGTCGGCCAAGTCCTGCGGCCAGCCGACCTCAACCCTTACCGTGCGTTCCTGCATGAAGGCTTGCGGTTCACCATCGAACGCGAACGGGATCAATTGCCGCGCCGTTGCCAGGTCGTCGGCCTGCAGGCCGCGCAACAGCGCCCCGGCGTCGAGGCCGGCGTCGAACAACAGGGCCGCCGCGCGCGGGCCAGCAATACGCGTTACGCTGCGGAGTATGATCGGTTTGCCAAACACACCGCGCGCCGCCGCCGCTTCGATGCGCTTTGCCCAGTCCGCCAGCAGGCTGAGGCGTTGAGTTTCGATCTGATTGTTCATCGTTCGATCCTTGTCTGCGCCCGATCGATTACGGTTGCAACCCCGTACACTTCACGCGCTGAGATGTTGTGTTGCGCGGGTGCCGCTGGGCTGGGCTTGCGCTTGCGGCGCATTAAGATCGCCATGCCGACCGCATCAAACACCAGCACTCCCACGAGCACCGGCACCAGCAGATCGGTGATCTGGAATTGACGATCAGGCACGATCACGAGCGGGTGTTCCACCTGAACCGGCGCGGTGTGTGGCACAGTTACGGGCGCGGGTTGCTGGATGGGCGCAACCGTCGGCACGGCAACGGGCACAGGTGCAGCAATAGGCACTGCCGGTGGGTTGAATGTGCGTTCGAGGTCGCGCCCAATGCGGTTGACCTCGCTGCCCAATGCCGCCGTGAATGTCGTCACGGCTTGAATCACCAGGGCCGCCGCCAGGCCGATCACCAACAGCACCACTAACCCGCCGATCAACTTCGGCCCGATCGTGTCGCTCGATGTCGTGACCGTCACCGGCGCGGCGTGGTTGTGTTGTTCCTGATGGACATTGATCGGCCGCTTATTCGCGTGGTACATGCCGGCTGCAAAGGCCACGGCCAATGCGGCGATACCGGCTGAGAAGATGACGGCGGCATTGTCGAGATTCACTGGTATTCACTCGCTTGTTCGTGAAAGACTTAAGCGTCACGAAAACTTCACCCAGCCGCTCAGCCGGCAGAAACGAAAAACGCCAACCGGAATGGTTAGCGTTCTGCTTAGGTGTGGTGTAAAATGTCCACAGCCCAGGCGCGCCGCTTAACCCGGCTCGTTTAGGTTAGGGCGTCGTGTCTCTTGCAGGAGATGCGCCGCCCGTTGCTACTGAATTAAATGTGACTACTTAGCACATTATACCATACCCTGTCAAGTCGCTGTTTTTGGCCCCCGTTTTGCCCCGCTCTTTTCAACGGTCTGCATGTAGGTCAGCAAGCTAGCCCGATCGACTTGCCACTGGATACCCCATTTCTGGGCCTTGATTTTCTTCTCTCTGACTAGCCGTTGGATGTGACGGGCGTGATAGCCACTGATCCTTGCCGCCTCAGCCGTCGTGATGTAGCCTTCAGGCATAACTCACCATCCGGTGTAATGTGACTCGATAGTAACACAGGCCGCGCCGTGATGCAAAAGACACGCGCTATAAACTCGATTCGATTGTTAAAGTGCTGGTGCTGCTGATGCCCGACAAGGCATCTTATGGGACGTTGGCACGCGCCAATGATTCGATAGGCAGGGTGATGTGTGATTGGCTTATGGCCGAATACGGAGAATCAATAGCCGGCCGCTCGCGCCGTGCAGGAGCGTATCGAGTTCGCCCTGTGTGACCTCACGCTTGTCAGGTAATTGAAAACGTCCATACATCCGCGACATTGACGATCACGATCGGATCATCACCGGACACGCGGGCGATCTTTCGATGAGTACCACCCAACTTGCGGGCGGCCTGCGCTTCCGCTTGGTGTTCGGGCGAGTGCGAGAAGCAATACCTTCCGCCTTTCAAGGTTGGCCTCGCGCACTGTGCGCCTTTTGCAGTCTTTGCCGCACATTGCTGTTGTTTGGGGGATGGCGTCATGTTGTTACCTCGCGTGCAGTTCGTTGTGCTAAGTCCGCACCGATCGGCGGCCAGAGATTACAGGCCAGGTCGCGCCTGCACTGCAAAAGTTCATCGACGCGGGCCTGGGCTTGCTGGTATTCAATCTCGGCGGCGAGTTGTTCGGCCGCCATCTTCGCGGGCAGTGGAATGGCCGTATGCGGCCAGCGGGCGACGGCGGTCTGCATTGCATGGAGACGCGCAAAGGCGACGTTCTTCTCGCGGATGGCAGTGTGCAGGCACGTGGTCATGCTACTTCGCTCTTACGTAGATGACCGGCTGCCACAGCCAGCCGTTTAGGTTGTTGTCGAACTGCGCGACTTCCAAGCCCATCTTATCCAGTATGCCGTCTGCAATATCGTTCAGCGTCGGCGCGAAGTCGGCCAGGGCCGGCAGGGTTGGGTCGAGCAGTGATAGCAGCGCCAGCTTGAAGCGGGCGAGGTTGGCACGGTCGTCGGCGGTGAGTGTGCCGGGCAGCGCCTTCACACCCAGCTTGTCGCCGTTGCGGGTTAGGACCACCCCGCGAGCGGTCAGGTCGGTCAGTAGTTCGCGGGGTGTCATAGTTCAAATTCCTCGATTTCTTGACTGTCAGGTTGCGGGGTATGCGGGGAGTGCGGCAAGATTTTCGGCCCAAAACCGTTTGGGATCACCTGATCATGCACACCTGCAATTTCGTGTTGATCACCTGTTTCAAAACTCGTTTGAGTTGGAAACAAATCCGCACTCCCCGCATACCCCGCAGAATTGCCCATCAGAACATACCATCTGCTCGATTTTGAGTGCTTGTCGTTGTATTTTTTGGCCTTGTAGGCTACCTCGTTGGTGCCGAACAGCCGCCCCTCAGATTTACCCAACGCCTTACCCAGCCGCTTTGACGGGCTGAGTTTGGCATTTCCGTTCTTATAGGCGGTCAGGGCGTCCCGCAAGTCGCCGGGGAGAGTTTCTGCGAAGGCCGGTTCATCAACCAGCGCTTTAACCACATCGCTCAGTGCTTGTGGGTCTTTGGCATAGCGCGTATACCACGCGCTCAGAAATTCTTCCCACTCTTGCGCGTCGCTGTCGGCATACAGTTCAGCACGATTGCCCAGGAAGCCTGCAATGCCGGCAGACTGCAGGATGCCGCCAATGATGCGCGACCACTCCTCAAAGCTGCCCATCGGCACAACGTCACCCGCCGGACACCTCCGCGCATACCAGGCCCGCGCCAGCGTAAGCAGGGCGGTGATCATCACGCCACGATGACTGGAGAGATGTCTGGTTAGATCACGAATAGCAAAACCGCTGCGCTCCCACGGCTGAGGAAGATCGGCGTCGAGTGTAATGCGGTAACAGCGCCGCACCAGGTCGCCGGCTATTTCGAGGTTGTTGCCGGTGGCGATCCAGATTACGCGGTTAGGGACTTCAACCTGAACATTTCCACCCAGCAGGCGGTCTTGCCATACCTCGCAGGTGAGGGCTTGCGAGAGGACATCGCTTCGCATCACACACGATACGTTGTCGAGGGCGATGAACATGCCGCCCGCTCGTAGCGATGTAGTGGTGAATTTGCGGAGTTCAGTGTCATCCTCCGGCCAATTAGCAAATGACGCATCGCTGCCAGTGGCAAGCCGGATCACCGACCGGGCCAACAGACTTTTGCCCGTGCCAGGGGCGGTGGCAGAGATTCCGGCCAGCGGCACCGGGCCGCGAATTGCGGTTCGCAAGAAGGGCGTGAGTAACAAGCCGATGAAGTTAGCCCGGTCTGCATCACCTACGAAGGGGAACTGTGTGAAGGGCGTTGTGATAGCCTTAACGGCCAGCTGCACATCTTCGGGCGTGGGCGTCATGGGCACAGTTCCGATCGTCAGGTCGGGCGATGGCGCGTAGATCACGCGCGTCACAGCGTCGTAGCCAGGTACAGTGAGCAGGCTTCCGTCGGGCCGCACTTGAGGGCAGGTCGCCACGCCCAACAGCGGAGGCAGGGGCCATTCGCCCATGTTCAGAATACCCTCGGCCACGTCGCGGGGCGGGTGGGTCGCCGTCAACTTGTCGCGTCCCTCGGTGAAGAAATTGGCCGACTCCGACAGCGCCACGCGCATGGCCGGCAGTGGCACATCTTCGATCTGCGGTGTTTCTCGTTCGGTGTGGACCAGCCGCACAAGGCGGCCGGTCCGCACAAACAATACCGCCGGGTGATTTCGTTTTGCCAATGCCTCAACAGACTCGCGCATCGTATCGCGCAGTTGCCTATCGGATACCACGATGCCCGGCAGATCCGGCTTAGTCGAATTCTTGACGGCTTCGTTCAGGCGCGAAGCAGAATCGGGTGTGCGAAGTTCGCTGGAGAAGTTGAACAACTCATCAATGCTGTGGCCCTGGGCGAGAAAGTCATCGATGCCTAGCTTTTCGCCATCGTTCCTGGGCAGATAGATAATCTTGACGATCGCGCCTCGGCTTTCCAGAAACCGCTTGAGCCTGACTATGGCCTGATAGACGCTGGATTTGGTCGATACGTCATTGTCGTAAGCGATGTAAACCAGCCGGCCCTTCAATGGCACGTACTCCCAGTCAGGCAAGGGACCTTGCTTGTCGCGCCAGTTCCACACGCCCAGTAATCCGATGGCGCATTCGCCACGCGATGCCAGCGCATCGGCTTTCTTGATCCCTTCCGTGACGAAGAGCCGCGCACTCACATCAGCCAATTTGGATCGGCAGATCGGCGGGCAATCTATTCTCAACTTCGCGCCCTGAAGGGTTTCGTACTTGATGACCTTATTCGGCCGCGTCCCATCGGGCAACATGGGTCTATTGCGCTGAATTTCAACACGGGAATTGTCAGGCCGGTACTGATACAGACTATTTCCACCGTCGGGGCCGAAGATGGGAATGACTAGACCGGGTATCTGCGCGGTCTTGCACTGCGATGGGGCAAAGCCAAGTTCTAACAGATCAGCGGGATCGGTGGCGGTGAAATAGCCGCGCGCCGCGATAGCCGCATCGCTGATGCCGCTGTCCTCGCACAACATCGATAGATGCTGGCCCGATAAAGCTTGTTTTGCACGAGTTTCTGCGGTAGAACGAGGTTGGTCAGACATCACTACATTGTCCACTGCCATCCGATCGTTGCCCGCGATCTGGCGGTTGTGCTTTTGAGTCATTGCGGCTACACTCTTGATCGGTATCGCCCCCACACTGTGGCGTGGTGGTGATGCTGCCCGCCCCGGTCGCTGTCGCTCCGCCAAGATTGCCAGCGTCCGGGGTTTGTTGGTGCTTGATCGGCCACGTCAAAATCAGCCGATAGGCCGCGCGCAATTGGCGCTCGGCGCGTTGATTGGGTGTCGATTCACGCATGTTGCGCCTCCGCCGCCGGCCGGGGCGCCTGAATCGCCCCGGCCGGCGCTTCGGCCTTCACTGCTTCACGCAAAACCATGCGGATAAGGTCGGCCCGACTAATCTCCAACGCCCGCGACTTATCACCCAATCTGTTGTAGGTGGTTCGGGTGAGTCTAATCGGGTAAATCACAAACTCGTCATTGCTCATCGACTTGTTCCTCCTGTCAGTGTTGATTGCTAAAAACAAAAACGGCCGTACACCTGGTTGAGTGTACGGCCGTCAAAGGTTGAAAAAATAGTTTTGGCCACGAGACGCCCAGGCACCCTGGTAGTTTCAGGTGCTGCTAAACGTATTGGTGAGTCCAACAGTTCGCTCGCTGCTAAGCGACCTATGAGAACCTAAAGGACTCAACAAACCGGCTCAGAATGCTTTTTGTGGGCATCCCAGTGTCGTCAAGTGATGAGAAGAAAATCAGCACCTGACTAGAACCGTCTCGTGGTCGGACTTATTTTTATTCGCCCGATGAGTGAAGTTTATCAGAAAGTTATATCGGTGTCAAATGCTTTCAGGGTTGGGGTTGACTACTCGACCATCCGTAGATTTGCCACAGGTCAGCGTCCATCTCATTGCGTTCGGCCTGCTCGTGGGTGCGAAGATCGTCACGCCGTTCGGTCAGGGCGTGATGGTAATAGAAACGATCGAATGCAGATTCATTGTTGAAAGGTAGGCTGCTCGTCATCGGTGGCGATTGATCGGTTATTTTCATTTTGTTGCCTGCTTGCACTGGATCTCCGCCCTGGCTGTCGCATCACGGGGCTGTTTCTATTTTGAGTCTTTTCTCCCCGGCTTCAACTCTCACCTTCAACTGATTTTCTTGCCCATGTCCTACGCCCCAGCGGGTGTGGGTGGGACGCCTGGCGTCGAGAAATGGGGCAGGACCAATCCTCGTTAGCGACACTCGCCTTGCCCCCACCGCTCTGTCGCGCAACGCAGGTGTATGGCTGGGGCATAATCTGCATCGAACGGATGTGATGTATGCGTACATGCCGAAACGTTCGACGCCCACGGTGGCGTTTGATGGCTAGGTCTCCGCTGTGGCGATCGTCGCCAGTCTTGCTTGGGATACTTTGTCCCGCGGAGTTGATTGCATACGGGTATTCACCCTCTCCACATGAGAGATGAATCAGCAATCATGCCGGGTTCGGTTGCAGAGGTCATCACAGTCAGCGCTTCTTGAATCACAGCGCGATGCGTGGCAATATCGTCGGCCGGGCCAAGCGGCGCGCCAAACGGGAACTTGACGAACAGCGTGCGCGGTGGTTTGACGTTCTGAGCAACCTCGCGGCGCAGATTGATGCACACGTCGCGATACCCGCCTCTTCGAACACGCGTGCAATCAGTCCAACGGACTGTTAGCAAATGGGTCAACACGGCACGAGCAGGGCGGCCTGCGCGCCGGCTTCCAGCAAGCGCCGGGCAGCGGCGCGCGCGGTGTCCTTGATCAGTTGTCGCGGTTGAGGCAGATAACCGGAGAAACTGATCGCGGGATCAACGACTCGATCGATCAAGCCTTCATGCTCCAGCTCGATCAGTGCTGTCAGCGGAAAACCGACGCCTGCAGCCTGATCCACGTGCTCGTGGTTGAAGTGGGTGTGTGCTAAAGCAAGATCAGCCGGCGGGGTATCGCGCGGAATCTCCTTGAATGACGGATCGCCGTAGAAGTTGGAGGCGTCGAACGCGCAATCGATATTGCGTCGATATGCGCCACACGTCCCGACCAATGCCAACGCCGTTCTCGACAATGGCTGCTGGAGCAACGTCCACGGACTGGAATCGTTGACGACCCACTCAAAATGCGGATCCCATTTATCGCGGACGGTGTGGTAGGTGCGTTGCAGTCCCGCGGGGAGGCTTCGCACTGCCTCAGTGTTGATCATAGCGTCGCCCCACACGTGATCATGCCTTCAGCCCAGGCGGCTGCGCCAGCCGCTTCATGGCTGGTTGGGGTTATTAAGATTCTGCAGCGTTTGTAGAATGGCCTGATAGCCGGGATGGTCGCGATGGTCGCGCCAGATCGCACAGTAGCGGACGATGCGCCGGGCATCGACAACAATCATGGCCGTATCCTCACCCGCCCCGATCTGATGATGCGTGCTGGCCGCCGGATCGGCCACGACCGTATAGGCGACGGACGATTGGGCCGCCAGTTGAAAGGCCGCCACGTGTGCCGGCACATCGGCGATGATGACGATGACCTTCGCTCCCGTCGCCGCGATAGCAGCCTGATGTCGTTGCAGACTGCGCAGCTGATTGACGCACTCCGGACACCACGTGCCGTGCATGAAATTCAGCAAGGCGCCCGGCGCGCCGATCAGGGAGTCCAGTGCCAGTGATTGACCCTCGCCGGTCTGCACCTGAAGATCAGGCAAGGGTTGACCGATCTGAATTGAATCGAGCATGGATTAACCTACCTGCTTGAGATATTCACGGATCATCAGCGCGGCAGTCGCCCCTTCACCGGTCGCCGAGGCGGCCTGTTTGGTTGAGCCTGAGCGCACATCGCCCGCGACAAACAAGCCTGGCAACGACGTCATCAGCGCCTTATCCGTCACCACGAAACCGTACCGATCGAGCTCCACTTTATCCTTCACTAAATCCGTATTCGGCGACAGGCCGATGAAGACAAAGACCCCATCATACTGCCAGTGCTTTAACTCGCCTGTGGCGCGATCTTCGACGACCACGGCGGTGAGTTTGTTTTTGCCCTTGAATTCCTTCACCGCATGATTGACGGTCACCGTCATGTTGGGCATCTCGGCCACCTTTTGCTGCAAAATCTGGCTGGCCTTCACTTCGGGCAGGAACTCCACAATATCAACCTGGGCCGCAAACTTGGTCAAGAACAGACCTTCTTCAAAGCCGCTGTTGCCGCCGCCGACCACCAGCACTTTCTTGCCCTTGTAGAATGCGCCGTCGCAGGTGGCACAGAAATGCACGTTGATGCCGATCAGATCATCTTCACCCGGCACGTTGAGTCGCCGATAGCGGGCACCAGTCGTCAACAGTGCCGCCTTCGTGCCATAGCGCGCGCCATCACCGGTCGTGATGCACAGGTACGGACCGTCGGGCGAGATGTCGACCACATTCTGAGCTTGCAGAATCTCGACGCCGAAGCGCCGCGCCTGGTTGCCCAACCGATCGGCAAACTCAGCCCCCGCGATGCCTTCGTCAAAGCCGGGGAAATTATCGAGCGTTTGAGTTATCCCCGCTTGTCCGCCCAGCCCGGCCTTCTCGATCACCAGCGTATCCAGTCCTTCGCGGGCCATGTACAGGGCCGCCGTCAGACCCGCCGGGCCGCCACCGATGACGATCGAGTCGTAGCAAGGCAATTGGGCTTTCGTTTGCAGACCCAATTTCTCGGCCAGCTGCGCATTCGACGGTTCGACCAGGATCGAGCCATCGGGAAACACAATCGTCGGAATGCTGTGCAGTCCGTTGTTCACGCGCTCAACATACGCCATCGCGGCGGCATCCTGTTCGATGTCCACGTTGACGTAGGGCACGCGCTGTTCGGCGAAGAAGCGCTTGGCGCGTTTGCAATCGGGGCACCAGACGGTGCTGTAAACGGTAATTTGCTGATCCATGAATACACCTTTCGCTATGATTGCTTGCTTGATTGCTTGTGCATGTGTCTGATCGTACTGACGCTGGAAATTGTCGAAACCAGATACGGCACGCACACGGTCAAAATCATTTTCAACACGCGGTCTTGATCGATCTGGCCGCGCAGAATAGCATCGCCGTGGTTGATGGTGATGAGAATAGCCCCGACGATCAGGGCTGAGGCGAGCGCGCGCCGCACGACTGATCGCGATCGACAAAGTTGCAGCCACTCGGCCATAGGCACTCACTCCACACAAATGATTGAATCGTCCGCAAAAATCGAGCCGACCGTCAACCCCAATGATGGCCGGGCATATAACTCCGGTGGGACGCTGATATCGGCCAGATACAATTCGCCCACCCACGCTTGAGCAGCGGGTGTGACCAAACCGATTTTGGGCAGAGCGAGCGTCAGGGTCGCCGTCGCGCGAATGCTGCGCGAACTTGCCGCGCCCGTTGAGGTGTCCAGGCCGGACGGCGCATCAAGGGACAGGATCGGGCGGCCGGCCGCATTCGCTCGATCGATCCACTCGGCGATCGGGTCGCGCGGTTGGCCGACCAGACCGTAGCCGATCAACGCATCGATGATCAAGTCCGCCTGGGCGAGATCGGGATCGTGATCGGTAATCAGCCCCATCGCTTGCAGACTGCGATATTGATGCGCGGGAATAGTCTTGAGCTGATCTGGATTGGCGATCAGTTTGACTTGAACCCGTGCCCCGCGATTGTGCAAATGCCGCGCCGCCACCATGCCGCCGCCGCCGTTGTTGCCCGCGCCACACAGTACGACGACCTTGCGGCCGAGCACGCTGCCTGACATGCGGTGGGCTTGCTCCGCGAGCTGGCGACCCGCGTTCTCCATCATCTGGATGAGCTGAATGCCGTAGTCTTCGATCATCAAGCGATCGACCTCGATCATTTGCTGCGTCGTTAAAGCGGGGATGCGCACGGACGTTCACTCCTGGCACTTTGTGTGGGGCCGGGCCAGATCCGATCTGGCCCGGCGAGACAGGCGAATTGTAGCACCGTTAGTCCGACAATTCACCCGTATGCCCTACAGCCGCTTGCTCAGCGGCACAAACAGCAGGACCGTAATGACGCCGTAAATCACGTGACCCATCAGGCTCATGATCTGTGTCTGCTCGATCACGAAGACCATCTGCGACATGCCCAGCAGCAGCGGCATCGCAATCAACGCGCCCAGCACCCACCAGACCATGCCGTACACCGCGCCGACCACGATCAGCGCGAGGCCGCGCGACGGTAGGCGACTGCCGATCATGCCGTAGACCGCGCCGATGAACGCGCTGATGCCCATGTGAACGAGGAAGCCGACGACGGGACTATCGGATTTCACGAGACCCGCCACCATCGGCAGCATATTCATCATGGCCATCAACATCCCAAAGACCAGACCGCCACCCAGCCCGGCCACAATGCCCGCCTTCACGCCGCTCACTGTATTCGGTTTCACCGTTGCCAGAGTTGCCATGTTGTTTTCCTCCGAGATTTGATTTGAATTTTCGACGGAACCTCACGCCCGCGGCGTATCGCTCTCGTCACTGCCTTGACGACGCCATTCGACCAATTCTTACCCCGCCTGTGATACAATTCGGGCGGTGATGAAGAAAGGCGATTCCTTCCATGCTTAACCGCTCGAATGACGACTGGCTGGCCGCCCTGCAGGACACACCCGACGATCAGGCCCTGGCCGATTTGCGGGCGCTGCTGATCCGTGGTCTCGGCTTTGCCCTGGCCGATCGGCTGCGCGCCGATCCGGAGGCCGCCATCGAGGACTTCGTGCAAGACGCTTTAGTGAAGATCTTGCGCAGTCTGGAGACCTTTCGAGGCGAGAGCCGGTTTACCACATGGGCGCAGAAAGTGGCGGTCCGCGTAGCGCTGACCGAGCTGCGCCGCCGCCGTTGGCGCGATGTGTCGCTGGACGACTTGACGCCGGACGAGCCGGACGCGATGCCGGTCGAGTTCGCCGATCCGGCGCCGTCCCCTGAGCGGGTGATGGCGCGCGACTCGGTTATGATGATGGTGCAACAGATGATGATGGAAGAACTCACCGACCGGCAGCGGCAAGCGATGCAGGCTGTGATGGTCAACGGGATGGCGCTGGAGGAAGTGGCGCGGCGGATGAACACCAACCGCAATGCGCTGTACAAGTTGATGCACGACGCCCGGCAGCGGATGCAGAAACGTCTGGCGGCGCAGGGCTTATCCGTGCAGGACATGCTGGCCGAATTGGCTGATCAGTAAGAACCGGCAACAACGGCGCGTCTAGTAGGTGGGAGGTCGTGATGGCCCTGAATTTGAAGACACTCAAGAAAATGGTCGGCAGCATCGTCAACACCCGGCCGGATGAAATCGGCTGCGATGATTGCTTCGCGCAGCTCGATCAGTTTGCCGAGCTGGTGTTGGCGGGCAAGAACGCGGCCGAGGCCATGCCGTTGGTGCAGGATCATCTCGATCGGTGCATGGATTGCCGCGAAGAATTCGAGGCGTTGCTGCGCGCGGTGCAAGCGTCGGCCGCCTAGCATCGTCGCTCAAATGGCTCGTTCAGTGGCGCAAGTCCCGACCTTTGCCGGGGCTTGCGCTTTTCGTTCTCGGCCCTCAGCGGCTGAGCTAGCACATGCGGGCGGGCGCGGAAAAGTCAATCATTCTGAACGTGTAAGATCAGGCACGTCATACGCGTCTGTAACTTGAGGGGATGGTTTGCGCCCCGGCCCTACAGTCTGGCACACCGAAAACCCAACTCAGCGAGCGACCATGTCCATACTCAACACGCTTGAATATCAACGTTTGCAAGCCACAACCGATCGGCACGCCGATTGGAAGAAGTGGGGGCCGTATCTCAGCGAGCGGGCCTGGGGCACGGTGCGCGAAGACTACAGCGGCGATGGCACGGCCTGGGACTATTTGCCGCACGATCACGCCCGCAGTCGCGCCTATCGCTGGAACGAAGACGGTCTGGGCGGTCTCTGTGATCGAAATCAGTTCTTATGCTTTGGGCTGGCGCTGTGGAACGGCCGGGATCCCATCTTGAAGGAGCGCTACTTCGGCCTGACGGGCAACGAAGGCAATCACGGCGAAGATGTCAAGGAATACTACTTCTATCTCGACAACACGCCGACGCACTCGTACATGAAGATGTTGTACAAATATCCCCAGGCGCGTTTTCCGTACGAACAACTGATTGAAGACAACCGCCGGCGCGATCGCGGCGCACCGGAGTTTGAGCTGCTCGATACCGGGGTCTTTAATGACCAACGCTACTTCGACGTCTTCATCGAGTATGCCAAAGCCACCCCGGATGACGTGTTCATCAAGATCACGATCGCCAATCGGGGGCCGGAGGCCGCCGACCTGCACGTTTTGCCGCAGCTCTGGTTTCGGAATACGTGGTCGTGGGACACATCCGCCCGGCCGCAGCTGCGCGTGATCAACGAGTGCGCCATCGGCGCGCAGCATCCGGTGCTGGGTGAGCGCTGGTTCTACTGCAACATGACCCCCGGCCGGCCGGAGCTGTTGTTTACCGAGAACGACACTAACAAGGAACGGCTGTGGGGCGTCGCGAACGACACGCCCTATGTAAAAGATGCGTTTCACGACTACGTGATCCACCGCGACAAAACGGCAGTGAATCCTCGGCAAGTGGGCACGAAGGCCGCCGCGTACTATGCCCTGACCGTCGGCGCGGGCGAATCAAGCACCGTGCAGCTGCGCCTGTCCGATCGATTTACGACGCGGCCCTTCGATCAGTTCGACCCGGTATTTGAGGATCGTCGCCGCGAAGCCGATGAGTTCTATGCTGAAATCCAACGCGACGACCTCGGCGCTGATGAGCGCAATGTGCAGCGTCAGGCGTGGGCGGGCCTGTTATGGACGAAGCAGTGGTATCACTACGAGGTCAACACGTGGTTAAAGGGCGACCCCAAAGGACCGCGTCCGCCCGCCTCGCGCCTGACGGGGCGCAACTCGCAGTGGACGCATCTCTACAATCAGGACATCATCTCCATGCCGGACAAATGGGAATATCCGTGGTACGCCGCGTGGGATCTGGCGTTTCACTGCGTGCCGCTGGCGATGATCGATCCGGCCTTTGCCAAACGCCAGCTAATCCTGATACTGCGCGAATGGTACATGCACCCGAACGGTCAGCTGCCCGCCTACGAGTGGGCCTTGAGCGACGTGAATCCCCCGGTGCACGCCTGGGCGGCGTGGCGCGTGTACAAGATCGACAAGAAACTCACTGGCGTCGGCGATACTGATTTCCTGGAGCGGGTCTTCCACAAGTTGCTCTTGAACTTCACGTGGTGGGTCAATCGCAAAGACGCGGAAGGGATGAACGTCTTTCAGGGCGGCTTTCTGGGCCTCGATAATATCGGCGTGTTCGATCGGAGCGCGCCGCTGCCCACCGGCGGTCACATCGAACAAAGCGACGGCACGAGTTGGATGGGGATGTACTGTCTCAACCTGATGGCGATCGCGCTGGAATTAGCGCGCACGAAGCCGGCGTATGAAGATGTCGCCACCAAGTTCTTCGAGCATTTCATGTACATTGCGGGCGCATTGAATAACCTCGGCGGCGAGGGGCTGGAACTGTGGGATCACGACGATGAGTTCTTCTACGATGTCCTGCATCTCGATCACACCAACCGGCGCTTGAAAGTCCGATCGCTGGTCGGGCTGATCCCGCTGTTCGCCGTCGAGACGATCGAGCCGGATGTGCTCGATCGGTTGCCGCGCTTCAAGCGCCGCATGGATTGGTTCCTGACGGAGCGGCCTGATTTAGCCAGCCTGGTCTCACAGTGGGAAGTGCCGGGCCGGGGTGAACGCCGTCTGCTGGCTTTGCTGCGCGGGCATCGCTTGAAGCGCGTGCTCAAGCGGCTGCTCGATCCGGCTGAGTTTCTAGCGGACTATGGCGTGCGCGCGTTGTCGAAGTATCACGAGAGCAACCCGTATGTGCTGCGCATCGACGGGCAGGAATATCGTGTCGACTACGAACCGGCGGAATCACGCAGCGGCCTGTTTGGCGGTAACTCCAACTGGCGCGGGCCGATCTGGCTGCCCGTCAACTACCTCATCATCGAATCGCTGCAAAAGTTTCATCACTACTACAGCGATGATTTCCGCGTCGAGTCGCCCACCGGCTCGGGGCAATACCAATCGCTGCACGAGGTTTCCACCGATCTCTCACAGCGCTTGATTAGCCTGTTTCTGCGCGATGCCAACGGCCGCCGGCCGATTTATGGCGGCACGGGCGTGTTCCAAACCGATCCGCACTGGCGCGATTACGTGTTGTTCCATGAATACTTTCACGGTGACACTGGCGCGGGCCTGGGGGCCAGCCATCAAACCGGCTGGACGGCGCTCATCGCCAAGTTGATCCAGCAGAGTGGTGGGCAACGCTCGTGAGGGTGGCTGGTCGTCATGCCCGAATGCTTCTGTCGGGCATCCAGTCTGATAGGCTTGCTGGATTCCCGCCAGAAGCGCGCGGGAATGACAGAGCCGTAAATCAAACTGGATTCGCTCTAATCGATGTCGGCTGGTGGCCTGAAGAGGGTATGCGTGGACAGGTACCAACTGAGCGCAACCGAAAAATCGGTTGCGCTCAGTCTGTAAGTATTGATCGATGGGGTGATCGCCCAACTGTCGATTAGCTGTCCCTACCCGTCATTGCGAGGAACGAAGCAATCTCCCTCCAATCGGCCCTGAGATTGCTTCGCAACGCCCTGTCCGCGCTATGCGCGGGGGCGCGCCTGGCGAAAGCGCTCGCAACACATGCGGTGCAGTGCTCCCGTGACGCAGGCTGAGCAGTTACGATTAGTTGTGAAACACCTTCTCGCCGGCACGAATGGCCACTTTCAGCCGATTCTCGCGCGGAGTCACCGGGCAGGCCCAGCGATCGCTATATGCACAATACGGATTGTAGGCCAGGTTGAAATCCACCCGAAATTTGTCATGACCGAGTTCGTCAGGCTCCAAGTAACGGCCGGCGCCATACGTTTCGGTTCCGGCGAGGGCATCGGCAAACGGCAGAAAGAAGCCGTGTTCGTTGGAAAACAGCGTGAGTTCGGCCGTTTGGCCATCAACCGTGAATTTGATTTTGCCGTAGCGGACATACGTCTGAGTCCCGCCCGTGGTGGTCTGCATCTGGACTTCGTCATGCCCGGTAAACTTATCGACTGTGACCTCCAGCCGCAGGGCGGGATTCTCCGGGAAATAATTCAGGCCCTTGAACTGACGCTTGTGGTCAGGCTCAAGTGGACTCTGGGCGTGTCCCCCAAAGAATCGATCTTTCTCAGCGCGAAATGCTTCCAGGGCAGTTGGCTTGGATGTGCGGGTCGAGCGTGTCTTAATCATGATGTTTGCCTCACTTAGTTTCTCTGGCGTTACTCACCAGGCGACTACTTCACTTGACCAGACGCGCTGACGAGCCAAAGTCTTACCTGAGCTTGGCGCGGTAGACCTCGGAGGTTCTGGTGGGCTGGCGAGCGAGGCCGACTGGCACACTTGAATGACGATCAGTCAATGCCGGTCTGTCAATGAAAACCTCCGAGGTCTTTGGTCGCGTCCGGCCAGGCGGCGAGGTTGAATCGCATACGAAACGCGCGGGTTGTGATGAGCAGTCCGCGCGGTGCGTTGAAGACTTATGAAGTTGGTAGCGGCTGCATGAAATCCCCGTCCTCTGGGGGACGCCGTGTTGGGCGCTGCCTGCGGAACAAGTGCATTGCTTGCCGACCTCAATCCAAATCTACAAACTGCTCGCCGATGCGGACATTCGCTTATCCGCTGTCGATTCGTTGACCGCCTTCACCCGGCTGCACGCCGTGTTGGGCGCGATTTATACCGAGTTTTGTTGAATTGACCCAAAGAGTCTCTCTACTGACTTGGCAAGCCTGTCTGGGCTGGGTAATTCTGAACGCAGGTGATGAATCTCGATAGCTGGCCGTTGAGAAACCAGTCGGACGATAGCATTTTTGGGCAAATCAAGAATCGATGCCAACCAGTTCTTCCAACTCGTCGGCTTGTCTGCTATTTCGCTAATAGACTCGCTCCACGTTATCGCTCTTTCTATGCTAATTAACCGGGGGTCTTGTCCAAAATTCGCATCTATCTCACCAAGGGCTTGTTTCCAGTTTCTTTCGGCTGCAATGGCTTCGTCCCGGTTTCCCCAAAGAGCTTTCTCCTCAAGGGCGAGAACTCTCTCTCTAAACGGCATCAATTCTTGTCGAAGTTTTTCCATTTCGTGTGCTATGTCACTTCTATTCTTTGACCTTTCAAAAACAATTGCGGCAAACGGTGATACAGTTCTTCGCAACTGCAAAAAACCACTGTCGGGATATTGTTCCCAGGATGCTTGAAGTCTTGCCATCAGGCTTCGGCGCAAGAACTCATTCTCCTCTCGCAGGACGCCTTCCAGAACAGGACACCGAACAGCATCGGGGGTGAAAGTTAATTTGGCTACATCGGCGTAAGCTAGATAAAGAAAAGTACGAACTAGAAAAGTCGTCCCTCTCGCAACGCGCTCCTCTCGCCCAAGTTGGCGTAATAGATTTACCCGAGACGATGCTGTATATAGCCATTCTTTGCCAAGCTGGATTTCTTCAACGCCATCAGGGCGGTACTCCATGCCGTGTGCGATTTCGCTTGGTGTCAAAGCATAGCGAAGTATCCCTTGGTATCGCTCAACATCCTCCGTCCCCAGAAACGATGCTAAATGCTTGCGAGCTACTTGGGCGATGGTTTCCTCATAAGGGTATTCAATATTGACAAATGAATGTTGCTCTAACAAACTTGCTAATTCGGTTTTCAATTCACGAAAAGCATACCAAGATGCTCGACCTAGGACAATGCCTCGGTCATAAAGACAAAATAAATCTATCAGAGTCGATAGGTCTTGAAGCGACGCTTCTGTAATTTGCCTATTACGCTCAAAGACTGCCGCTGACATTAGCAAGTTCTGGGTAATCAGCCGATGGCCCGGCTTTCTACTCTCTGACATTTCGCCTCCAAGCTTATTGCATCTACCAATTGCGCCCAACACTGAGTGGGCGACAATTTTGTCGCATTTACCTTTTTCGGCTGTCACTTTTTTCGTCTACCATCTCAACTTCTGCTTAACGCCGCATTCATTACACATACGCTGCCCGTAGTATACGCCGATATTCCACCCTGCGCCAACGCCAATAAAATCGAGGCACCACTTTATTCCGGGCGACCCACAGGTAAGAATCCAGCCGTCCGAGTCGTCTAGGTGTCAGTTGCCCATTCATACACACTACAGACTCGGAAGGTTTATGCAAAACGACACAACCGTTGTTTCCAGGAAGCCCATCTGGCTCAAACGTCATGGGCAGAAAGTCGTGGCGCTGCTGTTTTGGGCGCTGCTCATCGGCGGCTATCAATGGTATGCCTGGAGCAACCAATTGTCGGCGCTGGAGGTGGTCCAACGCTTGCTGTCTTTACTCAATGCCAGTGTCTGGGGGCCGGTGCTGTTCATCGGGCTGTATGCCATCCGCCCGTTGATCCTGTTTCCGTCCACGGTGCTGACGCTGGCCGGCGGCTTCGTGTTTGGGCCGGTGCTCGGCGTGATCTACACCTTAATCGCGGGCAACACTTCAGCCACGGTGGCTTATTTCGTCGGCCGCTACTTTGGGCAGGGCTTGATTGCGGAAGGCACGTCCGATAGTCTGATCCAGCGTTACGCGACCCGGCTGCGTCAGAACAGTTTCGAGACCATCCTAGTCATGCGCTTCATCTTCCTGCCCTTTGATCTGGTCAATTACCTGGCGGGTTTTCTGCGCATTCGCTGGCTGCCGTTTGTGCTGGCGACTGCGCTTGGCTCAATTCCGGGCACACTCGCCTTCACCTGGTTTGGCGCGTCCATTGAACGCTTGGACGGCGGCCTGCCCGCGCTTAATCCGACGACGCTGGCGGTTTCGGTCGCCATTCTCGTCATCAGTCTGGCCTTATCACGCTTAATCAAAAGACGCGGTAACTACTGAGCCGTCATTGCGAGGAACGAAGCAATCTCCCTCCGGTCGGCCCTGAGATTGCTTCGCAAAAAGCGCTCGCAATGACGAGGACTAAGTAGAATCAAGACGCGAAGGAATTTCGAAATGACCGAGCATTTTTCAACGATCGTCATCGGGGCGGGTTCGGGCGGCATGACCGTCGCCATCGGGCTGGCAAACTTAGGACGAAAGGTCGCGCTGATTGAAGGCCATCACGTCGGCGGTGACTGCACCAATGTCGGTTGTGTGCCATCCAAGACGCTGATTCATCTGGCGAAAAACTTCCGGCCGGGCATGAATGCCGATGAGGTGCTGCAGGCCGTCATTCGCAAACGTGATGCGCTGCGTGACAAAGAGACTGAGGAAGTGCAGCACATGGAAAACCTGACCTTCATCCAGGGTTGGGCGAAGTTTACCGGCCCCAAGCAGCTCAGCGTCAGCCTCGATGGCACGACGCGCACGCTCACCGCCGATCACATCGTCATCGCCACTGGCGCGCGTCCGCGGCTGCTGGATATTCCCGGCCTGCCCGACGACATGGTGCTGACCAACGAATCCCTGTTTGACCTGACAAACGCGCCCAGGCATCTGGTGGTTGTCGGGGCGGGGGTGATTGCCCTGGAGATGGCGTTTGCCTTTCAAAAATTGGGGACACAGGTCACGATGTTCGCGCTCGATCGGCGCCCGTTGATGACGGCCATTCCCGAAGCCTCTGAAGCGATTCAAGCCGAACTGGAGCGGCGCGGCATCACGCTCTATTGCGGCACGGTCGCCAAAGCCTGTGATGTTTCAACGCGCACCTTGACTTTGAAATCCGGCGATGAGGAGATCGTACTGCATGACGTGGACAAGGTGCTGGTTGCGGTGGGGCGCGTGCGCAACATCGACTCGCTTGGCCTGGAAGCGGCCGGGATCGCGTTCGATCGGAACGGCATCAAGGTGAGTAACTTTGGCGAGACGACCGTGAAGGGCGTCTACGCGATCGGGGATGTCACACCCACTTCGGCTTTTACGCATTCGGCCAATGCGCAGGGTCGGCGGGTCGCACAGCGCATCGTGTTACCCTTCCTGCCCGCGTGGGGACCCGAACCACTCTTCCCGAACGCGACCTTCAGTGATCCGGAAGTGGCCGCGGTGGGCCTGACGCCGCAGCAGCTCGCCGGGTATTGCCATCCGAACGTCATTCGCCGCATCCGGGTGGATTTCAAAACCGAAACCGATCGCGGCTATACCGATGGGGTTGAGCAGGGTTTCATCATCGTGGATGCCATTCGGCTGACGGGGCAGATCCTGCACGCCACCATCGTCGGGCCGCACGCCTCCGAAATGATCTCGTTCTTCACGCTGGCGATGAGCCAGCATATCTCGCTCTACAAAATCTATCGGCTGGTGTATCCGTATCCCACTTTCTCCAGCGGCATCTTGAAAGTGGCCGATCATTTCATCCGCGAGACTCTGCCGCACCTGCCGCGTGAACTGGCCGCATACATGCGCTATCGCTGGGCGCGACCGCAACCCAAAACCAAATGAGGACCCCAAACATGAAACGCCTTCTTCCGATGATGATTCTGCTATTGTTGGTACTCACCGCCTGTGGCAGCACTGCCACTTCGCAGCCAGCGGTAACGCCCTTGCCTGCCATAACTTCGCTACCTACAGCAGCTGCACTTCCGGCCGCTGGCGGGTTTGACTTGAACCACTGGGACAGCGTGCTGGCCGCCGCCAAAGGCCAGACCGTCAACTGGTACATCTGGGGCGGCTCAGACAGTATCAATCAATTCGTGGATCAGTTCTACGGCCGGGCGCTTACCGATCGGTATGGCATTACGCTGAATCGCATTCCGGTGGCCGACACTGTGGACGCGGTCAATCAAGTCTTGAGCGAGAAACAGGCGGGCAAAGATCCGGGCGCGGTCGATCTGATCTGGATCAACGGCGAAAACTTCTTCACGTTGAAACAGGCCGATTTGCTTTATCCCGATTGGTCCAGGCAACTCCCCAACAGCCGGTACGTCAACTGGGACAATCCGGCCATCAATCTCGACTTTGGTACGCCGGTGGATAATCTCGAAAGTCCGTGGTCGTCGGCGCAGTTCCAATTCGTCTATGACTCGGCGCGCTTGCAAGCCGTTGACTTACCACATTCCTACGCCGACCTAAAAACGTGGGCGTGCGCGCATCCGGGCCGCTTCACCTACATCGCGCCCGGCCCCGGCGGCTTCCTAGGCACGCGCTTCGTCAAGGGCGTCTTGTATGAAATCAGCGGCGGCGCAGAACCATGGCAGAAGTTCGATCAGGCGACATGGGACAAATGGTCGCCCGAATTGTGGACCTATCTCAACGAACTGAAGCCTTGCCTGTGGCGGACAGGCGAGACGTACCCCAAGGACGAAGCCGAACTGAAAGGCTTGCTGGCGAATAATGAAGTGGATTTCAGCCTGACCAACGACATCACCGGTGCGGGCACTGGCATTCAAAATGGTCTGCTGCCCAAAACGGCGCGCGCCTTTGTCTTTGACCAGAACATGATCGGCGACTTCAACTACGTGTCCATTCCGATCAATGCGGCGCACAAAGCGGCGGCACTGGTGCTGGCGAACCTGCTGCTCGATCCGGAATTTCAGGCCGCGCAGATTCTGCCCGAGAATGGTTTTGGGCTGGGGTATGCCATCGATGTGAATCGCGTGACGGATCAGGCGGCTATTGCAAAACTGCAAGACGCTGCCGCACGATTGGGAGATGCTGCGACCCCCGCGTCCGAACTGGCGAAGTCGCTGGTGGGCGATACGGCGGCGGAATATCAAAACCTGGTTGAACAGGGCTGGCGGACTCACGTCCTGCAAGGCGAGTAGCTGTAAGATGGGATCATAGCCCCGCGCAGGTTGCGCAGGGCTATGGGACAAACTCGATGCGTGAACAATTCTGGTCTTCTCCCTGGCTGCGTCTGACGCCCGCCCTCGCCGTGGTCGGCGTGTTGTTGGGCGCCAGTCTGATTTATGGCGTGGCCGAAAGCCTCGGACTGATGTCGGTCATCGGGCAGGACAGCATAAGCCTGGATGCCTACCGGAATGTCCTGTCCGGTCAGGGACTGGTCGGCCAGGAGTTTTGGGGTTCGCTGGGATTTTCCCTGTGGATCGGTGTGATCTCCACGATAATTTCGGCGATGCTCGCCCTGGCGATTGCCGCCTGGTTGGCCGGGCGACACAGCGCCACCGGGAGCGACACGCTGGCACTGAACTGGAATCTGGCCTTCCCGCATCTGGTCTGGGCCGTGGCCCTGTTGTTGTTTTTGTCACAGAGCGGACTGTTCGCGCGTTGGGCGGCCACGCTCGGACTCATTCGCACCCCGGCCGATTTTCCGGTATTAGTCCTCGATCGTTTTGGGCTGGGCATTATCCTGCACTACGTCAGCAAGGAAGTCCCGTTCCTGGCATTGATCGTGCTGGCGGTGCTGCGGTCCCAGCCGGTGGGCTACGAAGTGGTTGCCGAGAATCTGGGGGCCGGCCGCTGGCAGCGCTGGCGCTATATCACACTCCCGCTGGTCAGGCCGGCCTTGCTGTCGGGCGCGCTGCTGGTGTTTGCCTTTGTCTTCAGCAGCTATGAAGTTCCGGCCCTGCTGGGCGTGGGTTATCCCCGCATGCTGCCCGTCTTGGCCTTGCGCTTCTTTGCCGATCCGGACCTGCGCAGCCGGGCCACGGGCATGGCGATCAGCCTGATCATCACCCTGATCGTGCTGGTGGTGGCGGCGGTGAGCCTCAAACTGGGCGAACGGCGGACATGAGAAAAACACCGATTTATCTGTTTCGTTTTGGGCTGTATCTGGTGCTGATTGCGCCGCTGGCGCTGTTTGTCCTGTATGCCTTCTCGACCCGCTGGTTCTTCCCCCAGCCCTTGCCAACGGAGTGGACCGCCGCCTCTGTCAACCGCCTGTTGGGCGATTCACGCACCTTCAGTGGATTGTGGACCAGCCTGAGCGTGGCCGCGCTGGTCAGCGGGCTGTCGCTGGTGGTTGGTTTTCCCGCCGCGCGCGCACTGGGGCTGCGGACTTTTCGCGGGCGGCAGTTCGCCTGGCTCATGCTCTTCCTGCCGACCGTGGTGCCGCCGCTGGCCATTGGCATGGGCCTGAATATTCTCTTCCTGCAAATCGGGTTGGCAGGCTCGTCGTTGGGGGTCGTTCTGGCGCACCTGATCCCGACGCTGCCTTACACGATCTTCACTTTATCAGGAGCGTTTGCCCGCTATGATGAAAACTACGAATTTCAAGCGCTCGCGTTGGGGGCCAGCCCCGCGCGGATCTGGTTCACCGTCACCCTGCCGATGATTGCGCCGAGCGCGATCGTGGCGGGGCTGTTTGCCTTTCTGATCTCGTGGAGTCAGTATCTGCTGACGCTGCTCGTGGGCAGCGGGCAAATCATTACCCTGCCGCTCCTGCTCTTCTCGGCTGCCTCGGGCGGCAATCCGGTCACCCTGGCGGCGCTGGCCTTGATGTTTGTGGCCCCGCCGGTGTTGATCATCGCCGCCCTGGCGCGTTACCTGCAGCAGCCCGGCCATGAACTTCGTGAGCAATACTAATGACGACGGTAAACTTGATCGCACTCACCAGGACTTATCCCGGCCAACCCCAACCGGTCCTCAAGGACTTTTCGTTATCCATCGGGGGCGGGGAAATGGTAGCCCTGTTAGGTCCGTCCGGTTCTGGAAAATCGACCCTGCTCAAACTCATCACCGGGATCGAACGGCCTGATGCCGGCGATATCCAGTTCGATGATCAGAGCATCCTGGGCACCGCCCCCAACAAACGCGGGGCTGTATTGATGTTCCAGAAAGCCTACCTGTTCCCGTTCTTGAACGTGGCCGATAATATCGGCTTCGGGTTGAAAGTGCAAGGGGCCTCAGCGGAGGCGATTCGCGCGGAAGTCAAGCGCATGTTGGACTTGATCGGTCTGCCGGGTATTGAACAGCGCCGGCCGGGTCAACTCTCGGGCGGCGAACAACAGCGCGTAGCGCTGGCGCGCGCCCTCGTTACCAGACCAAAATTACTGTTGTTGGATGAACCCTTGAGCAGTCTGGATACCGCCGTGCGGCTGAATTTGCAGGAAGCCATTCGAACCATTCAACGTGAGTTGGGTGTGACGACGATTTTCGTGACGCACGATCTGGGCGAAGCGATGGCGATGTCCGATCGCATGGCCCTGTTGTTGAACGGCGAGATCGTCGCGTTGGATAGGCCCGATCGGTTGTTTCATCATCCGCCGAGCCAGGCGGCGGCCCGGTTCATGGGCGTGACCACGTTCTTAAGCGGCCAACGACAAACCGATCGGCTTACGACGCCCTATGGCGAACTGCGCCTGGCTTGCCCCGTTGAGAAATGCGGCCCAGGACTGTTTGCCATCCGGCCTGAGCATATTCGCATTCAAAAAGAGGCCGGGGAAAACACACTGCCGGGCCGGGTGATCGATTGCCTGTTCCGGGGCGAGTATATCGAGTATCAGGTCGCGCTCCAGACGCTGACGGTGCGCGCCCGCATGTCCATGCCGGCGCCGATGTTTCCGCACGGCGAGCCGGTGCATGTGCGCTTCCCCGCGGAGCATTTGTTTGAGATGGAAGGGCAGTGACCGATACTCTCAGCCGGTGTATAACCTCGATCGCCAACCGGCTGCGATACTGTCGTGGCGGTTACCAATGAAAAATCCAGAGGTATATGATGTCCGTTAAGTCAGATAGTCCTACCGAATTCCCGGAAGATGGCCAGGCGAATAAGGCGACTCAATGGGGCAGACGCTTGCTTTCCGCCGTGGGCTGGTTGATATTATTGACGGCCATTGTTCTGGCCTTGCGCCCGACTGCGATTCCCGCGCCCGTTACTGCCGACAATGCGCCCACGCCCGTTGCCGACCGACCTAACCCGCACATTGGTCCGTTGGATGCCCCGGTAACCATCGTTGAGTTTGGTGATTTTGCCTGCCCGGCCTGTGGGGTGTGGAACGAGTCCGGGATACTGGAACGGGTCATGAATAAATACGGTGATCAAGTCCGTTTTGTCTGGGCTGATTTTCCATCGGTCAGCCTGGACTCGATCGGGGCGGCGGAGGCAGCGCGGTGCGCCTATGATCAGGGCAAGTTTTGGGAATACCATGATTATTTGTTTGCCCACATGGAGGTGCTGGGGGGTAACGATCTCAAAGTGTATGCCAATCTCTTCGGCCTGAACCAAACTCAATTTGACCACTGTCTGGATACCGGGGCGCGAAAAGTGGAAGTCTTGAATGATTTCCGGGATGCCGTGACCAGACAGGTCGGCGTGTTGCCAACTTTTTACGTTCAGGCCGGCTCGTATGAAACACGCCTGGTTGGCCCGCCCTCTTTTGAACTGCTCGTATCAGTCATCGACCCAATGCTCGCCCGGCAGCCATGAGGGTCTCGATGGAAAAATCCATGAACATCAAAACGCTACGCACTGTTTTCCGGTTTATTTTCTTCGCGGTGATACTGACGGCTTGCCAGGCAGCAAACGACTCGCCAGTGACTGGTAGTCCGGCCGCCCCGGTCTTGACTGATTCCGCCACTGTTGGCGATCAGCCGTCACAACGTGCTTCTCGAATTGTTGTTGCCACTGCCGGGGCGCTGGACTGGCAGGTGGCTTATCAAACTGACTGGTTGGATCTGGCAAGTATAGAATGTGTAGAAAACCAAACCTGTTACGCCTTGACCGACAGGGAAGCCATTTTACGAACTACGGATGGCGGACAATCCTGGGATCAGCTGGCGGTCGCCGGGATGGTGGTGCATAGTGATTCCCCGTTTGCCTGCGCCCGGGCAGGGTTTTGCCTGTTGATTGAATCCATAAACGGCGGAAACGTCTGGGTAACGCGTAACGGCGGAACGACCTGGGCGAAATCCGGCGCCAGTCCAGTCAACAGTCCGGAAAGTTTAGCCTGCCCGGTTTTCGAACACTGCAGCCTGGTTACCCGGCAAGGGGAAGTTCTTAGCACTGCGGATGGCGGAAAAATCTGGCAAAGGCATCTGGCAAGCAGTGGCATCACCTATAGAAACATCACCTGTCTGAGCGAGTCGGTGTGCTACGTGGCCGGCATGGTTTTTGCCGGGGAATATGGTGTTGTCGTGAAAACAGTTGATGGCGGTTTAACGTGGCAGGAAGTGGGCGAAAGCCCGGTGCATGGTCTAAGGGACATTAGTTGTCCCACAGCCGCTGATTGCGTCAGTGTCGGCCGGTTTGGAGTTCAGATAACACAGGATGGTGGTCGGATATGGCGTGAGCTCTCCCTGGGAACGAACGGCGCGCGAAGCGTCGGCTGCTCGTCTCCCCAGAATTGCTTCATCATCGATAGCCAGGGACAGCTTTTGAAGTGGGATGGTATCAGTTTGACCAGTCAGGCGCTGGCTGAAAGTTTCTCCATGCGTGACGTTAGTTGCACCCCCGATGATCGCTGTTATGCGGTCGGCGCGTTTACCCTGCGCAAATCCAATTTGCCGGTGTCGGATTTTGGGAACAACCTGAGCGTATCCATTGGCCTGGTTTTTCTGGCCGGGCTGGTGTCTTTCTTATCGCCTTGCGTGTTGCCGGTGTTGCCGGGTTATCTCTCCTATCTGGCGGCGCGTTCGAGCAGTCAGAAAATCGGCCAGGTGAGTCGCTGGCAGGTCTTGTTCCACGGCCTGGCGTTCGTGGCAGGCTTCAGCATTGTGTTCATGACGCTGGGCGCGACTGCTTCGGCCGTCGGGCAAACCCTCTATGCCTACAAGGAATGGATCACGCGACTTGGCGGGGTGATGATTGTATTCTTTGGGTTGCAAATGGCCGGTCTCTTGCGGATTCCGTTTCTGGAATCTGAAATTCGCAAACATGTCGAACCCAATCCTCGACTGGGTTATATTTCTTCGTTATTAATGGGCATGTTTTTCTCGGCGGGGTGGACACCCTGTGTCGGGCCGACCCTCGGTATGGTGCTTACCCTGGCAGGCACCCAGGCGTCGATGACCAGGGGCATCTTGCTCCTCGCACTTTTTTCGGTGGGTCTTGGCCTGCCATTTATCATCACGGCGCTGGCCATGGACCGGGTCGGGAAGTGGATGAGGCGCATGGCGAACCTGACCAGATATGTCACGCTGGCCGCGGGCGTATTCCTGGTGGGTGTGGGACTGTTATTGATTCTTGGGCAGCTCAATTTTCTCAGGGAATTTCTCCCCGGCCTCGCGATTTACCTGTAATGCGCGCGTCGCTGTGTAGCGATCCAATGCCTGGAACGGTGGGGTAGCTCGATTGCACAAAACATCAGGGAGAGACTGTTTGGATGGGGGTAGATTGCGGTTACACTTTTATCAATGAATGGCAAAATCATGCTGGGAAAGTGGCGGACGTTAAGTCTGCTATCTATTGCGGAATTGCTTGCCATGACCATCTGGTTCTCGGCTTCGGCGGTTGTCCCGGCCCTGACTCAAGCCCGGTCGCTTAACGATTCAGGCTGATCGGCTTGAGACGCCCTATGGAGAACTGCGCCTCGCTTGCCCCGTTGAGAAATGCGGCCCAGGCCTGTTTGCCATCCGGCCTGAGCATATTCGCATTCAAAAAGAGGCCGTGGAAAACACACTGCCGGGCCGGGTGATCGATTGCCTGTTCCGGGGCGAGTATATCGAGTATCAGGTGGCACTCCAGACGCTGACGGTGCGGGCGCGTATGCCCATGCCCGCCTCGATGTTTCCGCACGGCGAGTCGGTGCATGTGCGCTTCCCCGCGGAGCATTTGTTTGCTGTGACCGCGTAACCGAAAGGATATTGTCATGACCGATCATCTTCAGTTGTTGCAGTCGTTGTCGCAGAAAGACTGCCTGTCTCCCGTAGAAGTGAAAGAGGGTGTGGTGGCCTGTTTCATCAACACCAACCGGGAGTTTGTTCGGCGTCGCATGGGGACTGTTGATCAGCAGGCAGTCGATGCGGCGTTAGGGCAGTTGATGGCGGTGGTGTTTGAAGAGCATCAAATCGATCCACAACGGCCCAACCTCACGATCCTGCGACGCGCTCAGGAAGTGCTCGAAGCGCAAAGCGGGTTCGAGGCGGAGCCAGAGCTGATCGACATGCACCGCCGCATTATCGACGCGCTGTTCGCCAAAGCGATGCGCTAACTTCGCTGCGTAAGAACCGGCCATCAGAGCGCGTCTATTAAACAGGCTGGCTTAGTTGGCGCCGCTTCCGGCGCACAGCCGGTATCACCGGGGGTACACCTAGAAGCTACATTGGAGGAAAATATGAGCAATCGCAAAGTAGATCATGCGGCCTTGCGGACGAATCAGGCGTTCATCATCACACTATTGGCGCTGGCTTTCATCGCCGATGCCAGCTGGCTGGTGGCGTTCGTAAGCGCGGTGCTGTTGATCGGGACGATCTTTCCCAAAATCGCGCTGTTCAAAGCGGTGTATAGGTCTATCCTCAAACCGTTGAAGATCGTGCGACCTGATGTGCGCGACGACAACCCGGAGCCGCACCTGTTTGCGCAGGGAGTTGGCGGGACATTCCTGCTGGCGGCAACACTCGCTTTCGTTGCCGGGAGTCCGGTGTTGGGCTGGGCCCTGTCCTGGATCGTCGTCGCACTGGCAGCGTTGAATCTGTTTGCAGGGATCTGTGTGGGTTGCCTGCTATATTACTGGCTCAATCGGCTGGGCGTGCCGGGCTTCGCCTATGCGCGGGTTGAAGTGGATCAGCGCGAATCGCGGCGGACAAGATGATCGAGCGCCTCGTTGTCGCCATTGGGCTAATCGCCCTGGGGCTGGTGGCTTATCAAGGCTTGTTGCTGATTCAGCGTCGCCTGGTGGGACTGCAGTCGCGTCGGGCGGGTAGCACGCATCGCCCATCATTACTCGTCTTCACCAGTCCGACCTGTGCGCCGTGCAAGCTGCAACAGTTGCCCATCATCGATCGGCTACTGAGCGACTGGCCGGAGCAAGTCGATTTTGAGATCATTGACGTGGCCGAGCGGCCCGCAGTCGCTGCCCGGTACGGCGTGTGGTCGGTGCCGACGACGATCGTGCTGGACGGGCGACGAAACGTGATCGCCATCAATCAGGGCGTGGCCTCTCACAAGAAACTGCGCGAGCAACTGGTGAAAGCTACGCCGGCGGCGGGAGACCCGGTGCGGTTGCCGCCGGCGAGGTCGCAGTGCCTAAGGTGCACTGAATGACAGGGCACATATCTCAGATCGACTTGAGTTTGCCGCAGTATCAGGCACTCATGATAGCAAATCAACGGAGAGGGCATCTGCCAAACGCAGATGCCCTCTTTTGGTCGTCGTCACGAATGATGGTCTGTTCTGGCCAGTCTGCCGGCACCTGAAAAATAATCGGCCTTGACATTCCAGCGACTGGAAGGAGTACACTGTACTCACCTGACAAGGAGGCGCGTTGTGAGAATTCAAGATGCATCGCAAACAACCGGCGTGGCCGCCAAAACGATTCGCTACTACGAGGAAATCGGCTTATTGCCGGCGCCTGCCCGTGGTGAAAATAACTATCGTCAATATACCGAGCAGGATGTGGCGCGATTGCGTCTCGTAGCAGGGGCGCGCCGACTCGATCTCTCGCTGGATGACATTCGCGAAATCCTTGCCCTGCGCGAGCGCCGCGAAGCGCCCTGCCGCGTCCTGCTGGAACGGCTGGCGCACAAAGCCGATGAAGTTGCCGAGCGCATTCGCGCCTTGACGCAAATGGAACGCGAGTTGCGCGACCTTTACGCTCTGGGCTTGACTTTCCCCACCGATGACGTAGATGGCAAGCATTGCGTGTGTCATCTGGTCAGTGAACACGCTGCGCAAGAATAGGAACACCTATGTCTCAAAACTGAAAAAGATTCAGTCTGCTCGATTAAAAGGAATGTTACCCATGTCTGACTCGTGTAGTTGTTCGCCCAAAGCCGGGAATGCTGTTTGTGAGTTGCCTGCCGAGAATTTTCAACGTGCAGCCCGCGCGACAAATGCCTGTCCTGACTGTGGCGAAAAGGGAAAGCCTGTGCAGGGACAAACCGTCAAAGCGCTTTTGTCAGTGAGTTTGCGCGAAACGCAGGATATTGAATACCTGTTTTGCAAGACACCGGCTTGTCCTATTGTATATTTTTCGCTGACAGGCGCGCAGGCATTTACCGTTGAGCAGACCCGAGAACGCGTCTACCAAAAAGAATCTGATGCAAATGATGTATTTGTGTGCTATTGCTTTCGCCATACGGTCGGCGATATTCGCGCAGCTTCAGCGGACACACGCGCGGTTATGGTGGACGACATTAACAGCGGCATTCAGGCCGGGCAATGCGCCTGTGATTTGAGAAACCCACAAGGCTCGTGCTGCCTGGGTAACGTGCGCGGGTTGATCACACGACTGGAACAGTCAGCTGTAAGCACCTGACAGAGCGGATGGCCTGGTCGACTCGCCGCTGGTTACGCGCCAGTCTGGGAGTGCCTGGAGAAGCGCTTAACCAGTTTGGGAATGAATAGATAGCCCAGCAACGCGACATCCAGCACCCGCTCAAAGATCGCGAACTGTCGTCCGAAATGCGCGGGGTCATAATAGCTGATCGGGCTGTGGAAGCGCGTGAACCAATCGAGCGGCCAGAAGAGCACCGGACCGTCCGTCGCGTGCGTGGCAATATCGATGGACGCATGCACCGCGCAGCCTAACACAAACCACAGCCACCAATGCCCACGCGTGCCAGGCCGCTGGCGAAAACGCCACAGTAACGCCACGTAGATCAACAACGCCACCGGCGAGTGCAGAAAATTGTGGCCGGCAATCCACCACGGATCGGTGAAATACAGGTTGTCGTAACCGGCGCCCATCCAGCCCGGCCCGCTTTGACCCAGAATGAGGCGAGAGTAAACGTAGTAGCCTGCGGATAGCAAGCCCAGTGGTATATCGGGCCCTACAGACCCGAGCAGAAATGCGGATTGGGGAATCTGCCTGCGCTTGGCTTTCTTGAATAAGGCAGCGTTGATAATGAGATGTGATGGAGTATTCACTGTTGGAGCAGCTCCTCAGTTACCGATAAAGTGGGCACATGACGCGCGACCTACTGCTGCAAGCCCTGCAAGATAGCCAGTAAATCATCGACGGGCGGCCGATCGGCCGGGTCGTGGCTGGGATAAGCCAGTCGAATAGTGCCGTGTGCGTCGATGATAAAATCTCCACCCAGTTGGGATGTATCCGCGCCCTCGTCTTTAGGAATCCATTTGCGACCTGAGAGCAGGAGGCCGATGACCGTCAAAATCGTTCGCGGGCTCCACGACCGCAGGCGCGAACGTTCGAGCTGATAGGCTTTGTATACTGCCCGGTCGCGATCTAGCAGAACATCGAAAGCACTGCACGTGTCTCGCATCCATTGTTGGAGGGCGGGCAGCGTGCCGAAGGAGATGATCGCCACGCGGGTGTGCAATCGTTTGAATTCAGCCTGGCGCTGACACAACTGTGCAGCATGTTCGCGGCAGGGCAGTCAACCCAGATGTCGCAAGAAGACCAGCAAGACGTTGTCGCCTGACTGGATCAATTCAGCTAAAGAGAGCGGAACGCCATCAACGGTGTGCAGTGCAAAGCCGGGTGCAGATTGTCCAACTTTCAATGCTGACATGTGATGATCCCTTTAGCGCAGCACACGCCGCGCCCAGATCAAGCGCTGCGCGATGGTGACCAGGACGAGCAGACCAAACCCGATATACAACGGCTCGATCGCGCTCGGCCACACCAGAAAAGCACAGTAGGCGAGAAAGGTCTCGACCGCGCCAATCAAGCCGGCCGGCATGACGACGGTCGTCAGGCCACGCGGCGCAGCTACATCATTCACCCGCCGGGCATTGCGCTTCTCCAGGATGGCCGCCAGATACATCCACGAGGCGCTGTTGATGTAGAACAGGGCCAGCATAAACGCCAGCGCCCAATAACGCTCGACGGTCGGAATGCCCATCACCAGACCGATCGGGACTGCGGCGTAGACCGCAAAATCCAACAGGATGTCGAGGTACCCCCCGAAGTCGCTCTGCTTCTTCTGCACCCGCGCCACCAGTCCATCGAGCGCGTCGAGCAGCCGGTTGAGCAGCCAGAGGCCCAGCGCCCACAGATACAGGCCGCGTGCCGCCGACACGGCCGCCCCAATGCCCAGGGCAAACGCCACCAGTGTGATCGTATTGGGGGTAATTCGTCCGGCGCGTGCGGCCAGCGGCTCCCCCAGGCGATCCTTCACACCTCGCAGATAGTTGTCAAACATCGATTAGTCGTCCCGGGTTTGCCAGGCCAGCATGGCATGGGTGCGTCGTTTCCAGTTCAAGGCCAGTGTCGAGTAGCGCACTTGATCGATCGCGCCCACGCGGAGGAGATCGCGCAGAGACATCTCGCCAAAGAAGTGCCGGCGATACGCGCCGTCACCCATGAAGCCAACGCGTGGGTTGAGCAACGTCAGGCGGAGTTTGTTCTTTGGCAGGTGATTCTTGCCATCGAGAACGGCCTGGAAAGGTTGAGGCAGCCAGCGAAAGGCGGCGAACAACGCGCGCGCTTCGGCGACCACGCGATCCACCTCGGTCTCGTCATCGGGCTTCACCTGCTCGAACAGCGCGTCCACCTGTTCCTGAAGCGCAAAGAACTCACTGAAGCCGCCGCCCGCGAGTTTGTTAGCTTTCAAGAGCGCGATGTATTCAGCACGATCTTTGGCGCGCAGCCGCGTGATACTCAACATCAGGTATTCGAGATACGCGCCCAGCAACCACTGCACTGCGTACACCCGCCACAACTTATAGTTGGACCAGGCTTTGATTGAATTGGCGACCAGCCGATCGTGCATGGTGATGTAGTTCAATGTGAGTCTTTCCAACGACTGAAAGGCGGTGGCCGAATAGTCCCCCGTCTGTTTGGCGGTGAGCAACAAGTCCGCGATAACCATCACGCTGATGTGGGTGACGTACAAGCCTTTGGAATATAGTGGGTCAATGAAGCCGGCCGCGTGTCCCAGTAACGCGAAGCGATCGCCGACCACATGCTGTGATGAAAATTGCAGACGGTCGGCGCGCACCCAGCCGCGCACGGCTTTGGCGTCCTTGAGTTGCGCGCGCAGGCCAGGGAACTGATTGATGAACTCGTAGAATTCCTGCTCAGGGCTGAGGTCGGGGCGGGCCGGATACACGCGCGGGTCAATTTGCAGACCGACACTGCAGAGCGGGTTGGTCGAGTCGGCGTGATTGTTGAAGGGAATAATCCACAGCCAGCCGCCTTTGAAAATGTGATGCAGCGTGCCTTCCGACCAGCGAAACGGGACATCGAATTCCTGGGGTGAGGCGCTCACATCGTTGTAGCACGGCACGTCAATCATGTGGGTGAAAATGGCGCGGGTGTGCGTTCGTAGATCGTGATGCCGCCAGCCCAGTTTATCCGCGACCAGCGACCGGAAGCCGCCGGCATCCACCAGATAGTCGGCCTGATACACCTGCCCTTTGGCAGTGGTGATTTTCACGCCATCAGGTTGAAGATCGACATCGGCGACCAGCGTATTCTGCAAGACGGTCGCGCCATACGCAATGGCAGTGGACGTCAGGAAGTAATCGGTATCCTGCCGGTAGAGGTGCAGTTCGTGCCCGTAGGGTTGTTTGGGAATCACCGCTTGCAGGCTTAGGCTAACATCCTGTTCCTGCCCGAGAGTGTGATGGACGAATCCGAAATGCCGCTTAACCCCGTGCGAGAAGCCCGCGTACTTTAGATAATTTTCCGAACTGAAATAAGCCAACTCCGGCACATCGTAAAATTCAGCCAGAGCGCGCATCATCTCAGAAGTCTCAAGGATCATCGACTCGCCGACCGCGAATTTAGGGTGCGTCCCGCCTTCGAAGACGATTACTGACAACCCCTGGCGAGCGAGCACACAGGCCAGGGTAGAACCCCCGATGCCCGAGCCGATAATGGCGACATCATATTTCTGATTGGCATTCTGCATAACGGATTCTCCTCAGGGCCGCTTCACACCCGATTGACCATCTCGCCCCAGCCGGGCGCGCTCTTTAGTAGACGGCGTCACCGGCCTGAATCTTACCTGACCACGTAAGATTTGGTCAGTTGGAGGTGTCTATAAACCATGAGGAGACCCAACATGCGCTATCCAAAATTAAACTCACGCCAGACGTGGCTGATGCTGACCGCACTATGGCTTGCGGCTTGCGCGCCGGCCATTACTCCCGCGCCCTCGCAGCCCACAGTCCCGCCGCCGACTCCGACAACGGCACCGCCTGTGGCAGCGAACACTCTGACTCCGTCACCGGCCGCCACACTGTTGCCGACTGAGCCGCCGCCCGCCAGCGCCACCGAATTCAAAACCGACTTTTCGCGGCACACCGTGCCCTACAGCGAAATCCTGTCGGGCGGTCCACCCAAAGATGGCATTCCGGCAATTGATGATCCGAAGTTCACTTCAGTTCAAGAGGCAGACACCTGGCTCAAGCCGGTAGAGCCGGTAATCTTGCTGCAGATCAATGACGAGGCGCGCGCCTATCCCATCCAGATTCTGATCTGGCATGAGATCGTCAATGACGCGATCGGCAATGTGCCGGTGCTCGTCACGTTTTGCCCGTTGTGCAACACGGCGATTGTGTACGAACGCAACATCGACGGGCGCGTGCTGGACTTTGGCACGACCGGCCGGCTGCGCTTCAGCAACCTGATCATGTACGATCGCCAGACCGAATCGTGGTGGCAGCAAGCCGGGGGGATTGCGATTGCGGGCGAATACACGGGCAAACAACTCCGATTTTTGCCGGCCACGATCATTGCCTGGGCGGATTTCAAAGCCAACTATCCCGGCGGGCAAGTATTGTCACGCGACACGGGTCACGCGCGATCGTATGGCAGCAACCCGTATGTCGGCTACGACGATGTGAACAATCCACCGTTCCTCTATCGCGGGCCGCAAACGCCCGATCGGCTGCCGCCCGTCGCGCGCGTGCTCACCGTTGATCTCAATGGCGAAGCCGTGGCTTATCCCTATGACGTCTTGAAGGACAAGCAAGCGATCAATGATGCGGTCGGCGGGCACGACATCGTGGTGCTGTGGCAGACGGGCACGTCGTCGGCGCTGGATCAATCAACGGTGGCGGGCGGACGCGATGTCGGCGCCGCGGCGGCCTATGTGCGCGAACTCGACGGGCAAACGCTCACCTTCGACTTTGACGGCACACACATCGTCGATCGAGAAACGGGCAGCGAGTGGGATGTGTTGGGGCATGCGATCACAGGCTCACTTGCCGGCCGGCAGCTAACGCCCGTCGTCGCGATCAATCACTTTTGGTTTTCGTGGGCGGCGTTCAAGCCCCAGACTCGGATCTACACACCCTGACACAGTGAAGGAACGAACATGTCCAACAACAAAACAACTGCACCCGTCAACACGCGCCAGCGGCAGCGGCTTGAACGCGCCCGGCACGAGGCATCTCAACAGCGCCGAAAATGGGGGTTGATCGGCGTGAGTGCGCTGACTGTGATCGTGATCGGTGCGTTATTGCTTGCACCCCGATCGGCTGTACCGGCCACCCCGCTGGCCGTTTCGTCGGAAGCGGATCGCGCGATCGGCCCGGCGACGGCCCCGGTGACCATCATTGAATACGCCGATTTTGGTTGCACATCGTGTCGCGCGTGGCATAACGCCGGCATTCTCCAGCAGGTCATCAACACCTACGGTGACAAGGTCCGCTTCGTGTGGCGCGATTTTCCCGTCATCACGTCGCAGTCACCGAAAGCGGCCGAGGCCGCGCGCTGCGCGGCTGATCAGGGCAAATTCTGGGAATATCACGATGTATTGTATGCGAAGCAGCCGATCCTGGACGTGGAGTCGCTGAAGTCTTATGCGGCGCAGCTGGGATTCGATGGGGCAACCTTCAATCAGTGTTTAGACACTGGCCAGCATCAGGCTGAAGTCAATCGAGACTTGCAGGATGCCCTGGCCCGCCGCTTTGCCGGCACGCCGTCGTTTCTGGTCAACGACAAACCGTTAGCGGGACCGCCCTCGTTTCAGATGCTGCAAAGTTTAATTGATCCGATCTTGGCGCGGGGTGGCTGATCGATTAGTCGCAGTAGCTCTTTCTCAAGTTCTCAGCTCAACCTCAGCCAACGATTGCGCAATCGAGCGAGCAGATCGCGCCCAGGCGGTTCGAGCCTGGCCAGTACATCCTGCGGCCAGGGTTCGACGAGTACCGTGCCGTCAGGAAATATCACCGTGGGCACCGATAGATTGCCGCGCGCCAGTTGCCTGAGCTCGTCTTTGTAATGTGGCTCACCTTCAACGATATCGCGCCATTCGTGATCGATGTGGCGGTCGTTCAAGGCGGCTAACAGCAGCCGTGATTGCGGGCAATAATTGTGACCGTAGACAATCAAGCGAGAAGTTTGCTGAGCAGGGTCCATAGCGTAATGCCTCCAATGACTATAAACAGGTCGGCCAGCAGGCGTTCCGTTTTGTGGGTATCGAGCCGCGTCGCCAGAGTGGCAATGACCAGGGCAATGGAAACATGAACCAGTAGATAGTGAAATCCATTTGTCCATTTTCCATGGTAGGGCCGGGTCAGGGTTGAAGCCAGGCCAGACGTATCCCCCACGTCCGGCCTGGCAGGCTCGTCCGAATGTGACATGCCGCTAGCCGAGCAGCGCGCCGTAAACCACTGCCACCACGAGGCCATAGACGACATGGCCTATCAACCCGCCGATAAAGGCCATGACGCCGCCGTCGTTCAGCATGTAGACGCCGGGCGCTTTGACGGTACCCGCCTTTACACCAGCGTGCAGCATCGGCACGCCGCCCATCATCAGGCCGACCACCAGCCAGTGTATCGCGCCAAAGAGCAGGCCGCTGCCAACGCTTACTGATCCGATGCCTGCGCTCCACACTGCCGCGTAAATCACGGCGAACACCGCGCCCATCATCAGATGTAAAATCCAGCCCAGCGCTTGATTGCCGCTCTTGTCGAACATCGAACCTAACAGGCCGACGATGTCCATCCTGGGCAACCCCATTCTCGGCGCCATGATCATCAACATCGTCATGACGACCGTTCCGACCAGACCTGCTACTAACGCACCGATGGTATTCATTGTGATCCTCCGAGTCAGTGATTGAGAGATTTTGGTTTCGCATCCTTCACTCTGGTAGACGCGCTGCGCGTCGCTGGTCTTACCTCGCGGCCGATCGATCGACGATCGATCGTGCGGCTTTGGATCAGCCGCTTCATGATTGGCCCGCTTCATTAGAAGGAGTAATTCAAAAGGGGGCCAGGCCGAATCCGAAAAAAGAGGGCCGTCAAGCGACGACCCTCTTCTCTGTTCTGTCGGCCTGCGCACACACCACTCAGAACGTGATGACCTGATAGCCCTCGATGACCAGACGCCGGATGCTGGGGTGTTGGTCATATTCGGCCAGGAACGGTAGACCCAGCGCTTCCGCCTGCTCGTAAACATGAAAAGCTCTGGCGCAATAACGGCAAATGCCGGCCAGCTTATCCTCGATCAAAATATAGAGACGATGGAGCCGATGTTCCGGATCGGCCAAGGCCACGGCTGCTTCAACGCCGCCACCGTCGAAGATGAGCGTGACTTCATCGCCATGCTCTTTGAATTCCTTCACGGTTTCCAGCGCATTCACCACCCGTGCCGATTCGGCGTGCGTTTCCATGTTAGCCAACACCACTATGGCTACTTTTGCCATTCTATTTCCTCTCCTGTAAGTCTGGATTGACTGAGCAGCCGCATTGTGTCGGACCGACGTCTCAGTCATCATTATCTGGACGTGGTTGCGGCGCCCGATCTTACCGTGTGCGCGGGTCAGGTCTGCGGACAGACGGGCGCAGGCGGCAATTGCGAGTTGGCATCAGCGCCGCCGTAAGATTTCGAGTGTCTCTGACGTCTGAAAGGCAAAACCGGCATCATTACATCTTTGAAACTCGACGGAGGCTTGAGATGAAAATCGTTGACTTCATACTAAGAAATCTGGCGCGCACTGTGGCTATGCGCTGGCAGGGTGGCCCGGCAACGATCATCTTCGATGTGCCGTTTGAAATGACCACGCCTGTTACACCACATCCGAAGGTGCGCCAGCCACCCGCGTCGTGCGCTAACAGTGCGGCCGTGGAAACTTTGAAGACTATCAAAAATTGATCGATCCCCGGTGCCTGATGAAGATATCCAGTCGCAAGACGCGCGATCGCTGATCGGTGTCGCAACAACCCTGTTATCGGAATTGGCCCGATATGCCCACGAACTTGAGCACCCACCGTAGACCGGGGTGATCACGCGAGCAACTTGAGGGAAACACATGACCCATCATCCACCCGTACTGCTGGCCGGCGACATCGGCGGCACCAAAACTGCGCTGGCGCTTTATGCGGTCGAGCATGGTCCACGCCAGCCACTGACCCAGGCCACTTTTCCAAGTCAAAACTACGCTTCCCTTGAATCTATCGTGCGCGAGTTTCTGGCGGATAGAGCAGTGCGTGTAACTCGGGCTAGCTTCGGTGTGGCTGGCCCGGTGGACAATGGACGCGCCCAGGTGACCAACCTCCCGTGGATCGTGGAGGCACAGGCGCTCAGTGCAGTGCTTGAAGCCCCCGTCGTGTTGCTGAACGATCTGGCGGCCATTGCGCATGCAATTCCCTATCTGAAAGATGCTGACCTGGAAACGTTGAATGCCGGTCAGGTTGACCCGCATGGTGCGCTGGCCATCGTTGCGCCCGGCACCGGGCTGGGTGAAGCCTTTCTGGTCTGGGACGGTCAGCGTTACCGCCCATTTCCCTCTGAAGGCGGGCACGCGGATTTTTCGCCCACCACGCCGCTTCAAGTGGAATTACTGATCTATCTGCAGGCGCGTTTCGATCACGTTAGTTACGAGCGGGTATGTTCGGGCAAAGGTCTCCCCAACCTATATGCGTTTTTGAAAGACACCGATCGGTATAGCGAACCCAAATGGCTGCACGACGATCTAGCCAGAGCAGCAGATCTGACGCCCGTCATTGTTCAAGCCGCTCTCGACCAGCGAGCCGAGATCAGCGTGGCGACGATGGATCTGTTCGTGTCTATTTTGGGCAGTGAGGCCGGCAACCTGGCATTAAAAGTGCTGGCGACGGGTGGTCTCTATCTGGGCGGCGGTATCCCGCCGCGCATCCTCTCCCTGCTCACACCGGCCGCCTTTCTCTCAGCCTTCACGCGCAAAGGCCGCTTCGCCGACGTACTCGCGCGTGTGCCCATACACGTGATCCGTCAGCCGCAAGTGGCGCTGTTTGGCGCCGCCTGTCATGGCCTGGAAGCGGAGACGCAGCGTGATTAAGCCGTGGGTGCATATCCATCCGAATATCGACGCCTTAAGCGAGGCCGCCGCCACCGCACTGCACGCCGCGCTGATCTAGACCTCAAGCGTAAGATATGGCCCCTTCAACACGTCTGGATGAATAGACGATCAGCACACTCAGCCATCTGGAGACTATGAATTCCGATGTCATCGAATGACCGACTTGACCAACACAGTGTGAACACGATTCGTCTGCTGGCCGCCGACATGGTGCAGCAGGCGCAATCGGGGCATCCAGGCACGCGGGTCGCGCATCAAGCCTTGCTGGATCAAGCTAAAGATGTGCTGCAGGGCAACTGGCTGGGTTACGCGACGAAGCCCGCGCCGCGCCTGTATCCGCATCAATGGAGTTGGGACGCGGCCTTCATCGCGATCGGTTACGCTCATTACGATCAAGCCCGTGCACAGCAGGAACTGCTTTCCCTGTTTCGCGGGCAATGGGCTAATGGCTTGCTGCCGCACATCGTCTTCAATCCGCAAGCGGCGGATTATGAGCCAGGCACGGAATTCTGGCAGATGACCCGCTCGCCGCATGCGCCGCGCGACGTGCAGACCTCGGGCATCGTGCAGCCTCCGATCCATGCAACTGCCGTCTGGCATGTCTACCAACATGGTGCGGATCGACTCGCCGGGCTGGCCTTTCTGCGCGAGATGTTTCCTAAATTGTGTGCGTGGCACGCCTACCTGTATCGCGAGCGCGACTTGCGCGGCGAGGGACTGGTGTACATTCGACATCCCTGGGAATCGGGACAGGACAATTCACCGATCTGGGATCGGGCTTTGGCGCGGCTACAACTCACGCCAGCCCAGGTGCCGGCCTATCAGCGGGTCGATACCACGCTGGTCGCCGCCGATGAGCGGCCTTCGACTACTGAGTACGATCGCTATGCCTACCTGGTCCAGCTGGCCTATGCCAACGATTACGATGAGGCACGCATCCGGCAGGTCAGCCCCTTTTTGATCGAGGACGTGCTCTTCAACGCACTGCTCGTGCGCGCCGGTTATGACCTGGCCCAGATCGCGCAGGTGCTGCATGAGAACCCCGCGCCGTTTACGGCTCAGGCGGCTTGCACGGCGGGGGCGCTCAACGCCCAACTGTGGGACGACGAGCATGCCATCTACTTTGATTACGATCTGGTCGAAGCCGCGCCGATTCACGCGCACGTCGCCGCCGGCTTCTCGCCGCTGTTCGCAAATGTGCCGACGCTGAAACAGGCGGCGCGCATGGTGGACCAGCTCAATCAGCGCGGTTTCTGCCCGCTGGATGAACAGTGCTACGCGGTGCCCAGCTACGATAAGCTGGAACCGGGCTTTGCCGGTCAGCGCTACTGGCGGGGGCCGATCTGGCTTAACGTGAACTGGCTGCTGTACTGGGGCTTGCGGCGCTATGGCTTTGACGACTATGCGGCCCGCGTCAAAGAGGGCGTGATCCGGCTGCCGCAGCGCGCCGGTTTCTATGAATACTTCGATCCCGACACCGGTCGGGGTCACGGGTCCGATCGCTTCTCGTGGTCGGCGGCCTTATTGATTGACCTACTGTCTGAAGGAGACGAAGCCTCATGACGAATCCCATTCAACGTGTCCAGATGTTTGGACAAGCCATCTGGTATGACAATATCCGGCGCGCGCTGCTGACGTCGGGCGAGCTGCAGCGACTGCTCGACGACGGCGTTCTGGGCGTGACCTCGAACCCCGCCATTTTTGAGAAGGCCATTGTGGGCAGCACAGACTATGACGCCGCGCTGCAGCAGCTCTCCAGCGCCGGGCTGGAAGTGGACGCGATCTACGAGGCGCTGGTGCTGGATGACATTGCCACGACCGCGGATCTGCTGCGCCCGATTTACGATCGCACCCAGGGACGCGATGGCTACATCAGCGTTGAAGTGCGGCCGACGCTGGCGCACGATACCGTCGGCACGGTGGCCGAAGCTCGCCGCTTGTTTGCAGCGCTGGCGCGGCCCAACGTCATGATCAAAGTCCCGGCGACAGTCGAAGGTATCCCGGTGATCGAGACCTTGATCGGCGAAGGCATCAACGTCAACGTGACATTGATCTTCTCGCTGGAATCGTATCAGGCGGTCGCGCACGCTTATCTGGCCGGGTTGGAGAAACGCGCGGCAACCGGCAGCGATCTCAGCCGGATAGCCTCGGTGGCTTCGTTCTTCGTTAGCCGGGTCGATTCGGCGGTTGATCGCCAATTGGAGGCGCTGCTTCGTACGGGCCGCGACGATCTGAAACCGCTGCTGGGGCAGGCGGCCATTGCCAATACCCGATTAGCTTATGCGCGCTTCAAAGATCTCTTCAGTAGCGAGCGCTTTGCGGCGCTGCGGGCAAGGGGCGCCCGGGTGCAGCGTCCGCTGTGGGCGAGCACCGGCGCGAAGAATCCGCTCTATCACGATGTGATGTACGTTGAAGAGTTGATTGGCCCGGATACGGTCAACACGGTGCCGCCCGCGACGCTGGCGGCTTTCAAAGATCATGGCCTGGTAGCGGCGACGCTTAATGCAAAGGTTGATGAAGCCCGTGCGACACTGGCCCGGTTGGCCGAGGCCGGCATCGATCTGGCCGTCGTGACTCAGCAGCTGCAAGTGGCAGGGGTCGCGGCGTTTGTCGAATCGTTTGACACGCTGCTGGCGAACCTCGAAGATAAGCGCGCCCGTTTATTGTCCAACTCGCATACACACGCAGCGGCGCTGGGCGCAGCGCATGCCGAGGTTGATGCCACATTGGCAGTCGATAGTGTTCCAACGGATTTGCAATCGGCCATCTTTGATCACGATTTGAGCCGAAATGAGGTCGTCGGCATTCGCCAACTGACGGACGCGATCAGCGTGAAACGAGGTTGACGATGATCCGTGCCGCGATATTTGACTTGGATGGTACACTGGTTAAGACCGAGTGGCTGAAGAGCATCTCGTATGCGCGCGCCGTGCAAGCGCTCAGTTCCACGCCGGTGACGATCGAAGCGGTGCAAGCCGTCTTTGGCGAGGTCGTCGGGCGTGCGCGTGAAGAGGTCTCATCTACACTGCTGGATCGATTCGACCTGGCCGACGTGGCGCAGGCGAGGCTGGCGGAATTCGACGCTCAATATCCCTGGCAGGTGCTGGCGCGGTTACGGTTGAACATCTATGAAGCGATGTTGACTGATTCTGAATTGCTGCGGGCCAACCAGTGGCCACACAACGTCGATCTGCTGCGAGCCGCCTATCGCACCGGCTGCCGCACCGCGCTGGCCAGCATGTCACACTGCGAGCAGGTTCTGCGCGTGCTCCGCGCCATCAACCTGGACGATCAATTCGAAGTGATTCTGTCGCGCGAAGACGTCGAGCAGCCCAAACCGCATCCCGAGATCTATCTGTGCGCGGCGCGGCTGCTGGATATGCCGCCGATCGAATGTCTCGTCATCGAAGATTCGCCGGTGGGGGTGCAGGCCGCCGTAGCGGCGGGCATGAACTGTATCGCCGTGGCCACGCCGTTTACGCGCGCGGCGCTGCACACGCAGAACTTGTTGGCGCCCGATTGGATCGTGGATGATCCGGACACCCTGCCGGCGGTTGTCGAGCGCCTGATGGCGCAAGGGAGATCATGAATAACGATCGGCCCCATGTGATCCTCAACGCCGCCGTTACCGCCGATGGTAAAACGGATACTGTCGCGCGGCGCGGAGCGGCGATCTCGTCCGCGTGGGATATGGCGCGGGTTGATCGGCTGCGCGCGGACAGCGACGCGATCATGGTCGGCGGTCACACCCTGCTGGGTGACGATCCACGCTTGATCGTGAAGACCGCCGCGCTGCGCGCGGAACGTCTCGCGCGCGGCCTCGCTGAAAACCCGATCAAGGTGGGCGTGGTGACGAAGGCCGATGCGCTGAAACTGGGCGGCCGCTTCATGACCTTTGGCCCGGCACAGAAAATCATCTTCACGACGACCCAGACTGATCCGGCGCAGATCGATCAGCTGCGTGAGCGCGGCGTTGAAGTGATCGTCCAGGGTGATCAACGGGTCGATGTCGCGACCGCCCTGCAATATCTGAAGCAAGCGGGCGTACAACGGTTGCTCGTTGAAGGCGGCGGCACGTTGAATGCCGAATTGTTGCGCCAGAACCTGGTGGATGAGATCCAGCTGTACATCGCGCCACTGCTCTTTGGCGGCGCAACCGCGCCGACGTTTGTAAACGGAGCCGGTTGGCTGCGCGACCAGGCGATCCCGCTGCGGTTAATCGGGCTTGAACAAGTGGACGAGGGCGGCTTAATCGTGCGCTATGTACCACAACCGGCTTAGGTCAAATCATTCGCAAGGAGAATCGTATGGCACTTACGCATCTGCAAATCAAGGAATTGTTGGACGAAAACCGCTACCATCAATGTGAGGGCTATGGCCCGGATGGCATCTGCGTCAAGATTGCCGCCATCGGCGATCTGCCGTCGCGCTTCGGTCAATTTCACGTTGTAGCGTTTTGGAATAACAAAGACGGCAAGGAACACGCTGCCTTTGTGCACGGCGATGTGTGCGAGGCCGAAGATGTCCCGGTGCGCCTGCATTCCGAATGCCTCACCGGCGACGCGATCGGCTCGCTGCGCTGCGACTGCCGTGATCAACTCGAAGGCGCCTTGAAAGCCATTGGCGAAATGGACAAGGGCATTCTGCTTTACCTGCGGCAGGAAGGGCGCGGCATTGGCTTTCTCAACAAGATTCGCGCCTACGGCCTGCAGGATCATGGCTACGACACGGTCGAGGCGAATCTCGCGTTGGGCTTTCAGGACGACGAGCGCGATTACGCGGTTGCCGCGCACATGCTCGATTCACTGAAGGTCAAATCCGTGCGGCTGATGACGAACAACCCGCGCAAGATCAACGATCTCACCGCGCATGGCATCAAAATCACGGAGCGTATCCCGTTGATCATCCCGCCGAATCCGTACAACCAGTTCTACCTGGAGACCAAGGCCGCCAAGTCCGGTCACCTGATCGACTTTAACGGCAAAGAGCATCTGCTGGAACAGATCGACCGTCCGATCGTGGATGGCATGACCGCTGATCAAATCGCGGAACTGGCGAACCTGACCGAGAACGGACACGGAGCCAAGGCATGAATCTTGAAAATCGGGTTGTGATCATCACCGGCGCGGCGGGCGGCCTGGGGCGTGTCGTCACACGCACGTTTGCCGAACGGGGCGCACGGTTGGCGTTGTTGGGCACGCACGTCGATCCGCTGAACAATCTGGTCCATGAGTTAACGTTGCCGGCTGATCGCGCCTTAACGCTGGCCGTCGATCTAAGCCAGGCGGCTGCCACGCGCGCCGCCGCTGAAGTCGTGCTTCAGAAGTTTGGCCGGGCTGACATCTTATTGCACCTGGTTGGCGGCTGGGCGGGCGGCACAGCCGTGACCGATGTCGCGGCGAGTGTCGTCGGCGACATGCTGCAGCAGCATCTCTGGACGACGTTCAACGTGGCGCAGGCTTTTGTTCCAGCGTTGGTGACCAACGGCTGGGGCCGTCTGATCGTGATCTCGTCGCCCAATGCGGCGACGCCACCGGCGAAGGGTCTGCCGTATAGCATCGGGAAAGCCGCCCAGGAAACGTTGATGTTGACCCTGGCCGAAGAATTGACAGACACGGGTGTCACGGCTAACGTGCTGCGCGTGCGTGCCATCGATACGAAGCACGAGCGTGATCAAGCGCGCAGTGCAAAGAACGCCGCCTGGACAACCCCGGAAGAGATCGCCGCAACGATCGTGTATCTGTGCTCGGACCCAGCGGGCGTCATCAACGGGGCGCGGCTGCCGTTGTATGGCAGTCCGCAATGAATCATCAGTTTATTTTAAGGAGACTCACATGGAACTCGGTATGATTGGCCTGGGTAAAATGGGTGCGAATATGACGCGCCGCCTGTTGCAAGGCGGTCAGCGCGTCGTGGTGTTTGATCCCCGCCCGGAAGCAGTGCGGGAATTGGTCGAGGCTGGCGCAGTGGGCGCAGCGTCATTGGCTGATCTGGTCGGTCAGCTGGCCGCACCGCGCGCGGTCTGGGTGATGGTGCCGTCGGGTCCCATCACTGAAGACACCGTTCAAATGCTGGCGGGCCTCCTGTCAAAGGGCGATACCGTCATTGACGGCGGCAACTCCAACTACAAAGATTCGCAGCGGCGAGCAGCGGCCTTGAAATCGCAGGGCTTGCACTTCATCGATGTCGGCACCAGCGGCGGCGTCTGGGGTCTGGCCGAGGGATACAGCCTGATGATCGGCGGTGAGGCCGGTGTCGTCGAGCAACATCGATCGATCTTTGCCACGCTCGCGCCTGCGCCCGATCAAGGCTGGGGATACGTGGGACCGAGCGGGGCCGGTCACTTCGTCAAGATGATCCACAACGGCATCGAATACGGCCTGATGCAGGCGTATGCCGAAGGCTTCGCGATTATGAAGGCCAAGAAGGCGCTCGACCTGAAGATCGGCGACATTGCCGAGATCTGGCGCTATGGCAGCGTGGTGCGCTCGTGGCTGCTCGATCTCACAGCGCGGGCGCTCAGTGAAGACGAAGAGTTGAGTGGCATCAAAGCGTGGGTGCCCGACTCGGGCGAGGGTCGCTGGACGGTCTTTGAAGCCGTTGATCTCGACGTGGCCGCGCCCGTCATCACGCTAGCTTTGCAGCGCCGCTTGCGATCACGCGAAGCCGAGCCGTATGCCGATAAGCTGTTGGCAGCCCTGCGGAATCAATTCGGCGGACATGCTGTGAAACGTGCGGAGGGCTAATGGCTGATTCAACGACTATCGTGATCTTTGGCGCATCGGGCGATCTGACGCAACGGAAGTTGATCCCGGCGCTCTTTAACCTGGCCTGCAAGCAGCGGTTGCCCGACGACTTTCGCATCGTGGGGTTTGCAGTGACGCCCTGGCAGGACGCGGACTTTCGCGCGGCGATGCGCAGCGGCGTCGAACAGCACGCGCAACAGGCCTACACCGCCGACGACTGGGCGGCCTTTGAGTCGCGCCTGTTCTATCGAACCGGCGGCTTTACCGAAGCCGCCGACTTCGAACGCCTGGGCGCGGCTCTGGCAGAACTGGAGAACGGCCCGGCCGATCGGTTGTATTACCTTGCCACGCCGCCGCGGTTCTACGCCGACATCGTGCAGCAGCTAGGCGCGGCCGGCCTGGCGCGCGAAGCGGCCGGTCAGCGGCGCGTGATCATCGAGAAACCGTTTGGCGCCGATCTGGCTTCGGCGCAGACACTCAATCAGTCGATTCATCGCGTGCTGGACGAAAAGCAAATCTACCGCATCGATCATTATCTGGGCAAAGAAACCGTTCAGAATATTCTGGCGTTGCGCTTCGCGAATGTCATCTTCGAGCCGCTGTGGAATCGCAACTACATCGATCACGTGCAGATTACGGTGGCAGAGACGGTTGGCGTGGGACATCGCGCCGGCTATTACGATCAGGCCGGGGTGCTGCGCGATATGTTCCAGAATCACCTGTTGCAGTTGACGGCGCTGACGGCGATGGAGCCGCCCGATTCGTTCGACGCGGATTCTCTGCGCAATGAAAAGGTCAAAGTCTTCAAGGCGCTGCGCCCGATCACAGCCGATCAGATTCAAACTCAAACCGTGCGCGGCCAGTATCGCGGCTACCATCAGGAAGCGAGTGTCGCGCCTGATTCGCAAACACCCACGTATGCCGCCGTGCAGTTGTTCATCGATAATTGGCGCTGGCAGGGTGTGCCGTTTTACCTGCGCTCGGGCAAGCTGCTGGCAGAGAAGACGACGGAGATTATCATTCAATTCAAATGCCCGCCGCACTTCCTGTTTCCGCTGCCGCCCGATCATGATTTTACGTCCAACATTCTGGCCCTGTGTTTACAGCCCGATGAAGGCGTGCATCTGCGTTTTGAAGCCAAGCTGCCTGACACGGTGGCTGAGATGCGATCGGTCAACATGGAGTTTCACTACGCCGACTCCTTCGGGCCGCGCGCGATTCCGGAAGCCTATGAGCGGTTGCTGCTCGATGCGTTGCACGGCGATGCATCCCTGTTTACGCGCAGCGACGGCATCGAATTCGCGTGGAAGTTTGTCGATCCGATCTTGAAGGGTTGGACGTCGCAACCAACACCACCGGCCGAATATGACCCAGGCAGCTGGGGACCGGTGGAAGCCGATGAGCTGTTGGCGCGCGAGGGGCGATCGTGGGTGCGCGGCTGCGGGCAGCATCCAGCCGGCTGGGGCGCGGACAGGAGAGTATGATGATCGACGACGATTTGATTGCCCGCTATAACTACGATGAGTTTGTGCCGCACAAGTTTGAGCCGTGGCTTAATTTTGAGGCCAGTCCGTCCCTGGGTAAGCCCGCGCCGGATTTCCCGCTGTGGCAGTTGGACGCCACGCCCACGCGCTTAAGTGCAGTCTGGTCAACGCACACATATACCCTTGTGGAATTCGGCAGTTTCACTTGACCCTACTGTGGGCTGGCGGCGCCAGCCATGAATGCGTTGGCCGATCAGGTGGCCGGGCAGGATGTAGGGTCGATCTTTCTGTACACGCATGAAGCGCATCCGGGCGAAAACTATCCGCACCTCACGTCGCTGGATCAGAAATACAGACACGCGCGCCTGATGCGCGACCTATTGGGCGTGACGCGTCCGATTCTGGTCGACGCATTGGATGGCGCGTGTCATCGTGCGTATGGCTCGATGCCTAACATGACGTGGATCTTCAACCGATCGGGGATCCCCGTCTATAAGTCTGACTGGACAGACATGCACAGCGTCGAAAATGCGATCGCGTATTTCTTGCAGGTGAGCGAACGGCGTCAAGCGGGCGAACGGATGGTGCCGTTCCGCGTTGAGCGCCTGGACTATCGGCAGCAAGATCGCGCGGCGTTTTATCGCGGCCTGGAGCGTGACGGGCCGAAGGCCGTGCGCGAGTTTCGGGCGGCGTTTGGTTAGCCATTCGGCTCAAACCGTCGGCGAGCGGGTTATCTTCAGCGAGTTGTTATCGCCAGTCAAGTGGAAAGGTAACAGCCTATGTCCCCTCGCTATATATTATGGCCTATTCAGCGCCAGTGCATCCGTGGGGCAGGCCCAACGGTTCGACATCAATGCTTCATTGCGATCAAATCCTGGACGCCCTGGATTGGAGCATCAATCATGTGGTAGGCTGCACTAACCCCGCGCCGCTAGTGGGCGTCGATGTGGGCTGGCCATCTTTGACGTTAACGTGCTGCGGCCAGATCGCCTGGTTTTTCCGCAGTCCAGATCAAGGGCAAGCCATAGGCACTGGTAAGAGGTGTCTGGGATTCCCCTCATAGGGCCTGCCGTTCTCGATCAGGTATTTGAGCGCCGCCAGTGACTTGTGCCCCACCTGTTTGCCAAGCAGAAGCATGATGGGTTCGAGCCAACGTCCAACGAAGCCACCCTTAAGCTCTACCTCGGCGGTTGATGTGACCAGCGTCTGGTGTCCGTGCTCTTCGACGCTCCAGGTATTTACGGCGCGTTTGGTTATTGGGACGCCTTG
>JBGSPW010000157.1:0-45427 GCA_041738395.1 Thermoflexales bacterium
GATCGATGCGGCGACCGCCGCGCAGGCCGTAGTGGAAGGCACCCTGCTGGGTCTGTACGAGTGGCGCGAGCATCGCAATACTCCGCGCGATCGCGGCCCGGTGGAATCGTTGACGCTGGTCGAGTTTGACGAGAGCAAGATCGCCGCGATCGAAGCGGGCGCGCAAGCAGGCGCCGGCATTGCGGCGGGCGTCAATCGCGCGCGCGATCTGATCAACGAGCCTCCCAATTATTTGCTGCCGGAAAACCTGGCCGCGGCCGCCGTGAGGATGGCGCAGGAAGTGGGCGTGAAGTGCACCGTGCATGACATCAACTGGATGCGCGAGCAGAAGATGGGCGCGCTGTTGGGTGTGACGCAAGGCACCGTCAATCCGCCGCAGTTCATCGAGTTGGAATACAACGGATCGGACGCGGCCCCGCTGGTCTTCGTCGGCAAAGGCATCACGTTCGATAGCGGCGGCATCAGCCTCAAGCCCGCCGATGGCATGGAAGCCATGAAGAACGACATGGGCGGCGCGGCGGCCGTCATCGGCGCCGTGGAAGCCATCGCGCGCCTGAAGCTGCCCGTGCACGTCGTTGGCCTGGTTCCCACCTGCGAAAACCTACCTAGTGGCACAGCTTATCGTCCCGCTGACGTATTGACGGCGCGCAACGGCAAGACGATCGAGATCATCAGCACCGATGCGGAAGGCCGCTTGATTCTGGCCGACGCCTTGTGCTACGCCGCCGATTTCAAGCCGCAGGCCGTGATCGATCTGGCGACACTAACGGGCGCGTGTGTGATCGCGTTGGGTGAGAACGTGGCCGCCGGCTTCTTCTGCAACGACGACGACCTCTCACGCCAGATCAAGATCGCCAGCAACAACACCAACGAAAAATTGTGGCGCTTGCCGTTGTACGACGAGTATCGCGACAAGATTCGCAGCGACAACGCCGACATGAAGAACAGCGGTGGACGCTTTGGCGGCGTCGGCACCAGCTCCATCTTCCTGGCCGAATTCACGTCGTATCCGTGGGCGCACTGGGACATCGCCGGCATGGCCTCCGACACGGTCGGTTACACGGCGCTCACGCCGCGCGTCCGACTGCCCTACGTCATTCGCGGCGGCACGGGCTTCGGGGTGCGCGCCCTGGTCGAATTGGCACGGCACTGGAACGCATAACTATTAACGAGTAACCAGCGATCCCGCCTATTACTCGTTACTCGTTACTCATTAGTCTTCATGGCAGATCTCAGCGGCAAAACCTTCGGACAATATCAGCTGATCGAAGCGATCAACAGCGGCGGTATGGCGACGATTTACAAAGCCTACCAGCCCGCGCTTGATCGCGTCGTGGCCATTAAGGTTTTGCCGGAATATCTGCTGGCGCAGGCCGGCTTTCTGGAACGCTTCAAGATCGAAGCGCAGGCCATCGCCAAACTCGATCATCCCCACATTCTGCCCGTCTATGATTACGGCGAGGCCGAACGCACACCGTACCTGGTGATGAAGTACGTGCCGGGCGGCACTCTGAAAGACCTCATGGCGCAGGGACCGCTCGATGTGCGTCAGGCCGCGCAGTTATTACGCCAGATCGCCGAAGCGCTGGATCATGCCCACCAGCAGGGCATCGTCCATCGTGATGTGAAGCCCAGCAACGTGCTGCTGCAAGACGGCCGCTGGACGCAGTTGATGGATTTCGGCCTTGCCAAGCTGTTGACCAGCACCTCCAACATCACGGCCAGCGGCACCGGGGTCGGCACACCCGATTACATGTCGCCCGAACAGGCGCAGGGCCTGGCAATCGATCAGCGCACCGACATCTATTCGCTGGGCATCGTGCTGTATCAGATGCTCACCGGAGAGGTGCCCTTTCACGCCGCAACGCCGATGGCCGTGATGCTCAAACAAATCGTCGAGACACCGTCGCTGCCACATCTGCGCAATCCCAGCATTCGCCCCGCCGTCGACGAGGTGATCATGAAGGCGATTGCCAAGTCGCCGGCTGACCGCTATGCCCATGCCACCGATCTGGCGGGTGCTTACGAAATGGCGCTGGATTCGGGCGCAACGCTGCCCGCCGCCACAACGGCCTCGGCTTCCACGTTGTCGCCTGCGCCTACGATCGAACGACGTCGCGGCCCCTGGCCGATCGTGGCCGGGATCGCCATCGCCTTAATTGCTGTGATCGCCGTAGTGGCGCTCATCCTGTCCACCCAATCGAATTCGACCTCTTCGACGGTCCAACTCGGCGCGAATCTGCTGGACGATTTTAGCAGCGCGACGATCGATCCGGCGACGTGGCAGTATCGCGGCACTTTCACAGCCACGCTCGATAGCCCGGCTATCGCCATTCAAAATGGACGTGTGATGTACAACCTAGTCAATGAGACCGACAACTACTATGACGGCGGACTGCATTACGAGTCGCCCCGGCTATTCAAGCTAATCGGCGCGCGCGTGTCGTTAATCGATGCGGCCGATTACGGCGATGTTGGACTGGAAGTCAATGGGCTTGACGCCGAATCCGATGCGTGGGCCTATCTGGCCATGGAACCCACCGACGGATCGGTGTACGCCTACGTGGGTCATACGCGCAACGACAGCGCCGAAGAAACCTATACCCTCTTACAGGGCACCGGCCTGCCCACCACACACGAACTGGCGATCGGCTGGGACGGCAACCAGCTGACGTTCTACGTCGACGGGCAAGCCCGCAAGAGCCTCCCCTCCAAACAAATGGGCCAGTGGGCGCGCCTGCTGTTCGACGTCGGCCCGCAGGCCAACATCTCCGGCAGCTTCGACGATGTGAGAATCACCTACGCGGAGCAGTAAGCCTACGAAAATAACATCGAACAATTCCAAACTCTTGTACAGGTCAGGTTAATTACGAGTTGAGTGGCTTATCGCCAAAAGTAACGCGCATAGATGTGACTATCAGGAAGGAGTTTCCTTATGAACTTGTCCACGACTGGCCTCAGTCTCGCTGCCGATGCGGCTATTGATCTCCACCTGCATACCACCTACAGTGATGGCCGCTGGACGGTGGAGCCGTTGCTCGACTATCTGCTCGGTGAGCAGTTTGGCCTGGCGGCTATTACCGATCATGATCGCGTGGATATGATCGCTGCCATTCAACAACTGGCGCTGGACAAACACCTGCCCGTGCTCGTGGGCGTTGAAATGTCCTCCACCTGGAAGGGCGAGCTGACCGATCTGCTCTGCTATGGGTTTGATCCCAACCACAACGCCTTGAACGACTTGGCCCAAGACCTGTTGCGCCGTCAACAGGAGAATACCCGGCAAGTCTACGAAAACCTACAGCGGCAGGGCTATGCCCTCTCCCCCGACGGGTTGTCAGCTGTCTTAGCCAAACCCAGCTCGGAACAACCGCACGCACTAATCGCCCTTCTAAAAGAACACGGCTATGGCCTCGGCGACCCTTCGGCGGGGACACTCGTTTGGGAAGCAGGCTGTACGTTTGTGCTGTACGGTTTTGCGACGAACGAGCCGGCGGCAGTCGTGGAAGCCGCTCACCGGAGTGGGGGCGTGTGCCTGCTCGCTCACCCTGGCCATGAAGACGGATTTGTGACCTATGATGTGCAATTGTTAGACCAATTCCGCCAGGAGGCTCCGATTGACGGCCTGGAGGTCTATCATCCGTTGCATACGCCCGCCCAGACAGCGATGTATCGGGAGTATGCCCAGAAACACAACTTACTGGTTAGTTCAGGTTCAGACTCGCACAAGCCGGACAAGCCGCCCATCAAATACCGGGCCGAATTGAGCCGTGGCCTTCTGGAACGGGTAGGCATCCAGATAGAGTAACAGGCCCCTAAGTCGGTGAGTCACCCAACAACCGCATCCTAAGAACGTGGCAAGCGAATTGACCATAATCGACGCTGACTAGCCACGTTCTTCGGTGAGGGAATGACGCGTGCGCCAGGGTGGATTGCAGCCGACCGCCCCAGTTGAGCACCAGTTTTGACCATTGTCAGTCGGGTCGGTGGCAGGCTGACGCCCGGCCGTTAGCCCGTTACCTCCAAGATAATTTCGTGAGAAATACCTGCCGGCCGAACCCATTTTAAGCATGGCGGATGGCTTCTCTTGCCAAGTCCCGCCCTTGCCGGTAACGCAAATCGTTGGGCAGTCAACGCGCTGGCGCTAGAAGTGCACATCGCAACGTAGATTCAGTTTATCCGATTTGTCACTGGAGTATGTATATGCCAACTGAGCCGATCATTCTTTCCGAGATGCCTGCCATTGAAGGGCTAAGTTTTCGTTCCATTCGCGGTGAGGAAGACACAGATGCACTATACGCAGTTCACGCCGGACGCATCGCTCACGATAAGGTTGATCTCTTATCCACCTTTGAGGATTGGCTAAGCCGCGACGATTTATGCACATCGCTGTCCCAAGCAGTAGCAGGCGGCCAACAAAATCAGTGGCTTGTGGCCCAGGTCAACGAGCAAGTCGTGGGCTACAGCCAGATTGAATATTGGCCCGAAGATGATGGAACGTGGGTGTATCTCAGCTTGGGCTGGGTCTTGCCCGAATGGCGTGGACAAGGCATCGGTACAGCAATGCTTCACTGGTGCCAGGATATGGCGCGTCGTTTTGCAGCGACTCAACATCCGGGTGAGAAGTTAGAGTTTGCGGCCAATGCGAGCAGCACGGAACAAGACACCACCGCGCTTTTATTGCACGAAGGCTATTATGCCGGATATACGGTGTTGGAGATGGGGTGGGATATTTCTGCAGCACTGCCAGACCCTATCCTCCCGCCAGGCATTGCGATACGTCCCGTATTGCCTGAGCACTATCCTCTCATCACTGCCAGTATTGGCGAAGCCTATCAAAACGAGTACACTGACAACCGGTTTCAAGAAGTATTCGATCCTGTAGACTATGTTGCCAGGATCAGCGCGCCCCGACACGATCCAACGCTTTGGCAAGTGGCGTGGGAGGGGAGTCAAGTCGTAGGTCAGGTCTTATCGCTGATTGAACACGACCAGGCCGAAGTGTTTGAGGTCAGTGTCCGTCCAGTGTGGCGGCGGCAGAAACTGGGTCGTGCATTGTTGTCACGCGCCTTGTACGGTCTGCGTGAACGGGGTGTAGAGGTGATCAGGCTTCACACTGTCGCCGAATTTCGCACGCGCGCCAGCGATTTGTATCGCAGTGTGGGGTTTCGTGTGCTGAAGGAGTTCCCGCGCTATCGCAAATCACCGGATTAGTTCTGGCATACCGCCCAACGGCGCGGCTGAAGCGCGCCGTTGGGCGAACATTGCTGCGGATAATCAGCCGCGGGCAATCGGTAAAAAATGGCCCGGCGGCCGGCGTCGTGTTGTATAATAGATTTGGAGCCAGGCTGTGACCGGCCTTAAGCAAACACGAATAAGGGATGTTGCGACGCTGCCAAATTGTATTGGGGAAGATAGCGATGAGCGACCAGGACACCCGCTGGATACAACGGTTGAATCACTATGCCAAGGCGCTTGGTCAACTGACCAAATTCATCGAGAAAGGCGAACTGAACGATCTGGAAGAACAGGGCCTGATCCAGGCCTTTGAGTACACCTACGAATTAGCTTGGAATACCTTGAAAGATTATTTTGAATCGCAAGGAGAAATTGACATCCATGGCGGCCGCGACGCTTTTCGGTTGGCCTTTAGGCGGGGTCTGATTGAGGACGGCGAAACCTGGATGGACATGATCAAGAGCAGAATCATGACGGCCCACACCTACAACGAAGGAGTCGCCCGACAAATTGCGACGGCGATCGTCCAGCATTATTTTGCTGAGTTTGTGGGGCTGCAGGCCAAAATGGAATCGTTAAAGGAAGAGAACCGCTGATGCCCCGCTTTGGCCTGCCGGAAACCACCATTCAAAAAATCTCCGCCGTTCTGGCCCGTCACCCGCAGGTCAAACAGGCGATTCTGTACGGCTCGCGCGCCAAAGGCAACTACAGAAACGGCTCGGATATTGACCTGACCCTGTGCGGCGAAGCCGACCTGAACCTGCAGGTGCTCTATCGCATTACGGATGAGATCGACGACCTGCTCCTACCCTACACCATTGACCTGTCCATATTTAATGACATCACCGACGCCGATGTCGTCACGCACATCGAGCGTGTGGGCATCACATTTTATGAGAAAAGCGCGGTTCGGGCGCTACCCGCCGCAGTGTAGGGCACGCCTTACTTAAACACCACCTCTTCCCGTCCCGTCAGGCGATCCTCAATCCGCTGCACCACCACGCCCAGATCCTTCTTGCGGTGCACGAAGTCCAGATCGTCGCTGCGAATGGTCAGCACCGGGCAGTGATTAAACTCGGCCAGCCATTCGTCGTAGTAGCGATCAAGCAGGCGGAGATAATCAGGCGTGATGCCGCTCTCCATGGCGCGCCCGCGCCGCGTGATGCGATCGATCAACACCTCCACCGGCGCGCGGAGATAGATCAACAAGGCAGGTACCGGCAGTGAATCCACGATGAGATTGTACAATCGTAGATAGGACGTATAATCGCGCTCGCTCAAGTTACCCATCTCGTGCAGTGCGCGCGCGAAAATATGCGCATCCTCGTAGATCGAGCGATCGATGATGGCGCTGCGCGGATCGAGCGCCAACTGCCGGTGCTGCGCGGCGCGATGCCCCAGGAAGAAGACCTGCAAGTGAAACGACCACGCGTGCATGTCGCCATAAAAATCACTGAGATACGGATTGTCGGCAACAGATTCATAATCGGCCGACCAGTTCAGGCGCGCGGCCAGCCGTTCCGTCAAACTGGTCTTGCCCGCGCCGATGTTGCCTGCCACTAATACCAGATGTTTGGCCATAATGTGTTCCTGACGAAAAATTTCAGTACACGAATCGCGCGAATCACACGAATTTGAATAACTACTCGGTCGTCATGCCCGAGTGCCTGCGAAGCGTGTCGGGCATCCAGCCTGATTGTGGGTATGCTTTTGGATTCCCGCTCGCCCAGCGCGCCTCCGCCGCAAAGCAGCGGGTAAGGCGAAAGCATGCGGGAGTGACAACGCCACGAAGGCTGTGCAGTTACAATTTTGAATTCATTTGTGATATTCGTGATATTCGTGTACAGCACTGGAGATTGTACATGAACCCGACGAATAATCAACCGCGCGCCGTGCTGTGGGACATGGACGGCACGCTGATCGACTCGATGCCGCAGCACTGGCTGGCGTGGCAGGATATCCTGCGCCAGATCAAGCGCACGGTGGAGCACGGCGTCTGGAATCAGACTGTGGGGATGCGCAACAGCGAGATCATTCCCCTGCTCTTTCCTGACATGTTGCCGGCGGAAATCACCGCTCTCGATCAGGCCAAAGAAGTGCGTTATCGCGAGCAGATCAAATTGGATGGTATCGAATTGCTGCCCGGTGTAGCCGAATGGATTCAGCGCTTTCAGATGGCGGGCTGGAAACAGGCGATCGCTTCGTCCGCGCCGCCTGAAAACGTCGCCGCCATCGCGCACGCGCTGCACCTCAACGGAATCTTCGCAGCGCTGATCTCCGGCGCCGACGTTCAGCGCGGTAAGCCCGACCCCGACATCTTTCTGGCCGCGGCACAACGTCTCAACGTGCTGCCGCAGCACTGCTTGGTCATCGAAGATGCAGCGGCCGGCACCGAAGCCGCGCACCGGGCGGGCATGAAAGCCATCGGTGTGTTGAATACGCATCCGCATCTGGAAGCGGATGTCGTCGTTCGATCGCTGCAAGATTTATCGTGGGAGACAATCGAAGATTTGATGCGTAATACGTAATTCGTAATGCGTAAAACGTAAAGAGCGTCGGCGCTGGCCTCATTACGTTTTACGCATTACGTTTTACTCGTCTTCTCCACATTCCCTCCGCCTCCTCTTCACAATCAGTTCACAATGCTGCCGCATAATGCTTCCAACTTCACACACTGGAGGCAACATGAATACCTTTCTGAAAATCGTCTTTATCGTCGTCGTGGCCGCCGTCGTCATCGGCGTCAGCCTCGCCATCTTCAACGCTGGCATGGCGCAAGGCGCGGCCATGAGCGGGCAGCTCCTCGCGCCCGATGGCGCAGCGACCGCCGTGAGTCCATACTACACACCGCAGCATCGACCGTGGGGTTTTTGGGGCTTTGGCTGCTTCGGCTTACTGGGCTTGTTGCTGCTCTTCCCGTTAATCTTCGGCCTGGGGCGCATGGCCTTCGGCCCGCGTCACGGTTGTCGACACGGCCCCTGGGGCATGGGCGACCCGCGCGGCTTCACTGGCGATCAAGTTCCACCGTTCGTCGAAGAGGTACATCGCAAGATGCATGAGAAGATGAATGAACCACCGACACCGCAAGCGTAACCACTACGCCAACCTTGCGAAGGGGATAAAACCTTCGCAAGGTTTCATCGTAACTTAATGGGAGCAAGATGGGCAAATTCGCACAGTGGTTTTACAACACGATGTATCGTTTTACCAAACCCGATTGGGACACCGGCCTCACGCCGCCGGAAATCACCACTACAGCGGCAACGTTCGATCAACCCGGTCGCGCGCTCGATCTGGGTTGCGGCACAGGCACCACCTCGATCTATCTGGCGCAGCACGGCTGGCAAGTGACGGGCATCGACTTCTCGCCCAAAGCGATCGAGCTGGCCCGCGACAAAGCGCAGCGTGCCAGCGTCAACCCGGAATTTCACGTTGGCGATGTAAGCCGCCTGGATTTTCTGCGCGAACCGTTCGATCTGATCCTCGACATTGGTTGCCTGCACGGACTCGATCGCGAGAGCCGCACGCGTTATGCCGAACAACTCCGACGGCTGACCCATCCCGGCAGCAAGTTTCTGTTGTTCGGCTTCATGCGCCCCACCTTTCTGGGGAGTTATCACCTCACACCCGAAGAAACTCGCACCCTGTTTGAACCGGCCTTTGCGCTCAGCAGCATGTGGCCCGCGCTCCAACGTGACAGAGAAGACGTGGTCTGGTATGATCTGACCCGACGATGAAAACGATCCTGGTGGTTGACGACGAACCGAAGATCGTGCAGCTCGCCCGTGATTATCTCGAACACGCGGGCTTCACGGTACTGACGGCATCCGATGGGCCGACGGCCCTGCACGCGGCCCGATCGAGCAAGCCCGATCTGATCGTGCTCGATCTGGGCTTGCCGCAGCTCGACGGGCTGGATGTCACCCGAGCGATCCGTAAAGACTCCAACGTGCCCATCATCATGCTCACAGCGCGAACCGAAGAGACTGACAAGCTGATCGGGTTGGAGTTGGGCGCAGACGATTACATCACCAAGCCGTTCAGCCCCAAAGAACTCGTCGCACGCGTGCGCACGGTGCTGCGGCGCAGCGATCGATCTACTAGCCCCGACGAGATCATTCGTGTCGCCGATCTCACGCTCGACGTGCCGCGCCTGCGCTTGACGGTGAACGATCATCCGATCGAACTCACCACGACCGAGTTTCAATTGTTGACGACGTTGGCGCGCCAACCGGGCCGCATCTTCACGCGCGGGCAACTGCTCGACGCCGTGCACGGCATCGCCTTTGAATCATACGAGCGCGCCATCGACGCGCACATCAAGAACATCCGCCGCAAGATCGATCCCAATCCGCGTGAGCCGCGCTACATTCTCACGGTGTACGGCATGGGCTACAAGTTTGCGGATGAGTGAATTACTTGTCATTGCGAGCGAAGCGAAGCAATCTCGACCGTTCAGGATGAGATTGCTTCGCTTCGCTCGCAATGACGGCTGAACTTTCATGTCTAACTCTCCTCGTCCTCCCCACCGACCATCCTGGTGGCCCGACAATGAAGCGTGGCCGCCCGCTGGCCCGCCGCGCTGGCGTGAATGGTCAGGCCATAAGTGGTCGGGCCACAATCGACCAGGGCGTTTCTTCTGGCGCATGGGCTGTGGGCTGATTGTCTTCCTGTTGCTGGCCTATGGCAGCTGTGCTGTCGTCACGTGGCTGGTGATCACCACGCTGAACGCGATCAACTCGCCCGATGCCGTGCGCCTGCCGCCCATCATCCTACTCGCTGTGTTGGTGCTTGGCGGCGTGGGGATTTTTTTCGTTGGCCACACGTTGCAGCGTGCCACGCAACCCATTGAAGAAATGATGGACGCGGCGGATCATGTGGCGCAAGGTGATTACGCCACACGGGTAACAGAGCGCGGTCCGCGTGATGTAAAACACCTTGCCCATGCCTTCAACAGCATGAGCGAACGGCTGCAATTCAACGACGAGCAGCGCCGCCGCCTGCTGGCCGACATCAGCCACGAATTGCGCACGCCACTGACCGTGCTGCAAGGCAACCTCGAAGGCATGCTCGACGGCCTCTATCAAGCCGATGCAACTCGTCTCGAATCGTTGATGGAAGAAACTCGCGTGATGTCGCGCCTCATCGACGATCTGCGCACCTTGGCCGACGCCGACAGCGGCACGTTAAACTTGCAGCGCGAGTCGACCGATCTCGGCGTGTTGCTGAATGAAGTGATCGCTTCGTTTCGCGGGCAGGCTCAAGCGGGCGGGGTAAATCTCAGCGTTGAAGCCGCGTTCCCGGAGGTGCCACTGATCGACGTCGATCCGGCACGCATTCGGCAAGTGCTCACCAACCTCATCGCCAATGCGCTACGCTATACGGCTAGCGGCGGAACCATCCGCGTGGCGTGCGCTTCACACGATAAGCTGCTTGAGGTGACGGTGAGTGATACGGGGCGCGGCATTGCGCCGTCGGATTTGCCGCACATCTTCGATCGCTACACCAAGTCCAGCGATTCACGCGGCTCGGGCCTGGGACTGGCCATTGCCAGAGATCTGGTGGAAGCGCACGCTGGCCAGATCAGCGCGCAGAGTGAAGTGGGGCAAGGCACGACGATTACTTTCACGTTACCGGTTGCGTAGTTTCCTTCTTCCTCAATTTCTCCATCGCACGTTCATTATCACTTCACAATTTGGCACGATACTGTTGCTCAAGTAAGACACCGTCTTACAAATCCAATCCAATCGAAGGAGCGACATGTACGCTAGACGAGTTGTCCCCATCTTGTTGATGGCCGGAGCAGTGATGATGATCATGAAACACAACCGGCATGAGTTCATGGAACAGTGCGAGGATGGAGAGAAGCGCGTCCCGATCAGACCACACGGCGACTGGGGCAAGCGCATTCCGCCGTTGTTTGAGAAGTGGCACACCGCGGCCCACGCCTCCGAAACGCAGCCGGCCGCGATCTGAATCGAGCGCCATGAGGCGTGTTAATGAAGTACTGCGTAATACGTAAGTGATTCCTTACGCATTACGCAGTACGTTTTACGCTTTCTTCTGGGCTTGTTCGCCAGACAGCAAAGCTATGCGTCTAGCATTCGCTATGCCCGCACGAGTAGCATTTACGGCAGCCCTCTTCATTGACGTAGCTGGCCTCACCGCACTCCGGGCAGAGATCGCCGATCTTCAATGACGCCGGTTCAGGCATCGCATGAGCAGTTGCTTCGGCGTGCTGGCCGTTAGGACCGTGGCCGTTGCCATTGCCGAACTTGGCCGGATCGACACTACTGAGATATTCCGCCAAGGCTTGCGAAATCCCATCGGGCAGTGAACGCACCCGATTAGGCCCGAAGCCCAACGATCGACCGCCGCCGATCCCCGCCAGTTGATCGACCACCATCTTCAAACGATCGGTGGGCGACATGGGTGAGGGCAGACGCAGCACCAGCGACATGATGCGGCCCAACGCCTCGGCCACTGCCGCCGTATCCGATCCGGCCTTGCCTACATTCAAGAACACCTCAAACGGTTGATCGCCGCCGTTGACGTTAATGGTGATGAAGGCCGTGCCCAGCGGTGTGCCGATGCGGAACGTCTCACCCCGCAGACGGCGCGGGCGCGGCTTCTTGTGCGCGTGCATAGTGACAGGCTCGGCGATCGACGCCGATTTATCATCTTTCTTCTCATCCTTCTTTTGAGCCGTGGCCTTGGTCTCCAGCACCACCTTCTCCCGTGAACCCGTGACGTACACCGTCAGGCCCTTGCAGCCCAGTTCCCAGGCTAGAAAGTAAGCTTTAGCGACATCTTCTTCTTTCGCGTTCTCCGGGAAGTTGCAGGTTTTGGATATACTATTGTCGACAAACGCCTGAATCGCCGCCTGCATGCGCACATGCTCTTCCGGTGTGATGTCGGCCGAGACGACAAAGGCGTGCTTCACGGACGCCGGAACGCCGTCGACGTTCTGGCAGGTGCCGTGATTCATCACGTCGTCATAGATGTGCTTGCGCGTGATTTCGTCGACCCCGGCTTTGATCAACGCTCGTTCGAACAACGGGCTCGCATACGTCAACGTCGTGCGGCCGTCCTTGCCACCGGCATCAGCATCGACGACATGCCGCATGTAGGCCAGCGCGAAGACCGGCTCGCAGCCGTATGCTTCGCAGCCCGCCACCGTGGCGATGGTGCCCGTCGGCGCAACGGTGGTTTGGGCCGCATTGCGGAGGCCATGCTTCTTGATGCCCTTCACGATCTCATTCCAGTCGATCGCGGGACGACCCCAATCGTGCTGGTAAGGCGCCAAGGGCTGCGGCGGCGACCATTTGAGATTTTTGGGATCGTACAGGCTGCCCTCAATCACGGGGAACGCGCCGCGATCCTTCGCCAGTTGCAGGGAGGTCTTCATGCAGTGGAAGCGCACGTACTCCATCACTTGCGAGGCAAATTCCTGCGCCGCCTCACTGCCATAGCGGATGCCGAGGTGATACATCAAGTCGCCCAGGCCCATGATGCCCAGGCCGATACGCCGCGCACGATGCGCCGCTTCTTGCAACTGCGGCACCGCCGGCACATACTCATTCGCCGTGACGACATTATCGAGAAAGTGCGTAGACAGCACGATCGATTCTTGCAGCTTCATCCAATCGACCTGTGCTTCACCATCGACAACCTGCACGTGCTGCGCCAGATTGATCGATCCGAGGCAGCAGTTTTCGTAGGGTCCTAAAAATTGTTCGCCGCAATTTGCCGAGATCACTCCATTTACTGCGAACTGATGAAGCGGATGATTGACGGTCAGGTTAAACACCGGCTCCGCAATATTCAATGGTTCTACTTTTACCACTGTGCCACATGTATCAGAATGAGTTTCGCGCCAATGACGCTGCAATATCGCTTCCGCTATCACTTGCTTGGCAGATCCCGGCATGAAGCCAATCAACTCCATGAACTTCACAAACTGATCGGCGTTGAGTGTGATTTGCCAGCGTTCGTAGATCTTGTCTCGCCCTAGCAGGGTACTTTGCGAATGCCGTAGACGTGACACGATGCCGAAAGTTGAAAGAAGTATTTGCACTTTGTGAGCGAGCTGTTCGTGAGCCGTAACCAAACCGAGCTGCCGGCGCTCCTTCTTTCCAGCGCCTTTGACCGACACGTAACCATCAGCCGAGAACAAGCCGCGTAGATAGCCGCGCTGGAATTCGCGGTTACCCCGCAACACTGATTCGGGCACGCCCTGCCGTTTGTTCACTGCACCAAGATCATCAAGAAAATAGCGCGTGAAATCCCTGTTGGTTGTTGCCAATTCCCAGACGCCACGCTCCGGTCGCAGTTTCAGGCCAGGCGATCTTACTCCGATCTGTGTTGCCACTCTCTGTGCTGTCCACTGTGCGATTGCCTCATCCTGCTGACCAAACACAAACCCGACCTGCCAGGCTTGTACTTTCTGATTCGCATGGAGTGTGATCCACCCATCGCCAGCATTCCAGCCAAGTAACATTCCTTCTTCTTCAGAGAGTCGGTATCTTGGCGAAACGGGATCAATCGCCTTCGTCGCCAGCTGGATGCGTATGCCCGGCCTCAGTTCATTGACTCTGACCTTGTGCCCATCCTCCTGGATCAAGTTGTGATTCTCTGTGAGATCAATAGTCATGCCGTTATCAAGATAGACACGATAAAGCGGCTTGATGCCAGTAGGAAAGGCGGTTGCCTCGGCCAGCTCGCCGGACGGCAGCACAACTTTGAACTGCTGACCGACCAGATCTCGAATTGGCACGACACCCTGGCTGGTATGGACCAAGTTGTCGCCGCGATGGCATGGATTTGTCGCTTCCAGCTCGTACAGATGCGGCACCGGGTTCGCTCGATTCGCCGCGTCAAGGAATAACACGCCCGGCTCGCCGTTGCGATAGGCATTCTTGACGATGGCGTTGAAGACTTCGCGGGCACGCACCGTCTTCTGTACCTGACCCTTTTGAGGTGCGATGAGTTCGAAATCCTGGTCGTCGCGCACGGCGGCCATGAATTTGTCGGTGATGCCGACCGAGATGTTGAAGTTGGTAATCTGATCTTCGCTGACCTTGCAATTGATGAAGTCAAGAATGTCCGGATGATGCATCGGCAGCACGGCCATATTCGCCCCACGCCTTGTGCCACCTTGAGCTATCTCCCCGAACGCCTTGTCGTACACGCGCAAGAAACCCACGGGGCCTGTCGCCTGACCAGCGCTTGAGGCCACGTAAGTGCCCCTGGGGCGCAGACGACCAAAGCTAAAGCCATTGCCACCGCCGGTCTGTTGAATCAACGCCGCATCGCGCAAAGTCTGAAAAATCCCGGCACTGTCGCGGCCCATGTCGTCGCTGATGGGCAGCACGAAGCACGCGGCCAATTGACCCAGCGGCGTGCCTGCTCCGGTAAACGTGGGTGAATTGGGAAAGAAGCGCAGCTCAGAAAGGAGCTTGTAGAAAGCATTCTCGGTGGCTTCCACATCGGCGCCGTACTCGCGCTCGGGTTCGGCCACCGCCCGCGCCACCCGGCGGAACATGCCTTCCACCGATTCATTCGGTTTGCCATCCGGGCCGCGGCGCACATAGCGCTTCATCAATACGACCCGCGCGTTATCCGTTAATTTGACAGGTTGCTCGTCGGTTGTTATTGTAGGATGTGTCATTTCCAACATGGCCTTCCTCCGCTAAAAGGTGATCGCTATGAACTGCGTTCACCACAAAGCCTGCAAACGCTCCGTTCCCCGTCCTCGGGAAACGCCCTCGGGACGAGGGCGGTAAGCATTTTTAGATCAGACCCCATGAACTACGTTCACCACAAAGCCTGCAAACGCTCCGTTCCCCGTCCTCGGGGAACGCCCTTGTGACGAGGGCGGTGAGTATTTTCAGATCAGTATTGGGGCTTGGAACAGTAGTAACCATTCACCAGCCATCAGAACCTGTTCAACCGGACTTTGCCTTGCTTGCCAGAAACACAACGCCCGTGCAGCGACGAGGGACAGGCCACACCTCGATCAGCACGGGCGCTGAATTAGCGTTCGAGAATTTTATCGATTTCGCGCCGTACACTCGCCAAATCATCGAGACCCAGATAAACCGTCGCGAAGCGGATGTAGGCCACCTGATCGATCTGCTTCAAGCCGGCCGTCACCAGATCGCCGATCATCTTGGTCGGCACTTCGGCCTTGCCGGTCTGTTGAATCTTCGCTTCGATCTGATTGACGAGGCCGTCGAGGGAGGCACTCGCAATCGGGCGTTTGGCGCACGCCATGCGGATGCTGCTCAGCAGCTTGGCCCGATCGAACGGCTCACGCCGCCCGTCGCTCTTCACCACCATCGGCGTATCGAGAATGGCGCGTTCCAGAGTCGAGAACCGCCGACTACATTGATTGCATTCGCGCCGCCGTCGAATGCCCGGCCCCGTTGTCTCATGGGCTGTATCGATGACGCGGGTATCATCGCTTTCGCAATAGGGACATTTCATAGGGTGTAATCGCTCAAGAAAAGTGATTGACCGACAACGATTGAGCAGAGTGATTGAGCCTGCTGAGTCTTCAATCACTTGCGAGCACCTGCGAGTTCCAGATATATCTTTGATGGCGCCAAATGGGACTAGATGGCTATATATAGGATTAAATCGACAGAAAAACACAATATCTGGGGGAGCACAGCCCGCATAGTGTAGCACAGTCGGATTGCAAAAATCAAGTGGTAAACCTTAAAAAACGCGCTTCGTAACACAATCGAAACTACTTTTAACCGCGCCTTGACGTGAATGCCACACAGCCTTAACCAATCGTACAAACACAAAACTCCCCCGGTCATTTGACCGAGGGAGTCTGCGCAGCGATCGTTGAGGAGGAGGGAGGCTCACACGATCACAGACATGCGTGTTGAACGAACCTCATTCATTTGCAAATGAAGCCTGCTCATTCAATTGTCAATCAATCGACCAGCGTTGCTTTAACGGCCGCGCTTGCGCAAGAACGTCGGCACTTCCAGATTATCGACATCCACCGGCTGCTTCACCGGAAAGTCGAAGAGACTTCCACCGGCAGCGGGCACAGCTGACTCGCTCTGGGTCGTCGCCATGCTCGATCGGTTGGTAACAGCCACCGTGGCCGACTGCTGCACCGGCGTGCTGACGCGGCGGCGCACGGTCGGGCCGGTGTGATCGAAGCCGGTCGCGATCACCGTTACCCGAATGGTGTCACCGATCTTCTCGTCGATCACCGCGCCGAAGATCAGGTTCACATCCGGGTGCGCCGTTTCCTTGATCAAGGCCGCGGCCTGATTGACTTCGTACAACGTCATGCTGGGTCCGCCGGTGACGTTGAACAAAATACCGCGCGCGCCATCGATCGTCACATCCAGCAGCTTGCTGGTAATGGCTTGCTGCGCCGCCTGCAAAGCGCGATCGTCACCAGTCGCGCTGCCCACGGCCATCAAGGCTGCGCCGCCCTCCGACATGATCGCGCGCACGTCCGCAAAGTCCAGATTGATCAAACCGGGCACGGTAATCAATTCGCTGATGCCTTGAATGCCCTGACGCAACACATCGTCGGCGGTGCGGAAGGCCGTTTGCAGCGGCGCTTTCTTGTCGACAATCTCCAGCAGTCGATCGTTCGGAATCGCAATCAACGTATCGACGTGCTCTTTCAAAGCGTTGATGCCCTGCTCGGCCGAAGCCGAACGCTTGTGACCTTCAAAGGTGAACGGGCGCGTCACCACGCCGATGGTCAGCGCGCCAACTTCCTTGGCGATGCGCGCTACCACCGGACTGGCGCCAGTGCCGGTGCCGCCGCCCATGCCGCAGGTGATGAACACCATATCGGCGCCCTTCAAGACGGCGTACAACTCATCCGATGATTCTTCCGCCGCTTTCATGCCCTGCTCGGGGTTGCCGCCCGCGCCCAATCCGCGCGTGAGCTTGTCGCCGATGCGCACGCGCTTCGGTGCGTTCGACAACATCAAGGCTTGCCCATCGGTGTTGATGGCGATGAAGTCCACACCCTGCAAGCCTTCCACGATCATGCGATTGACGGCATTCGTGCCGCCACCGCCTACGCCCACCACTTTGATCTGGGCATATTGTTCCGGACCAATCGGATCATATGGTTGCATGTCAATCCCTCCTCGGATATCCAGTGCATTATAATGATAACGAGCGCCAGAAGCAAGGCCGAATTTTTTATTGATGGCGTCGCGCGATCTGGCACTCCGCTTCGCGCGTATCGTTTGTAGAAACCGGGTTTCTCCATTCCAGGTGAAATGGCGGACTGACATGGAGAAACCCAATTTTTTCAGCCATTGCGATCGGGCAGCAGCGTCTTGAAGAAGCCGCCAAACCGATCGCCCCACTCACTTCCCTTTTTATCTTTTCGCACGGGAGGTGGCTGGGAACCGGCTTGATCGCGTCCCCATAGCAGCAGACCGACCGAGGTCGCATACGCCGGTGAATCGATGGTGTCGATCAAACCCTGCAAGTTCTGCGGCGTGCCGATGCGCACCGGCAGCCCCAACACTTGTCGCCCCAATTCGCGCAAACCACGCAGCTGCGCGGTGCCACCGGTGAGAACCACACCGGCCGGCAGCAGTCCATCGTAACCCGATCGTTTGATCTCCTGCAAAATCAGCTGAAACGTCTCTTCGGCGCGCGCCTCGATGATCTCGGCCAAGTCGCGGCGCTGCACGCGCGCCACGCCGCCGTCGCCGAACGCCTTCACCTGCACTACTTCCGTCGGATCGATCGTCTCGTGCCGCGCGTGACCATGTTCGATCTTCAACTGCTCGGCCGCTTCGAACGGCACGCGCATCCCCACCGCCACATCATTGGTGAAGTGATTGCCGCCGACGGGCAGCACTGTCGTGTGCCACACGCTGCCTTCGATGAAGATGGCTACATCGGTGGTGCCGCCGCCGATGTCGGCCAGCACCACACCCATTTCTTTCTCGTTCTCCGACAAGACCGCTTCGCCCGACGCGATCGGATCGAGCACCAATCCATCGACGCCGACGTTGCACCCTTCCACACACTTCATCAGATTATGAATCGACGAGGTCTGCCCGGTCACGATGTGCGCTTCCACTTCCAGCCGGAACCCGATCATGCCTACCGGTTCTTTGACGCCGTCCTGCCCGTCCACCGAAAAGCCGCGCGGAATGACGTGCAGCACTTCGCGGTCTTGCGGAATGGCAATCGCGCGCGCCGCGTCCAACGCCCGGCCCACATCGTCGGCGGTGATGCCACGATCGCCGCGGTTCACGCCCACCACGCCGCGCGAATTGATCGCCGACACGTGACCGCCTGTCACGCTGACGAAGGCCCGCGCGATCTCATACCCGCTCGAACGCTCGGCCTTCTCGATCGAAGACTTGATGGCCGACGCGGCGTCTACCACATTGACCACCACGCCCTTCTTAATGCCGCGTGACGGCGTGACACCCACCCCGACGATCTTCAACTCGTTCTCGGTGGCTTCACCCACCACGGTGCACACCTTCGTGGTTCCGACATCAATGCCGACGATGGTTCGTTCCATGACTTACCTCACCATGATCAATAATCAATGATCAATTTTCAATGATCCAGGCCGCCGATTCATTGTTCATTGATCATTGTACATTGTACATTGTACATTGATCATTGATCATTGATCATTATTCACAAAGTACGGCGCCACCGGATAGCGCAAATCGACAAACTTCGGCGTGATCCCCTGCTGCTCCAACTGCGCCTCAACGGCCGTCCACATCATGGCGCGATCGGCCATGTTCTCGCCCAGCCCCAAATACACCGGAAAATCGTAAGCGCTTTGAAATTCCAGACCGTGCTCGCCGCTGTACTTGTAATGGCGCACCTTCGGCAGGGCTTTCGCCACGGCCAGCGCCGCGTTGACGATGCGCTGATCGGCCTCTTTGCCGGGCAGCAGCGCCGGGCCTTGCGGCGCTTCGATCGACACGATCTGTAAATCCTCGCCGTTGACCACGCGGGCTGCAAACGCCATACCATCATCCGCAATCCATGTCACCGCGCCGCCGAACTGCCACGCCACGCTGGGCTGGCGTTCCTGCACTTTGATGGTGCACTTATTGGGCAGCTGGCAATCGACGCGTGCACTTTTGATCGACGGGATGCCGTTGACGATCCGCTCAGCGGCTTCGCCATACTTCACCCACAGAATATGCTGCCCACCGATTTCGCTGATCTGCAAGACTTCCTGGGCCGGTGTCCGCAGATTTCCCGCGATGCTGACGCGCGTCACGTAGAAGGTGTCGCCGAAAGTGACGAATAACACCGCAGCACTGATTAGCACCACGCCGAGGCCCAGCGCAATCCACCGCGCACGGATACTGCTCAACGCGGGGCGGGGCAGCGGCCGCAGTGTGCCGGTCAAACCGGCAGACTCATAGTGGCGATAGCGTTTTGGTTTCGCTTGTGATCGTGCTTTCATGATCTTCTCCGCGGCCATCTTAACACTATGGCCTCAACCTGGAAGTAACGGTTGCATGACAACTCGCCAGCCGTTAGCGGCCGTAACTCGTTCGGACTCGATGTTTCTCGGCATGACGTTCCAGCGCCAGCTGAATCAAGCGATCGATCAATTCGCTGTGCGAGATGCCGCTGGCTTCCCACAACTTGGGATACATGCTGATGCGTGTGAAGCCCGGGATCGTGTTGACTTCACTCAAATACAATGCGCCGGTCTCGCGGGCCAGCAGAAAATCCACCCGGGCCATGCCGGCGCAGTCGAGCGCCAAGAACGCTTGGATCGACAACTCGCGCACGCGCTGGGCGGTCGCCGGATCGATTGGGGCGGGAATCAACAGCTGCGACGAATCGTCCAGGTACTTCGCTTCGTAATCGTAAAATTCGTGGCCCGGCACAATCTCGCCCGGCACCGAAGCGATCGGCTCGTCGTTGCCTAACACGCTGCACTCGATCTCGCGCGCTTCCGGCACGGCGCACTCGACCAGCAACTTGCGATCGTATTGCGCCGCTTCATTGAGCGCCTGGATCAATTCAGCGGCGTTATGCGCCTTGGTAACGCCCACGCTCGATCCCATGTTGGCCGGTTTGGCAAAGCACGGATACCCAATCTCAGCCGCGATGCGTTGCTCAACCCGATCGGGTAGGTGCTCCCATTCGTTCCGCTTGATCACCACATACTTGGGCGTGGGCAAATTGTGGCTGCGAAACAAATCCTTCATCGCCGCCTTATCCATACCCACCGCGCTCGACATCACGCCCGCGCCGACGTAGGGAATATCGGCCAGTTCCAGCAAGCCCTGCACCGTGCCATCTTCGCCGAACGGGCCGTGCAGCACCGGGAAGATCACATCGACTTCGGGCAAGCTCGCCGCGTGCGAACCGGGAATCACTTCGCGGCCCGTCGAGAGATCGTCCACCAGCTGATAGCCCGATTCCAATAATTTAAGCAGGGACGTTTCCCCGCCCGTTAAGGCCAGCAATGGATCGCCGCGCATTAACCACTGCCCTTCCTTGGTAATGCCGATGGGCACCACTTCGTATTTGCTCTTATCGAGGGCGCGCATCACGTTCTGCGCGGAATTCAGCGAGACTTCATGCTCGGCCGATTTGCCACCAAAGATGACACCCACTTTGAGTCGTTTAGTCATGTCGTCGTTAATCCAATGTTGATCAGTTGATCAGTGATCGGTTGATCGATCGCCGTGTCCCTCTGTCCCTCAATCTCTCCGTCCCTCTATCCCCAGTCTCCCAACAACTCAATCTCCAACTCTAGATCAACTCCGAACTTTTCCCGCACACGCTGCTGCGCCAGATCGATCAACGCCTTCACGTCAGAGGCCGTGGCCTGCCCGTGATTCACAAAGAAATTGGCATGCACGGTCGAGATTTCGGCATCACCGCGGCGCGTGCCTTTCAACCCGCACTGATCGATCAGACGCCCAGCGGCTGTCCCGGCCGGATTCTTAAACATCGATCCCAGGCTGGCCCCCGGTGGCTGCGTGCGACGGCGATACTCGTTGAATTCATCGGACTTCTTCGCGAGTTCGAGCGGATCACTCGGAGTCAAATGAAAGGTCGCGGCCAGCACAACGTGTTGCGTAGTGCGTGGTGCGTGATCCTTGCTTCGTGCATCCCGTTTGATTTTGCTACTCCGATATTCAAACTGCAAGTCGCTCTTCGACCACTCCACGACTTCATCTGCTTCATTCAGGATCATGGCCGAAAGTAAATCGGCGGCGATGTCACGTCCGTGCGCCCCCGCATTGCCGATGACGGCGCCGCCCACCGTGCCCGGCACACCCACGGCCCACTCCAGTCCCGCCAGCCCCTGCGCAATGCATTCACGCGCCAGGGTCGGCAGCACCGTGCCCGCTTCGCACCACACCTGCTGCCGCTCACGAAATTCGATGCGCCTGGCCCGGTTGATGATCACCAGCCCACGCAGGCCGGCGTCGCTCACCAGCACATTCGCGCCGCCGCCCAAAATCGTCAGCGGCACGCCGAACTGTCGCGCGGCTATGACGATGTCTTTCAAATCTACGGCGCTCGTCGCTTCCACCAACACATCGGCGGGACCACCGAGGCGCGCCGTGGTATAGCGCGCCAGCGGCTCGTTCAACCGGAGGGCTGAGTGCAAGGCACTGAGGGCAGATTGGAAAGCGGCGATCCCGTTGATCATCGTCACGACCACGTCTCAACTACTTTCGTCTCAAACAGCCGATCAACTTCAAGACAGTGTCTTTCGTTTTCGGTGCAGTGGGCGCCTTGATCCAGGCCGCCATCAAATCGGCCCAGGCGATTTCTTCGCCGCGCTGCCACGCCGTCAACAGTGCATCAAACTGCTTGGCGCTCTTCGCAGGCTTGTAATTTCCGGCAGTAATGGTCAACTTGCCCATGGTCGATCACTTTTCCCTCTTCAGCAATTCCGCGCTTACCTTATTCGCGTCCCCCGCGCTGAAGATAATCACCACATCGCCCGGTTGTGCATTCAGCCGCAGATACCGGGCCACGTCGTCGAGATCGTCGATCGCGCGCGCATCGGGATGTGGCGCGTCAGGACGCGACATCGCCGCGACCACGTCCTGATTGCTGATGCCTAGCGTATCGCGTTCACGCGAGGCGTAAATCGCCGTCACGATCACATGATCGGCATCTTCAAAGGCCGCCGCAAATTGATCGAGCAGCGTCTTGGTGCGGCTATAGGTGTGCGGCTGAAGCACCGCCCAAATCTGCTGACCCCGCTCCGCGTAGCGCAGCCGCGCGCCCGCCAACGTCGCTTTAATCTCGGTCGGATGATGACCGTAGTCGTCGACGATCGTCACCCCGTTCACTTCGCCGCGCACTTCAAAACGCCGCCCCACACCGCGAAACTCGCTCAACGCATCCACGGCGGCGTTGAACGGCACACCAATCGTATCGATCACCGCCAGCGCCGCCAACGCATTCAACACGTTGTGCTGGCCCGGCACTCGTAGTCGCACGATGCCTAGCAGCTTGCCGTTGTGATACGCAATGAAATCAAGGCCGCCCGCATTGTTGGGACGAATATCCGTGGCATACCAATCGAGGGTGGGCTTAAAGCCGTACAACAAACGGCGGGCAGCTTCCCGTGCCAGCATACTCGCCGCCGCGTCTTCGCCACACGCCACCACCAGACCATCTTCCGGCACATGCCGAATGAACTCGCGGAAGGCGTCCAGCATATCGTCGAGCGTGGGGTAGCAATCGGGATGATCGTGCTCCACGTTCAGAATCACTTCGATTGTGGGCGTCAGGCCCAGGAACATCCGATCGTACTCGTCGGCTTCGATGACAAACTCCCGATCACGCCCGGCGTGCGCCGAACGCCCGATCGATTTAATCGTCCCGCCCACGATGAAGCTGGGATCGCGCCCGGCGCTCATCAGGATGTGCGCGATCATGGCCGTGGTCGTGGTCTTGCCATGCGTGCCGGCCACGGCCACGCCCAACGAGCCTTGCATCAACCAACCCAGAAACTGAGCGCGTTTGGTAATCGGAATTCCGCGTTGTTGCGCGGCGATCAATTCTGGATGATCCGCGCGAATTGCCGATGAAATAACCACCATGTCGATGGCTCCTACATTCTCGGCCCGTTGGCCAATCGCCACCTCGACGCCGTGCTCGCGCAGTGAGCGGGTCACGTCCGACTCGGCTTGATCCGAGCCGCTGACGTGATAACCGCGTTCGTGCAGCACGGTGGCAATCGCGCTCATGCCCGCACCGCCGATACCGACGATATGAAAGCGCGCGTTGGGCGGCAGTTGAATCAGCGCTTCGTTCATCGAATGACTTTCAAGATGACCAACAAGATCAAGACAAAGGGCAGCAGGCCCCACGAGGTGAGCTCTACCGCCCCGCCCCCGATCAGTTCCAGCGGCAGCAGGCCAGCCGTGATAATGTCCTGCGCCGGCCCGGGCAGTGCCGGGGTCACCAATCCAAAAGGATACTGATAGAAATCCAGCAGCCACCAGAGAGTGCCGAACAACAGATAGCCGTTCACCGCGCCGATCAAGAACCCCAGCAGCGAACCCACAATGCCTTTCGGATTGTTGCCTTCATAGGCCAGCGTCTCGCCTTGATAGGCGATGTACGTCGCCGCGATCATCATCACTGAGAACAACACAAACAACAGATTGTCCGTGCTTTGCGTTTGCGGGACAGGCCCCAGCCCCAGGAAGCCCAGGCCGCCGCCGTTGATGTAGCCGTTGACGACGGGGATCAAGCGATCCAGCGCAAACAAGGTCGCAATCAGCACCAGCGTGACGCCCAGCTCTTTCAAGAAGCCGCGCACCATGCCGATGACGCCCAGCACCAGAATCAAGATGAAAAAAAGTTGCTGTATCTCAACCATAGTTGAACAGCTCAGCCCTTTTTGGCCGGCGGCTTAGACCGTTGAATCCCGAATACGACCAGCACCAGCACCATGGCCACCAGCAGCGTCGCATTGATACTGATGGGCGGAAATTCACTCGGCGCGATCTCCACGAATTGCGTCTCCGGAAAGGAAAACACGCGATCCAACACAAACCGGGTGATGATATACCCTACGACCATCGCGCCCAGCGCGCCAAAGAGCGACGCAATAATCGGATCTTTGCCGCCCGCTTTTTTCAGCGCATAGTGAAAGCCGATGTACGAAATCATGCCGAAGAGCGCCAGCGTCACCAGCCCCATCGACGAGCTGGTAGGGTCTTGCACATTGACCGGCGATTCAAGGGTCGGCAATTGCGCGCTAATCACCGCCGACAAGTTATCCAAAGAAAATTGCCCGCTCGTCACCAACGTCACGGAGCCTACGAGACCATTGATGAGCTTACCCATAAAGAGCGCCAGCTCAGGCGCGGCCCAGGCCCCCGCGATCACGAACAACCCCCAGATGATCGCAGCATCCAGACCATGCCGCCAACCCCAGAACCCAAAAAACAACAGCAGCAGCGCCACGAGCACTGTCTCGTTGGTAGTCAGTGGATTCGGCAAGGGAATGGTCATGCCGACGCTAACTCCTGCAGCGCTTGCGCCAATTTCACAGCCGGATCGGGGCGCGCCAACGATCGGGCGGCGCGGCTCATCGCCTGCAGCTGCGCAGCCTCACCCAACACCCGTTCGATCGTCGGCCCCAGCGTCTCACGCAACGTCTCATCCTCCAAACGGATCGCAGCGCCGTGCGCGACCAGATAATCGGCATTCACTTTTTGATAGCGCCACGCATACGGATACGCCACCAAAATCGACGGCAGCCCAAACAAGGGATACTCACCCAGAATCGATGCGCCCGCGCGCGACACGACTAAATCGGCAGCGGCCAACGCGAACCCCATTTCATGCATATACTCAAACACGTGATAGTGCCGCTTCAACTCGTCCGGCAGCGCAGCATGCTTCGCTTGCACTTCCGCCGCATCGGTCGCACCGCTGATGTGAATCACCTGACACTTGGCCAGCAGCGGCTCAAGCACACCTTCAATGGCTCGATTGATGCTGCGCGCCCCGTGGCTGCCGCCGAACACCAACAGCGTCTGGCGATCGGCAACGAGATCAAACTGGCGGATCGCCGCCGCCCGATCGGCTTGAGCTAAATCCGATCGGGTGGGATAGCCCGTCACGATCACTTTGCGCGCCGGAAAATATTGCGCCGCATCTTCCGTCGTCACACCAATCTTCCGCGCAAAGCGCGCCACAAACTTCACGGCCAACCCCGGCTCAATATCTGGCAAATATAGCAGAATCGGCACACGCCGCAACCAACACGCCACAGCCACCGGCCCGCTCACAAATCCGCCCGTCGTCAACATCGCCGCAGGATGATCCTTTCCCGCCAAGCGCCACGCGCGCCACGTGCCGGCCATCAACTTCACCGCATTGCGGATCGATCGCATCAATCCCACGCCATGCAGCCCGCCCGCCGGAATTGACGCGAACGGAACACCGGCCCGTTCGACGAGCATCTTCTCGACGCCGCCTTCACCGCCAATCCAAAGAATTGACGAATGCGGAGTGTGGAGTGCGGAATGCACTGACAATTTAGACGCAACCGATTCCTCGTATGCTGCATCTTGCTGCTTGCCTCGTGCCTCCTGCAGACGCTCAACGATTGCCAGCGCCGGATACACGTGCCCGCCGGTTCCGCCGGCTGCGACCCAGATATGCACCAAACACCGATCCTTTGCGCGAACCGCGATACACACTTTGAATCGCGCCCACCGACGCCAACATCGCCACCAGCGATGAACCGCCATAGCTCACCAGCGGCAACGGAATTCCCGTCAACGGCAGCACGCCCGTCATCACCGCAATGTTGATCAACGCCTGCACGATAATGACCGTCGTCGCCCCGAACACCAGCAGTTGTCCGTAGCTGTTGCCCGTGTTGAGCGTCACGCGATACCCGCGCCAGCCGATCACCGCGTACAATGCAATGATGGCCGCCGCGCCGATCAAGCCCAACTCGATCGCCGCCACCGCAAAGATCGAGTCGGAATGGGCCAGCGGCAAATACGCCACCTTGATCAAGCCGTTGCCCAGGCCCACGCCAAAGACGCCGCCCATCTGCATCGCCAGCCACACCTGCCGCATCTGCTCGCTGGCCTGCGCGGGATCCTGCGTACCCAAAATATATTGATCCAACCGTTCCCGCGTGTGCGGAAAGATCAACATCATGATGACGATCGAAATCAAAGCTACCGCCAGCGCGAAGAGCATCTGCTTCCAATCGATGCCGGCCATGAACAACATCGCCCCGGCGGTCAACACGATCGTGATCGCGGTGCCGAAATCGGGCTGGAGCAAAATCATGCCCGTGATCAAACCGATGATCACGCCGAACGGAATCAGGCCATAACCCCAGTCGCGCAGTCGATCACCCTTCGACGCCAGCCAGTCGGCGATGTACAACACCGTAATCAGTTTCACCACCTCGCTGGGCTGGATCGACCCATCCAGCAGCGTACGCTGCGCGCCATAGCGTTCCGAACCGAACACCAGCACGATCCCCAGGAAGAGCAGCGCACCGGCCATCAACAGCACCGACCACCGCCGCCAGCTGATGTAATCGCTGCGCGCCAGCACCAGCATCACCACCACGCCGATCGCCAGAAACGCCGTCTGGCGCAGCAAGTAATAGGCCGAGTTACCTTCTTTGGTGATGAACGCCAAATCGTAGCTGCCGCTGTACACCAACATCAAGCCCAACAGCACCAACGTGCCCACCGCGCCCAACAAGAGATAGTCGAGGCGGGGCAGACCGGCGAACCGCGATTCTTGCGCACGGCTGCGTGCCTTCTGCTGACGAGTTTGAACGAGCTGTGCCATAGCGCCCCCCTCCCACCAAAAGATGGGGATTGTTCCATGCTTACAGTCCCCGCACCAATTCCTGGAACTTATTCCCGCGTTCTTCAAAATCCTTGAACGCATCAAACGATGTGCCGCCCGGCGACAATAAAACCACTTCGCCCGATCGCGCCACGCGCGCCGCTGCGGTTACGGCCTCTGCCAACGTCTTCACGTGATGAATCTTTTCAAGCAGTCTGTCACCCGATTGGCTGAGCTGCGCCTCGACGGCCGCCTGCACCAGGTCCGCCATCTCGCCAAACACAATCAACTCGCGCACCCGTTCCACGATGAGACGCGCGGCGTCTTCCCACGGCAGATGCTTGTCGCGCCCGCCTGCCAGCAGCACGATCGGTTCAGTGGTCACGTTCAGGTCCGCCATCAATCGTTCGGGCGCCGACGCGATGCTGCCGTCGTAGTACTTCACGCCATTCACTTCGCGGACGAGCTGCAAACGATGCGCCACGCCCTTGAATTCGCGGATCGCCTGCGCCATCGGTTCCACATCGACGTTCAGCACCGAGGTCAGCGCACACGCGGCCAGCACATTCAACACATTGTGATCGCCGCGCAGTTGCAAGTCACCCACCCGGCACACTTCCTCTTCGTTATTGTGCACCACCAGAATCCGATCGCCCTTCAAGAACGCGCCGCGCCCGATGATCTTTTCGCGACTGAAAAAGCGCACGTAGCCATTCGCGCGACCGGACAACGCCCGCGCGATCGGATTGTCGTAACCCAGCACCGCAATATCGTCGAACGACTGATAATCGAGAATGTGCCGCTTGGCTTCGACGTACGCTTCCATCGACGGATGCCGATCGAGATGATTGGGCGTGATGTTCAGAATCGCCGCCACGTGCGGGCTGGTCGTCATCACGTCCAGCTGAAAACTCGAGAGTTCCATCACCACCCGATCGCTGGGCGCCATATCCTTCAGATCGCTGATCAACGGATTACCGATGTTGCCGCCCACCCACGTGGTGTGATGAGCCGCTTTGAAAATCTCACCCGTCAGCGTCGTCGTCGTGGTCTTGCCCGCCGAGCCTGTAATGCCAATGATGGGCGCCGGACAGCGCTCGACAAAGAGTTGCCCGTCGTTCGTCAACGGAATGCCGCGCTGCTGCGCCTCCAACACAATGGGCAAATCGATCGGCACACCACCGCTCAAGCACAGCACATCGCAGTCATCTAACAGTGATGACGGATGTCCGCCCAGCACCAACTTCACATCCAGATCGCGCAGAGCTTCGATCGGGCCTGACAGCTGCGCTTCCGCTTTCGCATCACTCACCGTGACCTGTGCGCCCTGCTCCACCAGCCAGCGTGCAGCGGCAATCCCCTGGCGGGCTAGTCCCAACACGACAAAATGATGATCGGTGATCGATGTGGTCATTTACAGTACTCAAAATTGCTCTGAGCCCGCGTCCTCGCGGGCGTGCCAACCGCGAGGACGCGGTTGAGGAGCGTTTCTCCTACAAGAGCGCCAACGCGATGCCAATCATCGCGGCACAAATGCCAATCAACCAGAACCGCTGCACGATTTGAGTTTCGCTCCAGCCCTTCAGCTCAAAGTGATTATGAAGCGGCGCCATCTTAAACAAACGGCAGCCCGCCCCATACCTGCGCTTAGTGACCTTGAAATAACTCACCTGCAAGATGACCGTCGCCGTTTCTGCCACCGGCACCGCCGCGACGACCAACAGCAGCAGCCACTGCCCCGTCATCAGCGAGACGACGGCCAACGCCGCCCCCAAGGCCAGCGCGCCCGTGTCGCCCATGAAGAGCTGCGCGGGATGCGCGTTGAACCACAGAAACGCCAACGTCGCGCCGACCACAATCAACGAGAACGGCACCAGACTTGAGACGGGCGGCTGCACACCGGGCGTCGCGCCTGCGAACGACTGCAAATACGCAATGACGGCGTAAGCCAAAAATGCCGTCGCCGAGATGATGCCCGCCAGCCCGTCTAGTCCATCGGTCAGATTGACCGCATTGCTGAAGCCGACGATCCAGAACACGGCGATCGGAATCCACAACAGACCAATGTCGATCTTCTCAGTGATGCCCGGGATGGCCACGCTGCGCAGCTGCGACGGTCCAAAGTGCAGCACGAGGGCGACAATCATGGCGATCAACACTTGAAACGCCAGCTTGGAACGCGCCGACATGCCTTCGCCCTTCATCCGCTTGCCGCGCACGTTTTCCCAATCGTCGACGGCGCCCAACACCGCAAAGGCCACCATGGTCAACACCGGCACCAGAATCTGCTCGCCGATGTTGGCGATGGGCTGTCCTTGATTCATCTTGACCAGGGCGTTAATCAACGTGATGACGCCGCTGATAACGACCACCGGCACAACAATCATCAGGCCGCCCATGGTGGGCGTACCCGCCTTCACCAAGTGTGTCTGCGGGCCTTCAATGCGAATCTGCTTGCCGACGCGTTTCGCCTTCAGCAACCGGATCAACGGTGCGCCCCACACTACCGCAAATAGAAAGGCCAAACCGCTTAGGATTAAAGATGCGGCCAAGATAAGTCCTTAGATCAGTAGAAAAGTAAACAAGGAGATCAAACTGCATCCTGCCTCTTGCATCCTGCTCTTACCCGCGCACCAGCGCGGTGACGATATCTTCCATGTGTAATCCGCGCGAGCCTTTGATCAAGATCAAATCACCGGGCTGCACGATCGTTTCCAGATACTCGATGGCTTCTTCGTTCGCTTGGCACACTTTCACCCGTTCGGGCGACAGGCCGTTGTCCAGCGCCTCACGCGCCATCAGCTGCCCCAATCCGCCAACGGTGACCAGCACGTCCGCCACGTCGATAGCGCGCAGGGCCACCATACGATGGCCTTCGTCTTCGTACTCGCCCAGCTCCAGCATGTCGCCTAACACCGCAACCTTGCGGCCGTTCAGTTCAGCCAGCAGATTCAACGCGGCGATCATTGAGGCGGGGCTGGCATTGTACGAATCGTCGAGAATCGTCGAACCGTTGGGGCCGGGCACCGCGACGAGTCGCAGCTGGGCGCGGCTATCTTGCAGCCCCTCCAGGATATGATCCCACGACATGCCTTCGGCCAGACCCACGGTGGCGGCGCGCAACGACGTGTGAACGCTGTGCCGCCCCAACAACGGCACCTGCACGTGAAGCTCTTCGTTGCGATAATGCAGCGTGAAATGAATGCCTTCCAACCCTTCACTGACGATCTCATCCGCCCACACATCGGCCTGCGGATCGAGCCCGTAGGTCAGCACCTGCGCGCGCGTCTTGTCGCGCATCGCCAGCACCCGCGGATCGTCGAAGTTCAAAATCGCCGTGCCACTCGCCGGCAGCGCCTGCACCAATTCCGACTTCGCTTCGGCAATCGCCTCGATCGAACCCAGGCGCTCCAAATGAACCGGCCCTACGTTGGTGATCACACCCACGATCGGTTGAGCGAGTTCCGCCAGGCGCGTAATCTCACCCGTCGCATACATGCCCATTTCCAGCACCGCGCGTTCGTGCTTCGGCTCCAGCTCCAGCAGCGTCAAGGGCAAGCCAATCTCGTTGTTGAGATTGCCCTCGTTCTTCAAAAGCACGAAATCACGTTCCAGGACCGCCGCCGTCAATTCCTTGGTGCTGCTCTTGCCCACGCTGCCCGTAATGCCGATCACGCGCAGCTTGGTCAGGCGCGATCGCCACCACTTCGCCAGCTCTTGCAGCGCGATCATGGAATTGTCGACGCGGAAGATCACGGGCAGCGTCCACTGCTTGATGGCGCGCTGGGTGACGTTCTGCCGCAGATCGAGCGACAACGCCTCGCTGGACACGTCCTGCTCGACGATGGCGGCTACGGCCCCGCGGCTGAAAGCCTCGACCACGTACAAATGCCCGTCGGTCTTCTCGCCACGAAAGGCGACGAAAACATCATTCGGCCCCACTTCGCGCGAATCGATGACAAACCGGCGCAGCGGTTGAGCGGCAGCGCTTGGCCGACGTCCGGCAAGTCCTTCGATCAGATCAGCCAGAGTTAGCATAGTCGTAAACATTGATCATTGATCATTGATCATTGTTAATTGATTATCCGGCCGCACGCCCAACACCGGGAACAGCCGCGTCGCCAAATCATAGAACACCGGCACGGCGGTTTCCGAACCCCACATGGAGCTGGTGGGCCGATCGAGTTTGACGAGAATGATCACTTGCGGATCGTCGGCGGGCGCGTAAGCGATGAAGGTCGCAATCGTCCACGGATCGTCATAACCGCCCGGAACGGGAATCTGCGCCGTGCCCGTCTTGCCCGCAATCGAGTAACCCTCCACCAGCGCCTCCGGCACTTCGCGGCGCACCGCCGTAACCAGCATCTGCGTCAAAGTATTCGCCGTCTTCTTCGAGATCGGACGCCCGGCGGCGACCACCTTCGCTTCATCCACCCGATCCCCGCGCACGATCTTCTTCACCAGATGTGGCTGCACCAACACACCGTCATTTGCCACGGCGGCGACGGCTGCGACCATCTGAATCGGTGTGGTGGCAATGCCCTGCCCGAACGAATTGGAAGCCAAAATCGCTTCCGACCAACGATCGGGGTTTTTGTCGCGCGTGATCACCAGACCCGCCGCTTCGTGCTGCAGATCGATCCCCGTGGGCCGCCCCAAGCCGAAGGCGCGCATGTACTTATAGAACTGCTGCTGCCCCATGCGCATGGCCAACGTCGACGCGCCCACATTCAACGACTTGGCCAGCAAGCCGGTCATGTCGGTGGGGCCGTGGCCGCCGCGATCCCAGTTCCAGATCAACTGCCCGCCCACTTCGATGTTGGCCGTGTCGTTGTAAACCGTGTCCGGCGTGACAGTGCCGGAATCCAGCGCCGCGGCCATCGTCAGAATCTTGAAGATCGAACCCGGCTCAAAGTTGTCGCTCACGGCCGGATTGACAAACAGGGTGAGGCCATCTTTGGTCGCAATTTCCACGTATTGGCTAGGATCGTAACCGGGTGAAGACGCCATCGCCAGAATTTCGCCATTACGTGGATTCGCCACGATGATGGATCCCGACGACGCGCCCGTGTTCTGCAAAGCGCGCGCCAGTTCTTCTTCCGTAATCGCCTGCGCATTCCGATCGATGGTCAGCACCAGATCGGCCCCCGGCGCCAGCGTGCCATCTTTCTGCAGCGTCGGCGTCAGCACATCGTTGTACCAGCCTTCCACGCCGTACAACCCGTTGCGATCGTCATTCACGAAGCCCAGCACGTGCGCGGCCAGCATGCCTTCGGTATAAGCGCGCTTCCAGAACGGATGCGCTGTGAAGCCCCACACATCGGTCTCACGCACCAGGTTGCCTTTGTCGTAGGGCAAATCCTTGATCAATTGTTTGTGCTTAATGGTCGGCGTCGCTTTAAGGGCCAGGATGTCTTCTGCCTTGATACCCAACGTCGGCGCAAGGTCTTTGATGAACCGATCGTACTGGGCGCCGTTGCGGTCATAGGCCAGCTCAAAGTGCGGCTCGTCACCCGACAACAAATAGCCGTTGCGATCATAAATACGGCCGCGCGGCGCCGGTTCCACAGACAGCAATTCCGGCACGTCACGCGTCGATTCGACGTGCTGTACCACCTGGAACCGGATCAGCTGCACGCCAACCAGCGCGGCAATCACCAGCATGATGGCGAGAAAGACATTGAAGCGGCTGCGAAACGAATCCATGATCAACCTCGTAAACCGAGTAACGTCGTCACTGCTAATGTCACACCCGCGAAGGCGGGTGTCCAGTTCTTAACCGCTGGATTCCCGCCTTGCCGTACCCAGGCTCCACCGGAGCCTGGCGGCACGCATGCGCAGCGGGAATGGACCCGTGCGGCGAAACCTTAGCGCGGCGCATAAATACTCTCAATCGACGGCGAATCATCTTCAGGCATATGTGGCACCGCCACATACAGCACGTTCTCGGTCAGCGCAAAACCCAACGCGGTCGCGCGCTGCTGCAACTGGGCGCGCGTCGAACTAAGGCTGATCTTCATGGATAGATCGGCGTTTTCGCGCTGCAGGTCGGCCAGTTCTTCGCGCAGCAGCTGTACTTGCCGCGTGCTCGTCACGATCTGGCTGGACTGCACCAGATACAGCGCCGCCACCATCACGCCCAACGCTATGAGCAACGCCATCTGCGTCACGCGCCGCGCCGACCAGTGTTGGCGCTTGAGGCCCTGATTGATCCACGCGGCCAACCGTTGATTCGCGCTCTTGTTTTTTGGATTTGCTGGCATGATCAGATCTTCTCCGCAATCCGCAGCTTGGCACTGCGCGCCCGCGGATTACTCAACACTTCGGCCTCAGACGCCACGATGGGCTTGCGCGTGATCAAACGCAAAGTCGCCGATCGATATACCATCCCCGGTGGATCGTCCGGCTGAGCCACGTGCTCTTGCGCCGCCGCGCGAAAGTATTCTTTGACGATGCGATCTTCCAGCGAGTGGAACGCAATGATCGCCACCCGCCCGCCGGGGCGCAGTAACTCAGTGGCCTGCGGCAGCGCGCTCATGAGCGCGCCCAGTTCATCATTGACCGCGATACGCAGCGCTTGAAAGGTCAGCGTCGCCGGATGAATGCGCCCGCGCCGCCCGATGGCTTTCTCGATCACAGCGGCCAGCTGATCGGCCGAGTGGATCGGTCGGGCGGCCACAATCGATCGGGAAATTTTCCGGCTTGCCGGTTCTTCGCCATACTGATAGATCAACTCGGCTAATTCATCCGCGTCAAGCGTGTTGATCAGATCGGCGGCTGAGGGGCCACGCGTCGGATCGAAGCGCATATCCAACGGCCCGCCCGCGATGAAACCAAAACCCCGATCGGCGTCACCCAGCTGATCGGACGACAACCCCAGATCGAGCACAAGGCCATCAACCTGATCAAAATGCTGGGCGCGCGCCACGCCGCCCAGCTGCGAAAAATTCGCGTTCACCAATTTGACACGCGAACCAAACGGACGTAGTCTGATGGCGGCCCGTTCGATCGCGGCGGGATCGGCATCGAGGCCCAGCAGTTCCACCTCGGGGGCGCTGGCCAGAATCGCTTCGCTGTGACCGCCGCCGCCCACCGTGCCGTCGATGTATCGCCCGCCCGGTTTGATATTCAGGTTATCGAGCGTTTCATTCAATAAAACCGAGACGTGCTGCGTGGTCGCCGCACCTGAGAGTGCGGATGCGCACGAAAGCGCGTCCACTCGCGAATACGAGGGCAAAGTAAAGAGCGAGGTGAACGACAGGCCAAACGTTAGATACCCAGCTGGGCCCACTGCTCGACGTTGACGGCTGAATCGAGATTGGCGCGGATAGCGTTCCATGCTTCAGGCGACCAGATTTCCATGTGCGTGTTGAGACCGGCCACGACGACGTTGCCATTCAGTCCGGCGTAATCACGCAGATACTGCGGCAGTAACACGCGGCCCTGTTTATCGAGTTCGGCATCGGTAGCACCCGAGAAAAGCAAGCGGCGAAAATCGCGCGCTTGCGTATCGGTGAGCGGCAGCGCACTCACCTTGTCGGATAGCTTCTTCCATTCATCCATGGGGAAAACAAACAAGCACTTATCGAGGCCGCGCGTCACCACGACGCCCGAAGCGAGTTCGGCGCGATACTTGGCGGGCAAAGTTAAGCGGGCTTTGTCATCGATGGTGTGAGCGTATTCGCCTAAGAACATGTGTTCTACGTCCCCCACTTCCGGCTTGTTTTTGTCGAAAAGAGGGTGACTATTTCCCACTTCACCCCACTTTTCCCCACTGACAGGCTCAGTATACACCATTTTCTACTGTGATGTCTACTAACAGTCACAAATTTTAAGGTTGGGTTGGAGAAAACCAAAATCTGAGGTGGCGGAGTGAGGGGAGTTGTGCGGCAAGTTATGAGACTCGCCCTACGGTGCATTTCATGCAGCACTACAAAATGAGCGAACAGTATAACCGCCGCCGATCGAAAACGATCGGCGGCGGTTCGATGACTATAGAGGGAGCAAGACAACCGATTTCCTCGAAACGCTCATCTAATGCTGGGAAGACAAGGCACATCAATCATTGACTCAACCAAGAATCCCGCCAAGTACACGTACTCGGGCGGGACTCTTGCGTCAAAGAGATCGATAAGCCGAATTCTGTTCCCCTGAGGGTGTCCCCTTCGGGGTGGCGATCATTTCTCTGGGCCGTTGATCGCTCAACGGCTCGTGCGGCCTACCCGCGAGACTGGCGACGAGCCGCCGCTGTGCTTCCCTCCGAAGAGAGAAGCCGCTCGCATGCTTGGCCTTGCTCCTGCTGGGGGTTACCTGGCCGGACACATTGCTGTGCCGCCGGTGAGCTCTTACCTCACCTTTTCACCGTGGCTACCAGACCTCACAGGTTTTGGGAAACCTGTGAGGTCGATAGTCGTCTGTTTCTGTGGCCCTGCTCCGCGCGTCACCGCGCCCGGACGTTATCCGGCAGCGTGCTCTCTGGAGTTCGGACTTTCCTCAGGCGGATCAAGTCCGCCCGCGATCACCTCGATCTCTTTGGCGGTTTGATCTTAGCACTGCGCACAGATGAGGTCAATGGCCGTGCCACTGGACCGAGGATTGAAGACCGGGATACGTAAGGCATGATGGGGACACAGAGCGACTGAGAAAACGAGAGAGATTGTCACTCCATCTCTCCATCCCTCATTCTCTTCATCCGTCTCAGACGATCGCCTTGAGCTGCTCTGGTAGTGGCTGGTTAGCGATCCACGCCCGCACCGTCTGTGTGAACAGATCGGGCAATTGCAGGCTCCAGTTGTGGATCGCGCCGGAGACGACGCAGCCTTTGGCACTCGGCATCGCGGCGAGGAGATCGCGCACGGATTGATGCATGATCTTCAGTTCTTTCTCACCGACGAGGAGGAGCGTGGGAACAGTGACGCCTTGTAGATTAGGCGGAACGTGATTGTTGCCATTCGCCATGGTCATCCGCACAAAGCCAGCGATCGTCAGTGCGGAAGTATCCTTGCGGAGGTCCTCAAAATATTCTTCGGGCACGCCCAACCCTTTCATATTCCACTTCACCAGCCACGTCGCATTGCGGAATGGCCAGTACATCTTCGCCATGAGGTTCGTCGTGCCGATGCCGGGCAGCGGGCGCATCAACGGGCCGCTGGCGATGGCACGATCGATCAACTCCGGCGATTGGCTCAACAATTCAATCACGGTCTGCGCGCCTAATGACAAGCCGACGACATGCGCGCGTCCGCCGTGGGCGCGAGTGCGGATCAGTTCCGCCACTTGCGCTGCGGCGTTATGCAGCGTCATCGGTTTGACTTCGCTGCTTTTGCCGTGCTCCGGCAAATCCGGCACGAGGAGATGATATTCGTCTTGCAACTGCGCGATTTGCGGCTTCCACATCCAGCCCCCTACTCCGCCGCCATGCAGCAAAACGATCGTCGGAGCATTCGCCGGACCAAGCTCTTGTGCATAAAGTGCCATACCAACCTCCGGCCAGAGTATAGCACGAGGCAGGACACAAGACTCTGTTCGTCATTGCGAGCCGCGTCGCCTAGCGCGCCTCCGCCGCCAACCGCGGCGGGAAAGGCGAGTGGCAAAGCAATCTCCGTGTATAGGTGGTAATATTCGCTGATTGGCGTTGAGATTGCTTCGTCAGCCGCACACTACGCGGCTTCCTCGCAATGACGGGTTCCGCGTCTTTACGCACTACGCACCACGTTTTACGTGTTATACTTTCCAGCGAACTTCATCCAGGAGGAGGTTAACATGCTTCAAGATCAAACATTTGCTTTTATCGGCTCCGGCGCGATGGGCGAGGCGATGATCAAGGGACTGACCACGCAAGCGAATTTGCCGCCGCAGCAGATCGTCGCCAGCGATACGCGCGCCGAACGCGGTGGCGAGTTGGAGCAAAAATACGACGTGCGTCACACGACGGATAATCTGGTTGCCGTAAATGGCGCCAAGATTGTGGTGTTATCCGTGAAGCCACAAGTGCTGCACAGCGTGCTGACCCAGCTGGCAGGGCACATCGCGCCGGAAGCGTTAGTGCTATCCATCGTGGCCGGGGCACGCACCGAAGTGATCACCAATCTGCTGCTACACAAGGCGGTGGTCCGCTCTATGCCCAACACGCCTGCGCAGATTGGTCTGGGCATGACGGTGTGGACGGGTCCCGAAGCGTTGAGCCAGACGCATCGCGCCCAAGCCAAAGCCGTGTTCAGCTCCATCGGCGAAGAGGTGTTTGTCAGCGATGAACGTTATCTAGATATGGCAACGGCGCTGAGCGGCACCGGTCCGGCCTATGTCTTTCTCTTCATGGAAGCGCTGGTCGACGCGGGCGTGCACATGGGCTTCAGCCGTGATATTGCGGAAAAACTGGTGTATCAAACCGTGCGGGGCAGTGTCGAATATGCGCGGCAGGGTGGACGGCACTTAGCCACGCTGCGCAATCAAGTGACATCGCCGGGCGGCACCAGCGCCGAGGCGTTGTATCAGATCGAGAAAGGTGGCCTGCGCACGGTGATGTCGCGCGCGGTGTGGGCGGCATATCAGAAATCACGGCGGTTGGGACGCGGCGTAGAAGAAGACTGAGCAAATGCGGAATGATGAATGCGGAGTGCGGAATGTACACGCACTCCGTTTTAGTTTCGAGGCTCTTCCAGATTGAGCGGGATTACGGGCAATCGAAGAAACCGGGGTTCTACCATTCAAATGGAATGGAACGTCTAACGCGGAGAAACCCGGTTTCTGAATATGATTTTTCCACTGAAGTTGGAAGAGCCTGATTTGAAAACCACATGACCAACGATGAACCACGGATTCCAAATTCCGAACTCCCCATTCCGCATTCAATGCGGCGCATCGTTAGCATTGCGATGAGCACGCGTGCGATGCACGATGTCGCCATGCGCATGGTCTATCCGTTTTTGCCGGACTTCGCAGCCGGATTGGGCCTTTCGATCGAGCAGATGGGCAGTTTGATCGCGCTGCGCAACGGCATGGGCTTGATCGCGCCCGCGTTTGGCGCGTTGTCCGATCGGGTGGGGCACCGCCGTAGCGCCATGCTGGGCTTGGTGATTCTCGGCCTCGGCCTGCTCATCAACGGAGTCACCAGTGGTCTCGGCTTGGCTGCGATCGGATTCATCGCCACCGGCATCGGCGCGGCCATCTTCATCCCAACGCTGCTGGCCTACGTCAGCGATCGTGTGCCGTTTGCGCGGCGCGGGCGCGTGACCGGCGCAATCGAAATGACGTGGGGGCTGGCCGGGATGATCGGAGTGCCGCTGATAGGCGTGCTCATCGCGGCGAACGGCTGGCGTATACCCTTTTTCATGTTGGGAATTGCGGCCTTTATCGGCGCCGGATTGATGTTGTTGCTCGAAGAAGCACACGAACAGCACGTCCTGCGCGAAGCGTTCAAATTCGCCACGCTGCGCCAGAATCGCAGCGCCCTGGCTTTCATCACCACGTGGTTCCTGATCTTCTTCGCATTCGAAAATATTCAGGTCGGGTATGCCACCTGGCTGGAAACGCAGTTTGGGTTAGGCGCAGCCGAGCGCGGCACGGCGCAAGCCTTCTTTGGCATCTTCGAGATTGTGGCTTCACTGGGCAGCGCGCTGTTTCTCGATCGCATCGGCAAGAAGCGCGGTGTCACCGGCGGGTTGATCGTCATGCTGATCGGGTTTGCGCTGCTCACGCTGCTGGGCTCGGTATCGTTGTGGCTGGGGCTGGTGGCAGTCGGCGTGACATTCCTGGGCTTTGAATTCAGCGTGGTGTCCGGAGTACCGATTATGGGTGAGCAAATCCCGGCGGCCCGCGGCACGATGATTGCGTTGGCGCTGACGGCGGGCAGTATCGGGCGCATGATCGCCGACTTGACGGGCAGCGCCCTGGTGGCGGGAGCCGGGTTTAGCGTGGCGGCGGGTGTATCGACGATCGCCGCCTCGCTAACCGTAGTGGTGTTTTTACGCGGGGTGAATGAAAGTGGGATCGAGAGACAGAGAGATTGAGGGAAGGAGAGAAACCTTCGTGCCTGATCCCCAATCACTGATTAACTAATCCCTGCCCTTCGCTTGTGAACCTCTGGACAAAACCAATTGATTCAGGTATCATCATTGCAACGGGCGACCCACACCATTTGTGGGTCGTTGTCATGTCTCACCTCGTCTTTTTTGCGCGGATTTAGCCAAGTCTAACGCAAATGGCAACCGAACAACACAACCAAATTAAAAAGCTATTGGCTTGCCCTGTGACTTCTGGTATACTCTTGAGCGAAGCGCACTCTTAAAACCACTACCCGGTGAGGAGGCTAGATGGCTGCTGAAATTGAGTCTTTGATCAAGGATTTGACCTCGCAAATCAACGCGTTCAAGCCGCAAGTTGAAGCGGTGGATGTGGGCGAAGTACTCGAGGTCGGCGACGGCATCGCGCGCGTGAGCGGCCTGACGAGCGTGCAGTCGAACGAACTGGTCGAGTTTGCGAACGGCGCGCTGGGCATCGCATTCAACCTGGAAGAAGAGCGTGTGGGCGTGATCATTCTGGGCGAGTACGCCGATATTGAAGAAGGCCAATTGGTGCGCCGCACGCAGCGCATTGCCTCTATTCCCGTCGGCGATGCGCTGCTGGGCCGCGTGGTCGATCCGCTGGGCCGCCCGTTGGACGGCAAAGGCCCGATCGTCACGAGCAAGTTCCGCAACATCGAGCGCATCGCGCCGGGCGTGATCGAGCGCAGCAACGTCAACCGCCCCGTGCAAACCGGCATCAAGCCGATCGATGCAATGATCCCGATCGGGCGCGGGCAGCGCGAATTGATCATCGGCGATCGGCAAACCGGCAAGACCGCCATCTGCCTCGACACGATCATTAACCAGAAGGGTCAAGACCTCGTCTGCATCTACGTGGCGATCGGCCAGAAGCGATCGGCCATCGCCCGCCTGGTGTCCATCCTCGAAAAATTTGGCGCGCTGGAATATACGATCGTCGTCATTGCGTCCGCGTCAGAGTCCGCTTCGTTGCAGTACATCGCACCCTACGCGGGCTGTGCCATCGGCGAAGAAGTGATGGAGACCGGTGTGACGATCGGCGGCAAGTTAGTCAAAGACGCGCTGGTCGTGTACGACGATCTCAGTAAGCACGCCTGGGCCTATCGCCAGGTGTCGCTGCTCATGCGCCGCCCCCCTGCCCGCGAAGCGTATCCGGGCGATGTGTTCTATCTGCACTCACGCTTGCTCGAACGCGCAGCGCAATTATCGAAGGCCCGCGGCGGTGGATCACTCACCGCCCTGCCCATCATCGAAACGCTGCTCGGTGACGTGTCGGCTTACATCCCCACGAACGTCATTTCGATCACCGATGGCCAGATCTATCTGGAGTCCGACTTGTTCAACGCCGGCATTCGCCCCGCGATGAACGTCGGTATTTCGGTGTCGCGCGTGGGTGGTGATGCGCAGACCAAAGCGATGAAGCAAGTGGCCGGCCGCTTGAAGGGCGATATGGCGCAGTACCGCGATCTGGCTGCCTTCGCCGCCTTTGGTTCCGATCTGGATGCGACGACCCGCCGCCAACTCGATCGAGGTCAGCGCCTCACGGAAATCCTCAAGCAGCCGCAATATGCGCCCATTCCGCTGGCCCATCAAGTGGTCACGATTTTTGCCGCGACCAACGGTTACGCCGATGCGGTGCCGCCCAGCCGCATGCGCGATTGGGAAGTGGCGCTCGCCAAGTACATCAGCACACAGTATCCGGCCATCCTGCAAGCGATCGACGCGGACAAGAAGATATCCGACGAGACGCAAGTGACGCTCAAGGCCGCGTGCGAAGAGTTCAAGAAGTCCTGGTCGTAAAACGTAATACGTAAAACGTAACTGATCACGCTTTACGTTTTAGGAAAGACTATGGCAACCGTACGAGAAATCGAACGCCGAATTCGCAGTGTTACGAACATCGCGCAGGTGACGCGCGCGTTGGAAGCGGTATCGGCCTCCAAAGTGCGCAAAGCGCAGAACGCAGTGCAGAACACACGCCCCTACTCGCAGGAAGCCTGGCGAGTGTTGACCGACCTGTCGAAGCAGGCCGGGGCCGGGCCGAATCTCCATCCGCTGCTCACCAGTCGCCCGGTGAAGTCGATCCACCTGATTGTCATCTCCAGCGATCGGGGGTTGTGCGGCGCGTTCAACTATAACGTCATTCGTTCGGCGCTGGAGTTTGTGAAGAAGCAAGCCGTGCCGGTGACCATCATCAGCGTGGGCCGCAAAGGCCGTGAGTTGTTGTATCGCGCCGGGCAGACGATCGTGGCGGAATTCAGCAATCTGCCCGCGGCGCCGTCGTTGCTAGACGTCAGCCCGATCGGACGTACCGCCGTCGACGATTTTCTCGGCGGACGATCGGATGCCGTGTACGTCGCTTACACCGACTTTGTCAATACGCTCAGCCAGAAAGCGCACGTGCGGCCCTTGCTGCCGTTGAGCCTCGGGGCTTCAGAAGAAACGATCGCCAGTAAAGCAGTGGGCGGCATCGAGCCAACGCGAGCCGCTCCCTACGTTTATCTGTATGAGCCGAGCATCAACGCGATTCTCGATAACTTGGTGCCACGCTTCACCGAGCTGCAGGTCTATCAGGCCATTCTCGAATCACTGGCCAGTGAACACAGCGCGCGCATGGTGGCGATGCGCAATGCCACCGACAACGCCAAAGCGCTGGTCGATTCGTTGACGCTGGTGCGCAACAAGGCCCGCCAGTCCGCCATCACCGGCGAATTGCTTGACATCGCCGGCGGCGCGGAAGCGTTGAAGCAAGCGCGGTAAGCGCAACTGGCTTGTCGTGGAGAAAGGATGTAGCAGATGAGTTTGGTTATTGAGGCTCCGCCCGTGCCGCTGAGAACCGATGAACAGGGTGTCATGCGTGTGGGCAGGACGCGCGTGCCGCTCGATACGGTCGTTTATGCTTTCAACCAGGGCGCATCGCCAAAGGAGATTGTGTTGAGCTATAACACACTCATCCTGGCGGACGTTTACGCCATCATCAATTATTACTTGCACAACCGCGCAGAAGTCGATGTGTACCTGCGCCAACGCGAAACCGAAGCGGAACGAATGAAAACCGAAAACGAGAAGCGCTTTCCGCAAGAAGGAATCCGCGAGCGCTTGCTTGCCCGACGCAGTGTGTCTAAGGCATGAGCGATGTTACGTTTTGCCGTTGACGAAAATTTCAATATGCACATCGTCAACGGCGTGTTCGGTCAGTGTAGCGATTGAAGAGATTTTGTTGCTGGCCGAATGTAGTCTGGAAGGTGAATGGGAGAATCAAGTTAACTATCTGCCGCTCAAGTAGTTTTGGTCACAGTGCCAACCCTCGACGGCATTTGAGCGTCAACAGCGGCGCGGAAGCGTTGAAGCAGGCGCGGTAGGGTCATAGGCGCGAGCGCAAAGGGGAGTCAGCCTGGACGAGATCAAGCAGGACTTGTCCACCTACCTTCAACGCGCACAGGCGGGCGAAATCTTTGTGGTGACCAAAGCGGGCAAGCCAGTAGCCGAAATCAGGCCAGTGGCAACCTCAAGTCAGTATCTCCGGCCCTTCGGATTGGCGGCCGGTCAATTTACTGTGCCGGACGATTTTGATGCGCCACTGCCGGAACAGATCATACGTGAGTTTGAAGAGTCATGAAGCTGCTGTTGGACACGCACGTTTTCTTGTGGTTCATCAGCGGGGACAAGCGCTTGCCTGAAAGTGCGCGCGACAGTATCCGCGATTTGAATAACTAGGCAGCGCGGAAACATTGAAGCAGGCGAGATAGTCAGGAGTAATGGCATGTACGCTGTAGAGTTTCAAGCCAAAATCAAGAATGGGATCATCGAGGTTCCGGCCCAGTATCGAGACAAGTTCAAGAAAGTAGTTAAGGTCATTGTGCTGGCTGAACCGGAAGAACCGGCTAACAATTTGATCGATCAACTGCTCGAGACGCCCTGGCGTGTGACCACCTTTGAGCCTCTCGCGCGGCATGAAATCTATGTCCGATCTTAAGCGTTGCTTTGTCGATACCAACATCTGGCTCTATGCTTTCATCGAGTCAGGTGACGTGACACGCAGCGATATGGCGAAAGCGGCTATTCGCCAAGCAGAGGTGGTCGTCAGCGTTCAGATTATCAATGAGACTTGCGTTAATCTATTGAAGAAGGTGGGGACGCCAGAAGCGACCTTGCGACAACTGGTGATGGCGTTCTATGATAAATACTCGGTCGTCGATTTTGACCCAACAATCTTGTTGACCGCTTCTGAATTGCGCGAGAAACATAGTCTATCCTTTTGGGACAGTCTGATTGTCGCGAGTGCCCTGTATGCCCGATGTGAATTACTGTATTCAGAAGACATGCAAGACGGCCTAGTCTTAGACAACCGGCTCACTATCGTCAACCCGTTCAAGCCGTAAGGTTGTCAACCCAAACAAATCACATCATCCTGCATGAGGCTCGGAGGAATTCAATGCCAAAGGAAGGTAAAGTCGTACAGGTTCTGGGGGGTGTCGTCGACGTGCAGTTCCCGCCGGATCATCTGCCCAATATTTACGACGCGCTCGAAATCGCCCGTGACGGCCAGGAGCCGCTGGTGCTGGAAGTGCAGCAGCACATGGGCCACGATCGCGTGCGCTGTGTGGCGATGGACACCACCGACGGTTTGAGCCGCGGCGTGACTGTCGTCAACACCGAGGCGGCGATCAGTGTGCCAGTCGGGCCGATCACATTGGGCCGCATCTTCAACGCGCTGGGCCGCCCGGTCGATAACAAGGGCGAAGCGAAGTCGGAGATCAAATATCCGATTCACCGCCTGGCTCCGGCCTTTGACGAGCAGACCACCCGCACCGAAGTCTTCGAGACGGGCATCAAGGTCATCGATCTGGTCGCGCCCTTCACGAAGGGCGGCAAGACGGGCGTGTTCGGCGGCGCAGGCGTGGGCAAGACCGTCATCATCACCGAACTGATTCGCTCGATCGCGGCAGAGCACGGCGGTTATTCCGTGTTTGCCGGTGTGGGCGAGCGCACGCGCGAGGGCACTGCGCTGTACGGCGAAATGACCGAAGCGGGCGTCATGGACAAGACCGTGATGGTCTTCGGGCAGATGAATGAGCCATCGGGTGTGCGCCTGCGCGTGGCTTTGACCGGCCTCACCATGGCGGAATACTTCCGCGATGAAGGCCGTGACGTGCTGTTGTTCATCGACAACATTTTCCGCTTTTCGATGAGCGGTTCGGAAGTGTCGGCGCTGCTCGGGCGGTTGCCCAGCGCGGTCGGTTATCAACCGACGCTATCGAATGAGATGGGCGAGCTGCAAGAGCGTATCACTTCGACCAAGAAGGGATCGATCACGTCGATGCAGGCGGTGTACGTGCCCGCGGATGATTATTCCGATCCGGCCCCGGTGGCGACCTTCGCCCACCTCGATGCCACCATCGCGCTCGATCGCGCGATCGCGGCCCGCGCGTTGTTCCCCGCGGTCGATCCGCTGGTGTCCACGTCTCGTATTCTCGATCCGAACATTGTCGGCGAGGATCACTACAACGTGGCGCGCGAAGTGCAGCGTGTGTTGCAGCGCTACAAGGACTTGCAGGATATCATCGCCATTCTGGGCGTGGAAGAACTATCGGAAGACGACAAGCTGCTGGTGGGGCGCGCCCGCAAGATCGAGCGCTTCCTGTCGCAGCCGTTCTTCACCGCTGCGCAATTCACGGGCCGCGAAGGCCGTTACGTGTCACTGCGCGAAACGGTGCGCGGCTTCCGCGAAATTCTGGAAGGCAAGCACGACGATCTGCCGGAGCAGGCGTTCTACATGATCGGCGCGATCGACGAAGCCGTGGAAGTCGGCGAACGCATGAAACGCGAGGCATAATATGGCCACGCTCCATCTGGAGATCGTCACCCAAGAAAAGCGGTTGTTCTCCGGCGATGTGGACATGGTCGTCGCGCCGGGCGGCGAAGGCGAGCTGGGCATTCTGCCGCATCACGCGCCGCTGTTGACGACGTTGAAAGAAGGCGCGCTGCGCGTGAAGCAAGGCGGCGGCGAAGAATTCTTCAGCATCGGCGGCGGGTTTATGGAAGTGCAGCCCGATCACGTCATCGTGCTGGCCGATGTGGCCGAGAAGGCCGACGACATCGACACCGCCCGCGCGGAAGAAGCGCGCCGCCGCGCCGAGCAGCTGCTGAAAGATCGACCGGCGGGGGTGGATCTGGAAACCACGCTGGCGTCGCTGCGCCTCGCGCAGTTTCTTCTCGCCGTGGCACAGAAGCGCGGTCGCCATGCAGGCTTACCGGAGATGCGACGAGAAGAGTGAGTGGCGGGTAGTAGTTATTTGCTGGTAGTAGGTGAATAAATTGAA
>JBGSPW010000181.1:0-13594 GCA_041738395.1 Thermoflexales bacterium
GATGATTTCATGACTCCACTGCAAAAAGGCTCTAGCCGCAATACTGTTTAGTTAGCGGGCCGGGCTCCCATGCCCGGCGGCGTGGGAGCCACCTCTGCTGACTTATCTAAACAGTATTGGCTCTAGCCGCCGTCCCCGGCGGCGTGTTGCGCGTTCAAATCCGCCCCGAGGACGGGGCTTCGCCCAGCGCGTCGCCGGCGCATCGCGCCGGGTACGACGTGAGCAGTTTTTTCAGTGGAGTCGTTTCATCCTTCGTTTATTAATTTCATTTCTATGTCTACAGAATTTAGATTAGATTGAATCCAGCGCCAAGTTTCACTTATTCCGTCGGTCAAGTTCCAATGTGGGGTCCAAGCAAGTCCATCATATGCTTTATGGATATCCAGAACGAAGCCAACATCATTGGGTAAGGCGGGATGATACTTCAAGAGAACAGGTGAGCCAGTTACTTGTTGTGCCTCTTGGATAATCTGTTGGATCGAAACCCCAATGCCGCTTCCGACATTGTAAACCTGGCGGTTGGCGTCGGGATAAAAAACGGCGCGTGAGCAAGCTTCAGCAAAATCGGCCACGTATAAATAGTCTTTCAGCCCCAGTCCATTCCCATAAATCTCGACTGGGATACCACGCGCGACACGCCCCAACAAAACGTTGATGAAGCCCTGTGTTCCGTTCGGATTCTGTCGAGGGCCATACACATTGCCACCACGCAAAACAACGTACTCTAAGCCATGAGTGCGCTCGAAAACTGCCAGGTATTCCTCAATCGCCAGCTTGATGATACCGTGTGACACGATCGGGTGGGTGGGAGTCGATTCGGAAATCCGCTGGCCGGCCGGCTGCGGACCATACACGGTTCCCCCGGAAGAGATAAACACCACGCGCTTGACCCCTGTCTCGACGCACAAGTTGAGCAAGCGAACCGTGCCAAGCAGGTTCGATGCAATATCATATTCCATTACCGCGTTCGAGGCTTTAGGAATCGTTGTACTGATGCAGTGAACGACAATGTGGACCTCGGCCAATGCTTCACGCAGGCCCTGCCCCTCGACAAAGTCACCGACCCGATAATCCACCCCGGCAATGAATGGGGTAAGAGCATGACTGCCACGACTGAACACCCGCACACGATAGTCGTCTGCGAGGAGCCGCTCAACCACATGTGAGCCGATGAAGCCAGTGCCGCCTAGGACTAACACCAATGGCCGATCTGTCATAGTCTGGCTCGCATCTTTCGGGCGTCAGAATAGATCGCCAGCAAGCGTTCGTAATACCCTTCCGCCGTGAATTCGCGTTCTGCTTTTTGTCGGGCACGGCGACCCATATCGGAGGCGGCAAGTGGATCGACAAACAGCCGTTGAATGGCCGCACGTAAATCAAATACGTTGGCGGCCTCAAACAGCCGGCCGTCCACGCCATCTTCGATCAATTCCGTGATGCCGCCCACGCGCGCGCCGATCACCGGCTTCCCCCACGCAAACGACTGATAGATCACCATCGGCGAATTCTCGTGCCATTCCGATGGAACGACGACGAAACGCGCCCTGGCGATAATCTTTTCCAGGTCGGAGCCCCATTGAGCCCCGACAAAGGTGACATTCGCTGCGCCGCTATCAGCCGCCTGCTGCTCCAACGCGGGGCGCTGAAACCCGTCGCCGACAATGACCAACTTCACCGGCAGCGTTCGCACCGCTTCGATGAGCGTCGCAACGCCCTTTTCCGGCACAAGCCGGCCAAAGTAGAGCAGATAATCCTCGGAATCATAGTAAGGACGATAGGTCTGCACGTCCACAAAATTCGGCAGCACCCGCACGCGATCTGGCGCGTAACCGGCTTTCAGCAACCAGCCGCGCATAAATTCATTTTCCGTCACAAATAGATCGATGTTCTTGCGATAGATGTCCCACACGGTGTGATGCAAGTACATCTCAACCGAGTTGATCAGACTTTTTGCCCGCGAATTTTTGATACAGCGATGCAGCGTCGCTTGATAGTATTTGCCCGGCACGCAGCGGAAGCAGACGCCATCATGAGTGTAGAATCGGTAATTGGGACAGATCAACTTGTAATCGTGCGAGCTGTAGACCGTGGGAATGCCGCGCTGCCGGATCGGCGGCAGGATCGAGGGCGACAGCTGATGGCAGATGTTGTGATAATGCACCAGGTCCGGCTGCACGGCATCGGCCAGGCGCGCAATCTGGCGCGCCGCGCGGCGCGAATATATCAAATCCACAGAAGACTGAACTTTGTCGCGCAGACGCGCCTGCGCCAGTTGATCGTAATCGATGGTCGGGGCCAGATAAGACCGCCACGGCTCGGCCACCTCCGCCCGATCGGCCATGCCAAAGAACGACACAGCATGTCCGTGCTGTTCTAACATCTCGGCCGTCTGGAACATCAAGACTTCCGGGCCGCCGACTTTATACAGATACTTATTGGCAATCAGAATCTTCATCGCAACGATCGCTTACAGATAACCCAGTCGTCCCAAATGCTCGAGGATTGTTTGCTGCTCTTCCGGCGTGTAAGGCGATTCATCGGTGTCCACCGGAAGCGTTACCACGGTCGCCGCACTCGTATCCGCCGGATGCTGCGCCACATACTCGGGCTGGATGAACTCCGTCAAAATGCGGCCATCCATCTCACGCGGCACGGGCGTGTCGAGCAGATACAGCAGCGTCGGCGGCATATCGATCAGCAGCGCCGCGCCGATCGGCTCGGCTGCGCGGAAGCGCGGCCCGGCGCCGATGAAGATCCCGTCCATGCGATGCACGCCCGTCAGATCGGCCGGCAGTGGCCCGGTCAGCCAACCGCGTTTGAAGCGCGTCTCGAAAATATAACCGGCGCGCGGGCGCACCATCAGATCGGGCAGCCACTCCACCTGCGGCCCGCGATAGACTTCTTCACGCCGATACACCTGCTCGATTAAACGCTGGCCGGTAGCCGGCTCGATCCATTGAAGCAGCTTCGTGGCGATCTCGGCGCACAACCGATCGGCTTCCTCCGCTGATACCGTCCCGTGTGCAAAGCGTCCGCGGCGATTCACGTATACATTCGCAAAGTGCGTCCCGGAAAATCCAAACACACGCGACTGCGTCCAGTCGATGAAGTGATCCTGCGTCAGGCCGCGCAGCATTTGATCGCGCTGGCCGAACGCCGGCTTGATGCGCCGCCGCAGCTTGAACACATCCACGCGGCGCACCACATCTTCAAGTACACCCAGGGTCTTCAGCAGGGCAGGCGACGTGGTGAGCGTCAGATATTTTTCATTCGCCAGCCATTGATTGATGTAAATGCGCTTCAACGCGCTGCCAAACCCATGATCAGACATGACGACGATGTCGGTTTGATCGTCGACGCCTGCGCTAACCTTTGCCAGATTCTCATCCAACCGCCGATAGAACTGCCGCACCCGATCGCGCTCGGCTTCCGGCGTGCGGGCATAATCGGGATGGCGTGGATCAAGGTGGGACCACAGCGCATGCTGCAGCACGTCGATCGCCTGGAAGTGCACCATAAACACATCCCATTCGGCGCGACGCATCAAATACAAAGCCGCCTGCGCGCGTTTGTCGATGACGTCGCACATATTGGCCACGAACTTCTCTAATCCCACATACGCCAGATTTTGCAGCGGCATGATCTGATACCCCGGCACATGCTGCAGCAGCTCTTGGCCCAACTCCGGCGGAGCGGTGAACTCCACTTCTGTGTTTGGCGCGAGCATACCGGACACGACATAGCCGTTCACCGGATGGGGCGGATAAGTCAAGGGCACATTGACGGTGACGACTTTCTTGCCGGCCTCGCTCAGCAGGGTCCAAATCGATTTAGCAGAGACATTGGTGGCCGTGGCTAACTGCGCGCTGTAATCCGCGGCAGGCTGCATAAATTCCACCATGCCGTGTTTACCCGGATTCACGCCGGTTTGAAACGTCACCCACGCCGGCGCTGTCACCGGTGGAATCGTCGAGGTCAAGCGCGCAGATACGCCGCGCGCGATCAACGACTTCAGCACCGGCATGTGACCTTGCTCGATCAACGGCAGCAGCAGATCAAACGTTGCGCCATCCAGCCCGATGATTAACACCCGCCTTTTTTTGTCCATCGTTCCGCCCCTCCTAACCTTAACGACTTCCTGCAATAAGTCCTGCTGTACGCCGCCACACTAACGCTACCATGCGCTTTACTTCCGGCACACCTAATCCCAACAACAGCACGAGATACACGACCAAGCCGCTTCCCGCCACTACGGCCAGCCACATCAAATGCAGGAGGGTCGGCAATTGAGCCGAATTCACCAGCGAGTATAACCACACAGCTGCCCCGCTCGTTACGATCGTCGCGCCGAGCATTTTGATCAGCATGCCCCTCATGCGGCTCAACGCTATATTGTAACGCTGGAGCAGCCATATACTGCGCGCCAATGATACCGCATACGTGATCGACGCCGCCAGCGGAATCGTGGTGATGCCCCACCGTGGGAACAGCGCGAGCAATAACACGGTATTCACCGCCAACATGATCAGCATGTGAATTGCTGGTGTGCGCGCATCGCGCCCGGCGTAAAAGGCGGTGAAGATCACGCGCACCAGCGCGGAAAATGGCAGACCCGCCAAGTATAAACTCAACAGCACCGCGGTTAGCTGTACCGCCGCTGCATCGAATTGCCCACGCCCGAACAACACCGCCGTCAGCGGCTCGCGCAACGCGATGCTCAACCCGACGATCGGTAAAGTCACCAGCAGCACCATCTTCACACTGGTCGTGAGCAAGCGCTGCTGTTCCGGCTTCTGCTGCGCAGCGGCCAGGTGCGCGAGGTCCGGCATGATGACTACGCTCACGCCGCCGGCCAGCACACTTTCTAACCCTCCCGCTACGCGCTGAGCATAAGCCAACGCGGCGATCGAGCCTGGCAGCAAAAACGAAGCCAGGAAACGTTCGAGTAAAGTATCGCTTTCGCGCACCAGAATCGCACTCAAGCGCAGCGCAAACAAACGGAAGGCAGCGCGCAGCGTCGCAGTATAATGCCGTCCCAGTGTCAAAACGTAACGCGCCCCACTGGCGCGATAGGCCACAAACAAAATCGGGATGGGCACGATGGCCCGCGTCAGATAGGCCAGCGCGGCGCTGATAATCCCCAGGCGTCCCACGGTTATACCGATCACGAACAGCGCCGCCAGGTTCGCCGTGAACGTCATCGCCGCTGCCAGCGTAAAGCGATAGTGCGCGTTCAGCCCCGCCTTCAAAGACTCACCCAGCCACGTCACCGGCAGCATCAAAAACAACACCTGGGCCAACCCCACTGTTTGTGCTTTCACCCACTCTGAGGCGCCCCACGCTAGCACAGGCATGACCAGCGGCGCTAACCCGATTGCCACAGCGGCGATCGCCAGCCACAGCAGCGTGCCGGTGTTGATCACAGCACTTACGATCGAGTAAGCCGCGGCCGCCGGATGTTCGTGCAAAGTATTGACGATGATCGGCACCAAGATCACCTGCACCGTGACCAGCAGCGATCCGACGACGATGTTGGGAATGGTGCTGGCGGCGAAGAAGGCATCGGCTTGCGGCTGCGTGCCAAAGTAAGCCGCAATCGCCAGATCCACGAGCAGCGTGCTGACGACGCCCAACATGGTCAGCACGCTGACGATGGTCGAATTCTTGACCAGATTTGCAATCGAGTGCAACGGGGTCATCAACCAGCGCGCCTCAGCGCTGGCCCGTCCAGGATGGTCGCTCGTTGGAGTAAATGCCCCACGAATTGCGGATGACGAGCTGCGGGTTCTGCCCGTCAGCATCCATCACATACAACCCCAAGGATCCGTCGCGATCAGACGCGAACACAATCTTTTTGCCGCCTTCAACCCAGCGCGCGTGCATACTATTGCCCTGCTTTGTCAGGCGCTGCACGCTGCTGCCATCGACATTCATCACGTACAGATTAGCCCCGCCGTCCCGATCACTTTGAAACAGAATCTTGTGGCCGTCGGGCGACCATTGCGGTCTGACATCTTCACTGGTGCTGGCCACCACGCGATACTGATCTGAGCCGTCGCGCTTCATCATGTAAATCTGACCTTGCCCATCGCGATCGGAGACGAATAAAAGTTTCTGCCCGTCCGGCGACCAAGCCGGCATACTATCGACGAAGGTATTGTTAGTCAGGCGCGTCAGTTGCTTAGACGCCACATCCACCACATAGATTTCAAAGTTGCCGTCCCGATCGGATTGAAACGCAATCGTCTTACCATCAGGCGACCAGACGCCGTTCCAATCGGACCCCGACCCGGACGAGATTTGCTCTGCGTTCGAGCCATCGGCGTTCATTACAAAAATTTTGAAGGTACTGTTGTTCACCCGGCCCGACGTGAACAACACACGTTTTCCATCTGGTGACCAATCCGCTTCGGAATTGGGACCGGGCGGGAAGGTGATCTGCTTAAAGTCGCTGCCATTGCCGCGCACCACATAAACTTCAGATGAGCCGGTTAAATCGCCCGTAAACGCCACCCACCCGCTTAAATTTGCATGTCCGGTGATATTGCTAGCTTCAAAATTGCTCGGCGCCAGCGGCGACACCACCACATTCGAAATGGCGATCGACTTCGGCAGCGGCGAATTATTCGGCGTCACTTTGGGCAGCACAGCATCGCACGCCGACAGCAAAATCAACGCGGCCAGCATCATTCCCATCCAACTCCATTTCATCCAACGCCACATCACTGTCTTCAACTTTGTCCTCCATCGGTGAATTTGAAATTAGAACACCCGCCCGTAATAGTGCGGCACAATGTAAAACACTAAGACTAATGCATCAAACGCTATCAACCCGCCGATTAAGCCGCCCAGCCCGGCGCGCTGCCAGCGCGCCGGAATCCAACTCTGCCAGCCCGCCACCAACAGCACAGCAATCGGCAGCAGCGATGGATACAAGTAACGCCCCTGCGGCAGCCACATGCGCGTCTCGCGCAGCATGGGAAGGATCACGCTGCCCAGATTTAGCAGCAGTGCGAGCAGCCAGAATCCGATCGCGCGGCGGCGCTCTACCGGTAAGCGGCCCCACCCCGATCGGGTGTGCCGCCAATTCCGGATCGCCCATCGCGCCAGGCCGGCCAACGCAATTATAGTCAAAACGAGCAGCACCTGATACCACTTCACAGCAAGGGGCACTGCCAGATAGGCAAAACGTCCCCAGAACCACTCAAACAACGTTTGAAAACCTTGTTCATACCATTGGATTGATTCTTCATTGAACAAGTGCGGGTTGCGCAGAAAAGTAAACCAGTCGCCTGAAATGCCAAAGCGCATGAGGAACGTATTAAGCAGCCGTGTCAGTTGGTTGCCAGGCCGATCACCGGAGCCGTTGTCCAGCAGGTTGCGGTTGGTGGCGGAATCGATCAACTCGGCATTTTTCACGAAGAGCATACCGGTATCACTGGCTAAGCCGGAATCCGCCGCGATCAACAGACGCAGCCGCCACGCCTCGGCCGCGGGCTTGTGTGTCAGCTGGACGGTGGTCCACGCCGTGCCAACGGTCGTCGTGACCACGCTGGTGTCAATGCCATCGAAGAGCTGCAAACGCAACGGCTGATCGGAAATATCGCTATGAACTTGCACGCTGAAGATCAGCGAATCACGCGCCGCGTCGCTGGGCCGAATCACATCTTGGACCAACGGCGCGGCCGTGCCGATACTGTCATCGCGAATGTGAAGAGCATACTCCGATGCCGCCGGCTCGATCAAGCTGCGGGTAGGCGCACCGGGCCATGGAAACTGTGTCCAGTTGGCGGCATCCTGGCTGGGCCACAGCGTCAGCACAATAGGGATTACGATTAAGACGCCCGTCCCAGCCAGCGCCCAGCGGCGATGGCGCTGCAGCCAGCGCCACACCGGCCTCCAGCTGTACCACACAAACACCAGCCCGGTCCACACGACCAGGAAAAGATTAGATTTTTTGCTCAACACGGTGATGACGGTGAGGGCGATAAGAGCGCCGCCGCGCCGCCAGTTCATGCCGTATCGGCCTAAACGATAGGCGCTCCACAGTAGCAGGGTAGCCGTCAGGGTGCCGAAGGTGTTGTTGTTTACCCCGCTGTTCACATAGGCGAACATCGGATTCAAAGCGAGAAACGCCGTACCCCCCATGATCAGAGACGAATTTTCCGGGAAAACATCGGACAAACACCGAAACACGATCCATACCGTCAATGGCAGCAGCAGCGCCGACACGATCCGCAGGGCGTATAAAATCACGAGCAGCGGTTGAGCCTCAAACAGCTGATAGACCGGCGCCAGCAGCGCGTAATACAAAAACGGCTCGTCGCCTACTTGCACCCACGAATATTTGAGATCGGGATCGTCTGTGAACGAGCGCGGAATGGCCTCGGGCTGTGGCCGGTTATAGCCCAACTCCCACCAGCGATAGTCGTACATCGACTGTAGAATGTCATGCTCCAAACCGGGATTGAGATCTGCCAGTGTCGGGATGCGCTTCAGCCGCGCCGTCAACGCCACATACTCAAAATGCCCATGTTCGTCGGGCACCTGCCACGGATAATCGAGGCCCACGTAAATCACTGCGCGCACAGCTGCGATGATAACCAGCATCATACCGATCTGCTTTGTCAGGCACACCCGATTGGACGATCGCCACAACAACGCTAACAGGGCTACCAGACACCCGGCGTAAAGCGCGGCCAACACGAAATACAAGACCGGCTGGCCCCACCAGCCGGTCTTGTCGACTGCCAAGTTCTGCAACACCGATCGGATGTTGTCGATCATCTTTTCAACTTCACTTTAGCGGATTAGACGAATAGCACTGAGCGTCCGCCGCCACTCGATCGGCTGATCCGCAGCCCAACGCTGCATGTCGCGTCGCTTACGCCGCATGCGCCGCCAGCCGCGCAGCGCCGCCCAACGGCCTTGCAGTGCGGCCAGGCTGCGGCCCCGGATCGAAGTGACTAGCGCGGCCCCCAAGTCTAACAACAGCATAGTGGGCAAATAGTACCACAGGCCGGCAAGCGGATAATTCTTGGCAATGGCCCACCATTTATTGCGCCCCAGCAAAAAATTCTTAAACGGTGAACCGCGCCCGGTCGTGGCCGAATGAATGTGGTGGGCCACAGCTTCAGGCACATACAGGCAGCGCCAACCAGCCCACTGTGCGCGCCAGGCCAGGTCGACGTCTTCATAGTAGATGAAAAAATCGTCGTCCAGCAAGCCGATCTGATCGAGCATGGCCCGGCGATACACGGCGGCCGCCGCCGAAGGCCCGAACACTTCTAGCGCTTGAGCATGACCGGCCGCCGGCTCTCCCCAGCCGCGGTTCCAAGCCACGCCGGCTCGATCAACCTCGATCCCCGCCGAATCCATGCGATCTGGCGCGTCATGCTGCAAGATCTTGCAAGCGAACATGCCTGCCCAAGTCGCGCGTTCAGCGGCCTCGACCAGCACCTGCAAACAATCCGGCGCAAGATTCGCATCATTGTTGAGTAACATGATCAGCGGCGCCTGTGAAGCGCGGATACCCTGATTATTAGCCGTGGCAAAACCAAGATTCGTGTCGTTGCGAATCACTTGAACTTCGGGCGCGTTGGCCGCCAGCCATTCGAGTGAACCGTCTTGTGAACCGTTATCGACTACGATGATCTCGAAATCATGCCAAGTCTGCGCGCGCAAAGCCGCCAGACAGGCGGCAAGTAAAGGGCGACCATTCCAGTTGAGGACGATAACGGAAACGCGTAGAGACATCTGGTCCACAATTCTTCTTCGGATTCTGCAACCTGCAGTCTCGCGAGCGAGACGCGAGTATATCATGCTGATTATGAAGCGTCAACGAAAACGAAGCCGGGTTCTTCGCAATCAGCAAGAACCCGGCTAGTCAATCTAGAATGGTATAGAAACTGCTTAATGCGAAATCACCACCGGTGTCTCGCTGATAGCGGTAAAGGTGTTATAGCCGTCGCTGGCGTGCGCGCAGACGTAATACGCCCCGGCCGACACGGTTGACGTGTTCCAGGTAAAACTAGAAGCGTCACTTCCGCCAATAATGAGTGGCAAGAAAACCCGGTATGCTCCCGGAGCTGGCGGCGGGTTGTTCGTGGATGTCCAGTGGTAGATGTGTCTTCCACTCAGGCAGGCCGCACGATTTTGACTCGCATAAAAATCGAGGGTCGTAGGCTGGGCGCCGGGGTACGACCACTTTAGCGTGAATGACGCATTAGCCGTGTCGTCGCCGGTCAACTTCACATCATCGAGATGAATCGTCCAAGGATTCACGCCTTCAAGGAAATCAAAGCGCAGCCAATACTTCATGCCGGTCCAATATCCCCCCGAATCAAAGACCTCCGGTTCCCAGTACCCTCGCTCCACGCCTTTCGACAAATCCATTTGATACGTGTTCCAATCGTCAAACACGATAATGTCGTTAGTGGTGTTGGAAGCTGTGACCAGATCAGGCGGATGGGTACTGAAGAATAAGAGCCGCACCAGCCAGGCCGCCGGGTAGAGTCCACTACCTGGCGGCGTATCGATCAACCGATCGCTGCTGGTAGACCACCAAGGCGTGCGGTCAATCTTGAAGCGATAGGTCAAATACTTGTATACAGCGGTGTTGATAGGGCGCGTGCGGTTGATTCTGAGATAAACAAAGGGGTCACTAAATCCCGGTGTTGTAGTGGAATCAATACGCCGAACAACGCCAGTCAGTTCACCGTTACTGAAGCAAGGACATGGCGACTCAAAATCATGCACCGCCCAAACGGCAGATTCGATGTCAGACGCATCATTCATATCCCAGGGGTTACCCTGTTCGACGGTGGCGTAATCCGGACCGCTGGTCATACTGGGCGTGTCAATTCTTAACCGGGGCGCTGGTTTAATCGACAGCGATCCGTTGCTCATGTCGCTGGCCCCGCCGCGGCGTACCACCGCGCGCACAAAATACGCGCCGGGGGCCAGGTAAGCCGTGCGCCAGGCATATTGATATGTTCCAGACGTATTGATGGGAATCCCGGTGGCGATTGGCCCGCAATACTGATCGCTGGTTGCCGCCGCCGTCATATAGCACGATAAATCAACCAGATCGCCGGATTGCGCGTCAGTGACAGAAAAACGGATGTTATAGGTAGGTGACGTCGTGGGATCAGTCAGGCGCGCCCAATCGAGCTGATAGGTACCGGCGCTAGAGCCAAAGCGAAGACTCAAGCCGTAAATCAAATCGGCGCTCCATGACATGGTCGTGGTATAAACTTGCCAGTCAGCAAGATTGTATGTTCGCTCGACGAGACCACTCTGCACGGTGGCACTCACGTTGCTATACACGGCATGCCACAAGCCCCCCGTCGCGGGCGCCTTGAGTCTAAAGCTCAGCTGCTTGTATTTGCTGCCTTGAATAGGATAGTTCCAGCCTGTCTGGCCGATTTCGGCCACGCTATTCATGGGCGGCGCAAAAGAGTGCCCCGGAAAGAGAAAATAGATCATTGACCAGTTGCCGCTGGCATTGGTACCGTCAGCACTCCACACGCCATTAGCAAACGAGATATTATGAACATCAAACAGTTGCCACGTCGCGTCTTCGTGATTGTTCATGTCGCGCGGATCGTTCAGGACTTGGGTGAAGTAATCATCGCCTTCACCGACTACATCACTGGCTCCTCCACTGGGATTGAGTACCGTCACAGTTGGATTAACCCCCGGCGCAGCCCGCGTCAATAGGGTGAAACTACCTAGCCACAAGAGGCCAAGGCTCGCTACCATAGCGACCATCAAGCGGTGTCGAATAATCTGCTGGTTCATCGGATTAGACTCCTCTCGGATTTCCCGATTCAACTGGCGCGTCGGCAATGATCTGCACGGCCAGCTTGCTAAGTAGGAACAAATGCTAGTTTAAATTATACAGGTGAGATCAGCGAGATCAATAGGAAGACAAGGGGCATTGCATTACTAAAGCATTACGAAATGCGATCTATTTCATTGCAGCAGGAGCCGAGTCGTGCAGTAGTGCCTTGCGAAATGCTTCAAGGATCCTATTGTAAACAGGCCCTAGCCACAAGGCTGATCTGAAAATGCTCACAGCCCTCGTCCCCGAGGGCATTCCCCGGGGACGGTGCGCGAGCGCGGAGCATTTTCATGCCTGGTGGTGAGCGCAGTTCATGGGGTCTGATCTGAAAATGCTCCTAGCCCTCGTCCCCGAGGGCGTTCAATCCCAGGCGCTCCGTCACGGCCAGTGCGTCATAGTCTGAAACTGCTCATAGCCCTCGTCCCCGAGGGCGTTCCCCGGGGGCGGTGCGCGAGCGCGGAGCGTTTTCCTGCTGATCTGAAAATGCTGACAGCCCTCGTCCCCGAGGGCGTTCCCCGGGGACGGTGCGCGAGCGCGGAGCGTTTTCAGATCAGAATTGGCTCTAGCCGTAATACTGTTTAGTTAGCGCTCACCCAGCCGCGCGCATCGCGGACGCGGTGGGATCGCCCGCGGGGACGCGGGCTGCGAGCCTTATCTAAACAGTATTGGCTCTAGCCGCCGTTCTCGAAGATGCCGGGGCTTCGCCTAACGCGTCGCCGGCGCTGAGCGCCGGGTACGACGTGAGCAGTTTTTCAGCGGAGTTCTTCAAGAAGCTGGGAAGTCAGGTAGTTTGAGGCGTGGTGGGGGGTGAACGCTTCGCTTGGCAGCTAAGGAGTATGACTGCGCCCAAACATTTCATCAAGGCGCAGCAGGCGTGTTAGTTGATTTTGCGTCGCCTCATACTGGGGCTCGAAAAAACTTAGATCAAACGGACGGCCAAATAGCCCAAAAATTTCTGCGTCGCTGCGGCGGCGCGCAGCTTGAATTTTGACGCGCTTTTCCAGCGTGCGCGGCAGCAATTCGATCACATCGTGCAGCGCTACCAGATGCGCTAAGGCCATGCGCGAAACTTGTTCATACCCCGGCTCCATCCCCGGCAATGTGGAGCGCTGAGCCGGCGGATAAGCCGGATCGGTTTTACCCAAATGACGCCGCGCCAATGAGATAGCCCGGCGATAGAATTCGAGCGGACCTTCGTCACGCAGGACCCGCAGCCAGCGCTCACCTTTCAACAGGCGTTGCGGTAGAACAACTTTAGGCGCGCGATAACCCAAGCGATAGGACTGGGGGTCAAGGCCTGTCATCAAATACAAGCGCTCGATCGCCAGCAGCAACCCCGCCGGCCACACGCGCGCCAGGTGTTCCTCATCGTAGTTCTTGATCCAGGTTAGCATCGCATTGCGCTCAAACAACACTCGCCGGCTCGCATCCGGCATTTGATGCTGCGTCCCGTGATGCTTGTGCAGCGCCACCGCCGTGCCCACATACATCACTTGGTAACCCAGCACCCACAAGCGCCACCCCAGGTCTACATCTTCGTAGTAGATGAAGTAGTCTTCATCCAATCCGCCTGCTTCCAGGTACACGTCCCGCCGGATCAGCGCCGCCCCAATGCACGGAAAGATCGTCGGATGCGTCCCTGTGTACGCCGCCACATTCCCACGATCATAGCCTTCCTGATACCCATAGCCGTAAAAGTTGATCGACGAGCCGCCAAACTCCACCCGATCACCCGCCAGGTTCATCAGC
>JBGSPW010000190.1:0-18674 GCA_041738395.1 Thermoflexales bacterium
AGCGCGGCCACTGCGCCGCCACCGGGTGCGGCCGTACCCGCCGCCGTCGCTTCGATGAAGGCATTCGGAATAATCGACTTGGATTGGCCGGACAACGCCTCGCGCAGTTTGTTCTCAAGGATTTGATGGCTCTCGAACATGTCGAGTTGCAGATACCATTGCGCGGCATCGATCAGCGCGTCTTGCGGAGTCAGCCCGACGAGTTCGCTCTTGGTGATGGCGCAGCCGTAGCGCGCGGCTTCGCGCCGGATGGTTTCCACCACGCGCGCGATGGGCGTCTTGTGGAAGTTCGTGAGATTCATCGAAACCTGCGCCTGTCCATCGACGAGGAAGCCGGCGGCTTTGACAAAGCGCAGGCCGCCGCTGGAATGCCGCACCGCTTTGGCGATCTTCTTCGCCACTTCCACATCGCCTGTATCGAGATAAACGTTGAAGGCGATGAGGAACGATCGGGCGCCGATGACCGTCGCCCCTGCTGGCCCCAACTTGGCTGGGCCGTAATCGGGTAACCGATCGGGATTCGATTCGATCTCGGCCTTCAAGCCTTCGTATTGTCCGCGCCGCACGTTTTCCAGGTTCTCGCGATCGGGACGGGTGGCCGCCGCTTCGTAGAGATAGACGGGAATTTTCAACTCGTTGCTCACGCGTTCGCCCACGCGTTTGGCCATTGCCACACATTCTTCCAGGGTGACGCCGCTGACAGGCACAAACGGTACCACATCTGTCGCGCCGATGCGGGGATGCTGACCGGTATGTTGATTGAGATCGATCAATTCCGCCGCTTTGGCGATGGCCGCAAAGGCCGCTTGCTCCACCGGTTCCGGTTCACCCACGAAGGTGAGTACCGTGCGATTGTGATCGGGATCGGAGTGTTGATCGAGAAAAGTGACGCCCTCGATCGCCGCGATGGCCGATCGGATTTGAGCGACCACTTCGGGTCGGCGCGCTTCGCTGAAGTTGGGAACGCATTCGACAATCTTAGCCATGATCAAAATCCTTGGGTGAGTTTGGGCGGCGCAGTTGCGCGAGGCCATTGTACAACAAAAAACCTCCCGGAGGCGCTTCGCGGGCCGCCGGGAGGCTAGAGAACGGATTGGTTATTAGTGTCCGCCCAAGTAGGCAGCAATCACTTGCGGGTTTGCCAGCACCTCGTGTGCATCGCCTTCCAGCGTGACGCGGCCTGTTTCCAGCACATACGCTCGGTTAGCCACCGACAACGCCATCTGGGCGTTTTGCTCCACCAGGAGAATACTGGTGCCTTGCGAGTTGATGTCCTGGATGATGTTGAAGACTTCCTCCACCAGTACCGGCGACAGACCCATCGAGGGTTCGTCCATCAGCAATAGCGTCGGTTTTGACATTAGCGCCCGACCAATCGCCAGCATTTGCTGTTCGCCACCTGACAGCGTGCCGCCCAACTGTTTCAGGCGTTCTTTCAGGCGGGGCAGGCTGCGAAACACGCGTTCGAAACTGGCCTGAATTTCGGCTTTGTCCGAGCGGGTATAGGCGCCCATTTCCAGATTTTCCAGCACCGTCAGCGGCGCGAAAATCTTGCGGCCTTCCGGCACTTGCCCGATGCCCAGCCGCACGATGTCTTGCGCCTGCGCCAGGGTGAGATCCTGATCGCGAAAGCGCATCTGGCCCGATCGGGCCCGCAGCAGCCCGGAGATGGTGAGCAGGGTAGTGGATTTTCCCGCGCCATTGGCGCCGATCAACGAGACGATCTCGCCTTCGTCGACATGGAATGAAATGCCTTGCAGAGCGTGAATCGCGCCGTAGTAGACGTTGAGGTCTTTCACTTCAAGCAGCATGAGTTCGTCTCTCCCGCAATTTCTGCGATAGTTCGGCCGCACCCGGGCCCAGGTAGGCTTCGATCACGCGGGGATCCGACTGGATTTCGGTCGGGGTGCCGCGGGCGATGACTTCACCGAAGTCCATCACGGTGATGCGTTCACAGATGCCCATCACCACGCGCATCTGATGTTCGATGAGCAGGATCGTCAGGTTGAAGCGCTCACGGATGAAGTGAATGAGGTCCATGAGGACCACAGTTTCGTTCGGGTTCATGCCGGCCGCGGGTTCGTCGAGCAGCAGCAGCTTGGGGTCGGCCGCCAGCGCGCGCGCAATTTCCAGGCGGCGCTGCTCGCCATACGGCAGGTTCTTGGCAATCGCCCCCTGTCGATCTTGCAAGCCGAACACAGCCAGAAAGTCCTGAGCACGTTCGGTGAGTTCCTTTTCTTTGTGGCCGAAGTGCGGCGTGCGCATAATGGAATCGGGCAGGTTATAGCCGGCGTGGGCATGATAGGCGATGCGCACGTTGTCCAGCACGGTCAGGTTCTGGAACAGGCGCACGTTTTGGAAGGTGCGAGCGATGCCCAGATGGGTGATGTCGTAGGGCGGCATGCCGGACAGCTCCCGGCCCTCAAACTTGATGGAGCCGGCCGAGGGAATGTAGATGCCCGTGATCATGTTGAACACGGTCGTCTTGCCCGCGCCATTGGGCCCGATCAATCCGGCCAATTCTTTTTCTCGAACGGCTAGGTCAAATTTATTCACCGCCGTGAGACCGCCAAAATGCTTGGTCAACTCGCTAATTTCCAGCTTGTTGGGGCGGGGACCGAAGGTGCCCGCTGGGCCATTATCGATGGTGAGTGGAGCCACTGCGTTTTGTGCGCTCATCAACGATCTCCTTTCTCCGGCGCAACTGCTGCCGGTTCGGGGGTGATCTTATCCGCTGATTTTCGCAATGGTGGTAGCACTTGTCTCAAGAAAGGAACCTCGAACGTGCCGAAGATACCCGCCGGCCGCAGCAACATCATGATGATGAGCAGCAGCGGATAGACGACGAAGCGCCAGGTTTCAAAGCCTTGCGGCAGCACCACGCGCAGTACCCCTTCCAGGATCAAGGCCCAGGCAAACGCGCCAAAGACGGTGCCGGTCAGACTACCCAGCCCGCCCAGAACGATGATGATCATCGGGTCGAAGGACTTGATGAAGTTGAAGGTGTTGGGGTGCAGGAAGCCGTTGATGTGCGCATACAAAGCGCCGGCAATTCCGGCGAACAGGCTGCCTAACACAAAGGCCAGGGTCTTCTGACTGGCGATGTTGATGCCCATCGCTTTGGCCGCGATTTCGTCCTCCCGCACCGAAACGATCGCGCGACCATGACTGGAGTGTAAGAGGTTTCGCAAGACCAGCAGAGTGATCACTAGAAACAGGCACACCCAGAACCAGGTGGTGGTCTTGGGAATGCCCACCATGCCGCGCGCGCCCTTCATTTCCTCAAAGCCCAGCAGCGTATCCGAGTTGTCCAACAGCACCTTGACGATGATGGTAAAACCCAGCGTGGCAATGCCGAAGTAATCGGAAGCCAGGGCCAACACAGGCAGGCCAAACAAGTAACTGACTTCAGCGGCGAACACTCCGGCCAGCAGCACACTGATGAAGAAGACGATTTGCATGGCGATGTCTTTGGGCAGCGCCGTGAGCAGGGCGGTGACTGGCTCGATCAACACCTGCCCGATCGCGACGCCCACCAGCCCCGCCACAATCGTTCCCGCTAGGTACAGTGCGAAAGCCGAGAGCGTGTCTACCCCTTGCAGGCGGGACAATAGCCGATTAATCCCCAGATAGCACAGGCCGATCAGCGCCACTACCATGAAGAGGACGACCAGCCCCGAGGCGTTATGCAGTTGATACCAGCGATAGGTGACATCCGCGGCGACATAAGCGCCGAGGGCATAGAAGCCCCACTGGCCCAGCGAGAATTGACCATTGTAACCATAGATCAGATTCAGGCCGAGGCTGACAATCGCCATCACGCCGCCAATCAGGATGATGGTTTTCCAGAAGTCGTTGAGGGCGCCGCTGCTGATCAACAGTTGTCCGACAATAAAGATCAGAATCACTACGCCCCAGAAGCCCCACGTCCCACGATTTCCTGTTAGTTTCATGATCGCACCGCCTAGGCCTTTTCGCGTTCGGGTTCGCCAAAGATACCCATGGGACGGACGAGCAGCACGAGGATCAGAATCGTAAAGGCGATCGCGTCGCGCATGGGCGTGGAGATGTAACCCGCGCTCATGACTTCTGCCTGACCCATGATTAACGCTCCCACAAACGCGCCTGGAATGCTGCCGATGCCACCCAGCACGGCGGCGACAAAGGCTTTCAACCCGGGCAAAATGCCCATCGCAAAATAGACTTCCGTGTAAGCGAAGGCATATAACATACCGGCGGCTCCCGCCAGCGCTGCGCCAATGGCAAACGTAATGGAAATGATCCGATCGGCGTTGATGCCCATCAGTCGGGCGGCGGCTTTATCATAGGCAACGGCCCGCATCGCTTTGCCGGTCTTGGTGCGGCGCACAATGAATTGAAGCGCTATCAGCAGGAGCAACGACGTAATCACAATGATGATGAAAATATTGGAGAAAGTAATGCTGCCGGGGGGCACGGTTCCGCCCGGCTGCAATTGATGAATACCATTGTTGATATACCAAGTGACGGACGGGAAAGGTCGCTCGTAGGTGATGAAATTGGGCGAGAACACAAAAGGTAACGCTGCGAAGTACTCCAGAAAAAACGAGACGCCAATCGCTGTGATCAACGCGGAGATGCGCGGCGCATTACGCAGCGGCTTGTAGGCGATGCGCTCGATGACGATGGCCAGCAAGGCGCAAACCGCCATCGAAAGGATGAGTACTGAAATTGTGCCGATCAGGATGGCCACATCGGGATTCAGACTGGGGATGACTCCCAGTGGCCAACTGTGCAGGCTATAGCGGCTAATGGCATAGTAGCTAGCGAAGGCGCCGACCATGAACACGTCACCATGCGCGAAGTTGATCAGCCGGACAATGCCGTACACCATCGTGTACCCTAGGGCAATCAGGGCATAGACGAAGCCCAACTGCAGACCATTGATCACCTGCTGCCAGAACAATGTGGGCGATTCAGTATATCCCTGAGCTAATTTTAAAACTGCCAGGGCCGCCAGGACAATGATGAAGATTTTACCGATCCAGCGCCTTCGGATGATGCGCTGGCCAATGGACATTGAGGAAGCTGCTGACATAGATGGTTGCATATCATCGCTCCAACGTCAGAGTAGGAGCGGCCTTACGACCGCCCCTACTAGATTTGCGGCGTTGCGCGAGGCTTACGGATTAACCGTAGCAGCCCACGTCTTCTTGCCGTCCTTCACCTGGATGATCACGGCACTCTTGATCGGGTTATGCTGTGCATCATAGGTGATCGTGCCAGAAACTGCGTCGTACTTAATGCCTTCCAGGGTCTTCGCCACTTGCGCGGGATCATCCACGCCGGCCTTCTCGAGCGCAGCCAGCATCAAATTGGTGGCGTCATAAGCCAACGCCGCCAACGCATCCGGGACCATGGGATTGCCCTTGGCGTCCTTGTACTTCGCCGAGTAGTTCTTGACGAAGTCCTGAACGATCGGGCGGCTATCCCCCGCGTCGTAGTGGTTGGTGTAGTAACCATTGTCGGCGGCCTTCACATCCAGCTCACCGGAATCCCAGCCATCGCCGCCCATCATCGGGACGGTGATGCCCTTGTCCTTGGCCTGCGCGCCGACCAGGTTCACGATCGGATAGTAGTCGGGCAGGTAGATCATATCGGGTTTGGCTTCCGCCACCTTCGCCAGGATCGCGGAGAAGTCCTTGTCGTTCGACGTATAGCTTTCCTTGCCTACGACCTTGCCCCCGGCCTTGGTGAAGGCCGCTTCAAACGCTTCAGCCAGGCCACGGACGTAGTCGTTACCTTGGTCGAACATGATGAAGGCCGTCTTGGCTTTCAGGTTATCCATTGCGAACTTGGCGCCGACCGTGCCCTGGAACGGATCGATGAAGCAGGCGCGGAAGGTGTAGGGCTTGGTGCTGCCGTCAATCTTGGTCGTTACCTGTACGTTCGTGGAAGTCGGGCTAATCTGAACAACACCCTTTTCATTGGCGATTTCCGAAATGGGAATGGACGCCTTGGAGCAGACTTCGCCGATGATGTATTTAACCTTATCCTGATCGATGACTTTGTTCGCTGCATTCACCGCCGGATCGGCTTCGCACTGACTGTCGGCTATATCGGGTTCGATCGTCTTGCCCAGCACGCCACCCTTGGCATTCCACTCTTCAATCGCCATCAGGGCGCCATCGCGGGTAGAGATACCGAAAGTCGGTTGCGAGCCGCTCAGCGGCGCGAGGATGGCGAGTTTCAGCGTGCCACCACTGGCGGGCGCGGTGGTAGGGGCAGCAGCCGGTGCGGTGGTCGGTGCAGCAGCGGGTTGACAGGCACCCAGCAAAACCGCGGTTACGAGCAGCAAACTCACTAAGATCCGAGACTTCATAGTAACTCCTCCTACAAGAGTTTTCAAAATGTCCGCGTCTGCGCGGGCAGAGGCGCGGCGCTGTGAATCTTCTTGCGGCTGGTCAGGCCGAACGGCCTTTTCGTTGGATGACCCCGTCACCTCCTGCTTATTCCAGGTCGGGATAAGCCTTGCGCCTGAGCACAACAGACAACCCACACAGGCGATCCTGCACGCCAGGAATCTGAACGTAAGTGCTTGGCAAATTCAACCAGATCAGATGAGCTGCACTTTGGCCAATTGCACCTTGATCAAACCGTCTGCGTTGGGGTAAAATATAACGCAGTGCAACTTTCCCCAGTTCAGGGAGTCATGAGATGCTACCACTCAAACAAAACGCGCTGTTTCTGATTTTGCAACCACTGGCTCTGTTGCTGTTTCCGCCGGCGCTGCTGTTGGCTGCCGGTGGACTTCCCATTATGATCGTCGTCGCCATGGCGTGGGGCCTCAGTTGGACGATCTGGCGGCGCAGGCAATGGGCTTTGACCATGAGCATTTTTGTGCAGGGCCTGAATGTCATTGCGCGCCTGATGATGTTGCTGTCCAACGCGATAGCACCTACCACCGGTCAATTTGACATCGTGTTCATCATCACCAGCGTGCTGGCGATTATCTTGTCGGGGTATATCCTGTATCGGTTTGATACACCTGATATGCGCGCCGTGATGGCGGCTTAAGGCAGGATGAAAATGCACCTCGCTGTGGCGAGGCTGGAGTTTAGGTAGGGGGAATTCTATTACGCCTGCTGGGGTTTGTCAATTGGTAGAATTGACCAAAAACGGAAGCGCCATTTACGGCGCTTCCGTTGTAATTGGATACTCTTGTGAATTCAGTCGGTTTTAGACGGATCGATATTCACCCTCGACCACATCCGGGCCTTCAGGCTGCGGCTGATCCGACCGGGGACCCGTGCTGCCGCCATCGGTGTTCTGATACAGGCTTTGCCCGATCGCCATCGTCGTCTGTTGCAGCTCGCTGATCAGCGAGCGGATCTGCTGGATGTTTTCGCCCGTCATCGCCGATTTAAGCTCCGTGATCTTGGTTTCCACGCGGTCCCGATCGGCCTGTGCCACCTTATCGCCCAAATCATGCAGACTCTTCTCCGCTTGATAGATCACGGTGTCCGCTTCATTGCGCGCCTGGATCACTTCGCGGCGGCGATTATCGGCCGACGCATTGCGCTGTGCATCGCTCATCATCCGATCGACATCCTGCTTCGACAGATTCGTCGAGGCTGTAATCGTGATCTGTTGTTCCTTGCCCGTGGCCTTATCCTTGGCCATGACGTGCAAGATGCCATTCGCATCGATGTCGAACGTCACTTCGATTTGCGGCAGGCCACGCGGCGCCGGCGGAATGCCTTCCAGCCGGAAGCGGCCTAACGTCATGTTGTCCGCCGCCAGCGGGCGCTCACCCTGCAAGACGTGAATGTCGACGGCGGTCTGACTGTCATCGGCCGTGCTGAAGACTTCACTCTTCTTGTACGGAATCGTCGTGTTACGCGGAACCAACGTCGTCATCACACTGCCCAGCGTTTCCAGACCCAGCGACAACGGCGTCACGTCGAGCAGCAGCACATCCTTCACTTCGCCGCCCAGCACGCCCGCTTGAATGGCCGCGCCGATTGCCACCACTTCATCGGGATTGACGCTCTTGTTGGGCTCTTTGCCGCCGGTCAATTCGCGCACCAGCTGCTGCACCATCGGCATGCGCGTCGCGCCGCCGACCAGCACCACTTCGTCGATGTCACGCGGCGACAGCTTCGAGTCGCGCAGGGCTTGCTCAAACGGTCCACGCAGGCGCTGCACCAGCGCTGTGCTGATCTGTTCGAACTTGCTGCGCGTGATCTTCAACTGCAAGTGCCTGGGACCGTTGGCATCCGCCGTGATGAACGGCAGATTGACTTCGGCTTCCATCAAACTCGATAGTTCGATCTTGGCCTTCTCGGCCGCTTCCTTCAGGCGTTGCAAAGCCTGTCGGTCCTGGCGCAGATCGATCCCGTTTTCTTGCTTGAATTCATCCGCGATGGTGTCGACCAGCACCGCGTCCCAGTCATCGCCGCCCAGGTGCGTATCACCGCTGGTCGCGCGCACTTCGACCACACCCTCGCCCACGTCAAGTAGCGAAATATCGAACGTGCCGCCGCCCAGGTCGAAGACCAGAATCGTTTCGTCGGCCTTCTTATCGAGACCATACGCCAGCGCCGAAGCGGTCGGCTCATTGATGATCCGAAGGACATCCAGGCCCGCGATCTTGCCTGCGTCCTTGGTCGCCTGGCGCTGCGAGTCGTTGAAGTACGCCGGAACTGTGATCACGGCTTGCGTCACCGGTTCGCCCAGATAGGCTTCAGCGTCTTTCTTCAATTTTTGCAGAATCATCGCCGAGATTTCTTGCGGTGTGTAAGTCTGTCCGGTCTGCGCGATCTTTACGCGTGCATCGCCGTTGGGGCCGGCCACCACTTGATACGGGACATTTTCACTGCTCACCTCACCGTAGGCGCGGCCCATGAAGCGCTTGATCGAGAAGACGGTGTTTTCGGGATTGATGGCCGCTTGCCGCTTGGCGGTCTGGCCCACCGGCCGCTCGCCGTTCTTCGCAAACGCCACCACCGACGGGACTAGGCGCCCCCCTTCGGCTGTGGTGATCACGACCGGCTCGCCGCCTTCCAGTACCGCAACGACTGAATTGGTTGTTCCTAAATCGATACCCACTATTTTACTCATGGTGTCATCCTCCAATAGATGTTTGATTCCAATTTGATCGTAAAGGCGCAGGCACGTTCATTCGTGCCTGCGCTTTTAGTATAGGCTGATCGTGTTAGATGGTTATTAGACCGGTATAAGATTGTTATTGGAGTGAGCCGGACAGAGGCGAGGTCTGCCCAAATTCTACAAGTCCGATTCGATCGCCGTCCAGCGATCGAACGCGGTCTGGGTCGCCGCTGTGCCCCACGGGGTTGCCATGAACTCAGCCAGGATGTCGGCGTAAAGTTGTTTGCCCAACGATTTCACGATGACGACTTCGAAGATGAGCAGGGTGGATTGCACGATATGGCAGAGCGCTGTTTGCAGGGCGGTATAGTCCAGTGGATTGGTCTCGCTGAAGATGAAGGAGTCGATGTCTTTGTAGTTGGCGCGCGCGCGGATGCGGTAGATGGCATCGAACAGGGTGGTGGGCCGGTACCCTTGCACGATCGCTTGTCGCTGCGCCTGAGAGATCCGCTGTTTGTACTGCGTTTTCTTCCAGTTGCGAATGGCCCGATCGGTCTGGCGCAGGCGCGTCGTCTTGAGAAAGAGTCCGTAATGCTGCCAGAGATCAACAGCGGATGGCGGCAACAGCGCATTGTGCAAATCAATCGTGATCGGGTAGGGTGTGTTCGAGAGGCAGACCATTGCCGCTCGCGGGTCGCCGCTCAGCACGCAATTCCAGGGAGGCGGGAAGCGCTCTTTGTAACTGACGAGGTCAGAGCCAATGGTGCGCAGTGCCACTTCGTGTACAGGCTCGACCTGTCGCCGGCAGGCCAGAAAGTAGGCCCGCAGCGCGGAATGGATCGTGTAATAGACTTGGACCATGCTCCACGGCATGGCATAGGGCAGCAGATTCGAGTAGTGGTTTGTTTCGTGCAACAACAGCTCCGTGAACCAGCTGTGTCGCAGGGTCTTCGCTATCGGCTTGCGGTCGATCTCGTTACTGCGCGACAGCCGTTGAATCCCTTGATACCTGGCTAAAGTGCCGACCAAGTCGGCATTGCTCGGATACTCCTGTTTGATCAGACTGGAGAGCGCGATGAGGTAGTTGGCGTAAGCCCAATAGCGGGCGGCGTGATCGATAGTCATGTGGGGTCTTGGCCTGATTTCCTCAGCGGCCAGCGGCCGTTTGACTGACGGATCTCTGCAAGATCAGATCGTGTTGCAGATCACTGCCGAGTTGAAAGAGCTGCGTGCCGACTTCGACAAAGCCCCATCGGCGATAGAACGCCCTCGCTCGCGCGTTCTGTTCCCAGACATCCAGCCAAACAGTGTCACAGCCTTGTTTCACGGCTTCGTCCAGGCAGGCCTGCATCAGCCGCGCTCCGACACCTTGCCCCAGCCAGTCTTGGCGAGCGTATAACCGCACTATTTCGATAGGCCGCACGCCAGTCACACCCCGCGTCGGTTGACCAACTTTCAGCCGCGCATAGCCGATGACCGAGCCTTCACTTTTGGCAATCAAGAACGTCGATGCCGGGTCGGCTAATTCGGCGGCTTGCTTGGCCGGACTAAATGATGCGGCGAGATACGCGGCCATATCTTCGGGCGTGTTATTGGCCGCGAACGTTTCGTAGAAAGTCTGCGCACCCAACTCGGCGAGCAGGGTGTTATCCGCAGGTGTAGCGTAGCGGATTTTCACGGTCATTTTTCCTTTTCTTGCCGGGCAACTCAGGGTGCTGTAGCGACATGCGGCACTGCTGCCAGGCGTCTGAAAAGAACAACGAGTAAGCTGGTCAAGCTGAGGACTGCGCCGCCCATGCTAAAATTAATTGTGAGGTAGACCACGGGCACGATCTCGAGCACATAGCCAAGGCTACTAATCAGACAGGATATGCCGTTGAGCAAAAAGATCCCATGAACTGCGTTCACAAAAAACCATGAAAACACTTCGTTCCCCGTCCTCGGGGAACGCCCTCGGGACGAGGGTTGTGAGCATTTTCAGATCAGACACCATGAGCTGGGTTCACCACAAAGCATGAAAACGCTCCGCGCTCGCGCACCGTCCTCGGGGAACGCCCTCGGGGACGAGGGCTGTGAGCATTTTCAGACTAGACATCATGAACTGCGTTCACCACACAGCATGAAAACGCTTCGTTCCCCGTCTGTGGGGAACGCCCTCGGGACGAGGGCTGTGAGCAGTTTCAGATCAGACCCCTTGAGCAGCGCTCACCACAAAGCCTGAAAACGCTCCGTTCCCCGTCTGCGGGGAACGCCCTCGGGACGAGGGCTGCGAGCATTTTCAGACTAGTCCTACGGGATTTTCCTGGTTCGTGGTGAATGCAGTTCATGAGGTCTGAGTAGTAACCCTTGCTGGCCGTATTCGATGACCAGATCGAACGTGGGTATCACCCTGTACTCCAGCATCTGTTCAAAGACTTCGCGTGGCGCGAATTTCAGTTCTTGAGCCATGGCCCGGGAAGTTAGTTTAGGTCGTCTGGGTGGTTCACCGTTGGATCGCGATCGTAAGCCTTGCAATTCGGCGGTCCCTCACTGGGTGAAAAGAGACACGCCACTACCCAGCCATCGTCAAAACGCGCTGCGGCGATGGATAACTGCCACTCTTGGTATGCTGCGGGCTGTCCGATGCGCCACCGGATCAAGTCGCCCCTGATCCATTGCAGGGTGTAATGGGGTGTGGCGCGCTGCTTGAACGTATCGGCGAATTTGGCGAAGGCGGGCGGCACATTCGCTGCGTCGACAGCCTGCAACCCTGCCTGGATCAGGGCGTTCATGTCCTTGATGCGCTGTTGGCCGTCCGGGGGATACAGGACGGTTGCGCTTAAGCCGCCGACGAGGCACACGACCAATATCGGTACTACCAAACGCCGTAGCCACGACGCGTGATCGGCGTGATATTCTGCTTGTTTGTTGACGATCCAGCGCAACAAACTAAATAGAGCGCCGAGCAGGCCGATCATCGGCAGCAGCAGTACCGTCAGTGACACGATTAACCCGCCAATTTTTTCGGGTGGCACTTGTGATCCGTATAACGAGCCTGTCAGCTCCAGGAAAATGCTGCCGCTGACCGCGGCGAGCAACACGCCCGCGAACGAGCTCCTGGGCCAAGCGCAGATGAATCCGATGAGGCCGCTTAGGAAGGCGCACACCAGGATGTTGGGCAGTATCCCCAACGGGGGTTGATAGAACGGTACATGTGGAACGGCCAAGGAGTTGATGGCCTGGGATGGGATCCCGTATGCTAGCCCCAGCAATGTGCCCAGCGCCAAGCCTGTAAGTCGCCGATAGGTTTGGGTAATCATGATAAGATACTTTTCTGCGGGGTCACAGGTTCAACGACGTCTCGATCGGCTGAGGTCAGCCTGCGGATGCTCGGAGCGGCCCGGCGTCGAAAATCTAGGTCAGCTTCTTATAGTCGACAAAGCGGTAGCCCACGCCGCGTTCAGTGAGGATGTAGCGAGGCTTGGCCGGATCAGGTTCGATCTTTTGCCGCAAATACGTGATGTACAGCCGCAGATAATGATCTTCGTCGCGGTATTCATAGCCCCAGGCTTTGGAGAGCAGCTGCGCATGGGTCATGATGCGGCCCGCGTTGTTGACCAAATGATAGAGCAGCCGATATTCGGTTGGGCGCAGCTTCACTTCTTTCCCGCCGGCTACGACCACACGTTGATCGAAATCGATTTGTAGGTAATCATCGATCTTGAGAACATTTTTTTCAACGGGTGCGGGCATTTCGGTGCGGCGCAGCACGGCCTTCACCCGGCTCGATAATTCTTTCGGGCTGAACGGCTTCGTCACGTAATCGTCAGCGCCCAGTTCCAGGCCGCGCACCTTATCTTCCTCATCGGCTTTGACAGTGAGCATGATCACGGGCACGGCTGACACTTCGCGCAGCATGCGCAGCGTCTCAAAGCCGTCCAGGTTGGGCATCATCACGTCGAGAATGACCAGATCGGGCAGGGCGTCGCGCACTTGATTCAGGGCTTCAAAGCCGTTGTTCGCTTGAATGACTTCGTAGCCTTCCAGTTCCAGATTCATCTGGATGAACCGGATCATGCGCGGCTCGTCGTCGACGACCAGAATGCGGTGGTGTGATTCGCGGGATTCTTGAGGTGGCATGGCACAAAAACCTTGCGCGGGCTGTGGCGCTGCTCTCGCAAGTACCGCAACTCGCGCAAGGTGGGTTAATCAGTCGCGGGCAAACCCGACGATGTCTTCTTCCTCTTCCGCGCCTAGCACCTCAATGAAATTGATGCGCGTCCAGGGGAAAATAAAATGTGTCGCGGCCGGATCAACATTGGCCAAGTCTTTCCCGTCACGCGTGTGCAAGTTTGTCACGGTTAGCGTGCTATCTGTGGGATTGGGCAGCTGCTCAGATTCAGCAACAACCGTCGGTTCGCCGACAATGTGCATCAGCAACGTGTAGGGCATAGTCGTGGTCCCTCTTTATCGAATGATGCGACGATGTTAATGCACTGCGACTTGAATGCGCACCCGGCCGAGTTGCAGTTCGTCGCCCTCATGCAGGGGATGCGGCAGATAAGGCGTCAACCGCTGGCCATTTAGGAAGGTGCCATTGGCGCTGCCCAGGTCTTCGATAAAGTATTGTGATTTCTGCTTGTGAATGCGTGCATGGCGGCGCGACACCCCGCCTTCGAGTCCGCCTTCCGGTGTGAGGTCGATGTTGGGGAACACGCCGCGCGTGGCATCTAGCCGGCCGATGACTGCTTCGCCTTCCGCCGGCAAGGTGAGCTGACGTCCGCTGGGTGGCACAATGATCAGCATCATTTCACGCTGCGCTTCTGCGGTGCCTCCCTTCTCACCACTTTCCCATGGATCGGCGCGTGTGGCTGGCAGATCGGACTCAGGCAGCGGCTCGGTGCGCAACGGTCCCCCCGTCAGCAGATAAACGCCGCATTCACTGCAGAACAATGTACCGGGGCGATGCAGATGTCCACATGAAGGGCACTCAATCATACTCATTCGTCCTTGACCTATCTTTCCTTAGGCGACGCCAAGATCAGACTACGTGTACCATACTTGATGGCTTTCCGGCCAGCGGGTGAGAGATTGCCGCTGCGCGCCAGGCGACCGGCTTCTAACAGCGCGGCACGTGCCAATTGATGTTCACCCATGTCCAGCAAGCGCGTCGCCATGGTTTCCAACCGATGGGTTGCGCCGGCGACATCGCCTTTTTCCAGGGCATGCAGCGCGCTTTCTTGCATTTGGAAAATGGTTACTTTCGCCAGAGCGCTGAGGATATGCGGTGGAGCCGGAATGTTGGGATTCGTTTGCAAGTCAAACGGAAACGTTACATCTTGCCGCAGTTGCGCATTATCCAGTTGGTGTGAGGGAATATTACCGACCAGTTCCATTTGCGCCAGACGATGTACCCCTACACTATGCGGTCCCACGATCAGCTCAATGATACCGCTAATGGAGGCATCGGATTGCAAGGAACCGAGGGGCAGGGCCGCGCCATCAAACGGCAGGCGTTCAATATACGGCGCTAGCTTAAAGGCGCTCTTGAGGCGCGTACCATTAATCGGTTTGAAGACCAGCCGCACATTGTCGGCATAAGCCGCGCTCAATCCCTGCAGTCGCTCGCGCAAGAAATGTTGAATTTCGCCGGTGGATGCAATGTATTGTGACACACCGCCGCTGCGCGTGGCAATCGCGTCCAGCAGGGTGTCGTTCCAGTCTTCCCCGATGCCCATGGCGCTGATGCCGACGCGGTGCTTGGCGGCCAATTCGGCTGTGGCCAGACAGCGCTCTTCATCACCATATGTTTGCCCGTCTGTCAGCAGAATCATGTGATTGACCGCATAAGTGGTGCGGCGTTTCTCGAGTTCGGCCAAGCCGGACAACAGGCCCTGCAAAATCTCTGTGCCACCCGAAGCTTGAATGGCACTGACCTTGGCTTTGGCCTTGATGGGATCTGTCAGTGGCTGGCTGGGCCACACCACTTCGGCCTTGTCGCTGAACGTGACAATCCCCAAGGTGTCCTCGCTCGACAGCGAATCGATCATGCGCTGCGCGGCCGCTTTCGTCTGCTCCAGGCGCGAGCCCTGCATCGACGTGCTGCGATCGAGCACTAGGCTCAGGTTTAAGGGTTGGCGTTGCTGGTCAGGCTCGGCCTGCCCGGAAGCCACGTCAAACAACAAGTACACAACCTGTTCTTTCACATCCGCTGATAACGCTGTGCGGCTCGGCTGCATCTTCCATTGAAAGATCGACTTCGGGGACAAGCCCGCTTCCACGCGCACGCGATCGTAAGCGGCGCGCTTACTCGCATCGCTAAGCGTTTCGTACGCTTCCTGGACCTGACGGAACAGCAGCGAGGTGCCCTGCTTATCCTGCATATCCGGGTGCAGTTGGCGAGCTAACTGGCGATAGGCCGCACGAATCTCTTCGGCGGGCGTATCCGCCGTGATGTTTAGAATGGCATAATAGTCAATATCAGAATTCATAACAGCAGCGCCTAAGGCGTGATATGTTCGATCACTAAAGCCGTAATGTTATCGCGGCCGCCGGCTTCATTGGCGGCGGCAATTAAGGCCTGACAAGCATCTTGTGGTGAGCTGGCTGAAGCCAGTATTGTTTGAATCACCGAGTCTGGCAACATTCCCCATAAGCCATCCGAACACAACAACAAGCGGCTCCCGGCAGGCAAATCAACCAAATGGATGTCAATCTCCAATTGATCGCCTTGTCCTACCGCCCGATACAAAACGTTGCGCTGGGGATGCACAGCCGCCGCTTCCAGCGTAATTTGCCCCAATTCTACCAGCTTGTCGACGTAGGAATGATCGTGCGTAATCTGCTTCAGTTCTTGATTATAGTACAGATAGGCTCGGCTGTCACCAACGTGGGCCAGATAGGCCCGGGTATTGATGACCAGAGCGCAGGTCAAGGTGGTGCCGCTGCCTGGTACCTCACCATGAACGGCCTGATTGGCGGTTTCCACTGCTTTGAGCAGGGCGTCGGTCAAGGGCAACTGATCGGCTTGATGTGAGGCTTGCTGCAGATAGGAAATGTATACGTCTTGCACCAGACAACGTGCCACCGTGCGCGCGGCTAGCGCGCTGGCGATTTCGCCCGCTTGATGTCCGCCCATGCCATCGGCCACAATAAACAGGCCGACGGTTTCCAAGACCTTATCTCCCTCAAACACCGACTCGATGACCAGCAGCACATCTTCGTTGTGCGGGCGCACCAGCCCCACAGCGCTTACATGTCCGACGCGCAGATGACGTGAGGCCGGGCAGTTGACGGATTGGGAGGTTTCAGCGACAGGCATGTCGACGCTATCCTTTGCTTGACCGAATATTCGACGCAATAGACTCATTCTAGCCTCACGGCATCGCCCTAAGCCGGCAAGGCGTAAATCAACCGATCGTTCGATCCAATATAGATGGTATCTTCATCAATGATTGGCGACGAAATGACAGGGCCATTCGTGTGCAAGCGCCAGCGGATCGTCCCGGTTTTGATGTCGAGGCTGTAGACGGCGCCGTCTACCGAGCCGACGTATAAAGCGCCATTGGTCACGGCGGGTGACGAGTTCACCTGCCCTTCGGTGGCGTACTTCCATACTGGCCGGCCGGTCTTCGCTTCCAGGGCATATACATTATTATCGGCTGAGCCGACATACACCACGCCATCGACCACACATGGCGAAGAGATGACGGCCTTGCCGGTGCGGAAGCGCCACACGACCCAACCGCTTTGCGCGTCGATCCCGTACACGGTCCCATCCTGTGATCCAACGACGACCAACTGCAATTCCTTGTCCAGAGTGGGTGACGAGGTAATGGCGCGTTTGGTGGAATAGCGCCATTTGATTGTTCCGCGAATATCCAGGCAATACAGCGAACCGGCTTCATCACCCACATACACGAGATCCTCGCCTACCGCAACCGACGAGCGCACCGACCCTTCCAACTCGGCTTTCCATGACACGCGCCCACTTTGCAGGTTGACGGCATACATCGAGCGATCATCTGAGCCGAAGAAAACGTGACCAAACTGGGCGCGCGGCGACGAGCGTACCCGGCCCTGCGTGGGACACGTCCACATGATGCGGCCCGTCTGCGCGTTAATGCAGTACGCCACCCGATCGTCCGAACCGACGATCACGCGATCTTCGGTCACACACGGCGAACCGGCAATACCACCATCTGTGGCGTATTTCCACAAGAATTTGCCCGTGGTGGCATTTAGCGCATACACATTGTGATCGTAAGCGCAGACGAACAACACCCCATTGGCTAACGCCGGGGCCGAGCGAATCTCGTCTTCGCAGGCAAACGTCCAGAGCGGCATGACTTCACCGCTGCCGATGTTGGCCGTGGCACGCGCGCCGTATTGCGAAACGACCGGCGGACGCAGTGTCACCAAAGCACGCTTCATCTCGTCGGCTGACGAGTACCGCCGATCGGGTTCATATTCCAGTGCGCGCATGATCACCTGCGCCAAATCGGGCGCGATCGCCGGATTCGCCGCCTGAATGGGACGCTCGTGGAATGAGAAGGGCGGCTCCACGCGCGGGTCTTGCCGGCTCAAGATGTGATGCAAGGTGGCGCCCAGCGCGTAAATGTCAGTGCGTTGATCGGCGATGCCGCGATATTGTTCGGGCGGGCTGTAGCCCTCGGTGCCGATCATCGTGCCCTTTTGCCCGGGCTGGAAATTTTTGGCGATGCCAAAGTCAATCAACCGCAGCCGTCCGTGTTTGTCCAACATCACGTTCGAAGGTTTCATGTCGCGGAAGATGATGGGAGGCGTATGGTCGTGCAAGAATTGCAGCACATCACACAATTGAATGGCCCATTCCAGCACCTGCTCCTGCGGCAGAAAACTGGTCATCTCACCCAGCACCGCTTCCAGATCGCGCCCTTCAATAAATTCCATGACCAAGTACGAGCGCGCTTCTTCGCTGAAATAGTCGTACACCTTGGGGATGGCCGGATGACTCAGCGTGGCCAGGATGTTGGCTTCGCGTTCGAAGTTCTGAATCGCCACTTGCCGCATCTGCGGGTCGAGCGAATGGCTCTTCATCTCTTTCACCGCGCATAACTTGACGACGTTGGGGAACCGCCGATCGCGCGCCTGATAAACCGCGCTCATACCGCCCAGCCCCAGTATGCCGAGAACTTCGTAACGCTCCTGCAAGACACGACCCGGCGCCAAAGCGCCATCGACGCCGCCGACTGGCACGTTTTTGCTGGATCGTATCTGGCGGGTATCAAGAGTCATAGAGTTCGACCAAGTGGATGTGCTGGGTGGAAATCGACCAGAACAGATTGGCTACTGTAAACTTGTTGAGGATTATATCGTAAATTACACTCTGGCGCAAAGGTTCTTTAGGACTAGGTCAGTGTTATAATTGGCTTCAGCGGCTCTGGCGTGCCACAGGCATGGCCGGGTCTTTTTTGTACGAGGTTAATGCAGCAATTCTCAATGTGGCAAGACCCTTGACAGCGGACTTAAAACAGGCGTGGGATTTGCGCCCAACAGCGGTGCATAACGAACAACAAGCGTGGGCTCACACCGCTTGGAGCACTTGCGGCTGGGCGTGAACAGGC
>JBGSPW010000201.1:0-18338 GCA_041738395.1 Thermoflexales bacterium
CGACCGCTGGCCGGCGGCTGATTGCGGCGAGGCGGGCGTTGTTTCAATTTGTGTGCCATGACGATTCCTTGTGTGAAGTGTCGCCATGGAGTGTATCATGCAAAAGTCTCGTAGTAATGAAAGTCTCGTTGTAATACTAGGGCAAACTGATAATCCGCCAACGTTGTTCCACTGCGGCTATGTGTCAGCTGTGTCACGCGATTGGCGCTGTCGTACCCATTGATCGTCCGTACCCCATTCGGCAGCGTCGTAGTGATCAAGCGCCCGGCTTTATCGAAGGCATAGGTCGTGAGTTGTCCATCCCAGCTCAGCGTGCCTGTCAGCCGATTCGCCGCGTCGAAGGTGGAGGTCACCACTTTGCCATCGGGATAGATCACCTGTGTGCGATTGCCTACCACATCATAGCGGTAACCCACGACACCGGTGACGGGCGAGGTAATAGTGATAGGACGATTCGCGCCATCATAGACATAGCTGGTAACGCCCGTGGCATCGGTCATTACCGTGCGATTGCCCAGGGCATCGTAGGCAAACTTGGCCGTGGTCGCGTCGGCGGTGTACGTGATGATCTGTAAGCGATTCAGGCCATCGTAAGCATAGCGCGTGACCTGTTGTTTGGCGTCGGTCATCACCGTCCGGTTGTTGACGGCATCGTACTCATACCGCGTCGCCAACGACAGCGGGTTCGTTTCAGCCACCAGGCGTGATAGTGCGTCATACGTGTAAGTCGTGGCGTAACCGCGAGCGTCGGTCACCACGGTTCGATTCCCCACCGCGTCGTAACCATAGCGCGTGGTAACATTCATCTGAGCATTCGCCGGCATGGTGGGAGAATAATTTTCGGTGACGGCTATTAAGCGTGCCAGGGCATCATAGTCGTAACGGGTGACGATGCCGTTGGCGTCCGTCATCACCACGCGATTGCCTAGCGGATCATAGCCATAGCGCGTCGCGTGGTTGAGCAGGTCACGCTTTTCGATCAGCCGCCCTAACACATCATAAGCGGAATAGGTGGCGATTCCATTGGGATCGGTAATCACCGTCTGATATTCATCCTTCGGGCGCCTACCGACACCCATCTCCTTGCTTTACCTGTAACGCGCCGTCACTTTCCCCATTGGCATTTCCCTGCAAAATATTGTATTCTTGTTCCAGCGCCAAATACACTGAACTTCCACACCACCAAACGGCAACACCATGGATCTCGTCGGTACCACGTTAGGCCAATATCACATCGTCGAAGCGATCGGGCACGGGGGCATGGCCGTCGTGTACAAGGCGCAACAGCCCGCGCTCGATCGCTCCGTTGCGATTAAAGTGCTGCTGCCGCATCAAGCCGACACACCGGAGTTTCGCGAGCGCTTTACGCGCGAAGCCAAGGCCGTGGCGCAGTTGAATCACCCCAACATCCTGCCCATCATCGACTACGGCCAAGCGGGCGATTTGAATTACATCGTGATGAAGTACGTCGCCGGTGGCACGCTGGCCGATCGGCTGAAGCACCCGATCGATCTGACGACCACCGCGCGCCTCATCACGCAGATCGCCGCCGCGCTCGATCATGCTCATCAACGCGGCATCCTCCATCGCGATGTGAAACCCTCCAACGTCTTGCTGGACGAGGGCGAATGGGTGCAGCTGGCCGACTTCGGCCTGGCCAAGATGTTGATCAGCGAACAAGACCTGACCACCAGCGGCTTGAGCCTGGGCACGCCCGCTTATCTCTCGCCGGAACAGGGCCAGGGCCTGCCCTGCGATCGGCGCGCCGACATCTACTCGCTCGGCGTCATCGCCTACGAAATGATCGCAGGCCGCCTGCCCTTCACGGCCGAAACGCCGATGGGCGTGATCATCAAACACATCTACGATCAACCCCCCTCGCCGCGCGGGCTGAATCCGCAGCTCTCTGAAGCCATTGAAGCGGTGCTCCTCAAGGGCCTCGCCAAACCGATCGAGCAGCGTTACCACTCCGCCGGCGAGCTCGCCAGCGCCTTGCAGTTAGCCATCTCCGCCACGCCGACCCTGGCCCTGTCACCCGTTATCGGCCTGGACTTCAACGCCGCACCACAGATTGTCGCGCAGAATGCGCCGCGCCTGACACCACCCACGCCCGTGGTGATCTCTAACAAGATTCTGTTTGAAGAGACCGTGCCGACTGTGCTACATTTCATCGGACGTGAAGCCGAGCTGGCGGCTTATCAGGCCCGGTTGGCGCGCGATCGATTTCTCATCATCACCGGGTTGGCCGGCATGGGCAAGACCACGCTCGGCGCCAAGCTGGCCCGCGAAGTAAGCGTCACGCCCGACCACGTCTTCTGGTTCACCTTCGATCCGATCGAGAAATCGACGACCGATGCCCTGTACTGGGCGCTGGCGACCTTTCTCGACAATCGCGGCGAACCCAGCCTGGCCAAATATCTGCGCGGCGAGATCGGCGCGCAGAAACCGCTGGAACGCATGGCGAAGTTAAACTTGCTCAGTGCCGCGCTGTCCACGGGTGACTACGTGCTCTGCTTCGACGATGTGCAGATCGCGCAGGACGTGCCCGACATCGCCTATTTTTTCAAACTACTGCGCCAGCGTTTCGTGGAATTGAAACAGCCCCTGCCCGCCACTTTCATCTTGATGGGCCGCACGGCGCCACCCGACCTGGAATCCCTCGTCGCGCAGGCACTGCGCGGACTCACGGAAGATGAGACCCAGCACTTCTTAGCCGATCGGAACGTGGTGCTGCCGCGCAAATTGACTCAGCAGCTGTGGCAGCATACCGCCGGCAATCCCAAATTGCTGGAGCTCAGTGCGAGCAATCTGGCCGGGTTGCCAGACGAGGCAGCAGCCACCTTCATCACCTCGCTGGTGCGGCAGGGCGATATCCGCGATTATCTGATGCGCAACATCTACTCGACCTTGACGCCCGACGAGCAGCTGGTGATGGGCGCCTTAGCGGTTTTCCCCGGCCCGATCGCGCGGGATGGCGTTGAAGAGCTGCTGGCGGAAGAACAACTCAGCCGGGTAGCCCAGCATCTCGACGCGCTGGTCAACAAACACGTGCTCACGCTCGATCCCGACGATCAGATCGACTGCCACGATCTGGTGCGGGAATACTGTTATCACATCCTCAACCGCCGCGATCGCGATCGCTTTCATCAACGTGCGGCGCTCTATTTTGAGCAAGAGCAAAACTGGCTCGCGGCCGGCGCCCATCACTTCGAGCGGCGCGACTACGACACCGCGCTAAACCTGTTGACCGAACGCGCCGAAAAAATCATCAACGCGGGCCAACTCGGCGCGCTATCCGACCAGCTGGCGCGCTTCAACACCGTGACACTCACCGCCGAACAACGCGTTAAGGTCTATCAGACGCAAGGGAATTGTTTTCGGATTCGCGGTGAGTATCAGCAAGCTATCGCCGCGTATCAGGCCGGCCGGCAGGAAACCAGCGACGAGATCCGACAAGCCGAGTTCTTGCGGCTGGAAAGCACGGTCTATCTGAAGCTGGGCGACTACGAACAAGCCACGGCCTACGCTCAGCAATGCTTACGCCAGGGTGAAGCACGTGACGATCAAAACTTGATCATCGAAGCACACCGCGATCTGGGCTGGGCACACTACCGGTTATCCCAGCTGTCCCAGGCACAAACCCATTTTCAGATCAGTCAGCAGTTGGCCCAACAAGCGAATCTACGCTTACTGAGTGCTGAAGCGGCGCTGGGGCTTGGCCTAGTGGCGCTCAAGAACGGCCGGCCAGACTTAGCGCGCACCCATTTTGAAAACAGTCGTCGGGTGTTTGCCGAGCAGCAGCAACGTATCCAGGAAGCTTTAGCCATTGGCAATCTGGCGCTGACTTACTTGCACAGCCCAGACCAGCCGGAGCAAGCAGTCGTGCTTTATCGCCAAGCACTCGCCATTCTGGAAGAGCTGGGCGACCTAGATGGGTTGCTCTACGGGTACAACAATCTAGCCTACACTTACTATCTACGCGGCGAATACAAACTGGCGCGCCATTATTACAACCGACTGGTTCAGCTGGCTCAGAATATCGGGCAAAAATCCATGCTCAGCTTGGCCCAAATCGGCCTGGCCGATCTGGCCCTGCAAGAAGGTGATGGACGCGGCGCCCTCGAACACGCGGTCGCTGCGCAACAGACTGCACAAGAAGCGGGCGGGCTGGAATTGGGCGTGGCTTATCGCGCGCTAGGTGATGTCTGGTTTAGCCTGAATGACATGAGCCAGGCTCAGGCTTACTATCAACTCAGTCTGCCGATTCTTGAACAGCACAAGGAGGTGGATGATTTAGAGAAAGCTCGGTACGGTTACGCGGCCGCAACACAGCGCTTGTCTCACACTTCAGAGTCCAATCACACGGAGAGTACATGATGAAAAAGATGGACGCCAGAAATCCCAGGGGCTTACGCCCGCGCCTTTTCACGCGTGAATTCAAGGAACGGGTCAAGCTCACGGTCAAGTGGCAAGGCTACCCGATCAATGTCTTGCGCTTGCCTTATCCGCCGCAAGAGGAAATGCAATCCGAGCAAGATGAATTCAAGCCGCGCCGGCTGCTACTCAATCCCGCCCTCGTGGTGCAAAGCAGGCGAGAACAACTCGTCAGCAAATTCGATCCGCCCATTGAGATTCAGATTGCGTATACACGCGTTGATCTCAAGTTTGCGCAAGAGCACGGTCTGGAGTATCCGCAAGCCGGCTTTTGGGATGGCTGTAAATGGGTGCTCTTTACTCAAGAGAAGCACCAGCTCACCTATCGGAAACGCCGCCGGAACGATGCGGCGGCCATTGCAGGATACTTGCTAGTCAAGTTCAGCGAGTGGGCTGATCCGGCGTTGGGGATGGGACCCTAAATTAAACGGCCATGCGACCAGGCTCAATCTCACCCCGCGCCAGCGCATCTCGCCCTGGCGCGGGGTGCTTTATAATGCGGTCCAGGGAGGAGCAACCATGAAGAGCATCGCATTCCCGCCGGCGATAACCGCGGGCGTACTTAGCGCAACGTTGATCGCACTCAGCCTTGTCGTCGTCCACCGTGCGTCAACCACAGCCCCGACCGGTGATGCGCCGCAGCTCGCCGTGTGCTTCGTCAACGAGGGTCAGACCGCCTGCGTCAATCACCCGACGCTCTCGTCTGCGACCACCCTCACCGACGAAGTACGCTTGCTGACGCAGCTGCTCCTGGCCGGGCCGACGAAAGGCGAATCCACCGGCGGAGCGCAGTCATCTTTGCCAGCGGCGGCTCAATTAGCCGCGGTCGAAGTAAGTCACGATCGGGTCAACCTCAGATTGGTCTTCCCGGAAGCATTTCTCAGCGCATTGACCGATCAACAAGTGGAAGATATCAATGAGCAGTTTCGAATCACTTTCACACCTTACAACTTTCAACGCATCGACCTTAACGTGCGGCGCAGTGATGGCGTGTATCAACCGCTGTCGAAATTCCTGAAGCCGATCGATCAGCCGCGAAAGCCTCACCCCGTCACCGTGCCGTCATTGCGAGGAGCGCATCCAGAGCGGAGCACAGCGGAGCCGAAGGACAGCGACGAAGCAATCTCCCACTCTGAAGAAACCAGCCTGCCTCAGGCTAGGATTGCTTCGCCGTCACCACTCGCCATGACACCATCCGGCGGCCTCTCAAACAAGACTGTTTTCGTCAGTGCCGGACACGGCTGGTATTGGAGCTCGGCCTTCGGCGCTTACAAGACGCAGCGGCCGGTCTTTCCTACAACACCCTACCCACCCGGCGAAGGCATTATCGAAGACTTCAACAACGCCGAAGCCGTTAATCAATATCTGTTGAGCTATCTGGAAAACGCCGGCGCCGATGTGTGGCCAGTGCGCGAACGCGACATGAACACCGCCATGCTCATCGTCGACAACAACAGCCCCAGCTTCTCGACGCAAGGGAATTGGGCTAGCGACGGCGGTGGTTACAACAGCACCTATCGATCGGCGACGACCGGAGCAACTTCGATAGCGACGGCCACCTGGACCTTTACGCCGACGCTCACCGCTATGTACGCGGTCTACGTGTGGTTTCCCGGCGCGACGACTGCGCCCACCACCGATGCTCATTTCTTTGTCGAACATGCGGGCGCCACCACGCCCGTGACTATCCCGCAGACGCGTGATGCCGACACCTGGCGTTACCTGGGACGTTATCCGTTTTACGGCGGGCAGACCGAACGCGTCTATCTGACGAACCAGTCCAACTCACCGGGCGTCACCGTCCTCGCCGATGCGATCCGCCTTGGAGGCGGTATGGCCGACACCTCCGCGCCGGATACGTCCGTCATCAGCGGCAAGCCACGCTGGGAAGAACAGGCCTGGACTTACGCGAAGTGGCTGGGGTTGACAGACGTCTACACCTATAACGATGTGATCGTGCGCCCGATCTATTCTGAATGGGAAAAAGATCCCGGCGAAGATGCAGTGTATATCGCGTGGCATACCAACGGCTTCACGGGTTACAACACGGTGGCCCGTGGCACCGAGACCGCCATCCATTCTTTCCAGCCCACGCCCAACAGCGATCTCCTGCAAGACTTCATTCACACCGAATTGATTAACGACATTCACGCGGGTTGGGATCCCGCCTGGCCCGATCGCGGCCAGAAAGCCGACGACTATGGCGAATTACGCCTGCTCAGCACGATGCCGGGCGTGTTGATCGAAAACGGGTTCCACGACAACCCGATCGATGTCGACGCCCTGAAAGACCCGCGCTTTCTGCAGCTCTCGGCGCGCGCCATCTATCAGGGACTCGTCCGGTATTGGCACGCGATCGATCCCACAGTGCCGCTCACCTTCTTGCCCGAACCGCCGCAGCAGGTAATGGTGCGCAACAGCGGCCCAAGCCAGATCACGATCGATTGGAAGTCCGGCCCGATCGATGGCAGCGGCCCGCGCGGTGATGGCGCCACAGCTTATCGGGTGTACACCAGCCCCGATGGCTTTGGCTGGAGTAATCCGATCGACGCGGAGCGTGCCACTACCGCTTACACGATCACGGGCCTCTCGCCGAATCAATTGATCTTTGTCAAAGTCACCGGCGTGAATGCGGGTGGAGAATCACTGGCCTCGCCTGTGCTGGCCGCCCGGACGCCTACGTCGAGTACCACGCCGCTGCTGATCGTCTACGGGTTCGATCGGATCGATCGGCTGGGCGCTGTCCAACAAACCGATGTGCCCGAAGGCTCCAACCGCCGCGTCTTCGTCGATCGCATCAACCGGTTCGATGCCATCATTCAACATGCCACGGCCATCCACCTACCGTTCGATAGCGTCCAGCGGGCCGCCGTGTCGAGTGGCGCGATCGGGTTGGGGTCGTATGTCATCGTGGATTGGATCGCCGGCGAAGAGCAAGCGCCATTCACGGCGCTTACGACCAGCGATCAAACTGCGCTGACCAACTTTCTTGACGACGGCGGTGCTTTGTTCATCAGCGGCGCACAACTGGGTGATGAGTTGCGCGCTACGGCTTTCTATCACGACGTGCTGCATGCCTCTTACGTGGCAGACGTACCCGAAACCTACGTTGCCACACCGACCGACGGTGGCATCTTTCAGGGCCTTGATCCGCTCACCTTTGACGATGGCACCCACGGCACTTATGATGTCGATACGCCGAATAGTTTCTCCCCGCTGGCTCCAGCCACTTCAGCGCTGGTGTATAATACGGCCTCGGCGGCGGTGCAGTATGCCGCCGGTTGCACGCGTTTAGTGTATTCGGCCGTGCCGTTTGAAACACTTTACCCGGCCACGCAGCGGCAAGCGGTGATGGATCGCGTCATCGGCTTTTTAGGGGCGTGTTTGCCGATCGACGGGCAGTACCGCACGTTTGTGCCGCTGCTGATGCACAATCGCGGAGAAGCGCCGCCGCCGGTGTGTCAGGATGTAATCGTCAATGGCGGCTTCGAATCGGGAGCATGGGCGCCGGGCTGGTATGTGTTGGCGGCGAATCCGCTGCCGGCCATTATCACCGACACGGTGCACGCTGGCAATTACGCGGCGCGCATCGGCGCAACCACGACCAGTGACGCGATCACGCAGACGGCTTATTCGTCCTTCAGTCAGACGCTAAGCATTCCGGCAGAGGCGATCACGGCGACGCTCGCAGTTGAGCGGTACCGTTACTCGGGCGACGGCCGCAACGCCCAGTATGCCGTCGTGCTCGATGCAGCGAATCAAGTGCATTTTTTGTTTACCGATCACGTCGACGATCCGAACTGGGTGCATGATCAATTCGATCTGAGGCCGTACGCCGGTCAAACGATCAAGTTGTGGTTCAGCGTTCATAACAGCGGCACCGGCGGCACCGCCGGCATGATCATCGACGATGTGCAGACGCAGATGTGTGTGCCGCAATAGACCAACATGACGATCACCGACACCGACCACACGTTCGGCACGACGCTCGTGCTCCAAAATTCATTCAAGCGCCTGTCACCGGCCGACATCAACGCTTTACACGAAGTCGCGACGGCGCGGCAGTATCCGGCCGGCACAGTGTTGTGTCAGCAGGGTGCAGTGGAGCAGGTCTTTTACGTGCTGCGCCAGGGCACGGTGAAAATCACCCAGCCGGTGTCGGACACCGAAGAACAGCTTATCGCTTATCGCCATCCGGGCGAATTCTTCGGCGAAATGGCGCTCATCGACAACTCGCCGCGCAGCGCGACGGTGACGGCGGTCACCGCGGTGGATGTGCTGGAGATTGATGAGGCGACCTTCGGACAGGTGCTGCGCAGCAGTCCCGAACTGGCGCTGACCCTGCTGCACAATTCATTGGCAGCGCTGCGCAACAGCATGCAGCGACAGATCGGCGATCTGCGGCAGAAGAATGAAGAACTGCGCCAGGCATATGCCGATCTGCAGGCGGCTGAAGCGGAACTGATTCGCAACGAGCGGATGCAGCGCGATCTGGAACTGGCGGCGCAAGTACAACGCGGACTGCTGCCCAAAGAATTTCCACACATGGCCGGCCTGACCTTCGCGGCACGCGCGCAACCGGCGCGCGAAATCGGCGGCGATTTTTACGATGCCTTCCAGTTGGACGAGCAGCATGTCGGCTTGCTCATTGCCGATGTGTCCGACAAGAGCATCCACGCGGCCATCTTCATGGCGATTGCGCGAGCCTTGTTTCATACCGAAGTACGCCGCACACTGTCGCCGCGTGAAGTGATCGGCATCGTGCATCAACTGCTGCTTGACGTGTCGTCTGAAGACGACATGTTCGTGACCGCGTTTTACGGCGTGCTACATCTGGACACGCGGCACCTGACGTACGTGCGCGCCGGGCACGATCGTCCGCTGGTGCTGCATCACGATGGCACCTGCGACGTGCTGGAAGGCGCGGGACGCTTTATCGGCATGCTGGATAATCTTGTGATTGAAGAACGCTCGATCGATTTGCACCGCGGTGATCGCTTGATCATGGTCAGTGATGGAATTGTCGATGCGCGCAATGCGGACGATGAGCGATATGGGGCCGATCGGTTGGCCGCGGTCGTGAAGTCCTGCGCCGGCGCCGCCGCGGAGGCACTGGCCGCAACGATCATGAATCAGGTGTTGACCTTTCAAGGTGACGCACCGCAGTTTGACGATATGACGTTGCTGGTGGCGGCGATCGAATGAGTGTGAGTCCTCCACCAGAATCAACGACGCAGACCGTGCGGCGCGTGCAGCCCCGATCGCAACGTCCGTCCGGTGGGCCGTTGTGGTTAGGCCCGGCGCTGGGTTGTGTAGCCGGGATTTGCGCGGTAATCGCGATTGGGGCGTTGATTGCGTTCCGGCCCTTCAAGGGAACCAACACCGTCGAGTCGCCGCTGATTGTGGTGACGGTGACGGCAACGCCGATCGTTCCAACGGCTACCTCACGCCCCACCGCTGTGCCAGCGGCGACAAGCGCGCTCACGCCGACGCCCGAGGGATTGTATCTCGGCGGAAGCGCGATCGTCACTGGCACCGGATCGGCGCTGCGGCTGCGTTCCGATCCGAGCTTGCAATCGACCACGCTAAAAACCGTGTCTGACGGTACTCCCTTGAAAATTTTGGAAGGCCCGCGTGACGCCGATGATCTACGCTGGTGGCGTTTGCAAGATCCGGTGGACGGCGCTGAAGGCTGGGCCGTTGAGAAGTATCTGATACCCGCCGCCACGCCTTAATTAAATTCGGAATGTGGAAGGCGGAATGCGGAATTATTCCGCACTCCGAAATCCGAATTCCAAATTTCAAATTTCTAAGAGGAATTGATGTCCAAAGGAACAACGCCCGATTCAAAACCGACCGTCAACATCCGCCCCCGGCCGGGGCAAACCGAACTCAATTGGCGCGAATGGCTGTTGTTGTTAGGTGTCGCCGCTGTGGCCCTGGTTATCTGCGCCTATGGCGGACGTGCCGTCGTCAGCCGCTTCGCCGTCACGGCACCCACGCCCACCATCACCCCCACGCGCGCGCGTGCCGCCACGGTCACACCGCTGGCTTCTCCCACCTCAGTTCCGTCTAGCCCGACGCCCACGCTGGTCATTCCCACGAAGATCGATAAGGGTGTGTACGTCGCCGTCGTCGATGGCGTCAACTTCCGCAAAGACGCCAGCACGACCGCCCAGATCATCCGTACGCTGGGCGCGGGTGAAGTGCTGCAAGTGACCGATGGGCCGACGCTCGCAGGTGGGTACACGTGGTGGAAATTGAAGGATCCCAACGGTGTAGAAGGCTGGGCGGCGCAAGATTTTTTGGCGCCCACTTCGCCGCCGCAATAATCGCCAGCAACGCCTCATCCATAGAAGTCTATCGAAGCGCGCAGCCGAACGGAAAGTTCAACTGCGCTTTTCTTGTGCCTGCGGGCCGTGTAACGCCAGTCGCGTTGCTGGCAAAGTGTTGTATACTTGAAACAACTTCCATGAGGAGAGTTCCCATGTCTGCTCCAACCTTCCCCGGAACGTGCAGTTTTTGTGGCGAAACGTTTACGACCCGCACCATCAAACGACATCTGGCCAACTGCGCCAAGCGCCAGGAGGTCGAAGCCAAAGCGGCGCGCAGCAAAAAAGCCAAGACCCTGCCGTTGTACCAACTCCAGGTTGAAGGGATCGGCTTCTTTGGGAAATACTGGCTATATATCGAACTCCCCGCCGACGCGACGCTGCGTAACCTCGATCAATTTCTGCGCGACATCTGGCTGGAATGCTGCGGGCACTTGAGCGCGTTTGAGATTGCGGGCCAGCGCTATTCCATCAGCCCGATGAACGATCCGTTCTATGGTATGAAGGAACTCAACCTGTCGGCCAAGCTGCGCGACATCGCGCCGCCCGGTGCAAAATTCGACTACGAGTATGACTTCGGCACGACGTCCGAGTTGAAACTCAAAGTCCTCAGCGAACGTGAAGGGCCGCGTGCCAATCGGGCGGTGCAGGTCTTAGCCCGCAATACGCCGCCCGAAATTCAATGCGAAGGGTGTCAGCAGGCGCCGGCTACTGAAATCTGCGCCGAGTGCATCTATGGCGACCCGGAAAATCCGGCGCTGTTCTGTGAAGCGTGTGCTGAAGAACATGAACATGAAGATTTTTTCCTGCCGCTTGTCAACTCACCGCGCACGGGCCTGTGCGGTTATACCGGCTGAGGCAAGTGTTATATACTTGGATCAGCCGCAAGAGTTTCTTAACTCATCTTACGCAGTTTGCTGCGATTGTCATTCCCGCGAAGGCGGGAATCCAGCGTGACGTGAACTGGACATCCGCCTTCGCGGGTGTGACGGTGCGTAAGGTGAAATTCATAAATATCTTCGACTACCACGCGAACGCGCCATCCAAGTTCGTCAATTCATAACACATTCACTACCACCGGAGAATGCCCACCATGTCCATCGGTCAAAACGCTTCCCGTATTGATGCCGTCGCGAAAGTTACCGGTACCGCGTTGTATCCTGGCGATCTGGTGATGCCGCACATGGCGCACATGAAGATTCTCTTCGCGCGCCGCCCGCACGCCATCGTCACCAGTATCGACACGTCCGAGGCCGAGCAAGCACCGGGCGTCATCGCCATCTACACGGCCAAAGACGTGCCCAACAACGAATACGGCCTCATCATGCCCGATCAGCCGGTGCTCGTCGGACCGGGCAGCAATAAACCGTGGGGCGATCACGTCCGCTTCATCGGCGATCAGATCGCGCTGATCGTCGCCGAGACCGAGAAGCAGGCCGAGCACGCGCGCGATCTGATCAAGATCGAATATGAAGATCTGCCGATCATCACCGATCCACGCGAAGCGATGAAAGAGGGCGCGCTCCAACTCCATCCCGATAAGCCCGGCAACCTCCTCCAGCACTATCGCATCCGCAAGGGTGACGTGGACGATGTGTGGGATAAATGCGAGGCCATCATCGTGGGCGAATATTACACGCCGTTTCAAGAGCACGCCTATTTGCAGCCCGAAGCCGGACTGGCTTATATCGACGAAGAGGGCCGCGTGACCGTGCAGGTCGCCGGTCAATGGACGCATGAAGATCAAGAACAGATCGCGCACGCGCTGCAACTGCCGCTCGATCAGATCCGCGTGATCTATCCGGCCATCGGCGGCGCGTTCGGCGGGCGTGAAGACATGTCGGTGCAGATCGTGCTGGCGCTGGCGGTCTGGCGACTCGCGCAGCGCGGAGTGCGCCGTCCCGTCAAGATCGTGTGGACGCGTGAAGAGTCGATCATCGGGCATCACAAACGCCACCCCATGTATTTGAAGGCGATCTGGGGCGCGCGCGCCGACGGCCGGCTCCTCGCCGCGCAAGTGGAAGTGATTGCGGATGCGGGCGCGTATGCGTACACCTCGACGAAAGTGCAGGGCAACACGACGCTGACGTGCACCGGCCCGTACGACATCCCCAACGTCAAAGTAGACACCTACACGATCTTCACCAACAACATTCCCGGCGGAGCCTTCCGCGGGTTCGGCGGCCCGCAAGGCGAATTTCTGGCCGAGATGCAGATGAGCAAGCTGGCCGAAAAACTGGGCATCGATCCGGTCGAGCTGCGCATGAAGAATGTGATGCGTGAAGGAGCGATCTTGTCGGTCGGCACGCCGATCCCCAAGGGTATCAGCATGGAGCAGGTGCTGGAAAAGTGCGCCATCGAAGCCGGCTGGATCAGAAATCCCGCTAAAGCGCCGGAGAAGGTTGAAGGCTGGGAACATCCGGCGCGAGTCTCTTCAACCGATCCGACGAAGCGCTATGGGATTGGCTTGGCGATCGGGTACAAGAACGTCGGGTTCTCGTTCGGCGCGGTGGAGCAATCGGTGGTGCGCCTGGAACTGCGCGGCGGAACAGAAATCGAAGAAGCGATCGTCTATCATGCCGCAGCCGAAGTGGGCCAGGGCACGCACACGGTGATGCGGCAAATGGCCGCTGCGGCGTTAGGTTTGCCGATCGAGAAAGTACGCCTCGTCGTTTCAGACACGGCGAGCAGCGGCAACAGCGGCAGTGTGTCGGCTTCGCGCATGACGTTCATGCTGGGCAACTCGCTGCGCGGCGCGGCCGAATTGGCCTTGCAGAAGTGGGCCAACGAAGAGCGTCCGGCCTACGTGGAATATGCGTGGAAAGCGCCCAAGACCACGCCCTTCGATACGCAGACCGGCAAGAGCGATCCGAACTTTGCGTATGGCTATGTGGCCGAAGCCTGCGAAGTGGAAGTGGACATCGAGACCGGGCACGTGCGCGTGCTGCGCGTGTGGTGCGCCGACGATGTGGGCAAGGCGATCAATCCTGAGCTGGTGCGCGGACAAATTGAGGGCGCGATCATTCAGGCGCATGGTTATGCTGTCACCGAGAATTTCCAGGTAAAAGACGGTCAGGTCTTGACGCCTTATCTCAGCAACTATCTCATCCCGACCGTGCTCGATGTGCCGCAAGAGATCAATTCGCTCATCCTCGAATACCCCGATCCGTTGGGGCCGTGGGGGGCGCGCGGCATGGGCGAGATGCCGTATCTGCCTTACGCGCCGACCGTGTGCGCAGCCGTGAAGAATGCGATCGGCATCTGGTTCGATTCATTCCCGCTGACGCCCGATCGGGTGTTGAAGGCATTGAAGAGCAAGGCCGCGAAGGGTGAAGAGTGAAGGGTGAAAGAGGAAGAGCGGCGACGTTGAGCGACTCTTCCTCTGCCCCGCTTGCTTCTCGCGCATTAGCGCGACAACGAACTGCGAAGAAAAAGACTTCCGAAGTCAATGCCGGACTTCGGAAGTCTTTTATGCGTTCTCTGCGCTTTCGCCTGCCGACAACGTTACGGATCTTTCAGGAAGCCCGCTTGCAAGAAATGCTGATCAAATGTGTAGGCCACTTGGATGCCAAGTCGCTTCATGATGACAAAGGAAGTGCAGTCCGTCAATGAGTAACTCTTATCATGTCGTTGCTGGAACAACGTCCAGCTTTCAAAGAACAGTGCCTCGTCCACATGGATCATTTGAATCGATGGACTGTGTAACAGCCGATTCCCTACCTGAACCGCTTTCGCGTGATGGCCGCGATTGTTGAAAAAAGTGACCACTTCATCGAAAACGTATGAGGTCGTCACAAGCGGCGGTAGGGCCTTGACGATCCCTTGCCAATGGTGGAGGGCGGCCTCATGATTCTGATCGTTGGCAAGCTCGAGCGCCAACCAGTAACCCGTATCGACGAAGATCGTTTCCATGGGCGCTAACCATAGAGATAACGATCGTGATTCTCGGAGGCATCCTTGACCTCGACGACAATCGGCTGCTCGCCGAACTCGTAGATCGGATCAGCCGCTGGCGCGAGCATGATCAAGATCAAGTCATGCTCTTTGCGAATTTCGACCTCTTCGACGTCGCCCAGCATTTGTCGTGGGATCAGCACACCCTGATCGGTTACTTTGGTCTTCATGCGAACCTCCCCTCATCCACATTCGATGATAAGTATAGCACATTCACCGAGCGTCGTATGTTCGATGTCACCGCCGCTGTGATTCGCAAGAATGGTCGCCTCCTCATCGCCCAGCGTGCCTTCGGCGGTCGGATCTGAGGCCTGTGGGAATTTCCCGGCTGTAAAGTCGAGTCCGGCGAGACACTCCCGCAATGTCTGCGCCGCGAGATCAAAGAGGAATTGGGCGTGCGCATCAAAGTGGGCAGGCCGATCACGTCCATCGAGCACGCCTACACGCATTTCAAGATCATCCTCCACGCGTTTGAGTGCGAACTCGTGTCGGGCCAGCCGCAGGCCGTGCAAGTGCAAGACTTCAAGTGGGTGGGGATGAGTGAGTTGGAGAAGTATGCGTTTGCCAAGACGGATTTGAAAATCATCGAGGCGCTGAAGAAGCGATCCACGAAGAGCACGAAGGACCACTAAGTTATTCTTTCTTCGTGTGCTTGGTGTCCTTCGTGGATCAAAACTGATTTTGCTGATTGCATAGTGTGTGGTGCATCATAGTGTCGCCGTTCATCTAATCCGCCATCGGCGAGCAGCCTGAATCCAACGATTCCTCTGGCGGCTGTTGTGTGCAATCGTCGGGATTCGATGAAGACCGCCGAGATGAGAATATCGCCGGGCGCGGATTAGATTGATCAAGCGAGAATACGTCCTCGGTGTGGAGCAATGGCATCCCTATGCCATCGCCCCACTGAGGCCGGAAGAACCAAGCAAACCTAAGACCACGGACGGCGAGGTCGGAAGTCAGTCAAAAATTGTGATTCCGGTTGACACGTTGTTTGTTTAGGAATATCCTATTCATCAAGATAGAGAGCGGGGGCGCTGTCTTCCATATCAATCAAGGAGTGGAAGAATGAAAACGCGACTCTTCGTTCTTGTGATTCTTGTTGTTGTTCTGCTTAACCCCCTCGCAACATTACAGTCAACACCTTCAGCAAGTCGAGCGCAACTATCAGATACAAAAGGGAATATTCGATCCAAAGAACATACTGCAATATCGGTTAGATCGAGTGAGCCATCGACCACATCGTCGTCCTTATCCCTTTCTGCAAGACAGCCAATTTCCGGCACCAACGCTAATGGTGAATTAGAGAACGGCACGACGACACTGCGACTGACATCAGTAGACACAGTTAACACTGGCGCAATGGTCTTTGTCCCGGCTGGTTCATTCCGGATGGGCTGCGACAGTAACAACTCTGCTGAGAATTGTTCTCAGAGTTTTTCGTACAACGAAAAACCACTCCATACTATTTACTTGGACTCCTATTTAATTGACAAGTACGAAGTGACAAATGCTGAATATGCAGCTTGCGTAGCCGCAGGAAGCTGTACAGCGCCATCGAATAATGCGTCTAGAACCCGCTCTTCCTATTACAACAATCCAATCTACGCTAACTACCCGGTCATCAACGTCAGCTGGAACCAGTCAACTGCTTATTGCACGTGGGTCGGCAAACGCTTACCTACTGAAGCCGAATGGGAAAAGGCCGCCCGAGGTGGCAGTGACACGCGCGTCTACCCATGGGGCAACGCCGCGCCTGACTGCTCACAGTTGAACTATTGGCACTACAACGGCAGCTCCCTTGTACAATGCGTGGGAGATACCAGCGCAGTGGGCCACTATCCTACGGGTGTGAGTCCCTATGGGGCATTGGATATGGCAGGGAATGTTTGGGAGTTCGTCAATGATTGGTATCAGTCCAATTACTATAGCGTTTCACCGTCTAGCAATCCTCTTGGTCCTGCGAGTGGAATCTACAAGGTGATACGCGGTGGTAGTTGGATGGGTTATGATTATGATGCCCGTACGGCTCATCGTAACGGCTATGATCTTGCTCCAAGCGATAGCCGTGACTTTGTAGGTTTTCGTTGTGCTGAAAGGGCCGGAATTTCCCCCACCACGTTGAACTTTGACACCACCCTTACAATACTACCGCTGTCGATCTATACTATTAATCCAAGCGATGCATGGACGCTGAGCGAGAGCATCCCGTGGCTGTCACTCAGTAGTGCTGGCGGCACAGGGCAAGCCACAATCACAGCCAGTGTGAATCGCAACGGGTTGTCGTCGGGCACATATACTGGAACTATCGGCGGCGTGGTAAGCGGTCAAGTGGTGACCATCACCGCGACCATGCAAGTGGTTCCGCCCAATTTGTATCCCGTCTATCCGCTCACAAACACTATCTCGTCCACCGTAATGTACGGCGGCACGGTGCATCGCTACTACCGTCTCCGTCATAGCGATTTAACTCCCATCTCTGACGCCGTTGTGAGCTTCCAGATAGGCGGCCTGCAAAGTGGACAGGCGACCTCAACCAGTGATGGCTTGGTTGATATCGCCATCAATACGATAGGGCTGGTCAGTCCCACTGTGACGTTGCCAGTCAGTGTGACACAGGTATTGAGGGGCGGAACGCCCATTACGGTTACCCAGAAGCCCATGTTCAATCTTCACATCGAACCCAGAGAATTTGAGACGGCCTGGATGGGTGGTGGGTCTGTAAATGGCACGGTTGGCAGCGGCTTTGGCGTACCTGGCCTGAGCCTTTACCTGAAGGGCGAGGTCGGGGGCGGATTGGAAATAGCTTTGCACGAGACGACACCGCTGACTGACACTGATGATTCGTTATCCATGTGCCGTCAATATAGTGAAGGTGCAGGAGTCGGCGCAAGATTAGGCACACCAAAAGTAGCTGGCCTTGAAATCGGTTCGGCAAGTGTAGAGGTAATATTCAAGGCCATCCAAGAATTAGAACTGATCCTAAAGACCCCGTACACAGATCAGAGCAAAAAAGCTGAAGCAGCGCTTCTCCTAGCAACACTGATGGATATTGCCCGGAGTCAGGACCCGTTTGGTGTCGCCCTAATTGAGGCACTCATCAACGACAAAACCTACCTGAACTACGTTGAAAGACAATCCACGGCCATCGGGGTGGAGGGCTCATTTAAGGCGGGCTTGTTTGGCGCAAAGATGAAACTTCCCCCCCAGGTCGAAGTGAAACTCAAGCCTGAAATTGCAGCTACACTCCTTTTGTACGGTGAATACTCAGACTATTCCAATCCCGATCCCAGTAAGAATTTATGGGGACTGGCCTTGGAACAAGGCGTTTCGATAGACATCAACACTCTCGAAGTCAAAATTCCTGCTATCAAAACAGCTCTGAGCGCTCACCTCAAAACAACAGACAAAGTGCGGGAAGAGCTATTCTTTAAGAAATCAACTAACCAAATTGACCGCTTTGAGCTGTCGTTTATTGGCAAAAGCACTGTCATGGCTATGGACGGCGAAAGCCGTTGTGTTAAGCTGAAAGGTGTCGCTTTTCAGAGTCCTATTTGGAAAGCGTGTTAGGGTAAGAATTGCTGCGGCACTAGCCTCAGTAGGCGGTGTGGATAAGTGGGC
>JBGSPW010000244.1:0-18858 GCA_041738395.1 Thermoflexales bacterium
CGATCCCAGTCTACGCACCTTTACCTTGGAGGAACTTATCGCCCAACCGTTACCCGATGTCTCGCACTATCCGAGCTACACGTGGGCGGGACCGAAAACTGTCCCCCCGAAACCTGCGACATCTCTTGACTAACTCACCGTCAGGCACTCATGGGCTTCCTCAGTTCAAGACCGACAACACCCTCGGTGACTACCAAAGGAACTTTGCCACCTGCAATACGCAAACGGACGTGAAGACGAAAATCATGATTTTGAATTCCAATCCGAAAGCGTACAATCTGGACAAGATGCTAGAATTCCTCGCCGAGGAAAAGTCTGTGTTCATGTTCTATTTTGTTGGAGTTGATCCGGGCAAGATTGTTAATACTGTGCTTGTCTCTATGTTCCAGAAGGATCTTCTCAAAGCCACAATCCTGCTACGGCACTGGGCCGGACGGAACTCGCGTGGGGTATCGCAGTTTGAAGGCACGGCAATAAACAGCCTGATTGAGAAGTCAGATTCACAGATTGATGAACGGAAGTCTCAGGAATTTCTTACCCGGGTCATCGAACTTTAGGATACCAAAAGGCTAACAGAACGCTGTACCGGACCGCGAGCCTACTGGGCTTAATTGCCGCCAATGAGCTAGCCATCGGGCCGCACGTTTTTGGAACGCTTAGCTATTGCCAGAAGTCCGACTCCCTCACCCTACGGCCTGATCTCTTCCGCCAGAATCACCCGCTGATTCCCTGCATCGACCCCCATTGTTCCGCTGACTGGCAAAGGACCCGCAGGCTCATACAATCCCACGGCGATGCGATAGTCTCCCGGCGGCACATTCGTCAATGGGATGATGAGCGTCTCAGTGACAACCTCGTTGGCGATCCAGCGTGAAGTGGGATAGGCATTATTGCGTGGCATGGCGTCCCACTGCGCGACGATGGTCTCCGTCTGCGGATTGAAGACGTGCGCGAAAACTTTGTAATTGCTCGTGATGTCGCGCAGCGCCTTCCATGCCAGATCGATCTTCAGTACGTCTCCTTCGCGTTTCAAACCGTATCCCAGCAATTGAATCTGATCCCCGAAGACCGCATCGAGCGCATGCGGCAGCGTCGGCGCAGTGAAGTTGCGCACGGGCGGCTCGATCGAACGCCAGTCGTGCGGATCGAGCCACAGGCCGTCGATGGTCGTGCGGCCCATTTCTTGTTGCGAAGCGATGCGATAGACGATCACGTCGAGCGCATACGCTTGATCGTGCGGCAGGTCGCCGGGCAGATCAAGGGTGTAGGCGTCGTTCAACGTGCCCGGTTGCCACGCGCTGGTCGGTTGAAAACCGTAGCCCGGCTGCGTATCGAGCGAAGTCCATACTTTGCCCGCTGAGTCATGCAACCGTAGTGAAATGCCATAGTTCGCATCAGTCACACCAGCGACCATCCACTGCAACAATACGTCTAGGCGGTTCGGATCCTGCAATTGCGTCTGCACCGCGGCCAATCCGATAGCAGGTGTGAGTGATCCAAATTGGGGTGCGGCGGTGGCCTCACTGGAAGATTTGATCCAGATGGGATTCAGAAATTGTTTTTCGCCATCGACTTCGATGGTAAGGTAGTACATGCCAGTTGGCAGTAGATAAGGCGGACGCAGAACGTAGGTATTCACGCCGTTCTGAACAGAAGCAACGGCCTGCGTGATCGGACTCGGCCCGCCAAAGAGATGGGTGGAGGGCGCGACCAGTGAAAGCGTGACGCTCATCTCCGTCGTGGAGATAATGTTCCACCACAAGTTCGCTTCAACCGCATCGGCGTTGCTGGCGAGTTCGTATTTTTCCAATCGTACATCATCACGAAAAACATAGCCGCCCGGATTGTGATGCAACCACGGCTTGTCCACGAAATCCATCGTCAAATCAAGCGAGCTGTCAGAGACAGCGTAGGCCCGCTGTGACCATGCCACGAACAGTCCGCCGCCGATGACGATGAGCGTCACCAGCCAGGTATTCCATGAGCGGATCGGTCGGCGAAGATCAACGTCCAACCCGTGCGTATCCCGATAAATTCGGACACTCAGGAGGCTGACCAGTATGAGCAGCGCTACCAACGAGGCGATTTCGCCGACCGTGCGAATAGGCGTGTTGCTCAGGCTGACGTCGAGGCGATCTCCGCCGTGCTGTACGACATCCACTTGCAGGTAGCCCAGATCGGGCGCAGGCCGGGCCGCAATTTCCTGTCCGTTGTTGAAAGCCTGCCAGCTGGGCCAGTACGTGATGGGCAGATTCAATGTCGCCGTTTCCGATTGAGTGCGTACACTCCACGTCTGCGCAGTAGCGCTCCATTCAAATTGCATCGAATCCGCGGCGCCAGTAGAAACAATCGGGCGTTTGGGAATGGCCGTCGGATCGATCAACCACCCACCCGTGTACGGACGCGGGATCATGGTGCGCGGCAGATACTCGGCGCGGATCGTCGTGCCGATGTTGCCCGTGAACGCTTCGTAGAGTTGCAGTCGAGCAGGGGTGATTTCATCCGCGCGGACGGGCAGGTAATCGGGACGCAGGGCGAAGAGCGCAGAGGCGACCAGGATGAGTCCAAGCGGAATGGTAAAGCGGGCAGGAGGCACGAAGCAAGATGCAAGATAGCCAATCGCCAGTGACGTGAAGAGCGCTTGAATGGATAGGAAGCGCCACGGGAATTGCGAGTAAGACAGCAAGGGCAGCGTATCCCACAACGGTTTGGACAGCGGCGTAATCATGAACGTGGACAGCGCCAGGCCGATCAACACAAAGAGGCGGAAACGTTGATGCGCGGCTTTTTTCCACGTGACGATCAAAACGACGAGGCCGGCCGCTGTCCCGATCGCTTGAACCAACCCCATCGCAAAGGGCGAATTCGATCCGGGTGCGGTCGCCCCACCTGCGGTGGGCGTCCCACCTGCGGTGGGCGTGATCGCGTAATCAAAGCCGATCGAATTTTGGATGAGATTCGCCATGCGGAAGTGCTCGGAATAATTGAAGTAGCCCGTCGTTTGCACGTCGCTCACTTGCGTCAACGACGCTTCACCTAGGGCGGGCAGCCAGAAGAAAGCGGACAGCGCGAAGGCGAGTAGCAGCCCGGCGATGATGCCGAAAATAGTAGATCGTGGTGCGTGGTGCGTATGGCGTATCAACCACGCACCACGCACCACGCACCACGTCAGGACAAACGGTGAGAAGATCAACGCCGACACATTGTGCGTGAGAATCAGTCCGCCATAGGACAAGGCCAGCAGCGGCCAGTTGCGCAGCGAATCAAAGAGGCGATCGATCGACCACAGGATCAGCGGATAGAAGATGAAGGCGTAAAACTCGCTGAGTGAATCACCACGCACGTAGACGTTGACCAGATGAAACGGCGCATACACGTAGGCGATCGCGGCGAGCCAGGCGGCCCAGCGACTGGTGAAGTGCCGCCGCACCCAGCGATATAGAGCGAAGCCCGCGAAGACAAAGCCCAGTGTCTGCACGATCTTGATCGACGTGAGGAGATCGAACCCGATCAAGTTGAAGAGTGCCGCAAAGTAATAGGGCAGTGAAGCGTAGAAATTGAAGAAGGGATAGCCCAGGCCATACGCCGCATCAGGCATCCAACGGGCGGGAAAGACCCCATCGTGCAGATTCGCCATCAACTGATGCAGGCGAAAGAACAAAAAGGGGCTATCGCCGCCGCCGCGTGTATTGACCATGCCCGGCCCGGTCCACAGCGGAACGGCGACGAGCAGTGCCAACAAAAGAAGCGTCAGACCGATCCAGTTGATGGAATAATCCCCATCTTTTGGTGGGACCGATCTGACGCTAGGCTGTGTTGATGCGGTAGACGCAATTTCAGTTGTCATCGGCGTTCGAGCGTAGCGAATGCCGCGAACATGGCAAGCGAAGCGAATCTCACCGCGAAACGGTTACGCACTCCGCGCGCGGCTGATGATGGTGTAGGCCAGGAAAGCCGCCGCTCCGAACATGGCCACGCCCAACAAGCCGACGACGATGCGCCCCAGGGTGGACATACTGCCGCTGCCACCACTGCCGCTGCTGCTCGCCACGTTTTCCGCGAGCGAGCTGCCCACCTGCACGCCGTAGGAAATATCATACTGCGCGCCGCTGGCTAACGGCACCACCCATTGACCGGGAGTCGTCGCTTCGCCCTTCACCTGCTTGGCATCCGGCCGCGCCTGCACGGTGTACTGGCCCACCGCCAGATTGCCGAAGCAATACGGCTCGCTGTTGCCATCGCTCGTGTAGTTCTGAGGCTTTCCAGCCTCATTGACTAACTTGAAATTCACGCCCGCCAGCAGCGGCTCGTCAGGCGCGGTGTACATTCCGTCGCCGTTCGTATCGGAAAAAGCCAGCACGCAGATCTGGCCTGTGCCCTGTTGCGCCACGGGGGCACGCGAAGCGTGCGCGGCGGGTAGGTTGATCGCCAACAGCCCAGTGGCGCAGGCCCCGGCGGCGATGGCCAGTAAACTCATCCAGCGAATAAGGCGCATGATCGTCACTCCTCTTCCTAGTGCGGACTCGCCCGTTGCACTCACGCGCGACGCCGCGCGATAACAAACGCGCCGATGACGCCGGCGGCCAGTAACAACACGAGACCGCCAATGCCGGCGATGATCCCGCCCACATTCGATCCACTAGACGACTTTCCACTGCTCGCCGTGTCGATATTACCGCCGCTGGTGGCTGCACCACTGCTCTCGCCGCTGCGGCTGCCGAAATTGATATTGACGGTTGAACCACCGGTCAGTGGCACACCCCAGCGCTTGTCCGAGGTCGCCGTCGTGTTGGGAGCCGGCTGCACGCTGATGCTGTAACTGCCCGGCATCAGATTATCGATGCAGTGCGCCTCGGCGTCCTCGGTCGAAACATACTCGGCGACCTGCGCACCTTGACCATCGACGACATTGAACTTGGCGCCCGTTACGGGGCCTTCCTCTGGCTGCCGCAGACCATCGGCGTTGGCGTCTTCAAAGGCAAACACACACAACACACTCGTGTTAGCGGCTTCGGCAACTGGCATGGGCGCGGCCGGTTCAGTCGCTTGCGGTGTCGTGTCCGCCGGTTGCGGCGTCGCTTCGCCAGGAGCAGCCGTGGGTTGCTCAGGAACCGCGGTCGGCTGGTCGGGCGCGGCCGTGGGTTGCGCTGCAGGAACCTGAGTGCCCGTACCCGCTTTGATGATGATCTGTTGGCCGATGGATAACAGCGACTGCGCGTTCAAACCGTTTAGAGAATAAATCTGTTCGATCGGTACATCGTATTGGAATGACAGCGCAAACAGCGTATCACCCGCTACCACGGTATGTACCACTCCGCCACCTGGTTGCGGCTGGGCGGTGGGCTGCGGCTGAGTTTGGGCCGTGGCCTGCGGTTGAGTCTGATCTGTTGGCTGCGGTGTCGGCTGAGCGCCCAACGTGACCAACTCGGTTTGATCCCACCAGGCATCCAGGTGGATGGCTCCGCTGCCGCGCCAGTCGTTCCTGGTAAAGACTGTCACTTTGCCAGTTTCACCCACTGGACCCGCTGTCACACACACGTTGACCCAAGTATCATGCGGATTGGCGACACCCGACCAGACAATACCGGCATTGTCCCACGTAGTCGCGCCGTTTAAGAACACGCCCACTTGCGAGCGACCGTTCAGCGATGTGACCGAAGGCTCACCTTTGCCAAAGTTGGCGTTCTGCGCATACAGACGTGAATAGGCACAGAAGCGCACCTGCGAACCGGGCGCAACGCTGACCGTCTGCAGGAGGCCGCCAATCCACGGATCAAACTGGCGTCCAACGTGCTGTGAAGCGTCACCCTCCAGTATCAACTGCGGGAAATCGCCCGACGGATTAGTTTCGGCGCTGAAATTCGGATTAAGCGCATAGTCAAGGGCCGAGGCATTGTCGGGCTTGGGAATTTCCTGGAACCAGCGCCCCCAACCATCGGGCTGTTTGTTGCCATCGGTGTACGGCAGATTCAAGCCGGAATTCGGCAACAGATTGCCCGACTGCGCCCGTATGGTAAGGGGAACGGTGGCCAGCGCCGCAGCCATCAACGCCAGCACAGCGCCCCACATGATCAACTTCTTGAAACTCATGGTGCTTCTCCTTCTAAAAAGTAACCGCAATTATAAACCATTCCCCCCTCGTGCGGCTTTTTCGCTCCAGCCTTGTGACGGGGAGTCAGGACGATTTTCATAGTCACGCCTGGCGGCGACGATGCCAGAGGATCACACCGCCGACCACACTCACGACCATGAGGCCGATCACGGCCACTAGCGCCACCCCGATCGCGCCAGTGCCGCTCTCGATCGGCGCAGCTTGCACACCAAAGGGCATCGTCACGATCGCGTTGCCGGGCAATGAGACCGACCAGCGGCGTTGTAACGTTGCCCGGTAACCGGGCGGCGGATCGGCCAGGACCCGATAGGTCGTTGCCGGCAAATTGGCAAAACAAGTTTCGCCGGCCGCCTCACCCAGCGTCCGTTCGACCACTGTTTCGCCCTGCGGGTTCAGGACGGCCACGTGCAGGCCCACTGCGGCCAGCGGCGCTTCACTGGCCAACCACAACCCGTTGGCATCAGCATCGACAAAAGTCTGCACGCACAGCGTGCCACGCCCCGACCCGGCAACCTCGACCATCCCTGGAAAAGGATTACCGGCTGGTACCGCCGCCTCTGGCTGTGCTGGCGGCAGCGGCAGCGCGATGATCAACTCGCGGCCAATCTCGATGCGCGAATCAGGCTTCAGCCCGTTCAACGCCATGATCTGATCGACCGGCACGCCATATTGCAACGCGAGCGCGAATAGCGTATCGCCGGATTTGACGATGTGTGAAATACGTCCGCCATTCGCCGCCGCCGGCTTGCCTTCTACCGCCACCATGGCCGGCGGCGGATTGATGATCAGGCCCGACGGCGCTCCGCCGCCGATAAACGTCAACTCGGCATCATCCAGATAGATATCGTTATGCTCCATCGGATTTTCCGGGCGTGAATGTGTAAATACCGTCACCTTATTCGCGCGCGCTACGGCCTGCACGTCATAGCGCTCGAATTTATCGTAGGCGTCCTTTTCCGTAGACCAGACGATGTCTTTGCTCCACGGATCGGTGCCCCCCATTGGATCGATCCCGATCTTCATATGCATGCCAGTCTGCCCAAATGAAAAGTGCGGATTCGGTTCCACGCCGTGCAACTTAGTTGCCGACCAGGCCTGCATGTAAATGCTAAAGCGCAGCGGCGTGCCGGGGCGCAGCCCTTCCACCACTTGATACACCCCGCCTTCGTGCACGCTCCAGAACGTGAAATACTTCTGCGAATTCTGGCCGCTGCGCATGCGTGGCGGGTCTTGCGGCTGGCTGCGCGTGTCGCGGAACTCCGGCATATGCCAGGCCACGCAATCGTCGGGCGCCAGTTGGCCGCAATAATTGGGGAAGGTAGCGTAGAAGTCTTTCGCTTGAGGATTTTCGTTCGGAGGCTGCCACCACGCCGACCACCCTTTGGCCACCATGACGGTTTGCCGCGGATAGGACGGTACCGGGCCTTCGCAGGGTACCGCAATCCACGGCTTGCCGCCGGGAAAACTGCACAAAATCTCAAAATCGCCTTCAAAACTGGGGTTTTCAAGCAGATTGAGGCTTTGCTGCGCGTCGCTTTCCAGCGCGTCGACACGATCGAGGGGCAGCAGTCCAACAATCAGGCTGAGAACGATGATCAATGAACAATGAACAATGATCAATGAACGCGGAAGATATTTCTGGCGAGATTGGTTACGCAACACGCGTCCCTCTGCGCTGTCGATAGATCAATACGCCGCCACCGCCCAGCACGATCGCCGCCAACACCAACCCGATCGCGCTGCCCCCCTCTGATGCGGAGTTGGACGGGCTGCTCGTGAGCCGGCTGCCAAAATTGACCGTCGCCGTCGTGCCCTGATCCAACGTCACGCTCCAGCGCTCATCGGAAGTGGGCTGAGCGCCAGCCGCCGGTTCGATCGAGATGAGATAGCTGCCCGGCGACAAGCGCGTGAAGCAGTGCGGTTCGCTCTCTCCATCGGACGAGTAGGCCACCACCACTTTGCCGGTCTCATTCGAAATCGTAAAGAGCGTATCCTTTAACAGATCTTCCGCGCTGTTCATCACGCCGTCGGCGTTGGCATCGTTAAAGGCGCGCACGCACAACTGCGTCTTGCCCGATGGTTCTTTCAACGCGACCGCGGTGGCAGGAATCGATGTGGCCGTGGACGCCGCAGCCGCAGGCTGCGACCCGGCAACAGAAGGGGCAAGGGTCGGCGTTGTGGCCGCCGCTGCGGAAATTACCAATTCCTGTCCAATGTGAATCAATGACTCCTTGGTCAACCCGTTCAGCTGCAAAATCTCATCCATCGGCACCTGGTATTGCAGCGACAGACCGAAGATCGTATCGCCCGCTTTCACCACGTGCACCTGCGCTCCATCGGGACGCGGTAAAGCGGTCGGGGCCGGGGCTGAATTGACTACTGCGGATTGCCCGGCAGGGGGCGAGGCCGGTTGTGGCTGAGGCTGCGCCTGGGGTTGAGGAATCACTACGCCTGAGGCATCGATCACCACCAACTCCGCATCGTCCACATACACATCGTTGTGCTTCAGCGCCTTTTCCGGCATGCTGTGCGTGAAGACCGTCACCTTATCACACTGCGCCGTGGTGCGCACTTCGTAATAGCCGAATTGATCGTATGAATCATGCTCAGCCCCCCAGACCACGCTGGGGCTAAACGGATTTTCACCGCCACACGGATCGATCCCCACCTTAAAGTGCATATTGCTCTGCCCGGACGACAAATAGGACTCGGGGAACTCTTCACGTCCATCTTGATTGGACGACCACGCGTGCATCCATGCGCCAAAGCGCACCATGCTCCCCGCCGGTACAGCCACCGTCTGCATCACGCCCGCCTGATGCACACTCCAGAACGTGAAATACTTGATCGAGTTCACGCCGGAATGAATGCGGGTCGGCCCTAACGCGATCTTCTTGGTATCGCGAAACTCTGGATTGTGCCAGGCCGCGCAGCCTTCCGGTGCATCGGCATAACAGTTGTTGGGATGATTCTGGTAAAAATCGGACGAGCCGTGATCTTTGTTGGGCGTCAACCACCACGCCTTCCAACCGAGCGGTACTTGCACCGTATCCCAGCGAATATATTCTCGCTTGCCATCGACCTTGTTCAAATCCAGGCCTTCACACGAAATGTGCTGCCACGGCAGCGCATCGGCGCGCGTGCAGGGAATATATAGCGGCCCTTCAAAGCTGCCGTCTATCAAGATATTCTGCCCCAACGCTACGCTGATCGGCGTGGGCACAACGGCCACCGGGGCGGGCGTCGCCGTGGGGTAGGTGGCTTGCGCCGTAGCCGCTAATTCCCCGCCCAGGATTTCCAGCGAGACATCGTCCCAATAAGTTTCGTTTTTGCGACGAGCATCATCCGGCGCAGAGTAGAGGAATACGGTCACTTGCGAACCGGCCGCGCGCGCAAAAACCTGGAAGGACTGCCACGAATCCAGGGCATCGGCCTCGCCCGACCACACCACGCGCGGATCGAGCGGATTCGTGCCGCCCTGCGGATCGAGGCCCACTTTTAAGTGCATGCTGGTGCCGCCATTGGACACGTTCTGCGGCTGCTCTGTTTGCGACGACCAGCTCTGCCCGTAAGCCGTTAAGCGCACATCCGCCCCCGGCGTCACATTGACCTTCTGATACAGACCCGCCTCGTACGCACCGAAGTATTGGAAGATGCGCTGCGCATTGCCGCCGCTGTGAATGCGATGATCGCACACGCTGCCGCAGTCGGTGCTGGCGATGAAGTCGGGATGATTGTACGACCAATCGGGCGCGGTAGCCGGTCGGGATGTCCACCAGGCCGTCCAGCCCTGACCCACGCTGGTCTTGCTGTCTTGCGCGGTGAAGGCTCCTTCAAAGCCCGGGTTCGTAATGAGATTGCCTGCCCGCTGAGAGGAAGCCTGCGCCACTATCGCCGGCCATAAAGCCAGCAGTACCACGGCGACCAGCCCCAGCACGATCCATCTTTTATGCTGCATTTTCTGCCCTAACTTAAAAGTTTCCACGCGCCAAGTATACCCGATTTGCTCCCTCACCCTTAAGCCTGTTCAGAAACCGGGTTTCTGCGCAGCACCCCGAAGCGTAGCGGAGTGGGTACGCGATAATCGTTCCATTCCTTCGAAAATGGAGAAACCCGGTTTCTTCGATTGCGTTCCTTTACGGTCCGATGGCATTCGGCCCGCCGGTTGGCCCGCCCAATAAAATGGCCTGATCGATCACGGGGGGCGCGGAATCGATCACCTGCACGCGCTGCGCCGTAACCCGATCGTACAACCCCAACTCGATCAGCAGCTGCACCCGATCGGCCTGGGGCGGCACGTCGATGAGGCGCTCGTCAATGATCACGTCGCCGGGTCGCCACAGCTTCAGCGGATAGAAGCCAGCGCCGCTGTCGCCGTCTTTAGAATCGAGCACCTCATTGGCCGCGCGCAAGTGCACGAAGAAAGTCTGATCGGCGTCGATCGGCTGATCGATCTGCCACAACGTCCGCAGGCGCCAGTGCTCGTTGTCTGCGGCTTCCACCGAATGGCCCAACAATTTCAGACCGTTCTCAAATTGCGCTTCGGGTGACGCAGACGTGCCGTCGGCTGGTTCCAGCTGCACGGCCAGGTAACCCACATGCGGCTGAGGATCGAGATCGCCTTTTGCCAACGGCCCCGCCAGCACCTTGATGCGCAGCGGTTGCGACTGCCCCTTCAGCACTTGCGACCAATCTTCATACGGCCACAAGAACAACGTCGCGGGTTGGGTCGTATCAATGTGAGATGGTTGTCCGTCGGGAAGCGGCGTGTATGCGCCGCCGATCAAGAAGGGCACACTCGCCCAATCGCGCGCAAAGCGGTCGGCTACATAGATGCGATGCCCGGCCTGTAGATCGCCGCGCGCCTGCTGAGCTAGCTGTACTCCTGCGTCCTCAAAGGCGTAAGCTGTTTCCACGTCGACGGCGTAGCGGCTGTAATCGCGCACCGTCCATGCGCCGGAAACGATCAACACGCCGGAGATAACCACATAGCTCAAGACCCGCGCGCCGCGCGCTGCCAACCACTGCCCGATTGTGTTGAGGCCGATCGCTGGAACGATCAAGGCGACCGGCAGCACACCCACCGCGCGCAAGAAATGCGGTGAATCTTCTGCCAGGATCGTCGGCAGCAGCATCACCGAAATCCAGATCAATACGAAGAGACTGGATAACTTTGAGAGAGAGGTGAGGCGCGGCGTATAGCGCATATCGGGGCCGGGCTGTAGAAAATCGGGGAGCGGCTTCCGCGGCGGCGGAGTTGGCCCCAGCGCGGCGATGATCAACCGGATCAGACCCAACGTAAAGCAGATCGCCAGGATCGGATCGAAGACCGGTCGATAGGGGACGTTGTGGCGCAGAATCCGATCGCCACGCCAGAAGAACATGCTCACTGCATTCGCCGTGCTGCGCACGAGAGTGCCGATCGGATCGCCGTGATTGATCGCCGGGTTGAAGATCGAGAGATCACCGGGGCGACCCATCACCACATCCCACTGAGTTAGCGCCGTGACGATCAACGGCGCTGACGCAATCGCCACGGTCATGGCAAAGATGATGAAGTTGCGCCACAGACGTTGGTTGCGTCGCGTGATCAAGATCGGCACCAGCAGCAACACCAACGCGATGGGCGTGAAACGGCTGGCGAGATAAGTGTAGAATGACAGCCCGTAAAGAATACCAGCGATGATCCAGTGCCACGCGCGACCCGATCGATACGCGTGTACGCCGGCACCGATCGACAGTGCGATGGACAACGGCAGCGACCCGGCACGAAAGCTGATCAGGCTCAAGTGCAGCGGCCACAGCGTGATCGCCGCGAGGGCGGCCGTCAACAATCCCACGCGCCGTCCGAATAATTCACGCGCCATCCAGTAAGCAGCGGGAATCAACAGCGTGCCGATAATGGCGGCTGGCAAACGCACGGCATACACACTGCGCCCCAACCAGTCCACGCTTAACGACACCAAATAAATGAAGAGCGGTTCGCGCCCGTGATTCGCCGCAAAATACAACGGTCGATCACCGGCCAGCACTCGCAAGGCATCGAGGCCGTTGTACGCTTCGTCGTGATACAGGCCGGGCGGCCACGCGCCCAGTTCATAGAACCGTAAGGCTCCCGCGATCAACATCAACGCCAGAACCGGTCCCCATTCTTTCAAGAATCTACGCATGGGCTTACTATAACAACAACCGATAGGGCTGTCAAAACGTCACTTCGCAGCCGTCACACCGCACTGCACGCAGTGGGTGCAAGTGTTGCAAGCCGCAGCCGTATCGCGGCGAAGTAATCTTAGGCCCGCTCGAACAGAGATTGCTTCGTCGCGAACTGCGCTCCTCGCAATGACGGATCGTCATCATGGCCGTGCTATAATTCGCGCGGATGTCCCATCCCAAATCAAAATCTAAAATCAGAAATCAGAAATCCCCTTGCGTGTTGTCATTCTTTCCAAAGCGTTGGTCGTCGGCGCTTATCACAGCAAGCTCAAACAGCTGGCGGCGCACCCAGACCTGGAGCTCATCGCCGTGGTGCCGCCCAGCTGGCGCGATGAACGCGGCGAGCTGCGCTTAGAGCCGACACCCGCTGAAGGTTATCAATTCATCGTCACGCCCATTCGTTTCAACGGCAATTTTCATCTGCACTACTACCCGCAGTTCGATCGGTTGTTGAAGCAGCTCAAGCCCGATCTCGTTCACATCGACGAAGAACCCAACAACCTCGCCACGTTTCTGGCGCAACGATCGGCTCGCGCGATCAAGGCGCGCACCGTCTTCTTCAGTTGGCAGAACCTCAATCGCGCTTACCCTCCGCCGTTTAGCTGGTTCGAGCGCTACGTCTTGCAACACGCCGCCGCCGGCATCGTCGGCAATCGCGATTCCGAAGAGGTGTGGCGTGCCAAAGGCTATCGCGGCCCATTGACGCTCATTCCGCAGGTGGGCGTGGAGCCGGACATCTTCAAGCCGCTGGATGAAAGAGACTGGGGTTCTACATCTAAAACGTCTCTGCTTCCGAATGGTAGAACCCCGGTTTCTTCGGCCTTCGTCATTGGCTATGCCGGTCGCTTTGTTGAAGAGAAAGGTATCGATCTGCTATTGCAGGCTTTAGCCGGACTGACCGGCGAGTGGCGTGCCGATCTCGTGGGCAGCGGCCCGGAGCAAGCCCGACTAGCTGAGTTGGCTCAACGGCTCAAACTGGCCGATCGGGTCAGGTTTCTCCCGTGGCTGCCGTCCATACAGATCGTCAACTACTATCACGCCATCGACGTGCTGGTGCTGCCTTCGCACAGCCGCCCCAACTGGAAAGAACAATTCGGGCGCGTGTTAGTCGATGCGATGGCCTGCGGGGTGCCTGTCGTCGGTTCGACGTGCGGCGAGATTCCCAACGTCATCGGCGAGGCGGGCTTGATTTTCCCCGAAGGCGATGTGGCCGCCCTGCGATCTCAATTGCAACGCCTGCATGACGATGCAACCTTGCGGCGCGATCTGGCACGGCGCGGACGACAGCGCGTGCTGGATCATTTCACGCAAGCACAGATCGCGCAGAAGACGTATGAGGTCTATCAAAGCGTAGTGCGTGGTGCGTAACATCCTGGCGATCAGAAACCAGGGCCTTCCATGCTGAACCGACTTCGATCCATCCTTTACCAGCAAGCGCAGTGCGCTATAATCTATTCAGTTTGCTCAATTACAGGGAGAAACAAGAATGGAATACCTTAACCAAATCTTGCTTGGTGACTGCGAAGAAGTCTTAAAATCTCTACCTGATGACTCTATTGATCTGATTTTCACCTCACCGCCATATGCTGACCAGCGACAAAAAACTTACGGTGGCATCAGTCCTGACAAATATGTGGCTTGGTTTTTGCCCAAATCTGAACAATTTCGACGTGTACTGAAGCCCACTGGCACTTTCATCTTGAATATCAAAGAGCGAGTTGTAAACGGCGAACGTCACACTTACGTACTTGAATTAATTGTCAAAATGCGTGAGCAAGGTTGGTTATGGACTGAAGAATACATGTGGCACAAGAAAAACTCCTATCCAGGAAAGTGGCCAAATCGCTTCCGCGACAATTGGGAACGGCTTATCCAGTTTAATAAACAAAAGACTTTCAATATGTATCAAGACGCGGTTATGGTGCCCGTAGGTGATTGGGCCAAAAGTCGCTTGTCGAATCTAAGCAAGACCGACAGAATCAGAGATGAATCAAGAGTCGGAAGTGGCTTTGGCAAGAATGTGTCAAACTGGATTGGCCGCGACTTAGTGTATCCCAACAACGTGCTTCATATGGCGACTGAATGCGCGAATCGCAACCACAGCGCTACTTTTCCTGTTGATCTTCCGGCTTGGTTTATCAAGCTTTTTACTCAGGCTGGTGATGTGGTCTTAGATCCATTTGTTGGCTCTGGAACAACGTCACTTGCGGCTGCGCAATTGGGTCGCTTCTATGTCGGAATTGACATCAGCAAAGACTATGTTGATGAATCGCAGCAGCGTGTTTCCAACGTGCCAGTTAAATTGCCAGTGTTTGCTGAAAAGCGAGTTAAATACACTGCGGCACGACCAAATGGAAAATCAAAGGCAAAACGATGAAAAAACTTAACCTACTTGAAGTCCGAAAATACGTCAATGCCAATATTGCTGATTTTCACGGACGTCGCAAAAAAACCTTGGAAGACCGCAAGTTGCATAGTCTCTTGACGAAGAATCCATATTTATTTCGAGCCAAGAATGTTTTTACTGCTGGGGAATTGATTTCTGGACTGCTCGACGCCTCCCTTTCTTCATCAGAGGAAGAGCTCTTTGGCGACTTCTTAGAGGGGCTAGCTGTGTTTGTTGCGCAGCAAACCTGCAAAGGTCATAAATCTACAGCACAAGGCGTCGATCTGGAGTTCTTCAATAAAGGTATTCACTATGTCGTGTCCATCAAATCTGGCACAAAATGGGGTAATAGTTCTCAACACAGCAAACTAGAACAAGACCTCAAAAATGCAATGGCAAGAGTCAGGCAAGCCAAACACAGTGCAAATGTTCAACCAGTGCTGGGCATTTGCTATGGCAAGACCAAAACCAGTTATTTGCGCGGCTACATGAAGGTGGTAGGTCAGAATTTCTGGTATCTCATCAGCGACGACAAAGATTTATATACCAACATCATCGAACCCATCGGCTATCGCGCCAAAGAGCATAACGAGGCTTTTCAGATCGAAAAGGGCAAAGTCGTTAATCGCCTCACTAAGGCATTTATCGATGAGTTTTGTGATTCATCCGGTGCGATTGACTGGGTGAAACTTGTCGAGTTTAACAGCGGCAACTTTGATCTGGATAGTATCGCTACATGATTTCCTCTCAGTTACACGTCGCAATCAGTGCGCCGCTGCTCGCGCCGCGCGGCCAGGGCAGTTATCGCAGCGCCGGAATTCACACCTACATCGAACAGACCTTGCTGCACTTGCCGGAGATCGATCCGGCGGTGCAGTTGACACTGTTTGCCGCGCATCCGCCGGCCGGCCTGGATCGATCGATCAGGGTTGAGCCACCGCGCTGGAAAACCGATCGACCCGCGCCGCGCATTTTGTGGGAACAGCTGGCACTGCCCTCTGCCGCGCGGCGCGTGCAGGCGGATGTGCTGCATGCCACAGCCTTTGTCGCGCCGATCGTGCGCCCGGCCCCGACGATCGTCACGATTTACGATCTGAGTTTCGCGCTGTTTCCGCAGTTCTTTCGCGGCTTCAATCAAACCTATTTGCGCCTGGGCACGCGCCTGTCCGCGCATCGCGCACAGCGCCTCATCACGATTTCAGACTGCACCCGGCGCGATGTGCACCGCCTCTACAATGTGCCGCTCGATCACATCGACGTGGCTTATCCGGGCGTCGACGAAATCTTGAGGCCGCCACTGCGCGATCGGGTGGAGGACTTCCGGCGCGCCAAAAATCTGCCGGAGAAATTTCTGTTGTTTTTGGGCACGCTGGAGCCGCGCAAGAATTTGATCACCCTGGTGCGCGCGTTTACGCAGCTGAAACAGGCGTGCCCGGAAGCCGTGCTGGTCTTAGCCGGCGGCGTGGGCTGGTTGGCCGACGATCTGTTTGCGGCGATCGCTGCTTCAGGTGTGAAAGATAGCATCGTGCTGCCGGGGTACGTGGCGGCGGAAGATAAAGCCCTGTGGTATGCTGCGGCCACCGCGTTTGTGTATCCGTCGATCTATGAAGGCTTTGGCCTGCCGCCGTTGGAAGCGATGGCGTGCGGCACGCCCGTGATCGTTTCGAATGCGGCATCGCTGCCGGAAGTGGTCGGCCGTGATGGGTTGTTGATCGCGCCGGAGGATGTGAGTGGCTGGGCTGCGGTGATGCTGCGCGTGTGGAGCGATGCGGCCTATCGAGCCGAGTTGGCCGATCGGGGCCGACGACAAGCCGCACGGTTTACGTGGCTGGAAACCGCCCGGCAAACCATGAACACGTATCGACGAGTGCGGACTTTTCGCCCAGCGGGGAAATGAAGTGATGAAGCGCCGTTCGCTGTCGATCATGATGCTACTGGGTTTGATCCTGGTGGCCGTGATCTACAGTGGTATTATTTACACCCGACCGGCCTTCACCACCATCGGCTGGGTTGAAGGCGCACTCGGTGTAATGCTGGGGCTGTTCACCTGCTCGCGCCCGGCGGCTCATCTGTTGGACTTGCTGTATCAAGCGCACTATGCGGGGCCGCCCACTCTTTGGATCTGGTTAGCGCTCAATCTGCTCACGCTGCTCGTCGGTGTGATCGTCGTCTTCATGGGAGTGATGCAGTTCACCCGATCGACGGTCGGCCGCTAAGATCCGATCTCTGATTTTTGTAACTGTTCGGCCTGCTCTATCCTTCGACTACGCGGCGGGCGCACGCTGCGCGTGAGCGGAACGTAGTGAAGTCGAAGAACGCCCGCCGCTCCGCTCAGGATGCGGGCCAAGTAGTTACGAATTTTTCACATGGCTATGACGTCTAAGTACCCACGTTGGCTTATTCCCGCGGTGATTCTCGGCGATGTGCTATTGATCATTGCTGCATTTCTGTTGGCCTATGCGGCCCGCTATCGCTTGCAGCTCTTCCGTCCCGTCGAGCCGGAGTTCGACAACCCGATCGATGTGTATTTCCCCTTCCTCCTGGTGCTGACGATCTTGTTGATCGTCGCTTACAAGTTCGACAACGTGTACGTGCCACGCCGTCTGGGATTGTGGATCGATCAGATGTCGCGCCTGGTGCGCAGCACGATGATGGCCATGCTGATCATGATCTGCATCACCTTCATTTACCAGCCGTTCTTCTATTCGCGTTTGATCTTTTTGTACGACCTCATCTTGACCGTGGTGCTGCTGGGCTTGGGACGATTTTTGTGGGGCATCGTGCTGGGTGTGCTGCGCAAGCGTGGCGTGGGCGTGGTGCGCGTGCTGATCGTCGGCGCGGGCGAAGTGGGCCGCACCGTGATCCGCACGGTGATGGCGCAGCCGGAGTTCGGTTATCAAATCGCCGCGCTGGTCGACGATCAAGTCGATAGCAAGACCTTGACGATTGGCCCGGTGCCGGCGATCGAAGGCCTCCAGCACCTGCCGCAGATTGTGGCCGAGCAAAGCATCGACGAAGTGGTGGTGGCGCTGCCCTGGTCCGATCACAAACGCATTCTGGAAATCTTTCAGGGATGCGAGCAGCTGGGTATCCGTGCGCGCACCGTGCCCGATCTCTTTCAGTTGAGCTTGAACCGCGTCGACGTCGAAGACCTGGGCGGCGTACCGCTCATCGGCTTGCGGCCTGCCGCCATTCGCGGCGCGAACTTATTCGTCAAGCGCGCCATGGATGTGATCTTCGGCAGCCTGCTGACGATCGTCGCGGCGCCCATCATGGCCTTGTTGATCCTGGCGATCAGGTTGGATTCGCCCGGGCCGATCCTTTTCCGACAGAAGCGCGTGGGCATGCACGAGCAGGAATTTGTCGTATATAAGTTCCGCTCCATGCGGGAAGGCGCGGACGAGGAGAAGGTGAAGCTGCTCGATCTGAACGAGATGAACGGCCCGCTGTTCAAGATGCGCGAGGATCCGCGCATTACGCGCGTGGGCCGCTTCATGCGCCGGTCGAGTCTGGATGAACTGCCGCAACTGTTCAATGTGCTGCGCGGCGAGATGAGCCTGGTTGGGCCGCGGCCGCATACCTCGCTGGAAGTGGCGCAATATCAGGTCTGGCAGAAGCAGGTGTTGGAAGCACCGCCCGGCTTAACCGGGTTGGCGCAAGTATCGGGCCGCAGTCAGTTGAGTTTTGACGAGCAGTGCCTGCTGGACATTTACTACATCGAGAATTGGTCGCCGGCGCTGGACTTCAAAATTCTGCTGCGGACGCTTCCGAAGATGGTATCGGGTGAAGGGGCGTATTAAGCTCAAGCAGAATCTACGAAGTTATCAGGAGATTGATCATGCTCACTCGTTTGCCCCGGTTTCGCCGTCCATGGTTAGTCGTCGCAGTGTTGATTGTACTCGCGCTGATCGCGTTCGAAGTCGTGCGGCTTGTCACGGCGCAGCTGGCCGTCGATCGCGCGGCGCATGAAGCGGCGCGCTATGCGGTGACGGGCCTTTACGATAAAAAACAGCAACCGCAAAATTCCACCTACACGCCTTCCGCAAGGTAAAATGCTGTCTTGCATAAACCTTGTGCCGAATAGGGGTGTACGTGAGACAAGCCAAAGACAATGACCAAGTTCTCGCGCGCTACTATAGACCGGAAC
>JBGSPW010000246.1:0-4462 GCA_041738395.1 Thermoflexales bacterium
GGCGGATTGGCCGATCACGCCGTAGGCCAGGCCGGTAGTAGAGTTACCATAGCCCAGCACACCAGCCCCTGCAGTCGAAGCGGACGCGCCGACCAGGCCGGCGGTGTTAGCGCCGGTGCTGAGATTGTTCCCGAACAAGATCGCCCCACCATATTCGGTCGCCCCACTATTTACTGTGCCGCTAATGATCGCCCCCGGCCGCAAGCTGTGCGCATAGGGCGTGGCCCACAGCGGTTGGCGTGAGCCGAGCGTCGTATATACGCCACTGCCCGCCGGGCAGCGCACGGCAATCTCTAGCCAACGCGCCTGGCCATTAAAGGCATCCGCACTAAACTCGCCCGAAAAATTCAAGACCACTGTGAACAAACCATTCATCACGCTAACAGCAGTCTGGGTCTGGGTCGTGCCGATTTGAAGGCCGCCCGTCGGCGGTGCGCCCGTGCCCGATTGATCCCACAGGCTGAACAGAAAATCGCAATTACCATTCACCGGCCCGCCCGCGTCCTTGAGTTGACCCTGATACGTAAAACCTGTGCTCACATCGCCGGGGCCGCCGCCGCCCGTGGGACCGTTCGGCGACACGCCCGTTTGCGCCTGCGCCAGACCCACGGCCAAGGCCAGCGCCACACACGCGACAACCACAATCACAGACAACAATCGATAGTGCTTCATGGATGGTCTCCTGAGAAAAGATTACCCCCGCTCGGATTGCTTCGCACTTCATCTCCGCCCCACCGATCTGCGATGCTTCATCATCCTCATGAAAACACTTCACGGCAAGTGCTTCAACATCACTTGATACAAAGCCAGAGCGCTGGCCTGACTCTCATCGCCCGCCCGCACGCCGACGACAGCACGATCTTTCACCAGCACCTGCAACCAGATGGAGTCAGAGTAGGTACCCACATACGCGCCGTCACCCACGTCCGCCACAGGCTGAGCGTCTTTCAGCGTGACCTTGACCAGGCCCCAGTGATCCAGCGGGTAGAGTGTCACTTCATAAAATTGACCGTGCTTGGCCTCGATGTATTTGCAGCCCCGCTCGCGATCGAACGAGATGGTGGGCTTAGTCGAATTCTTGCGCACCGATCCAATGACGGCTTCTACTTCGGCCACGGGCAACAGCTCACACACATCGACCTGCGAAAGATCGATCCCGGTAGAGGCGGTCTCCACAGATACGGGCTTGCTATTGCTGTCGGGCGTGGCCACCGGTTGAGTTGGCGTGGACGTTGTGGCAGCGCCGCCACACGCCGCGACGATCAGCGCCAACGAAAGAACAAGAATCAACCGGGAGAATATGCGTTTCATGCTTCACCTCGTTTTGATTGAAGTTGCTTGATCACCAAGAAGATCATTCCACCACACGCTAACACGCTCAACAAATTGAAGAGGTTGAACGACGCGGTCGACGTTTCCGGATCGAGGTTAGCTAGGCGCGTTTGCAATTCGATATTCTGCTGTTGCAGCGCGGCGATCTGTTGCTGCTGTTCTTGCACAGCCTTAACCAGCACCGCGCTGACGCGATCGTATTTCACGCCTTCGATTTGTCCAGCCGCGTTCCGTGTCGTGAGTAAGGGCGTCACTTGATCTACTTGTTCCGCCACAAAGCCGAGGTCGTGCTCACCCGTGCCCGTCCAATCGAAGGTCACGGGATGCAGTTGAGCGACAGTTTCAAGACCGAGCGCGAGCGCAGAGATATTGTTCTTGTAACGCGCGCTGGAAGAACAATTGGCTATTTGGTTTTGCGCGTTGCGGCACAGCGTCGTGGTGCCAGCCACGCCTATATTGCCGAGATACAGGATACCCGTCCCGTCAATAATCAGCCGGCTAGAACCATTCCAAAAATTCAATGCGCCGCCATTGGGAAAGATCACCCAGCGCGGATTGGCACCCCCGGCGCGGTCATCCATGCTGAGGCCCGCGTTGCTGCCGCGCGCGACGAATGGCTCGCCACCTGCGACACCAATTGCTGTGCCACCGGCGATCACCCTCCCGTTAACGGTCAGGCCGCTGGCCAGAGTGTTGGTGGTGTTAATGCCCACGCCGCCGCCTGCGCGGATGAGGAATTGATCGATTCCTGTGGAGGTAAAGGATGTGCCCTGAGCGCTATTATTATCGCTGTCTGCCCAGACGAATGTACCGATATGGTTGGCCTCAGCGCGGAAGCCAGCGGCAAAGCTATAGTCGCCTTGCGCGGTGTTATCTCGACCGCCGGGCACGGTGGCGTAACTGCCCCACGCGGTGTTGTCTTTGCCCCCGCCAACCGTGTCGAGGTAGCCGGCGGCGTTGCCGTGACCCCCGCTGATGGTGGCGGCATAGCCCCTGGCCTCGTTGCCCTTGCCCCCGCCGATGGTGGCGTGATTCGCCTGTACGTTATTCGCAAATCCACTCGCGCCGCCGCCGCCGATGACGCTGCCCACCATAGTGGATGAGATGATGTTACCGCTGTAGCCGCCGATCACATTGGGACTGGTCGCATTCTGTTGCGTATACAACCCCGGCAACGCCAAGGCGTACGGCGCAGCCGTCAATGGCTGGCGCGGCGTCAGCGTGGTGTAACTGCCGTTGCCTGCTGGACAGCGCACATCGATGCGCAGCCAGCGCGCTTCGCCGTTAAACGCGGTGCTGCCAAAATCGAGAGAAGCGATCGTGAAGTAGCCATTTGCGACTGGAATGCCAGACCGATCGACCATAGGACCGATCTGGCCCAGTCCTGCTGCTGAATCATATAGATACAGCTGAAAGTCACAGGTTCCGTTGACGGGATTGCCATTGCTCTTCAACTGGCCCTGATACGTAAAGGCCGTACCTATCACAGACTGTGGCGCATCGATACTTTGCGGCCCCGACTCTTGCGCGTACACGAAATTGATCATGGCAAGCAACAAGAGGCTGACCATCCCTAGCGTCAACACGATTCGACGGAGCATCATTCCCTCCATAGTTTTTTTGTTGAAAGAAGGAAGCAGCAGGCAGGAGGTACGCCCGCTCGCTGCTTCCTCTGACCAAGTCAAAGTCCGCGCGTCTCAAAGCCGGCAAGTGCTGTCACACCTGCCACGCTCAGCGCCGGATTCCCGGCAGGTACACCAGATTGCGGAAGATAAAGGGATAGGCCGCGCCCTGAGCGTTGTTCTGGCCGACATTCACACCATAGGCGCCGACCAGCACGGTTTCACCATCCGCGTTGGCGGCGACCGAAAAGCCAAAGTAGTCATTCTGCACGCCATCAGTCGAAGTGAGTTTGGGTTGCACGACCCAGAGAAGCAAGGGATAGGCATAGACATGCTTGAAGACATACACGGCGCCTTGATTGGCTTTTCCATTGACCGTAGATTGATCCGCCCCCACCACCGCCGTCAGGCCATCGCCACTCAAGGCGACCGCTACGCCATAGCGATCGCCAATGGCGACCCCAGACGCGGAAAGCGTTTCGCCGTCTGACCAGGTTGTACCCGAGCGATTGAAGAGTACCGCCTCGCCGCGTCCGCCATTGCCTTGATGGGCACCCACCAACGCCGTGTCACCGTCATCGCTCAAAGCTACAGCGATCCCAAAGGAATCATTGGTATCGCCGTCGAGAAACAACAATTTCTTTTGCTGGGTCCAGGATGCCCCTGATTTAACGAAGACATAGGCCGCACCCTGATCGCTATCCGGGCCAATGTCGGCTTTAGAAGCGCCAACCAGAGCCGTGGTGCCAGCAGCGTTCAGCGCCACGGAACGTCCTAGAAGATCGTCGGCTTTACCATCGCTGGCCAGAAGGGCCTGCGTGTTCGACCACGTGCTCCCCGATCGGTTAAAGACATAGGCCATGCCTTGATCGGCATTAGCGCCTACCTGGTGACCAATCGCGCCGCAGAGCGCTACATTGCCATTCTCACTCAGAGCAACTGAATAGCCCAGATTATCGCCCGCAATAGGAAACGCGAGCTTCGCTTGTTGCGACCAATCGCCGGTGACGAAGGACTGAATGAAGACGTAGGCTGCCCCACTGTCTGTCAGCCCAGTCGCATCAGCCTGGTACGCGCCGACCAGAGCGGTGTTGCCATCCCCACTCAGAGCCACCGACCAGCCAAAGCGATCGCTCGCGGCCCCGTCGGAGGCGACTAATTTGCCTGTTGGAACCCAGTCACCGGTAGCAAAACCAAAGACGTACGCTGCGCCCTGATCGACCCTGCCGTCCACATCAGCCCGATACGCGCCGACGAGGGCCGTATTGCCATCATCGCTCAGTGACACCGAAATGCCAAGACGATCATCGGCATTGCCGGAACCACTGACTCTGACGATACGCGTTTCGCTTCCTTCAGGCATTAAGAAACAGCAACCGCAAAATTCCACCTACACGCCTTCCGCAAGGTAAAATGCTGTCTTGCATAAACCTTGTGCCGAATAGGGGTGTACGTGAGACAAGCCAAAGACAATGACCAAGTTCTCGCGCGCTACTATAGACCGGAAC
>JBGSPW010000058.1:0-64438 GCA_041738395.1 Thermoflexales bacterium
CGAGATCGGGATAGTCCAGCCGGCCGTAGCACAGTTGCCCGTGTCGTTGACGACGAGATTCGATACCACATACGGGAAGGTGGCCTGCAGTGTGCGGCTGATGAGCACCTGTTGGCCCCAATCAAATTCGTGATTGCCGAATGTCGCCGCCTGATACCCGACGAAGTTGAACAGGTCGATCGTCGGTTCGCCCTTCTTCAGGTTTGAAAGCAGAGTGCCCTGCATCTCATCGCCTGCGTCAAACAATAAGGTGTTGGCGGCTCCAACCTCCGCACGCACCTGGTTGATGGCGGCGGCGACGCGCGCCATGCCGGGGTTGCTGCCCGCTGACTCCAGATTGCCGTGAAAGTCGTTGGTGTGAAGGATGGTAACCGTAACAACGGCGTTCGGTGTCAGCGGTTGTGGATCCGCTGCAACTGCGGCAAGTTGAGACACCGGGCTAGAAGCTTGCAGTACCATCATGGGGAGCATGACGAAAGCCGCCAGGAAAGCCGCAAAGACAAACGATACTTTTAGAAACTTGGACATGGCTCTTCTCCAGAAAGGATTTTTACTTGGAAGGTACAGCGAACGTTACTGAAGATCGTAAAGCCTACGTAGGGGGTGTGGGGAAGTTAGGGTAATCGGTGGGCATCTCTCCTTTCATGGTGGATCGCTTCGTCGGACGTTGGGCAGAACGTCCAATCTGTTGCACTGGGTTGGCGTCAGTGGTCGCAATTTCGCCCGACTGGCGCGCCCCCGCTTCGCCCCCTCGGCAGGGCGTGTGAGCGCGTGAAGCCAAGCTAGCCAATTGTGCCCGGAAACGCGCGCGCCTCCCCGCCTGCATTATCCGTGAGACTATAGTTGTAACTCATTCCCTAGGCTAAGTGTTAGTGGGAGGTGTCTCTGGATTCCCATGACAAATGTAACCCCCCTGTTACTACTTAACCTCACCCTTGACCCTCTCCTGAGAACGAAAAGCAGTTTCCAGGAGAGGGGCCAAGGGTGAGGCGGAGTAGTCACACTCTTCTGATGATAAGTCCACACATCTAAATTTCCTAAGCTGAAGTGTAAAGTAACATTAATCAACCGCTTGGGGCAATACTGTTTAGATAGCGCTCATCCAACCGCGCGCATCGCGGACGCGGTGGGATCGCCCGCGACGACGCGGGCTGCGAGCCTTATCTAAACAGTATTGCCGCTTGGGGAGCATTTGAACACGTTTTCGACCATAATCAACCGACAAAAGCCAGATGGGAGGACGGGCTAGTCAGGGACCGTGTTCTAGTATCCCCAATCGCGCAGATACAGGAAATCAATACCCACCGTGCGTTTGCTGAGTTTGGCGATGAGCGGGCCGCGCCGTTTGAACTGCATGGTGCGGATCAACTTCCACACGCGTTCCACGTACACCCGATCGAACCCCGCCTCGATCGCTTCTTCGGTCGAATAGCGTTCGTCCACCAGCAGGAACAAGAGTTGATCGACTTCCGCGTAGGTCAGTCCCATTTCTTCTTCGTCGGTCTGGCCGATCCACAAATCGGCGGAGGGCGCCTTATCCACGATCGGCTGGGGCACCCCGATCGCCTGGGCCAGTTCGCGCACCTGCGTTTTGTAGAGATCGCCGACCGGGTTGAGGGCCGACGCCATATCGCCGAAGAGCGTGCCGTACCCCAACAGCAATTCGGTCTTATTGCTGGTACCGATCACTAATCCCCGGTGCGCGGCCGATCGATCGAACAACACGATCATGCGGGCGCGCGCCATGAGATTGCCTTTGCGCAGCGGCGTCATGTCCGGCGTGCGCACGATGAGCGGATCGACCATGTCGGTGATCTCGACGGTCTCGCTGTGGATGCCCAGCGCGTCGATGACCAGCTGCGCGTGATCGAGGCTGTCGGGCGATGAGGTGCGATACGGCAGGCGCACGGCATAGACGTTGTGCGCGCCGATGGCCTGCGCGACGAGATAACACGCCAGCGCCGAATCGATGCCGCCCGATAAGCCGATGACGGCATGCTCGATGCCTACTTTGCGGATTTCATCGCGCAGGAACGTCTTCAAGACCGTGCGCGCCAGATCAGTATTGATGTGCAGTTTATGGGTCAGGTCAGGTGGAGTCATATGAATTTTCGATTTTTGATTTTAGATTGTCGATTGAACGCACGCATCATCCCTGCGGCCACGCACGACGCACCACGTTTCACTTCTCGCCGGTGATTCTGCGCAATTCACGCAACGTCAATTCCGGTCGTTCGTCACGCAGCAGCGGGGTGCGGGCGCGGCTGCGACGGATTTGCGCCAGATCGATCTCGGCCACGGTGAGCGCTTCCTCAAAGTAGGGAGCTTGCACGACGAGTTCGCCATCGGGATTGAAGATAGTCGATCCACCCCAGAAATTTTGCCCGTCCTCAAAGCCCACGCGATTGGAATGAATCACATAGTTGCCAAAGATCGCCGCGTAGGACTGGTTGATCGTTTCGACGAAGCGCGCTGAAGCCAGACGATCTTCGTCATTCAGTCCGCGCCCGGGACTGGCGGAGGTGAGCAGCAGGACATCTGCGCCATCGAGCCACGCCAGATACGGCGGACTCAGGTGCCAGAAGTCTTCGCAAATCAACACGGCCATGCGCCCGAAGCGCGTGTCAAAGGCTCGAATGCTGTCGCCCGCATCGAAGAAGCGGCCTTCGTCAAACATGCCATAGGTGGGCAGGTACACTTTGCGGTGCACGTGCATGATCTGTCCGCGCGAGAGATAGGCCCCCGACGTGAAATAGCGGCCGCGCTCGTCGACCTCGGCAAAGCCCACCACCAGATCGAGCCGTTGACTAGCCTCCAGCATGGAGTTCAGCAGCGGGTCGGAGGGCGCGGCTTTATGCGCGGCGAGGGCCATCGCATCTTGCAGCATGTAACCGGTGAGCGACAGTTCGGGGAAGACCAGCAGATCAACTTTTTCACGGGCGGCGCGATCGACGAACATCATATGCACTTCGCAATTCGATCGTACGTCTGCCAATTTGGGGCTAATCTGCGCCAGACCAACGGTGATTTTCATAGGAGCGTCCTGAGCGGCTTTTGGTGTAATTTGTACACTAAGTGTACCGTCACACTATATGATTGTCAAGGCTGCTGGTTTCGGTAATAGTTCGCCTGCCCGTCCGTTGGACGCGCCACAACCCAAGCGCTCCGGCGGCGACCAAGAGCGTATCCAGCAGCTGATCGACGCGCCAGCCATAGAAGTGAGGCACCTCGTCGCCGCGCGTAAAGCCGATGAGCAGCGCGCCCAGGCTGTAAGCAGCTACGAATAACCAGCAGCGTGTGCCCGCGGTCCAGGCTTTTTTGCGCGTGAGCCACAACATCAGAAAGAGGATCAGCGACCAGACCGCGCCGATGAGCTGCGTGGGCCAGCGTGGATTGCTGCTGCCCGCTTCGCGCCAATCGGGGAGATCGCGGGCCAGAAAGAAAAATCGATCGCCGGGAAACAATTCTGCGCCATAGGCCGTGGCTGAGAAATAGGATCCCATCCAGCCACACGCGATAGCAAGCGGAATGCCAATGGTCAGGAGATCAAGCATCGTCAGAGGAGACGCACGCTGCGCGCGCCGTGCGATGAACCAGGCGCCGATCGATCCGCCGATCAATCCGGCCTGCCAGTTGAGGCCGCCTTGCCATAGGCGCACGATTTCGGCAGCGTGATCCTGATAGTAACCCCAGTTGATGATCGCGTAACCGGCGCGCGCTGCGATCACGCCCATGACGATGGCGACCAAAATCGCGTCAAGCACGAAGGCCGCTCGGACGTGCTGCCGCCGCGCTTCGCCGAGACTGACGATCGTGGCTGCGATCAACCCGATCGTCATCCATACAGCATACGTGCTGATCGTGAATCCGTTCCACTGCCAAAAAATCGGCTGCATGCTGAAAAGTATAGCATACCATTGCCGTCCAGTGTTTGACGCGCCCTAGGCGCTCGGTTATACTCACTCTACTTTGGTAATAGGGTAAGAGGGTTATGGTTCAGTGCAAAGTCCTGTGGATTCTCATCGTGGCGCTTGGCCTGTCAGCGTGCGGCAGGCCATCCGCCACTACGCCGTTTGTTTCAGCCATCACACGCCCGGAAGGGCAAGAGGTGGTGCTGTGGCATTCGTATGAAGGCCCGCTGCGTGAAGCGCTGCTGGCTCAGATCGACGAGTTCAACGCGACCAATCCCTGGCGCATCGTCGTCGTGCCGGAGTATCATGGCAATCCTAAACAGTTGGCGGCTGATCTGCAAACTGCGGCGGAAGCCGGCACTGGCCCCGATCTGGCGATTCGCAATCCAGCGGATGTGTGGGGCCTGGCTGACGCGGTGGTGCCGGTGCAGCAATATCTGAATGAACCGCGCTTTGGCTTGACGGCCGATGATCTGAAAGACATCTATCCCGCGATGTTGGATATGGCACGCGACCCTAAAGACAAAACACTGATCAGTTTTCCGCTGGGCGGTGAAGGCGTAGTGATGGTCTACAACGCCGATACTCTGGCCCGCCAGAATTACTTCACACCCCCCAATTCGTGGCCCCTGTTCAGGGAAGTCTGCGAGGCACTGACGCGCGATGTGACCGGCGATAATCGCGTGGACGTGTTCGGATTCGGCTTCTACCCGCGCGCCGATTTCGCGACGGCCTGGTTGAACAGCCGCGGCGGCTCGATCATCAGCGATGACGGCGCGCGCACCACGTTCAACAGCGAAGAAGGTGTGCGGACCTTGACGACGCTGCAGGATACGGCGAAAAGCGGCTGCTTCCTGCGCAGCGGTGAAGACGCCATTTACGATTTTGCGCGCGGCAAAGTGGCGATGATTTTTGCGCAGACCACTCAGCTGCCGGAAATCTTTGACGCCGTCGAAGCGCGCGGTGGATTTCGCTGGAATGTGTCGCCGGTTCCCTATGGTAAGCGCGACCCCTCGCTGACCATCAGCGGCCCGGCCTGGGTAATCTTGAAGAGCACGCCGGCCAAGCAGCTGGCGGCTTGGCTGTTCATTCGCTGGTTTGCCGAAACCCCGCAAACGGTGCGCTGGTCACAATTGACGGGTTTGCTGCCGCTGCGTAAATCGGCGGGGCAGGGCCTCGCGGACGTTTTCGCCACCAACGCCGGGCTTAAAGTGGCGTTCGATCTGTTGTCGGTGGCTCGTGCCCAGCCCGATATTCCACAGTGGGATGCGATTGCCGAGTTGCTGGTTCATGCCGTCAATTCCTCGGTCCAGGGTAACGACCCCGGTCAAGCGTTGAATGATGCGGCGCGTTCAGCCGATAACCTGCTCATTCAATGACCCCGACAAAGACCGGAGTTTTCAGAACTCCGGTCTTTTCTGAAAGTGAATAACGTACATGTCAGACTTACTTGATTTCACGACGACCCTCGCGCGGGCTGCTGGCCAGGTGCTGCGGGACCGTTTCTTGCAGCCGCGCGAGATTCACGCCAAAGGCTGGCGCGATTTTTACACCGACGCCGACCTCGCGGCCCAAACCACGATCGTCGATCTGATCCAATCGCACGACGCGCACGCGGCCATCCTGTCTGAAGAAGGGCTAGAACCCCCGCCGGGTGCGCGCTCGCTCTGGGTGATCGATCCGCTGGATGGCACGTCCAACTATACCCGGCAGCTGTCGTTGTTCGCAGTCTCGATTGCCTACGTCGAGCAGGGCCAGCCGATCGTGGGTGTGGTCTACGATCCGATCCACGATCACGCCTTTGCCGCCGAGCACGATCGGGGCGCGTGGCTCAACACCGATCGGCTTCGCGCGGCGACTACGGTCGATATCGCCGAGGGAGTTATCGGGTTGGATTGGGGCCGCGAAGAACGACCGCGCGGTTTTGCGCTGGACTGGCTGAATCGAACCGGCCGGGAATGCCGCACGGTTCGCGCGCTTGGTTCGGCGGCGCTGGGCCTGTGCTATCTCGCGGCAGGCCAGCTTGACGTCTATTTTCATGGTGCCCTCAAACCCTGGGATGGCGCGGCCGGGCAGGTGATTGCTGAAGAGGCCGGGGCACGCCTGTTCAACTTTGCGGGCGAGCGGTGGAACTATACCGAACCCGATTGCATAGCATGCTCGCCCGCGCTGACTGACTGGGCACTGAACTCCTTGCGGTAAGACTACAAAAATTGTCAGATGCAAAAGAGTATGCTACGATAACCGCGCCGCGCTAAGTACAAAATCTTGTGGAGGCCTGAGAAAATGATCAAGGAGTTTCGGGAGTTCATCATGCGTGGTAATGTGATCGATCTGGCTGTGGCCTTGATCGTAGGCGCGGCCTTCGGCGCGATCGTCAACTCGCTGGTGAAAGATATCCTGATGCCCATCGTCGGTTATGCGCTGGGCGGCGTCGACTTCACGAACATGTTCATCGTGCTGGGCGGCCAGTCGTACGCCACGTTGGCCGAAGCCCAAAAGGCCGGCGCAGCAACCATCAACTACGGCGTTTTCATCAACACGATCATCACGTTCCTGGTGGTCGCACTGGCGATGTTCTTCGTGGTCAAGGCAGTAAATAAGCTGAAGCGCAAGCCGGCCGAGGCTCCTGCCGCTCCGCCCGAACCGACAAAAGAAGAACAATTGCTCACCGAGATTCGCGACTTGCTGAAAGTGCGCCAGTAGCCAGATTTACTCGACTTGGGGAGACGCGGGTCAGTCATGACCCGCGTCTTTCTTTTTTCCAGCCCTTGACACCCGTTTTTTGATATGCTATACTCCCCTACAGTATGCGGCCTGTAGTGCTGACCGCACTTCGCGGAGGAAAAGCGTGCCAATTTACGAATACCATTGTGCCGACTGCAAAACCGATTTTGACAAATTGGTGAAGATCTCGGATGCGAACGTGGTGCAGGACTGCCCGGAATGCGGTGGACGCCACACCCAGAAAAAGCTATCGACGTTTGCCACCAGCGGCGGTTCGACCGGCCAGGGCATAGCGGCCAGCGGCTGCGGCAGTGGCGGCGGCGGACGATTCAGCTGAGCAGGCTGAACCCATCAGCCGTGTGCTGAACCAAAGGATTGAACCATGAAGGTTGAAGGCGTTGCGACGAAAGAAGAATTGCAGAAACGCCTGAAGCGCATTGAAGGGCAGGTGCGCGGCGTGCAGAAGATGCTGGACGAAGATCGGGATTGTCACGAGATCGTGCAGCAGCTCTCGGCTATCCGATCGGCGGTGCAGGGTGCCAGTGCGATTTTCATGCGGCAGTATGCGTCCGATTGCCTGATGAGCGCCGATCGCACCGATCCGGCTTCGCGTGAAATTATGATCGATGATTTACTGCAACTGTTAGGCAAGGCTCCTTAGAAAGTGAAAATGCTATGAGTGAGAATACCAAGAGTGCCAATTTAGTGTGGGAAGGGAACGGTCTGGCGTTTCGCGCGCTGGGCGGTTCGGGTTTTCAGCTGCGCTTTGATAATCCACCCGGCCCGGAAGGCGCCAGCCCGATGGAACTGGTGGCTTTAGCAGCGGGCGGCTGCACCGCCAGCGACGTGATTGCGATCTTGCAGAAAAAGCAGCAGCAGGTCACCGGTTTTGAAGTCAACGTGATTGCGCTGCGTGCGACCGAACATCCCAAGGTATTTACCGAGATCGATCTGGAATATGTGGTGACGGGCCACCAGATCGAGCCGAAAGCGCTGGAACGGGCGATCGATCTGTCGTTGACCAAGTATTGCTCGGTGAACAAGATGCTGGAAAACACGGTGAAGATCAATCACCGCTATCGCATTATCGAAGCCGAGGTAGCGTAACGTGGGTACGACGACGACTACCGTCCACTGGCTATCCGGCAAGCGCTTTGTCGGGATCGATTCGACCAATCATTCGGTGGTGCTGTCTTCGAAAGACGAAGGGGTGGGCGTTAAACCATCGGATATGCTGCTGATCGCGCTGGCGTCGTGCACGGCCGTCGACGTAGTGGAGATTCTTTCGAAGAAGCGCATGCCGATCGACTCAATGGAGATTATCACCACGGGCGAGCAGGATGCCGATCCGCCGTGGACGTTCCGTAAGCTGCATATGAAGTTTCGCTTGAGCGGCGCAAGCCTGACCGAAAAGGCCGTGGATCAGGCGCTGCAATTGTCTGAAGAAAAGTATTGTTCGGTAGCTGCAACGGTGCGTGCTACCGCGGAAATTACCACCGAGTTTGAGATCATTCGTGAAGGAGACGAAAGAAAATGAAAGAGCCAATTCATGTGTCGGATGCGAACTTCGAAAAGACCGTCTTGCAGTCGCCGGTGCCGGTGATTGTGGACTTCTGGGCGCCGTGGTGCGGACCGTGCCGCATGGTAGCGCCCGTGCTGGAGAAACTGGCCGGTGAATATGAAAACAAAATCATCGTGGCCAAGGTCAACACCGACGACAATCCCGAATGGGCCATGAAGTACGGCGTGCAGGGCATTCCCACCATGTTGTTCGTCCGCGACGGGCAGATCGTCGATCGGGTGGTGGGCGCGCAGCCGTATCCGGTGATCAAAGGCCGCATCGACAAGCTGGTCGCGCCGGTCACGGCCTGAGCGTGGAGATACAGACCTCAGGGGGTGTTCAACGCCCCTGAGGTCTTTTTTGCCTCTTGGCACATAGACAAACTTCGATATAATAATCCATATTCATCACAGTTCATTACGTTTGGGTGAATCCAGTATGGTGGATAATGCAGGCTACGTCTATGTTCTAATCAATCCTTCTATGGAGGGTCTCCTAAAAGTTGGCAAAACAACACGAGATCCCGAAGGCCGGGCTAAAGAGTTATCTGCCGCAACCGGTATACCTACATCTTTCTGTTTGGCATACAAAGCGTATTTTCATGACTGCACAAAAGCCGAGCAATACGTTCATGCGCGCCTGGAGGGCATGAATTATCGACTTGCGGCGAACCGTGAATTTTTCCGAGCGCCGCTAGACCAGGTGATTAATACTATTCTTGAAGCGTATCAACAGACGAGCGTCGATAGGCACGTCGATAGGCAAAAGAAAGTAAATCCGGTCGAATTTGCCAAAGCCATCGCCGACGAGACCCGGCAGAAAATCATGGGGCTGTGCTGCTGCCGGTGGCTCGCGGTGAATGAGATTGTGGAGCAGACCAGCGTTTCGCAGCCGACGGTGTCGCATCACCTTGCCATCCTGCGGGAGGCGGGTCTGGTCGACGCGCGCCACGAGGGCAAGCAGACCTACTACACGCTGAATCAGGCGCGCATGGCGCTGTGCTGCGGACAATTGATGCAAGTCTTTGCGCCGGAAACCGACGTGACCGAAGCCGTCAAACAGGCCGCCAAAGGCTAACTGACCGATCGGGCTGAAAACCAGCCTCTTTTCTTTGTTGATTCACATAGACATTCGTCTATACAACACTTTCTGGAGGATGATCATGCAACCCACTTCGATTCATGACAATGTGCGCGAACACTATGCTGAACTGGCGCGCTCATCAAGCTCGTGCTGTAGCACAGGCGGCAGCAGCACGTTGTATGACGAGCAACTGATCCAGGCGGTTCCCACGGATGTCAGTGGTTTCTCGTTGGGCTGCGGCGATCCGATTACGCTGGCGAAGTTGCAGTCCGGCGAAACCGTGCTCGATCTAGGTTCCGGCGGCGGCCTCGATTGTTTCCTCGCGGCCAAGCAGGTTGGCGAAGCGGGTCACGTTATCGGCGTGGATATGACGCCCGATATGCTGGCGAAGGCCCGCGCGAACGCGCAGCGACTTGGCTACCCCAACGTCGAATTCCGCGAAGGCTACCTGGAAGCGCTGCCGGTGGAGGATCACACTGTTGACGTCGTGATCTCCAACTGCGTGATCAACCTCTCGCCTGATAAGCCACAAGTCTTCCGCGAAGTCTTTCGGGTGTTAAAGCCCGACGGGCGTGTGGCTGTGTCCGACATCGTGACGAATGGCGCGCTGCCGGAAGCCGTGCAGAAGAGCATGGACTCGTGGGGCGCGTGCGTCGCGGGCGCGCTGGATCAACGCGATTACGTGAACGGCCTGCGCGCTGCCGGTTTTGTCGACGTGCAGGTGCAGCCCAAAAGCCAGACCGATCAAGCGCTGGCCTCCCTGCCGATTGGTGTGCCGTTCTCCGCGACGATCACGGCCACCAAACCGAACGGCGCGCTCGCCGTAGATCCATTGGTGATACCGCTTGAAGTGGAATCGGCTCAGACCCAGGCAGGCAAGTTCGATCAACTACTGGGCCAGGTCGATTCTCTGGACACGTTCGACAACGGCTACGATCTGCGCGTGAAGGGCGATGCCGCCACCATCCGCGCGCTGATTGACGAGTTGAGCGCAGCCGCTTCATGTTGTTCGCCGTTGAGCTTCAACGTTGTCGAAGCGTCCGATGGCGTTCACGTGCGCATCACCCACACGGCAGATGGCAAACCTGCCACGACACAAGCGACGGGCTGCTGTAACTGAATTTCGCACGCAAAGAAACCGGGGTTCTGAGTTTCACGCCGTCGGTGTAGAACAAAATCTTCGCGGGCAAAGTGTTTGCGTCGAGTGTGATCCGCAAGAATTTCACGGCGAGTTTCTGCTGCAGCTCGGCGGGCGCGTCACCCAGGCCGTTGCGGGTGAAGACGAGGATGGTGGTGTCGTTCAGGGTGAATGGCTCCGCTGGAAGATGGGGCAATTATAAACTACGGCACCCTGCGGCCACCGTTTCGCGGGTATGGGCAGGACACAAGAAGTGCAAACAGACGCGCGTCGATTCGGCTCGCGTTTTTGTGCGATTACGACCGGACGAAGTATAATGAACCACAATTGATGAGTGTTTGGATTGAGTCTGTCTATGCCCAACAACACCGACAAATCGATCGAACAATGGCTGTGGGATGCGGCCTGCTCCATCCGTGGCGCGAAGGACGCGTCGAAGTACAAGGACTACATCCTGCCGTTGGTCTTCGCCAAGCGCCTGTGCGATGTGTACGACGACGAGATCAACCGCATCGCGCAAGAAGTCGGCGGACGTGCCAAGGCATTCAAGCTCGTCGCGCGCGATAAGAAACTCGTGCGCTTCTACATTCCGCTCCAGCCGGCCAACGCCGCTGAACCCGTCTGGTCGATCATCCGCACATTGGCCGACAAGATCGGCCAGCAATTGACCACTTACCTGATCGAGATTGCCAAAGCCAACCCACAACTCGGCGGCATCATCGATCGGGTGGACTTCAACGCGACGACGCACGGCCAGCGCGATATTTCCGACGACCGTCTGAGCGCCCTCATCGAGCAGATCAGCCTGAAGCGCCTGGGGTTGAACGACGTGGAAGGTGACATCATCGGCAAGAGTTACCAGTACCTGATCCGCAAGTTCGCCGAAGGAAGCGGCCAGAGCGCGGGCGAGTTCTACACGCCGGATGCGGTGGGGACGATCATGGCGCTGATCATGGATCCCGAACCGGGCATGAGCGTCTACGATCCGGACTGTGGCTCAGCCAGCCTGCTCATCCGCTGCGAACTGGTCGCCGAGGAGAAAGCGCGCCGGGCTAACCTCAAACAGGCGGCCCCGCTCAAGATGTACGGGCAGGAATACATCGCCACCACCTGGGCGATGGCGAACATGAACATGATCATCCACGACCTGGAAGGGACGATCGAAATTGGCGACACGTTCAAGAACCCGAAATTCTTCGAGACCCAGACCCTAAGGGTTTCGCAAACCCTTAGGGTCTTGAAGAAGTTCGATCGCGGCGTGGCGAACCCGATGTGGAACCAGGACTGGTTCAGTGAGAAAGACTACGATGCCGACGAGTTCAACCGCTTTCCGAAGGGCGCGGGCTTTCCGGGCAAGCAGAGCGCCGATTGGGGTTGGGTGCAGCACATCCTTGCCAGCCTCAACGCCGAGGGCCGTGCCGCGATTGTGTTGGATACCGGCGCAGCCAGCCGGGGCAGCGGCAGCGCCAACATCTCCAAAGAAAAGCAGGTACGTCAGTGGTTTGTGGACAACGACCTGATTGAAGGTGTGATCTACCTGCCCGAAAACCTGTTTTACAACACCACTGCGCCCGGCATCATTTTGTTTCTAAACAAAGCCAAGCCCGCGAAGCGTAAGAATAAACTGTTCTTGCTCAACGCCAGCCGCGAGTTTGAAAAGGGCGATCCCAAGAACTACATCCCCGACGAAGCGATTGCGCGCATCGCCGAGACGTTCTTGAAGTGGCGTGAGGTGGACAAGTTCAGCCGCATCGTCAGCCGCGAAGAGATTGCCAAGAACGATTACAACATCTCGCCCGGCCGCTACATTCACACAGCGGATGGCGAAGAGTATCGACCAATTGCGGAGATTGCCGACGAGTTGGAAATATTGGAAACAGAAATCGAAGAAACAAACACGCACGTTAAGCTCATTTTGAGCAGGCTCCAGATTTAGCATGTCTTATATTGACCCGCGCTTTTCTTCTTTACCTGACGAGTGGAAATTGAGATCACTCGGTGAAGTGGCTGATATTCTGGATACGAAACGCTCGCCACTCAATGCCCTTGAGCGAGCAAATCGAAAGGGCATATATCCCTATTGCGGCGCAAACGGCATCGTTGACTACATTGATGAATATCGGTTTGATGGTGAGCATGTGCTAATTGCGGAGGATGGTGGATACTGGGGAAGAAGCGAGCAGTCATCGTATATTATGCGCGGCAAGTTCTGGGTCAACAACCACGCTCATGTTATTGCTGCCAAAGATGGGCTGTCCGACAACGTTTTTCTCTCCAGCGTTATCAATTACATGGACATATCTCCACTCATTGGTGGAGATGCAAGGGGCAAACTTACAAAGTCAATCCTTGTTACACTGTTGCTTCCCATTCCTCCACTCGACGAACAACGCAGCATCGCCCGCGTGTTGAGCACAGTGCAGACCGCCATCGAGCAGCAGGCGCGGCTCATCGCACTGACACGCGAACTCAAGTCCGCACTCATGCGGAAGCTGTTCACCGAAGGTCTGCGCGGCGAGAAGCAGAAGCAGAAGGAGATAGGGTTGGTGCCGGAGAGTTGGAATGTTGTCAAGTTGGATGAACTCCTGTCGGTAACACAGTATGGCCTTTCGGTGCGCGGCGACAGCGAAGGCAAGCATCCCATTTTACGAATGACCAATCAAGCCAGCGGAAAGATTGTCGGTGATAACCTCCAGTACGTGAATATCTCTGCTTCCGAAGCCGATAAATTCCGCGTTGCGCGTGGCGACATTCTATTCAATCGAACTAACAGTTTTGAACTTGTTGGGCGTACAGCTATCTTTGATCTTCAAGGTGATTTTGTATTTGCATCCTATCTCATTCGGATGCGGACCATCGCCGAGCGACTCAATCCCTTCTTCCTCAATTGGTATTTCAACTGGAATGAGACACAAGCTCGACTCAAAAGCATTGCCACTCGCGCCGTTAGTCAGAGCAATATTAGCGCGACAAGGCTGCGAACTTTTGTTGTTCCATTGCCGACAATGCAAGAGCAAACAGAAATCGTTTCACAACTGAATACGATTGACCAGAAAATCGAAGTGCACATGCAAAAGAAGACGTTGCTGGAAGAACTATTCCGCACGCTGCTGCATCAGTTGATGACGGCGCAGATTCGCGTGAATGAGGTAGCAGACCTTTAGGGTCTCCAAGACCCTAAAGGTCTTTGCCAACGAAGGTGAAACGATGACCAGCCCATCCCCTCTTAAACCTGGTGTGTTCTATCACATTTTTAATCGCGGCACCAACCGCGAAAATGTGTTCATCGAAGAACGCAACTACCGCTACTTCTTGCAGCTCTACCTCAAGTACATCGAGGCGGTAGCAGAGACGTTTGCGTTTTGCCTGCTGAGGAATCACTTCCATTTGCTGGTGCGGATGAAGGAGATCGAAGACCCTAAAGGTCTTGAGAGACCTTTAGGGTCTATCGCTTTCTCCAACTTCTTCAACGCCTACGCCAAGGCCATCAACAAAGCCTATGGCCGCACCGGCAGTCTGTTTCAACATCCCTTCGGGCGGATACCCGTGCTGACACAGGGGTATCTCAAGCAATTGGTGCGCTACATCCATCGCAATCCGCAGAAGCACGGCCTGATCGGCGATTTCCGCGAGTGGCCGTGGTCGTCGTATCACTCGTTCGTTCAGACCGAAACCCTAAAGGTCTCTGAGACCTTTAGGGTTTTGACGATCCAGCGTGATGAAGTCGTCGGCTGGTTTGACGATACAAAAGGCTTCGTCGCCGCACATCAACTACCGATCGATGAAAAGATTCTTGCGCCATTGACACCAGATGATTTCGATTAACAATAGACCTTTAGGGTTTTGAAAACCCTAAAGGTCTGAGTGAGTTACAATAGCATTACCCGAATCGAAAGGAACGCATGGATAGACTGCTTGCCCCTCAGCCGCCCTATTTGTTGGAAGCCGTAGACCGCATCGCGCGGCAGTTCCACCCGCTGCGCATCATTCTGTTCGGCTCGTGGGCGCGCGGCCAGGCTCGCCCCGATAGCGATCTGGACTTGCTGGTGGTTTTGTCGCGGGTGGACGATAAACGGCAAGCGGCTATCCGCATCGGAAATGCGTTGAGTGATTTGCCGGTCAGCAAAGACATTGTCGTCACGACGCCGGAAGAGATCGCGGCGCGCGGGAACGTGATCGGTCAGGTGCTCCGGCCGGCGTTGCGCGAAGGTAAGGTCGTGTATGAGCACGCCTGAAGCTGAACGCTGGTTGGCTTATGCCCGCTCTGATCTGGACGCCGCCCATGCCTTGCTGCGCGACCTGGAGCATTACCCGCGACAGGTCTGTTTCCTGGCGCAACAGTCCGCCGAAAAAGCGCTCAAGGCGCTGCTGGTTTTGTTGGACATTGAATTCCCGCACACCCATGATCTCGATCGGCTGCGCGAAAGCGTGCCGCCCGGCTGGCGTGTGAAAGTCGAGTTCCCCCAACTCTATGCGCTCTCGATCTGGGCCGTCGAGTCGCGTTATCCCGGCGATCTACCGGAAGTGGTGGAAAGCGACGCGCAACAGGCCCTGCGCCTGGCGGAACAAATCTTGCAGGTGATTGAACAGGATTTCGAGACTCGAACGGGCAGTAGACCTTTAGGGTTTTGAAAACCCTAAAGGTCTGGAGTAACCACCATGCCCAAACCCGGCGAACACAAGACCGTGCAAGCCCGCATCCTGCATTACGCGCAGGAGATCGGCTGGACGTTCGTGCCGCGTGAGGAAGCCGATCGGCGGCGCGGGTTAACAAAAAACCCGAAGGGTCTCCAAGACCCTTCGGGTTTAGGATCGCTCTACTTCGACGACTTGCTCTATCAAACGGTCAAAGCCTTCAATCCCGCCTACACCGAAGCGCCCGGCGCGTTGATCGGTCAATTCCGCCGGCTGCACAGTGACATCCACGGCAACCGCGAATTTCTGGCCTATTTGCGCAACAGCGGCAAGTTCTTCCACGCCGCCGAGAACCGCGAACTGGACTTGCTGCTCATCGATTACGCTCGGCCTGAGCGCAATACCTTTGAAGTCACCGAAGAATTCTATTGGCACAACGGGCGCTGCGGCAATCGCGAAGACGTGGTCTTTCTCATCAACGGCCTGCCCGTCGTCGTGGTCGAGTGCAAGAATGCCAGCAAAGACGAAGGCATCGCCATCGGCATCGATCAGATCCGTCGCTACCATCAAGAAACGCCCGAATACTTCGTGCCCGAAATGACCTTCATCGCCACCGATGCGCTGGGCTTCGACTACGGCGCGACGTGGAACACCGTCAAGCGCAACATCTTCCACTGGAAAGAACCGCAAACCCTAAAAACCCTAACGGTCTCTGAGACCCTTAGGGTTTCCTTCGAAACCAAGGTCAAGAGTTTCTTCGCCATCCCCCACGTGCTGCGCCTGCTCAAAGACGACATCCTCTTCGCCGAGAAAGACGAAGACCTGCACAAGTACATTTTGCAACAGCATCAGACGGCGGCCATTCAGCAGGTCGTGGCTCGCGCGCACGATCCCACCAAACGGCGCGGACTGGTGTGGCACACGCAGGGCAGCGGCAAGACCTTCACCATGTTGAAGACGGCGGAACTGCTCTTCAAAGCGCCGGAATCCGACAAGCCCACCATCGTGCTGCTGATCGATCGCAACGAACTGGAAGATCAGTTGCTCAAGAATCTGGCCGCATTAGGCATGGAGAACGTCGAGCACGCGCACTCCATCGCCCGCTTGAACCAGCTGCTCCGCAGCGACACTCGCGGCCTCATCGTCTCGACCATCCACAAGTTCCGCGACATGCCCGCTGATCTGAACGCGCGCCGCAACATCTACGTGCTGGTCGATGAGGCCCATCGCACCACGGGCGGCGATCTGGGCAACTACCTGATGGCGGCCCTGCCGAACGCGACGTATTTCGGTTTTACCGGAACCCCGATCGATCGCACCGCCTACGGGCAAGGGACGTTCAAGACCTTCGGCGTGGACGACGCGCCGCAGGGTTATCTGCACAAGTATTCGATCCGCGAGAGCATCGCAGACGGCACGACGCTGCCGCTGTTCTACAACCTGGCCCCGAACGAACTGCGCGTCCCCGCCGAAACGATGGAGGCCGAGTTCTTCGCGCTGGCCGAGACCGAGGGCATCGCCGACATCGAGGAACTCAACCAGATTCTCGATCGCGCCGTCAACCTCAAGAACTTCTTGAAGGGCGAGCAGCGCATCCCCAAAGTGGCGCAGTATGTGGCCGATCACTTCCGCGCGAACGTCGAGCCGCTGGGCTACAAGGCCTTCCTCGTCGCCGTCGATCGGGAAGCCTGCGCGTTGTACAAACAGGCGCTCGATCGGATTCTGCCACCCGACTATTCCGCCGTGGTCTACACGGGCACCAACAACGACTCGGCGCTGCTCAAGTCGTTCCACATCGACGAGAAGCAAGAGAAGGACATCCGCAAGAACTTCCAGCGCTACGGGCAGTCCCCCAAGATTCTCATCGTCACCGAGAAACTGCTGACCGGCTTCGACGCGCCGATCCTGTACGCCATGTATCTCGACAAGCCCATGCGCGATCACACGCTGCTGCAAGCCATCGCGCGCGTCAATCGGCCCTACGAGAACGAAGCGCAGGAGATGGTCAAGCCGCACGGCTTCGTGCTGGATTTCGTTGGCATCTTCGATAAGTTGGAGCACGCCCTCTCGTTCGACAGCGAAGAAGTGGACGCCGTCATCAAGGATCTGGCGCTGCTCAAGACGTTGTTTCAGCACAAGATGGAGCAGCAAGCGCCCGATTACGTGCGGCTCATCACGCGCGGCTTCGACGACAAAGACGTGGACGGCCTCATCGAGCATTTCCGCGACAAGGAACGGCGCAAGGCGTTCTTCAAGGAATACAAAGAACTGGAGATGCTCTACGAGATCATCTCGCCCGATGCCTTTCTGCGCCCCTACCTCGACGACTATGCCACCCTGTCGGGCATCTATGCCGTCGTCCGCAAAGCGTACGCCAAAGGTGTCCAGCCCGATCGGGAGTTTCTGCGCAAGACCAATGATCTGGTGCAGCGGCACATCGACACCGATCGGATCGGCGTCATCACGCAGTTCGTCGAGATCAATCCTGAAACGCTCAAGGTCATCCGCGAGCAGAAAGCCGAATACAACACCAAGGTCATCAATCTGGTGAAGAGCATCGAGAAAGCTGCCGAAGACGCCAGCGAAGACCCGTATCTGATCGGCATGGCCGAGCGCGCCAAGGCGGTGCAGGAAAGTTTCGAGGAACGGCAGCAGGATACCAGCGAGGCGCTGGCCCAACTGATGCAGGAAATCGAAGCCAACGAGCGGCGCAAGCAAGAGCAAGCGGCCAAAGGCTTCGACGGGCTAACCTACTTTGTCTACGCCACCTTGCTCGAAGCCGGCATCCCCCAACCCGAAGCAGTCAGCCAGAAGATCAGGGCCGCCTTTGTCGAGCATCCCAACTGGCTGCGCAGCGAGAAAGACCTGCGCGACCTGCGCCAGAAGATCACCTTTGCGCTGTACGCGCAGGAAGACGACCTCGACAAAGTGACCTCCACCGTCGATCACCTGTTGGAAACCCTAAAGGTCTCCAAGACCTTTAGGGTTTGATCGGTATCGTATGTGGCAATCCCCGGAAGCCTTCAAACAGCGCGTGCGTGAGTGGGCCACAAAGATTGGCGTGGAAGTGCAGACCATCTCCCTGCGCGTGATGAAAAACAAGTGGGCGTCGTACACCCAACGCACGCACCTGCTCATCTTCAACACCGAACTCCTCGACCTCGACGAAGACCTCGGCGACTACGTCATCGTCCACGAACTCCTGCACTTCCGTGTGCCCAATCACGGCAAGCTGTGGAAGAGCCTCATGCGCGCCCACCTCGGCGATTACGAGCGGCAGGAAGAACAGCTGAAAAAGATCGCACCGAAGATTCAAGGGGAGTGGTAGGCGCGTAGCTGCTCATGGCCACCATGTCGTCACATCGCGCAGGGCGTAGAAGAACTCTTCCATGGCCGACTGACCGCCGAGATGTTCAATCAATGGGGCGAGTGCGGCTAAGTCACCAAGTAAATCCTTACGTGGGTGGCGCGCCAGAGAATGAAGTGCATCTTTCCACATGGAGGTTTTGAAATTTACGAAATGCATTTCCTGCCAAGTCGAAATGACCTCTTCGTATACACCGCAACGCTGCAGGTATAAGGAAACGCTATGGGCTAGTATAAATGCTTCGATTAGAATCGCCGGTCCCAAGTCACCGGGCAGGTTGGGCGCGAGGCCAGACAAGGCGAAGGCGCGGGATACATTGGTGCGGATACTGCGAGCGGCGGCAAGAGCCTCGCAGACGACTTCCGCCTTCAAGTCATCGGGGAGGTAGGGCACGAGGCCAGATAAGGCGCGGACGCGGGCGCTGTTGTCTGTAATGGCGCGCGCGACAGCCAGGGCCTCGGCTTTCAAGTCGTCAGGCAGGTGGGACGCGAGGCCTGATAACGCGCGAGCACGGGCACTATCGTCGGTAATGGCGCGTGCGGTGGCCAGAGCAACAGCTTTCAAGTTGTCGGTCAGGTAGGGAGCGAGGCTGACCAACGCTTCCGCGCGATTGCAGTCGCCGGCTTGAGTGCGAGCAGCAACCTTCAAAAAACCGTTAGGCAGGTGAGGCACGAGGTCAGACAGAACACGGGTGCGAGCGGCGGCTAGGGCGTCTCGAACGGCATTTGCCTTCAAGTCATCGGGCAGGTAGGGCACGAGGCCGGACAAGGCACGGGCGCGGGCGCTGTTGTCTGTAATGGCACGTGCAGCGGCTAGGGCCGCGGCCTTCAAGTCGTCGGGCAGGTGGGGTGCGAGGCCGGACAAGGCATGGGCACGAGCGCTGTCGTCGGTAATGAGACGTGCGGCAGCCAGGGCATCGGCCTTCAAGGCGCTGGGAAGGTTAGGCGCGAGGTTAGACAAGGCTTCCGCACGAGCGTGGTCGTTAGAGATGGCGTGTACAGAAAAGAGAACCTCAGCTCTTAAATCGTCAGACAGGTGAGGCGCGAGACTGGACAGGGCGCGGGCGCGATTGTAATCGTCCGCGATGTTGTAGGCGGCGTCAAGAGTTTCGCGGATGACTTCAGCTTTCAAGTCGCCAGATAGATGAGGCGCGAGGCCGGATAAGGCTTTGGCGCGAGCATTTTGATTTTTGATAGCGCGAGCGGCGGACAGGGCATCAGCTTTCAAGTCGTCGGGCAAATGGGGTGCGAGGCTACACAGGGCGTTAGCGCGGGCATTGTAGTCAGGAATGGCCTGTAAGGCAAAATGGGCGTCGCGAACCACGTCACCCTTCAAGTCGCCCGGCAGGTGAGGTGCGACGTCGGACAAAGCATAGGCGCGGGCACTGTCGTCGGTAACAGCACGAGCGGCGGCCAGGGCGTCTCGAACGGCATTCTTCTTCAAATCATCGGGGAGGTACGGCACGAGGCCGGATAAGGCGCGGATGCGGGCGATATTGTATGTAATGGCACGTGCGGCGGCGAGGGCGTTGAATTTCAAGTCGTTGGGGAGATAGGAAACGAGGCCGGACAAGGCGCGCGCGCGGGCGTTTTCGTCAGTGATCGTGCGTGCAGTGATCAGGGCACCGGCCTTCAAGTCATCAGGCAGTTGGGGCGCGAGGCTGACCAGGGCTTCCGCTCGGTCGTAATCATGGTTTATAACGCCGCTTCTATCATCGGTAATGGCACGTATGGTGGCTAGGGCGTCGCGAACGGTGTCCGCCTTCAAGTCATCAGGCAGGTTGGGTGCGACGTAGGACAAAGCGCGGGCGCGGGTGCCGTCATCGGTAATAGCGCGTGCGGCAGCCAGGGAGTCGCGAACGGCGTCGGCCTTCAAGCCTTCGGGCAGGTAGGGTGTGAGGCCGGATAAGACGAAGGCGACGCGAAAGTGATCGCGAGTGATGACGCGTGTGGCAGCGAGGGTTTCGCGAACGACTTCAGCCTTCAAGTTGTCAGGTAAGTGAGGCACGAAGCTGGACAAGGCAACTGCGCGGTAAGAGTCGTCGCTGATAGCACGTGCAGTGGCCAGGGCCTCGGCTTTCAAGCCGTCGGGCAGGTGGGGCGCGAGGCCGGATAAGGCTTCGGCGCGAGCGCTTTGATTTTTGATAGCGCGAGCGGTAGCCAGGGCGTTTCGAACGGCGTCGGCCTTCAAGCCGTCGGGCAGGTGGGGCGCGAGACCGGACAAGGCGCGGACGCGAAAATGGTCCCCGCTGATTGCGCGTGCGATGGCCAAAGCCTCTGCCTTCAAGTCGTGCGACAGATACGGAGCTATTTCTTCCAACGATTCAACGCGGTGCCTTTCATCGGATATTTGTGCAGTGTGCGCGAGTGCGCGAGTAGAGCTCCAGAGATTGGTTTCAATTAGCAATCCAAGCAATTTAGGCGAGATGTTACTGGCCAGAGAATGGATGCTACTTTCTATCAGCGCACAGCGAATCTGGTGGCCAATGTTCCAATGAGCTTCGGTCTCGGCATATTGCCAAGCGCGATTGAGATCAACCAAGTAACCTGCATAAGTTTCTTCTTTGGCATACTTGGTTTTGGCCCAAGCGTTGTTCATCGCTACCAGTTGATACATGGCCTCATCATCGCCCGACGCGGAGAGGTGCAAGCATAGATAAGTGCGGGCGTAGTCGTCATCAACCAGTTTAACCCAATCGTCGTTGCATCGTTGGCGATAGTAATCAATGATGCAAGCGTGAGCATCGTAGGTGCGACGTACAAGTTCATTGATTAGTTGATCGGCCTCAAGCGTTAAGCCCTGGCGATCAACTTGGCCTGTGAGGAAATCACGCAGGCTGGCGTGATGCAGACTGAAGTGCGGTGTGTGTTCGAGCTCACGCTCCGAAATGAAGGCTCGCCAGTTGCGACGCAGTAAGCGTTCGACTTCGTATTCGCTGGCTAGCACGTGCGACCAGGCCAACAGCAGTTTGAGACTGATAGGCAGTTGTGCAGCAGCCAGTGTCGCTAACAATGGCGCATAAGCGGCGTCCCATTTGGCCGGGCCATCACCGCGTCCGCTTCGGCCTTCGCTCCAATCTCCCCAATAGTCGGTGTAGTAGCCGGCTAGGCCGGATGGCAACGTAGCAAGATCAAGCGGTGCACGTGACCCTGTACCAATCTCGCCGACGACGTAGAATAAATACATCCATACGCCGCCACTGCGTTCTTTGAGGATGCGTACAAAGTCGGCTTCAGCGTAGTTGTGAGCGCGAAGTTGGTTTGACACTTCAGGACGACGCGACACAGCAGCGAGATACTGTTCAACGTCGTGCAGATTGTCGGCCCCAGTCGCATCGATGGTCTCTTTGACAAGATTGGCTTTGACGCTCAACTTCACAGTGGCGACAGGTCGCTGCGACAGGATGAAGTACACCCCATCGGGCAGCACGCTCGGCAGTCCGAAGACATTGCCATTCGGCGAGGTGCCGGCCTCGTCCAGTGCATCGCAGACAATGATGATCTTCTCGCCCGCGCTGAGTCTGTCGGCGGCTAGGCGCAGCAACTTATCGAGAAAGTCGGGGAAGGTGGCAATGGCTGGCAGCGTGCCCTTCTCTTTGTACGGATCGATCTGGTAGCGGGCGACCAACTGCGCGCCCAGCGATTGCAGCGCGCGAGAGACGTTGACATCGCCGGGGACTTGCTCGGCGAAGAGGTGGAGATAGCGGCGTTCAGTAACGAGGTGGGCCATGAAGGAGGTCTTGCCCACTCCGGCCTCGCCCACCAGCAGAAACACGCCGGACTTGCGCTTCTCGTCGTTGAGGAAAGCATCTACCTTCGCCGTCAGCCACTCGCGTCCGACGAAGTCCTGTACCCGCACGCGCTGAAAGACGGCATCAGGGCGGATATAAAGATCATCGAGGGTAACGAAGTCGCCGATGAAGTAGGTGTTGTATGTGTTCGAGACAAACTTATCGCGTCCGACAAACTCACCACCAATGCCCACATTCACATCGCCTGCGAGGTAGGCACCACCGCCGGTATCAATGTTGGTTGTTATTTTGTCACGCCTGACGAGATCGCCGCCAATAGTGACCTCTTGCGCCTGAAAATCGACTCCGCCGCTGCGGTTGACCACCGTCTGTTCGTAGTGCGTAGCGACGGTCAGCGCTTGCTTCAACGCATCTGTCAGTTGATCGAGTTTCGCTTCGATGGCGGGTAGTGACTCCAGCGCGCGCGAATCGAACAACGGCTGCAACGCTGATTCGTGCTTGAGTTCGGACGTGAGCAACTCGACGAAGTAGGCCGAGGCCGCATTGAGGTCCTCACGTTTGCTCAGCACCTCGACCGACTGCTGACCGACCTCAGTCTGCGGTGTGATCGATTTCGCCCAGAGCCTAACGAGTTGCGTGTGATCGGGATGCTGATGACGGGTAAGGAACTTCGCCAGTTCGGGCGCAGCCTCGATGGTCAAGAAGGATTCGTTGAACAATGACGCGGTGAGTTCGGGATACTGCCGTGCGAAGGCCGCATACGTTCGCGCCAGCGCATGTTGATATGCGAGTTTGACCGGACTACGCTTGAGCCAGTCGCGTAGGCGCTCGGCGGGTTCGAGCGTGTCGAGGATATAGGAGAAGACGGCTTCAGCGGCGGCAGCAAACAAGGCTTCGAGCAACATGATGCCTCGACCTGGGATGGGATCAATCAAAGCGGATTATAGCATTGAAGGGAATGATTCGGCATCACAAAAACGAAGTCCGATCTCAAGTTCCCTCAAGACCGGACTTTTCTATGTTTGGCCCCTTGTGTTGCTTTGCTCGTCATCCGTCGGCGGATGTGTAAATGGTGCATCCTCTTGCCTTATCACTTCAAACGGCTATAATCTCCCGTGATGCCGTATGCGAACAGTCGAATTCATACGCCGCCTCGATCCGGATACATCCCTGCGTGTGCGCTTCGATATTGAGCGCGGACGCGTGCGGGGATTTGTTGTACAATTGGAATGTCAGTTTGATGAAGAGCATCATCCTGTCGTTCGCTATGATACAGCGCATGGATTTGCTCACCGCGATCTATTGCATCCGGCGGGTAGGACTAAAAAGACCGATTTGCGTGAATCTGATCTCAATCAGGCGCTGAATTTCGCTATAGCCGACATTACCGCTCACTGGAACGACTATCGGCGGAGGTATGAACAATGGCTCCGACAACGAAAGTAAAAGTGACGCCACGACCCAGGAAACCGCGCCGCGTTGTCGAGCGTAACGTCGCTTTGACGGGAAATTTCATGCACTACGTGCTGGCCCACCCGCGCTTGCTCGAGTCGCTGCCGGACAACTTCGAGTTGGTGATCCTGCCGGAAGACGATCCGCAATTGCGACAGTATAACCTCGATCTGCTGGATGCCTTCGGCAGCGAGGGGCGACCGATCGTTTTTGTGCGCATTAAGTCTTCCAAAGAGAAAGACTTCAAAGCTGCTCGTCCACAGATATACGCACCCGTGGCCGCGTGAGAGTGGCTTGAATGGCAGTACGCCTCAAACACGAAGTCCGATCTCGCTTCCTCCAAGATCGGACTTCGCTATTCCGTTTTCCGTCTCACGCTTTACGCAGCAGTTGTCTTCAACTTCTGCTCCAACCACAGATTGATCAGACTCTCCGTCTGAAGCCCTTTCTGCTTTGCGACCGTGCGCACCCGTGCCAGCACGTCGGGATCGATCGCGACCAGATAACGGCGCCGCGCCTGCGGATCGAACTCAAACTCGGCCGACTCAGTTTGATCCCAATGGTCGGCCAGGCTGTGCGCGTCCCAAAACTCGGCGATGGTCTCTAAACTATCGGTAGGCGGTGTTGGCTTATGAGCGTCCATATCACGTACCCACTGATACCATGTACTCGGTCAGCGCCGGACGACGGGCGCGCGCATGCTTGGCGGCTTCCACCAATTCCCGTGCTGTGGCGACGAGCTGGTCCGTCGTTTCGGGGGTGAAAGAAGCTTCACCATCTTCTGTGCAAACCCACGCATAGACGTTAGGAATCCGCACGGAAATGCCGTTTTCCCGATACTCGAAAATAGTCGGTCGCCACTCTTTGGCAATGTGGTGCTGACCGCACATTGGAGCAGGTTTAGCTGTCATGGTTAGTTCCTCTTCGGCCAACGCCGTCTGAAGGGCGGTTTTTCCCAGGTTTCGTCTGGGATATAAGCGGTTATGAACTCAACGTACACCGGATCAGTACACTCACAAACAACATGCAAATAGACAACCGTTGCTTCGTCAAGATTGGCCTGTCCACAAATCAGCGCCCGCTGATCGTCAGGATATTCTTCAATGATGCCGCCATTTGTTATGGCCTCGATCATGTGCTTGCGATCGAAGCCCTCCTTAATAGCGTGTTGGATAGCGTGACTCTTAACAAGATAATCTCCGGCCCTGACTCGCTTGCGAACCGTTTCGATATCCACGTCGCGCGCCTCAATGTGAGTTGAAAAGATTATACCGCAAACACGAAGTCCGATCTCAAGTTCCCCCAAGATCGGACTTCGCCTTTACGCATTACTCGTTACTTGTTACTCATTACGTCGCTCGTACTTCACTCATCACTTCCCAATCACAAACTGCTCCCCATCCCCACGTCCGAACACCTCCGGGAAGTACATCTGCTGCGCGAAGGCAGGCAGCACGTTGTACGTGCCATCCAGCCCCGCGCGGATTTGATACGTGTACTCATACGTGCCCCTGGGCAGATACGACGCGAACAGCGCCACCTTCTCGTCGCGGAGTTCGGTGTGCGTGAACCACCACCAGCCCCAGCCGCCGTAGTACGAATACGGTTGATTCGTTGCGTTGAAGTCCGGCCCTGCGGCTTGCTGCGTCGTCGTCTTCAGACTCGTATCGACCGCCTCCGCACCGGCCGGCAGCGGACTCTCGACCAGCACGTAGTACAGATTGGTCGGCGCGACGATGCTCAACTTCACCACCAGCGTATCGCCCACCTTGGCTTGCGTCACCGGCGTACAGGGGATAGCCTTCTCGCCCGGCTTCAACGGCTTGAAGCACGCATCGCTTTGATCGTAATACTGCCGCCCGATGACGATGCCGCGCGCCATCGACTGCACGCCTGTCACCGGCTGATACGCTTGCAGATAGGCCGAGTAGTACATCATCCCGTCACCCGCCTGGCCTTCCGCCGCCTTGCGCTCCAACGTCAACAGATTCACCTGCGGATCCAGCGCGCTGATCGGCTGCGTGATCACATTCGATTGCTGCACGTTGGCCTGCGTCGCCGTGCCCGTGCCGACTACTTCCTCATTCAACTTCACCCCCCATGCGTAATCAGGCGTGAGTTCGCCGGTCGCCTTCATCCAATCGGTGAACGCGATCAACGACCAGGCTGTTTCCTGCGTCGACGGCCAGTGGCCGCCTTCGCGCACACTCATCAACCAGCGCACCACATTCGGCGCGAGTGTGTTCTTGGAATCGAGGATCGCCAAGGCGTCCAACACCATCGCCGTCGAGCGCACATCGGTATCCCACGATCCCCAGTACAACTGCTTCTCTTCCCAGTGCGCGCCGGTCGCGCTGACCTTCACCGCGCTTACCAGATCACTCATCAGCGCATCAACGCGTGTCTTCTCATTAGGCTGCGCCGAATGCAGGCCCAGTGCCAGCAGTGCCTTGCCGTAATTATCCAGCAGTGGTCGCTTGCCGTCATACAACGACACCAGCGCGCTCGTCTGCGGCTTGCCCGCATCAGCCAGCACATACAACAGGTAGGCTTGTTGATTCGCTTCATATGGCGCATCGATCTGCGTCGCCGGCAGGACGTTGCCGGTCAGGTACGCGATGCCTTTATCGAGCACCGTCTGATCGACCGGGAAGCCCGCCTGCCGCGCCTTGATCAAACCAAACACCACATAGATCGAAGTGGTCACGCTCGATTTCTCGTTGACCCACCAACCCCAACCGCCATCGACGTGCTGTTGATTGTTGAGGCGCTGCAAGCCGACACTCACTTGCTCCTTCAATTGCGCTTCCAGTTCGGGCCGCACCAGATTGAGTTCCTTCAACGCCCGATACGTCATCACATTCGGCAGGAAGCGGCTCACCGTTTGCTCCGTGCACTCATACGGGTAATGCTCCAGATACTTCAGGCCTTCCGTCGATCCCGCCGCCAGCGATGGATCGATCTGCACCGTCAACTGCCCCTGCGTTACATCGATGACTTTGGGCAGGATGATGACTTCATTCCGCACCGGGTCTTCCTTCGTTACGTTGCCGCTCGTCGCCGTCACATCCGGCGTGCTGTATTTATAAATCGGCAGATATTGTTCGGGCGGCAGACCCGCCGTGGGCTTGCTCGCATCGCTCAGTCCGCCACCGCGTACCGAGAAGGTGAGATCGGCATAGGGCGCATCGAGCACCGTCACCGGCCAGTTGACGCGCACTGCGGCGTTCGCCGGAACCGTGACCGATTGCTTCACCTGTCCATTGTCGATGGTGAGGCCCGTGCCTTCCAGCGTCACATCCACCGGCAGATCGTTCGCCGTGTTATTGTTGATCACAGCGCCCATGTTGAACTTGTCGCCGACGACCATGAAGCGCGGCGTCACCGGTCGGATCAGCAGATCCTTCGTGCTTCTCACATCCGATTGGCCTTCGCCCACCAGCCCGTCCTTGGTGATCGCAATCGCCGACATGCGCCACGTCGTCAAGTTATCGGGCAGTGAGAACGAGACACTGGCCGTGCCATCGGCGTTCGTCGTGACATCCGCTTTCCAGTAGGCCGTATCCTGGAAGTTGCCGCGCACGGTCAAGCCGCCGCCTTCGGCTTCAGCGCCGCCGCCGCCGCCCTTGGCTTCTTCCGCCAACTTCACGTTGATGCGATCGACCGAGTAGACCAGCGACACGCCCGTGCGAATGCCCAGACCGCGCTCGCCGTAGAATTGATCCGCGATCGGCAGGTTCAACCGATCGAGCAGCGAGAGCACCGCCAGATCGACCATCGCCAAAGACGTTTCCGCTTCCACCGGCTTGCCCGCGTAATTCTCGATCTTCACCGTGTACGTCACCGTATCGCGCGGTGCATAATGATCGGCCATGGGATCCCGATCGGGAATCAGATCGATGTACAGTTCCTGCTGCGCGCGATTCACTTTGAAGGACGCATAGCCCGTCTTGAATGACGGCGCGAGATCGTTTTGATCGACGCCATTGACGACGACGACCGACACGTACGCATTGGGCGCCATGGCCGGTGTGATTGGCACTTCGATCACATCGCTGTTGGTTTTGAGCGTGATCACCTTTTGATCGAGGATGCGGCCGCGCTCGGTGGTGACCAGCGCGCGCACCTGTCCCTGATACGGCGACGGAATCAGAATCTTGGCCACATCGCCCGGCGTGTATTCTTTCTTGTCGGCCACCAGCGCGATGCGATCGTTGTTGTCCTGCCGCCACGACACATACGCGGTGCTCGATACCCACACATAGGTGGATGACGAAATCCGGTTTCCTTTATCATCGGTGCCGCGCGCCACGACGCGATACTCGCCACCCGCGGGCGGCGTGAAGGACGCGCTGCCTTTACCGTCCGCGCCCGTGGTTGTGGTAGACGTGAACACCGCCGTGTCGCTGTACGACCACGTCCACATGATGTTGCCGAAGTCATCGACCTCTTGCACGTTGGACCATTCGCGCTGATAGTACGTGACTTCCACATTCTGGTTGCTCGCCGCCTGGCCCTGCCAATCGACCGTAAGCAAATTGAAGTCCAGCGGCTTGCCGACCGTGCCCACGTAATCCGCGGGCGCGATGCCGATGTAGTATTGCCCTTGATGCACGATCACACTCGCGCGACCCGCCACTTGTTGATCATTCAGATCGGTGATCGCTGCTTCGACGTTGAAGACCTGACTCCCCGTCTTCTCGTCCAGTTTCGCGGGCAGCGTGATCTTGAACTTGCCGTCCTTGTCTGTCTTGCCTTCACCCGACGCGATCAAGCCGCCGCGGCCTGAACCACCCGGCCCGCTGTAATCGACATCGTTCCACCCGTAGTAGCCTTGCCCTGCATAGCGATCGAAATAGTAATCGTTCGCCGTCACCGACCACACGACCGGCGCATCGCTCACCGCGCCGCCGAAGAAGTACGTCGCTTCGGCTTCCACTTCTACCGTTTCACCTTGCAGCACTTCTTCTTTCAGCGCCGTCACGGTCACTTGAAATTCCGGCCGCCGATATTCCGACACCATGAACGCGCCGTTGTAATACTGGATTTGCGGCATCTCCTGACCCGGGTACAGCACCGGAATCTGCGCCTGAATCGAGTAACCGCCCAGCGCGGCTTCTTGATCCAGCGCGAAGTCAAAGTTGAACGTGCCGTAATCGTTGAGCGGCAGCGTGCCGGTGTAAACCTGCTTGCCCTGTCCGTCATAGATCAGCGCATCGATCGTTTTCAAGTTAGGATCGATTGCATAGCGCGCATCGTCGTCCGTGCGCACGATGCCCTTGATGTGCACCGTCTGCCCCGGTCGATAGATTGGCTTATCGGTATAGAGATAAGCGTTGTAGGCGCTGGCATAGTAATTGGCGTACACGCCAAAGTCCCACGGCGCAATGCCGTTATTCCAGTCGCTCACCGCCACACCAAACGGGCCGCCGTAATCGCCGATCACGGCCATCAGGTTCATGTTCGGATCGCGCGCGGCCGTCACCTCATATTTGAACAGGCCCGCTTGATCAGTCGTGCCCGTGGCGAGCTTATTCGAATCAGGATCGTACAGGTTGATCGGCACATTCGGTGTCTCTTGCCCCGATTGGAGATTCGTGGCCCACACCAGCCCTTCTTTATCGCCGGCCTTGAGCGTGATATTGTTATCGGCCACCACCAGCAAGTGGCGTGTGGTACCGCCGAAATCATTTTGTGATTGTTGAGGCGAAGAGATGCGCAGCAAGTAAATGCCGGTCAGCAACACGCCGCCCGTGTCGCTCTCCACCGGAATGCGGATCAAGCCCGCTTCATTCAACGGCTTATCGACCGGCACCGTCCACGATCGCACCGGCTCGCCGTTCACCGGCACCGCCGTGTCCCAGCGTGAATACGAATACGGCCCGATGAGATACGCGAACTCATTCAACGGCACTTGATACAGATCGAAATCCAGCTGCGAGACATTGCGATAACGCGCATAAACCACGGTGTCCGTGTAATTGCTGTACACGCCGAAGCGGCCCGGCACGTCGAGCCATTGTTCAGGCGCCAACGCGCGCGTGCGGAAGTTGATCACCTGATCGCTGCCGAGCGGCTGCCCCCACCGATCGGCCACCTGCGCCCCGATGGTGACATCATAACTCCCCGAGGGCCCCGGCCCGAAACCGTAGACGTAGCGCAAGTCCCAATCGCTGTAGTAGGTATAGACCTGCGTCGGCGAAATTTGCGCCGAAGTCGTCACATAGCGCAACGTCGCTTCGTCCACCGGCGCGGAGAAATAAATATCCATGGAGGCGTAAGGGGCCGCGCTGCCGCCATTCACCGGATCGGTGCGAATGACAAAGAACGGCTTGATCGTCGTGAACGACCACTGATAATCGATAAGCGTCGGCATGCCGCCGCTTTCGCTTTCCACGCCCTGCGTCACTTTGGCGTAATACGGCGTGTCACGTTCCAGCAGCTGCGTCGGCGTGAAGACCATCATCTCGCCGATCAACATCACGTTCGATCCGCCACCCGTACCCGGGCCACCGCCGCGACCACCCTTCACTGGCGCGGCTAACTTGCCGTAGGTAATACCTTCACCCACGCCCAGCGGCACCGTGGTCGTGATCCAGCTGAAAGTGCCCACCACCGGCGGCCCATCGGCTGATCCCTGTCGCAGCGAGAAGGCCCGCTCGGCGCTGGCATGATCCATCGGCTGACTGAAGGTCACCCTGACCGCGCGATCGATCCAGATGTCGGATTCGCCGTCGTTCGGTTGCATCGACACGACAAAGGGATTCGTCGTGGTGAATGACCACACGAAATCTTTCTGCAACACCGCGCCCGTCGGGTCTTGCAGGCCCGCGGGAATTTTCGCCGTGTACTTGACGCCGGCTTGCATCCGTTCGCTGGGATGGAACGCATAGATCGAAGTGTTGACCCATTCGCCCTTTCCTTTAACAGGCGGATCGAGCACCAGGGGCTGCGGCAAGTTCGCCTGATCCTGCGTGGACACCAGCGGCACGACGGGCCGATTGAACATCACCGTGATGTCGGCCGCCGGATCGATGTCCGTAGACCCATCGGCGGGCAGCACCTGCGAAACGTCCAAGAACCCGACCGCTTTGAATGCGAACGCTACGGGCTGTCCCAGCAACTGGCCGCTGGTCGATTGAGCCGTGGTCAGCACGTTGACGCTGTAGAGCTCGCCGCGCGAGAAACCCTGCCCCGTTGGCACGAATTGCACCTGCGTGTCATCGGCGTTCCATTTGAATGCGCCGTTAACCTGGGGCGTGATCTGAAACGCCGCCTCGACGGAGGCGCGATTCATCGGCTTGTCGAAGGCGATCGTGATTGGCGCTGCGGTGGCCTGCTCTTCGCCGCGCGCCGGGGCGCGATCGATCATGAAGGGCGGCAGATTGGCCGCCACATTCTTCTTCGGTTGATTGCGCGTCAACAAAAAGACGCCGCCCGCGATCAAGCCCACCACCGCCACGAGCGCGATGAGGATCAAGGGAAGACGGTTGGAAGAACGAGGAGGATTTGCGGTTGCCATAGAGACTCCTTAGAGACTGTTTCTGAAAGGGTCGATTCTGTCATGCCCGAACGCTTTCGCCTAGCGCGTCGCCGGCACAACGTGCCGGGTACGACGTGTCGGGCATCCAGCGTGACGATTGGCGATTGATACTGGCCGGGTACTGGATTCCCGCCATGCCGTACCCAGGCCTCACTGGGGCCTGGCGGCACGCATGAGCGAAAGCACGCGGGAATGACGGGCCACAAAGCTTTATGAAACACTTTCTTAGGCGTAAAACGTAATGCGTAATTTAGCTAGCTGCTGTTACGTTTTACGTTTCACGCTTTACGCTTCACGGCACAAGATTGACTTCGACTGAACTGAGATGCTCCGTTTGTCCGTCACGCGGATTGAGCGCGTAAACCAATACCCGCCCCGGCTGCGCGGCAGAAACTTGAATGGGCACTTCGACCAGCACTTGCGCCGGCTGACCGGCGATCTGATCGACGGACTGCTCTACGCGGCCCACGGTCTTGTCGGTGGCATCGCGCACTTCGACGATCACCTTGGGGCCGAGCAGGGTAGCAGCCGCCACTTTGACCACACCTTTCACTTCCGCGCCGGGATTCGGGAACGCGATCGTGATCCCTTCGGGCGTCGCGGGATCGATCGGGGCGGCGGGTTGTCCGTCGCCGTTCAGCTGCACATCCACCGAGGCCAGATGGGTGATGCCGCTATCGCGCGGCGAAATGGCATAGACGATCACGCGCCCCGCTTGTGGCGGCAAATCGGCGGGCAGGGGCACATCGGCATTAAATTTTCCACGCTGGCCCGCCTGAGATTGAATCATCGGTCGGCCGGTAGCGATGACGGTGCCCTGCGCATCGCGCACCAACAGGTACAACTGCTGCTCAAAGGCCGGATCGACCAGTCCTTCGATAGGCACTGAGCCGCGCAGCCCTTGACCGGCTGACGGTGCGGTGATCAAGATGCTTTCCGCCGTTCCGCCCGGCTCAGGCGCAGTGACGGCCGCCATGGGTGTCACACCGATCACCGCAGGTTCGGATGTCACCGCCGAAGATTGGGGCGCGCCACCGCTGCCCACCACCGGCACCAATACCTGGTGGCCCGCGGACGGCATCGGCGTGGAGCCAAAGGCGCCGCCCTGGAAGCCACAGGCCAGGGTCGCCAACAACAAGCCGGCCACGGCCATCAACACGAACCACGATCGCTGGGAAGAAACAGTCGAGTGTCGCATGTGGATTCTCCTATGATAACGCTGTGTCCAGAGTTTAAGTTCCTCGCCAGCCTACGCCCGAACCACGCTGGGCTGACGCTTGGTCGACGATTTGAAATGGAGAGCAATGCGCTTGGTGAGGCACTCAAGATTATACTCCAAGTTAAGATTAGATTACTGTTCGGTTAAGCCTATTGCGTCTCACTGGGAGAGCTGCCGTCATTGCGCGCGCTTTCGCCCCGCGCGGTTGGCGGGGTCGCAATGACAGCTGATCTGAAAAGGCTCACAGCCCACCCACGCGGTGGTGATTGCTTTGCAGCATCAACGTCGCAATGACAGCTGATCTGAAAATGCTCACAGCCCTCGCCCCCGAGGGCGTTCCCCAGGGACGGGGCGCGAGCGCGGAGCGTTTTTATGCTTTGTGGTGAACGCAGTTCATGGGGTCCGAGTAGCAACGGGGAATGACTTAAATCCTAAAGATATTCTACTGCGATAGTGGTATATTACAATGTGTAAAGAATGTTTCAATCGAAACGAACAAACGTTCCGAGTTGACGGTCAAAATAACAGGCAGGTTGCTGTGAAAACGCACATCGTATCTACGCTCAAGCGGCTTATGAATTCGCCCCGGCGTCAGGAACGCGGCCAAAGCATGGTGGAGATGGCGCTGGCTTTTCCCATCCTGCTGCTGATTATGGCCGGAACCCTGGAAGTGGGCATGTATTTCAACCACTACATTACTATTCTGGATGCCACGCGCGAAGGCGCGCGCTACTCGGCGGATGGTGAAATCACCGACCGGTCGATGACCGTGCTTCAAGCGGACTGCAATGCTGATCAGAATTTTTTCCACCTGGCCGCCTGTCTGGCCAAGGACAATATCAAAAAGAATCTCGCTTTCAACGATGACACGGACGATGTCGTGGTCTCGGCAATGTCGATCGATACAAATGGGCACATCATCACGCGTTTTCCGCGCGCCTGCACTGACCCGGCGCCGCCCCTGCAGCTCCTCGGCAAATATCTCTACGGGGGATGCGACACCAATGTCACTTCCTCTGACCAGGGTTGGTCGCTGTGCCAACAGGTGAACCGACCATTTGGGATCAGTAGCTCGTGTGCCATCAAAACATCGCGTTTCTCCGGTGACGACATTGAAGCGATGCTGGCCCAAACTCCCAACAGTCCGGCGACCGGGCTTGTGCTGGTAGAAGTCTATCGTGAGCACCATCAATTCTTAGGGATCATTCCACCCGGCCTGGCGTTCCTGCCGCAACAAGTCACGATGCACGCTTATTCGGTGATGCCGGTACCGGCGGCCGCGCCACCACCCTCTTACATACCGTAGTGGTTTAACATGAAAGCGATCTTGCTATGAACGACGAATTCACACCGAAAAATGCGCTCGCGCCCACTCCACAACGTGGTCAGGCGATCGTTTTGATCGCGATGGGGTTTATCATGTTATTGGCTTTTACCGGCCTGGTGGTGGATGTGGCGCGCGTCTTTGCCACCCACGATGAGCTGCGCCGCGCGGTCGACGCCGCCGGGTTGGCCTCCACCGCGCAATTCCGCCAGGGCGCCACCGGCGACAAGATCACGCGGGCCGCTTACAATCTGGTCGCCACGCACGGAATTCTTAGCCCAACCGTGTTGGTGGAAACCTGCAATCTGGCCGGGACCGCTCACAACGTTGGACTCTGCCCGCCCACCCCATCCGATCCAGCCCGAAAGTTGGTGCGCGTCGTAGCCACGACCACGGTGCCCATGTTGTTCTTGCAAATCATCGGCATCCCGCCCCAGCCGGTGAGCGGCGAAAACGTTTCGGAAGCGGCCTCGGTGGATGCGGTGCTGGTACTGGACAATTCCGAATCGCAATCCTATGACTTCTCGACCCTGCCGTCGCCCTATAGCGACCTTGCGCTAGATGGTCTGACGAAATGCAATCAGGTTCACATCAATGACATCTATGCGTGTATCAATGGCGGCACCCTCCAGGATGGAACCTCCGTCGTCGGCTGCAACAATGAGACGGTCGTTGGTTCGATTCATACCGAGCTCACGCGGGGTACTTGTCAACCCTTCCTCAAGACCAAGGAAGCGGCCGTTTCGTTTATTAAGCGCCTCTACCCGAACTACGATCGGGTGGCAATCATCAACCTGAACGAGTCTGGCGATCGCACTGTTCCGATGACCTATCACTTGAATAATGGGCCTGGGAGCGCGGTCGATAGAATTAACGACATGGATGTCTACGCGATCCGGCCAGACGGTCTTACGGGACATATCGCGTGCAACTCCAGCACTCCCCCAGAGGAAGTCTGGAAATGCGGCTCCAGCAATATCGGCGCGGGTCTTATCCGGGCGCATGACGAATTTGGTCTGGCCGTCCCGTATCGCGCCGACTCGCTGTGGGTAACCATCCTCCTGGTCGACGGGGCCGCTAATCGGACCAGCCCGGATACGCGCGTTTCGTGGACAGACCCAATCTATGGCTCTTGCCCGCCCTCGGAACAAACAACTCCATTGAAGTGCCGTAACGCCGAGGCCAATTCACGTAACTATGTGTTTCCGGTCGTGAGTCCCGTGTACGATGCCGACGATTATGCGCGCGATTACGCCGACACGCTAGGCGCGGATCCGTACAAATATCCCAAGGTTCCGAACGCGACGGGGGTGCTGATCTATACTATCGCATTGGGCAAAAACTCCGTGTGTTCGAACGGAAGTTACACACCACCCATCGGTGGTGCGCCCGCGACATGCACCGGCTCCAACCCCGTCTACGGTGATCCAGATGCGGCCGAGCAATTGTTGCGTTATATTGCCGACGTTGGCGATGATGGGGACTTGTCTACGGGGCCCTGTCTGGGAACGAAGTATGCCAATCCGGCAGTCGTCCCCGGCAGTCCATGGGGAACGCAGGTCACGCCGCTCGATTTTGCGGCGCGCGCCAATCAGTTGGGGATGCAATGTGGCAACTACTATTTCGCGCCGGCCGCCGATCAATTGGAGCAAATCTTCCTGGAAATTGCGGGCCGCATCTTCACGCGCATCAGCGGTTAAGAGATGGACGATACCGGACTCATATCTTGAACAGGTTTTGCAGGCAGGTGAACTATGAAGAATAAAATTTCGCGCTCCACACGCCGATCCAGCCGCGGGCAGGCCCTGGTAGAATTTGCGTTAGTGCTGCCCGTCCTGTTGATTCTGCTGATGCTCCTGATCGAAGTGGCCCGCTTGTTCTCGGCCTGGCTGATCGTCGAGAACTCGGCGCGCGAAGCGGCGCGTTACGCCGTGACCGGCGTCTACGACAAGAAGTATTGCGGCGCACCGTGGAACTTGCCTTGTACTGACACGAATAAGGCGACGAAGGAAGCGGCGGAAGATCAGGCCCGCCTGTTTACCATTCAAGATATCGCGCGGAGCGCGGCCAGCGGTATCCTGGTCAATTTTAGCGCGGCGCGCGAGCTGCGCAGTTTCATTGATGTGACGGTGTGCAGTAACCGTCTGGGGGCCGATGGCTCTCAAAAATTCTCCTACCTGGAGGAAGCGATCGCGCCGTCAACGGTCATTTATCCGCGCTGCGTGCTGACGTCCAATCCCACCCAGATTCAAAATGACGCGGGAGGACCGGGGGATCGCGTGGCGATCACCGTGCTGTTCGATCATCCGTTAATCACGCCGCTGCGCGCCATTGCCGACTGGGTTCCGCTGGTCGCCCGGCGCGAGATGATCGTCGAGCGCTATCGCACCGTGCGCATTCAGGGCCTGCCGCCCACCATTATGGGGCCCACGGCAACCCAGACGCCAACCCCCACCCCAAGTAATACGGTGACCAATACTCCCACGCCGACCGATACCAGCACGCCGACCCAAACCCCTTCCCGGACGCCCACCAGGACGCCGACCTCCACCCAGACGGCTACCTCGACAGCGACCGCTACGACCACGCCGACACCCAGCTGCGCGATTTTCCAAAGCGATGCCGTAGACATAGTTTATGTCGCCGGGGACAAAGTGAGAGCCCCTCTGGAGAATATCAGCTCGAATTACCCGGTGACCCTGACGAATGTGGCCGTGAACTGGGATCCGTCCGGCATCCCGCTGACTGACTGGCACGATGAATATAAGTCCGAGCCGGCGGTCACCTTTGACAGGTATTATTGGGGCGGTACTCTCATCACCAATCCAACGAATATCGTCTTGTCAACGAGCAGCTCTTTCGGCCATGCCTTGAATAATTTCGTCATCGCCACAAACTCCAACAGCGACTTTATCCTTGACTTTGCGGCGTCCCTCAAGAATGATAATCCGGAACAAATGTATCGCCACGGTTTCGACTGGCGCATCTCGTTGAGTTACAAAGTGGGGAATCTGACCTGTCCTCCTCTTGTTCTGCAGGGCTTCCACGGGCCGGCGGTCGTGCCCAACGTGCCCGCGGTGGTTGCCGCTCCGACGTTCGTCGTCAGCGCGGTCGTCACGGATACGTGGCCTGGCGAGTCGCCCAACACGATCAACCAAGTCTACTTCGAAGTGTATGACAGCACTGGGTTTATTTGGAACCACACTGAAGGCTCGGCCCCCTACTGCCTCAACGGCGATAGCGGCGGCGTCTGCACTCCGATTAGCTCGTATGAGTGGCCCAATGGCACGACCATTAATCTCGGGGAAACTTATACGATAACGATCCAGGCACTGGACCGCGATCCGCATAGACAGTATACGCGCGTGGTCAGAACCATCCGGTTCAATCCGCCGACGCCGACGCCGACTAATACGCCGACGCCGACACCGACCCGGACCAATACGCCGACCCGGACCAACACACCGACGATCACGCGCACGCCGACGATCACACGCACGCCGACGATCACGCGAACGCCGACGATCACGCGAACGCCGACCAATACGCCGACGCCCAGCAACACGCCTCCGCCCAGCAACACACCGACCCGGACCAACACGCCGACTAATACGCCGACGGCCAGCAACACGCCGACGGCCACCAAGACAGGGACACCCACCAAGACACGGACACCGACATCGACGCCAACGTCGTTTCCGACCTTTACCCCGACGTGGACGCCTACTTCGTGCGGCTTTGATGGGTGTTGATCAAAATTACTGATTCGTAGTACACTGGTGGGCAGCAGGCTCTAGAAATTTTTCGGCCCGCTTGCCCACCAGCTTTTTATTGCTACTCAACACCATTCACACTATACAGGTGAGTCATGAAGCGCGTGACCTATTCCAGCATCGCAGTTGCCGCGGCCTTCCTAACCCTGTTGTTCGTCACAAGGGCCATCCACTCAATGGACGGCCCTGGCCCCGCCCGGCCTTGGTATGGATTTACCCGGATCGTAACAATTACACTAGCGTCCGCCAGCGATCCCTTGACGCCGGCCTTAAATTCTCTATGGCAAATAGAGAGTATCGGTTTACAAACTGAAAATAACGTCACGCGCATTCTCCTGCCTAGCGATGCGTATAGTATCAACGTCACATTGCGCGGCGGAGTGTATTCAATTGAGCCTGGCCCGACAGTGGTAATTTCGAGCGATCAGCTCTGGTTTTACCTGGACTATCATACCAATCAACGCGCACTGCGCGTCGGCAATCAAATCCTGGTTGCCCAGACGGCCATCAATAATCAAGCCTATCGCTATATCTCCACGTTGAACTTTACCACGCCCTATCAATATATCGGAACCAGCGGTTACAGTCCCAGCTCAGTCACGGCCTCGTCCCTTCACTGGGACAATATTCCAGCAGAAATCATTGGAATTATGAATCCCTTTCGCTTTAACTCGTCCACCTGGCTGGGTGATCCAAGACTAACCGAAAAGCCTGATCTGGAAATTCTAACGGCAACGCTGCACGCGCTGTCGCTCAATCAAGTCCAGGTCACGGCCGTCATCCAGAACCGCGGCGTCACTACGACCGCCGCGCCACCCTATCTCAATCTCTATGATTACCTGGCTCCCTCTGCGCCTCCCCTCAGTCCGCTCGATGTAACATACAGCTGGTGCAGTCTCTATCCCGCTACGCAATGCCCGCCAAGCACCACGAATCCGCTGCCTCTATTGGAACCGGGGGCCAGCGTCGTCTTCACCGCCAATTACACGTTATCCTATCGCAGCGGCACCCACGACCTCTATTTCCTCGTCGATGGGCTGGGGGGCAATTGGGGACTGAACTGGGAATCAGATGAAGACAACAATTGGAAACTCGCCGGATCAAAATTCAACGCGAGCGTTTTTCTGCCCCTGGTTCGGCGCGACTGATCGTCCGGGCGCCCTCCCGGGTCAGCGGCGCGCCGCTCACTATCTCAACATCTTCACGAGGTCAATCACATGAAATCGACTTTCTTCCAGCGCCTGACGGTACGGTTGATCCAACTCGCTCTCCTGGGCGGGATCCTGGTCATGTTAGCCGGTGTGCCACGCGCCAGTTTCTCCGCTCCCGTAGCGACGACTTACTACGTCGCTCCCTCGGGCAGCGATTCGAATGACTGCTTGACCGCCAACACCGCTTGTGAGCACATCCAAGCGGCCATTGATCGATCGATCTCCGACGATATCGTTCACCTTCTCGCGGGAACGTACGTCGAGACGCTTGAGATTCGCGATAAGAGCCTCACGCTGAGAGGCGAGGGAGCGGCCACGACCATCATTGATGGAGGGCAGCAAGGGACGGTGCTGAGGACTTTAGCCGACACGGCGCGCGCCATTAATATCTCCGGCTTGACTTTGCAGAACGGCCAATCCTCTTATCCCGGAGGAGGCATTTCTACTGAATCTAAGATTTCTCTAACCATCCTGGACACCAACATCATCAATAACGCGGCCACGTATGGGGGTGGAATCTTCAACCAGGGCCGGCTGAACCTGAACCATGTTCTCCTCGACAACAACCAAGCCACGTCCCCCGATCTATCGGAAGGCGGCGGCCTTTGGAATACCGGCGTGGGCGAGTTGAATGGCGTGACCCTCGTCAACAACGTCGCCTCCCGTGGAGGAGGCATCAGTAATCTTAACGTCATGACCATTACGAGCAGTGTTATCGACAATAATCGCGCCGTCGGGAGGTATGGTGGCGGCATTTACAACCGGGGAAGTTCCAGCAAGCTCACCTTGCTCAATAGCATCATCAGTGGAAACCGGGCCATTGGCACCGATGGCGGAGGCGTGTACAACGAGAATATCTTCTTTAGCAGCGGAGCGGTCATTTCAGGCAATCTGGCGCTCAGCCAGGGTGGTGGTATCTTTAACGACGCCTCGGGAGAAGTCACCTTCAGCAACGGCACGCTGCGTAATAACACGGCCCTGGCCGACAAAGGTGGCGGTCTGTTCAATGCCGGGATAGCGACCTTCGACAACACATCGATGAACAATAATCTAGCGGGAACGGGCGGTGGCGTCTATAATGCCGGAGGAGCCCAACTGACCATTGAAACCAGCAACATCGGGCCTAATACAGCGACTAACCAAACAGGCGGCGGCATTGACAACTTGGGCACGCTCACCATAGCACAAAGCATGCTGGCGTACAACATCGCTTCAGTATCGTCAGGCGGCGGCCTGCACAATGCGGGAACCGCCGCATTAACCAATGTCACGATCAGCGACAACACAGCTACGGGGGGGGGCGGAATTCAGAATGACGGCGGCGCCATGCAGATCAAATTCAGCACGCTGAGTAACAACACCGGTACGCCGGCCTTGAACAATGCCAGCGGCAGCGTCAATGTGGCAAATTCGATCTTGGCACATGCAGGCGCGGCCTGCGGCGGCGCCATCACTTCAGCCACTCACAATATCGACTCAGGAACGTCCTGCGGATTCATCCCGGCCAACCTTGATCTATCCAATACCAATCCACAATTAGGTCCATTACAGGCCAATGGCGGCAATTCGTTGACCCGCGCCATTGCCTTCAGCAGTCCCGCCGTCGATACGGCCGCCAACTGCCCGCCGCCGAATCTTGATCAACGCGGCGTCAACCGGCCGCAAGGCAACCAATGTGATCGTGGCGCTTACGAAGTCATCGGCTACAGTGGATCGGGCACCGGCATTCTGCCTAATCAATGCGTCACCACCACCCTCACGATCAACGACAGTGTCATCATTGGACGCGTTCAAGTCGGCGTCAACCTGAATTACGCAGACCGCGCCGAGTTGGCCGTTAACGTGATCGCGCCCAACAGCCGTAAAGTCGTCTTACTCGGTTCCGCCGGCAACACCGGCCAGAATCTGGACACCCTGTTCGACGACAATGCCGCAACGGGCGTGCCCGCCGGCAATCAAGATCCGGCTGACCCGTACTACGATAACACCTTTAAGCCCTCCAGCCCGCTTTCGCTGCTGCGTGGAATTAACTTTAAGGGCGCCTGGAAACTTGAAATCTGTAGCAACTCTGCCAACTCCGGTACACTGAACCGCTGGGCGATTGTGGTGCCCGAAGTGTCCAACCCTAAAGTGTACCTGCCTGTGATTTGCCGCAACAAATAACGCGTCACGCACAGAGCTTTCCTGAATTTTTTTTCAGCAGTCTAACCCGGACCAACCACACGCCCCGTCATCCAATCCGATGACGTGGCGTGTTAATTTTTCAGCATGGGTGACTACTGCGCCGCAACACTTGTACCGTGGTTGCCCTGATCATTCACACAGGCAACGGTGGTCGCCTTGGAAGTCCGCTTCACATTCCACAACAGCAGCGCCCCACCCAGTGCCACCAGCGTCAACGCCCCCAGCGAGCCGGCGAACTGCGCGGTGTCACGAAAGATAGGCGCCATCATGGCCGCCAGGAACGCGCTCATCACACTCAGGACTGCGCCGAAGCCAAACGTTACGCTCGAATGCCTGACCACCCCGACGAACAATAGCGCCAGTCCCAACGACAGCGGCTGCAGAATCCACAGTACCTTCCACAGAGCCCACTGCCCGACCAGCATATTGAATAGGAATATCCCACCGTTAACGCCGAGGAAGATCGCCGGCACGGCGAGCCAGGCTTCACGCACAACCAAGGCGGCGATGGCGAAACCCAACGCGAGGCTCAACACCCCGATCGGCCACCAACGCGCCCACAGGAACCAGCTGCCCGAGGTCATCGAGATCAACAGCATCATGCCCGCAGCGCTGATGGGCGCGGCGATAATGTAGATCAACCCCATCCAACGCTTGCGGATGAAGATCGGCAGCAAGGCCAGCAGCGCGCCGAAGCCGATCACGACCGTGGGCCACCAGCGCCACGCGAACCAGACGTTGACGCCGCCTAACGGGCCGCTCAACGTGAAAAGCAAAGCGAGGGCGCCCAGCGCGATCAACACAATACCTGCGATGAGAGAATTCGAACGATTCATGTTACCTCCATACTTTGGATACCGTCATTGCGAGGAGCGCTGTGTGCGACGAAGCAATCCCCTTAAAGGTCGGCAAGTTCGCTAACAGAGTTGGAGATTGCTTCGCTAGGAAACACTCGCCATGACGCATTGAGATCAATCTACGGTGTGGGCGTAAGAAAGTCCTTCAACGCCGGGATGTCCGGCAGGTTCGGGATATTCTTCAGACCCCGATCGAGACTGCGTTGAATGGTCTGATCGATCATGCGGCCAAACTCCGTGGACTGCATCATATTGGGATTCGTCAGCAGGTACATCGTGCCCGCAAAAACCGCCGTGCCCGCCAGCACCATCAAGACCAGGCCCGTGTAATACGCCACCCGGCTCGCCAGTGGACGGTTGACCAGATACAACACAATCGTCACGCCGATCGTGCCGAGCACGACGGGCGCAGTCAGCATCCACAACGTCCAATTATTCCAGTCACTCGTAAACCAGTAATAGCTCAACAACACCCCGCTCAACAATACCGCGCTCGTCGGCACGGCCACCCACAGCCAGCGCGTGGTGAACAACACAAAGGCAAAGGCCAACCCCACCACCAGCACTTGTAGCGGCCAACCATAGACGAAGATTCCCAGGTCGCCGGTGAAGGCCACCGAAACCATGAACACCAGATTCGCGCCAATGATGATGCCGAAGAAACCCAGCGTGATCAAGCCGTACTTCTTGATCAGCACCCCCCAATTAATTCGATGGCCGGTTGATGTGGCACTGGATGCGGCGCTGGATGCGGCGGCTGTTGCCGCACCCGATTGATTTGCGGCAGCCCCGGCGGCTGTTCCCGCCACACGGGCAGCCGCTAGCTTCTTGCCCAGTTCCGCGTCGGTTTGATCTTTGGCGAAGTCGGTATTCGTCAGGTTCTCGCGCGCGGTGCCGGAGATGACCGAGATCGGCTCAGCCGCGGCCGCAGTGCTAAACGAGAGGGGCAGTGAGATCCGATCGGGCAGTTGTACACCCGCTTCTTCGGCCGCGGCGTGGATCGCCTGCGCCATTTCTTCGACACTCTGATAGCGATCGTCGGGGTTCTTGCTCAACACTTTGAGCAGCACTTTTTCAAACGTGGCCGGAACCTGCGCTTCGGTCAGGCTGGGCAGCGGCAGCGGCTCGTTGACGTGCTTCATCAAGATCGCCAGCGGCGTATCCGCATCGAAGGGCGGCTTGCCGGTGAGCATCTCATAGAGCACGATGCCCAGCGAATACAGATCGCTGCGCACATCGCTTTGATTCTGCATGCCCTGTTCGGGGGCCATGTAGTTGAGGGTGCCCATCAACGCGCCGGACAGGGTGTAGCGGGTGGCGCCGATGATCTGCGCGATGCCGAAGTCGGTGATGACTGCCTGGCCGCGCTTGGTCAACATGATGTTGGCCGGTTTGATGTCGCGATGAATCATGCCTTCGCTGTGCGCGTACGCCAGCCCATCCAGCACATCCAACATCACGCGCACCACTTCGCCCAGCGGCATCGTCTCGCCGCGCGCGCGATAATCGCTGAGGCGCGCCTTGAGCGTGTCGCCCTCCAGCAGTTCCATTACCATGTAGTAGATGCCGTCCTGCATATCGGCATCGAAGACCTGCACGATGTTGGCATGGCGCAGCGACGCGACGATCTTCGCCTCGCGCTGAAACCGTGCCAGAAATTCGGGGTCGTCTACCAGCTCGCCGCGCAGCGTCTTAACGGCCACAAACCGATCGAGTTGGGGATGATACGCGCGGTACACGCTCGCCATACCGCCATGGCCCAACTGCTCGCGCAGTTGATATTTGCCTAAGGTTATCCCGTCTAATTTTTGCGGTGCCATAGTTCTTACCTCGGTCACTAGGATAAACGAAAGCCGACTGTTGTACCTATCAATTGGCTAACAGTCGGCTAATGGGGGTGTATCGGTTGACCAAGCATTCCGCCTGGCGCGCCTCCGCCGCTGTGCGGCGGGCAAGGCGTGAGCGGAACGAAGTGAAGTCGAAGAATGCGCTCCCGGCGAAAAATCTGGCTCAATCCGCATCCTTCGACTACGCAGCGAGAAAGCGCGCTGCTCCGCTCAGGATGCTAAACAGCGGTTATTCTGGCAGCACCAGCTTATACCCCAACCCGCGCACCGTAATCAACAACTGGGCGTTGCTGGGTTCGGGTTCCAGACGGGCGCGCAGCCGCCGCACCAGGTTTTCGATCTGGTAATCGTAGATGCCTTCCTGATATTCGGGCCAGACCGCTTTGCCGATGTCGTCTTTGGAGCACACCTTGCCGCGATGTTCATACAGGTGCATCAACAGCGCGAATTCTTTGGGCGACAGATTCACCACGCGCCGATTGACCCGCACGATCCCCGCGCTGGCTTCCAGATCGAGTTCGACGCGCAGGCGGACGCCCAGCGTGCTGTCGGGATCGTGAAAGGTGAATTTCACATCGCCCACCGAAACGATGTCACCGTCGCGCAGTTCCATCGGGGCCATGATGCGCTCGTCGTTGAGGTAAGTACCGTTCGTGCTGCCGGCATCTTCCAGCATCACCCGGCGGCCCGATCGATTCAGGCGCGCGTGTTCGCGCGAAACGCGTTTGCTGGTAATGACGATGTCGCATTCGACCGCTCGACCGATCGTCGAGGTCGCGTTGCGCAGTGAATGTTCACGGCCGGTCGGATCGACGAGGTAAGGGACTGGAAATTCAGCGGACATGATAGGTCTCCGGTTCGGGGCATATTATAGCACCACGCCGCAGATTCTATGAAGAGGCGAATGATTTGATCCGATTGGCGAACAGGTAGGGGCGAGGTTTCCTTGCCCGAGGTGTGGCGACCTCACCCGGATGCAGCGGCCTGCTAAACGGACATTCGTTTAGCGGGCCGGGTTAAAGCAAGCGGTTAAGCGCGTCACGCCTGGACGTGCAACTCGCAAACGGTGCGGAAGTGATAACCGTAAATCGCCAGCGTCACTGCCAGGGTGATAAGCCTGGGGCGATGGAGCAGTGTCCAAAAGAACAGATTCCAATATTGAACCCGTTCCTTACCGATAAGGCCCAGCCGGACGATCGAGCGAAAGAAAGCCAGGAGCTGTTGGACATTCGGGGCGGCGCGCACGACACGCGGCGGTTGATATTCGCGCAGAAAAGTTTTGACGCGCTGATAATATTGCCGGGGCGCGTAAATGTGCTGCAAAATGTATTGATACCCGTCGCGCAGAACATCCAGATTCATGGCGGGGATGATGTTGGTGGTGCCGTCCACGTTGTCTCCCGAGGATTGCGCGATCAGGCGGCCTTCGCTTTTCAAGCGTTCGTACAGGCCCGTGCCGGGCGGCGCTTGCAGCAGGCCGACCATCGCCGTGACGATGCCGCTCTTCTGGATGAAATCGATCTGCCGCTGAAAGATGGACGGCGTGTCACTGTCGAAGCCGACGATGAAGCCGGCTTGCACCTGCATACCGTAACGCTGAATGCGCTTCACATCTGCGACCAGATCGCGCTTGAGGTTCTGCTTCTTGCTGCACTCGGCCAGGCCGGATTCATCGGGCGTCTCAATGCCGATGAAGACCACCGTGAACCCGGCGGCGCGCATCAACTGCAGCAGTTCTTCGTCGTCGGCCATGTTGATCGAGGCTTCGGTCTGGAAGGTGATGCCGGGCTTGTCTTGACGCCACGCGATCAGCGCGGGCAGTAGTTCGGTTTTGAGCTGGCGCTTGTTGCCGATGAAATTGTCGTCGACGAAGAGAATGCTGCTGTGCCAGCCCAGTTGAGTGATGCGATCCAGTTCGGCCATGATCTGCGCCACGGTCTTGGTGCGCGGTCGATGGCCCAGCAGCGCCGTGACATTGCAAAAGTCGCAATTGAAGGGACAGCCGCGCGAGAATTGAAGGTTGACCATGGCATAGCGCTTGAAGTCCACGAGTTCCCATGCCGGAACGGGCGTCTGCTGGATGTCGGCATAATCGGTTGAGGTGTAAACGGGCTGTGGGCAACCGCGCGCCAGATCGGCTAGAAACAACGGCAGGGTCAACTCACCTTCGTTCAACACGAAATGATCGACGACATCTTCGAACAGTTCACGCTCGATGGTGAAAAGCGGCCCGCCCGCGACGATCTTGACCCCGGCGGCGCGGCAGCGCTCCAACACTTCGCGCGCCGATCGACGCTGCACGGTCATGCCGCTAATGAACACGACATCGGCCCACGCTAAATCTTGATCGGCGAGCGCGCGCGTGTTGAGATCGACCAGGCGCTTGTTCCAGTCCGGCGGCAGCATGGCGGCGATGGTGAGCAGGCCCAGCGGCGGCGAGATGGATTTCTTGCGCACGAATTTAAGTGCGTAACGAAAACTCCAGAACGTGTCAGGGAACTCGGGATAGATCAGCAGGATATTCATGGCGCTGGCTCCGTGTCTGTAATTGTTCATGAGGGCGGACGACGATCGAATCGACGAGTTTGCGGAGGCCAACGCATCAACACGGGCCGCATGCTCTTCACAGGGAACCAGGGGCGGGATGGGCATCGCTATTTGTATTATACTTCTCTTCCATGACGGCGGCGCATCCTGAGCGGAACGCAGTGAAGTCGAAGGACGCCCACCGCACAAATCAAAAAGAGAGAACCAGCATCATGTATCCACACGATTATCATCTGCATTCCAACTTCTCCTGCGACAGCAAAGCCTCGATCGTCGAGCAGTGCCTCAGCGCGATTGCGAAGGGCCTGCCGGAGATCGGCATTACCGATCATTACGATCTGCATCCCGGCGAGGAGTGCCGCGATTGGTTCCGCGTGGACGAGTGGGCGGCCGAGCTCGATCGGGCGCGGCAGGAATTCGAGGGACGCCTGATCATCCGGGCCGGGATCGAGCTGGGCGAGCCGCACCTCTATCAGGCCGAGTGTCAGGCCATGCTCCAGCGCTATCCCTTCGATTACGCGCTGGGGTCGCTGCACTGGGTGGGGGATGAGCTCATCTTCGATCGCCATTATTTCCGGCGCTCCCCAGATGAAGCTTACGGCCTGTTCTTTGAAGAACTGGAACGCATGACGCGCGTGGGCGGCTTCGATGTGTTGGGGCACTTCGATGTGGTGGTGCGCGTGGGCCAACCGCTCTACCACGGCTACGATCCGCGCCGCTACGAGGAGGCGATCCGCGCCGTGCTGCAAAATTGCGTCGATCACGGTATCGCGTTGGACCTCAACACGCAGGGCCTGCGCAATCGCTGCCAACTGCTCACGCCGGGCGTGGAGATTTTGACGTGGTACCGTGAACTGGGTGGCGAGCGGATCACACTGGGATCAGACGCGCATCAACCGGATGTGATCGCCGCGAATTTCGATGCGGCGCTCGAGGCCATGCAGGCGGCGGGCTTGAAGTATGTGACGATGTTTGAGCAGCGCGAGGCAAGGTTGATCAACATTGACTGATGTGCAAGATTACACGTCTTTCCCGCGGAAGCGGGAATCCAGAAGCCAAAACTGGACACCCGCTTTCGCGGGTGTGACGGCGTCCAAGGACGCGCATGTAATCGCCGCGAATTTCGATGCGGCCATCGAGGCCATGCAGGCGGCGGGGCTGAAGTATGTGACGCTGTTTGAGAAGAGAGAGGCGGGGCTGGTGAGGATTTAGGCCTCACCCCCTAACCCCCTCTCCTGAGAATTGCTTTTATTCTCAGGAGAGTCCCACAGGGAGGCTTCGCACGGGTTGGGGGGTGAGGTAGGTTGAGCAGTTAAGATTTGGCAAGAAAAACGGGCCAGGTCGATGGCCTGTCCCGTTTGGAACCGCAACCAGCAGTGGCGATACTATCCTGTTTCCTCATCTTCACCAGCAACAATAGACCGTTCGTCCAGCTCCCAAACTTCGATCGTTTTCTTTCGTACACCAAGTCCATATTCGATAAGCAAGTCAATCAGTTTTTGTCCGTTGATCAAAGTAATTGGAGCCGCGCCCGCCTCAAAAGCAGCATCTTTTGTACCTTTTGAAAAATCACCCGTAGTGATGATAGTTCCTCGTACTGCGCCAAAGCGGTGTAACGAACCTCTAAGCGCATCAAGTACAGGACGTTGTATGTTCGCAGCATGCCGCTTAACTTGAATGACTTCATGAACCGCGGTAATACCTAGCTCGATGTTTGCCACAACATCGACACCTTTGTCGTTAGTGGGTGAAGTAACTTCGACATTTTGGTAGCCCATCTCTTCCAACAGGTGCTGGATGAGGTGCTCGAACTGAAAAGGATCAATCTTGCTCAGTTGCTTAGCCAATTTTCCGCGGGTGGTTTGGCGTTGTTGTTCCGCCAGCTGATACAACACCTGGAACTCTGGAGATGCAGCCAGAGAGGGTGGGCCTTCGCGTCCAACCTGCTCAAGATACGCCAACCCAGTCGGGCTAATTTGATAGATGTTTCCACTGCGCGTGACTAGACTGCGCTCGACAAGGTTGGCAAGGCGTCGTCGAAGCGTGTCTTTGAAAGTGCTATCAGTGCCGAAGTTTGAATAGGCTTGAAGGTAGGTCGTCCACTCTTGAAGAAATTGACCGCGTTTCCCGGCACCCTTTTCAACCAAAATACCTAAGAGCCGTACAAGCCCTTCGCCTTGATCAACATACGTTACCGCCTCGCCAGCCGGGTTGGCCAAGAAATCTTGTCCATACTCGGTCACATGAAGGATGCCTTGGGCATCTTCATCAAGGAGACCATAGCCTTTGGCAAGATACCATGAGCCATAAAGATGACGTGGGTTTACACGGTGATGCGATTTGTCCCAAATGGCTTTGGCCAAATCTCTTGAGTTACCCTGCAATCTGCGCTCGATCCAATTATCAGGGTCGGACCAATCTTCTGGCTCTTGCGGAGTGCCGCGCAGTTCGACTAGGCTATTGAGTAAACCCTGAATATCAGAACGCGGCAGACCATTCAATACTGACAAGAGACCATGCACGTAAGTGTAAGACGGAAAGAATGGAATACGAACGCGTCGCCCATACTCGTGGTCATCTTCCGCTGAAGCCACCATACTTAATGGGTTCACATCATTAGCAACCTGTAAGTGAAGATTCCACTCACGCAGTCCGTATATGCCAGGCCTTACGCGCACAAAATGCGACTTCTCCCCATTGGCCTTAAGATCTACCGCGAGTACGGAGTTAAGGGTTGCAGCGGGTGTTTTGCCTGTAGTGGCAATGGCTCCTTTGGCGAAGGCTTGTTTCGTGATTTCCTCGTAGTGAAGCGGGACTTTTGCATCGCGGAGGACAGATTCAGCTGCTTCGAGAAAAGTCATGTTAGGTCTCCAACGCATAAGAGTTACGGATTGCTTGAATTATACTTTCAATCACTCACCAAGATGAAATGCGTTCATTTCCCGATGACTGAATCCATCGGCTGATAGCGTACGGCCAAGTCGGCTTGATCCCATTTCGCTGCGCGGCACGGACGATGAGTAAGCCTTGTATGTTGGAACTGTCAGGTACAACAACAGATTGAGGATGATGCGCGCGGGGTGCGGCTATTCTTCATCCACCGCGGGCAGGCGCAGAGTGAGCTGGCGGTAGCCACCGGCGGCGGCCAGCATGTAGCCCGACAAGTAGGCCACGTCCACCACGCCACTGAGGAAATTGTTGCCCGTGACATACAGGCTGGTCCACGTCCCGTAAGAGAAGGCCAGGCCGGCGACCGCAAACAACAGGATGCTGATGACCATGTAGACCCAGGGCCGCGCCACCAGCCCGCCGCCTAAAAACACCAGGGACAGCGTCGCGAGAAAGGCCACGCTCAAGTCGCCAACGAGGTAATACGCGCCGACCAGCAGCTGCATGACGGCGACCTCACCGGGATGGGACAGGATGTATTCCACCGATAGCGCCACGATGATGAGCAGCACGCCGGCGTAGATCGCCAGGATTGACCGCTTGCGGCTCGGACTGAGTTGTACGTTCAGTGCGCGATATTGCAGCACCAGACTCGCCAACACCGGCACAAAACCGATGCCCCACGAAATATCGACGGCGGAAGGATAGGAGATTTGTTGGCCCGCTAAATAGTAGACGATCCAGAGCGATTCAGAGAAAGTCAGCACCGACATCCCGGCGCCGAAGAGTAACCACACGCGGCGCGAAGCCACGCCCGGCTCAAACATCCGACTGGCTTTCAGCGCCAGGATCGCAGCCAGCAAAGCGAAGACCGCGAACAAGACGTGCGTCACGACAAGTAGCACCATGGCTCCACCGGGCTGCCAGAGATACCACACGCTGTACAGCGCCAGCAACCCACCGATCGTGGTCGGAGTAAGCCAGGCCCGTTTCATGTTCGCGCGTCTCCGCAGCAATAGTGCTTCATGCTAAACGAATGATCCCATATTGGGTGTTGAGTTGGGCAATGTCAGACGGCAGATTGATTAGCAGGGTCGTTAGGGTTGATTTCAGCAGCTGCTCGCCCAGAATTTGCCGGGCCAGCTTTTGCGCGTACTGCGCATACGAGATGTAAACGGATGATAACATCTTAGCATCAACATCCGGTATGCGATACCCCAGCTCGGTCAAGCTGGTCAACCCGGTCAAGACGTTCCAGCCGTGCTGCCGCGCGTAAAAGTTGAGCTGTTGCGCGAACTGATCGGCTAACGGCTTGCCGCCGGTGCGCGCTACAGTTTCCAGAATCCGGGTGATGAACAACGTGAACAACAGACTCAAGTCCGCACACAGGACCTGATTGGCGCCGGTTGGATCAAGGGGCTCGTCCAGAAACGAGGACTGCATAGTGAATATTATAGACAAGCTGGGTTGGCGGCTGGTTGGATGCCACCGGCTGTCTACGAATTGTCTCAGTGCGGTGTGTCCTCCCCGTTCCACACGTCCCGTTCTAAAATTGATGTACAATTCGCACCATGCGACTCAGCCAACTGATCGCGGCCCTGCCCGCGCTGGACACCGTGCCGCACTCTGATCCCGATATCACCCTCATCACCACCGACTCACGCAAAGTCATCCCCGGCGCGTTGTTCGTTGCCTATCCCGGCATCTCCGTCGATGGACATCGCTTCATCGCCAACGCCATCGAGCGCGGAGCGATTGCAATTATCGGTGAGCGCGAGATTGCTGAAGTCATTCCGCATTCCGAATTCCCCATTCCGAATTACCTGCGCGTTCGCGACGGCCGTGAAGCCTTCGCCTGGCTCAATGCCGCGTGGCACGGTTTCCCCGCGCGCCACTTGATCATGATCGGCGTGACGGGCACCGACGGCAAGACAACGACGAGCAATCTCATTCACGCCATTCTCACTGCCGCGAACATCAAAGCCGGCTTGATCAGCACCGTCAACGCGGTGATCGGCGAGCGCGTGCTGGACACCGGCTTGCACACTACCACGCCCGACGCCGATGACGTGCAGCGCTACCTCGCGGAAATGGTGCAGGCGGGCATGACTCACTGTGTATTGGAAACCACCTCGCACGGACTGGCGCAGCATCGCGTGGACGCCTGCGAATTCGACGTGGCCGTCGTCACCAACATCACGCACGAGCACCTCGACGTCCATGGTTCGCTCGAAGCGTATCGCGCCGCGAAAGGGATCTTGTTCAAGTCGCTCGCCACGGCCATGAAAAAAGGCGTGCGCAAAGCGGCCATCCTCAACAACGACGATTTCTCCAACACCTATCTGCGCGCATGGATCGAAACAGCGGCCAATTGCGGTGTGCATTGTCCCGATATTTACACTTACGCCGTTCGGCAGTCCGCCGCGTGGAACGCCATCGCCATCGATTACCGCACGGACGCCATTCATTTCAACGCGATCAGGGCGGGCCGCTCGATCGAGATCGCGACGCCCCTCGTCGGCGAGTTTAACGTCTCGAACTGTCTCGCGGCCATCGCGGCCACGGTGGATGGACTCGGCGTTGAACCTCAAGCCGCCCGATCGGGATTGGCGGCCTTTAGGGGCATTCCTGGCCGCATGGAACGAATTAATGAAGGGCAGAACTTCACGGCCATTGTGGACTTCGCGCACACGCCCAACGCCCTCGATCGATCCATCGCCGCGGCACGCACCATGACCGAAAGGCAGGTGATCGTCGCGTTTGGGTGCGCGGGCTTGCGCGATCGCGAGAAGCGCTCCTTGATGGGCGAGGTGGCCGGTCGGGCCGCCGATAAAATCATCGTGACCGCCGAAGATCCGCGCACGGAAGCGCTCGACGAGATCATGGAAGTGACCGCGCAGGCGTTGCTGGCACAGGGCCGTACAGAAGGCGTCGATTTCTGGCGTGTGCCCGATCGCGGTGCGGCGCTGGCCCGCGCGTGTTCGCTCGCCCGGCCTGGCGACGTGGTGCTGGCCTGCGGCAAAGGTCACGAGCAGTCCATGTGCTTTGGCGAAATTGAATATCCGTGGGATGATCGGGAAGCCCTGCGGGCGGCGCTGCGCGGAAATCCGTTAAAGACCTTGCCAACTGCGCCCGTAAAACGTACTACGTAAAACGTAATTTACTCGTCAATCGTTACACCACCAGGACTCACTCGTCACTTATCACTTATCATGCTCGACCTCGCCATCGTCATCGTCAACTACAACGTCTGCGCTTTGCTCCGCGACTGCCTGAAATCTGTCTATGCCAGTACCGGCGTGACCTTTGAGGTCTGCGTCGTCGATAACGCGTCACCCGACGACAGCGCCGACATGGTGGCACGCGAGTTTCCGCAGGTCCACCTCATCTGCAACACAGAGAACACCGGCTATGCGGCGGCGAATAATCTAGGGTTGAGATATTTTGGATTCAAGGATCGGGGATCAGGGATTAGGGATCAGCATTCCGCATTCCGCATTCTACATTCCACACTTCCACGCTATGCGTTGCTCTTGAATCCCGATACGGTTGTGCCGCCCGACGCTTTCGCGCAGATGATCCAGCTGATGGATGATCATCCCAAGTTCGGAGTGAGCGGCCCCAAGTTGGTGCGCCTCGACGGCTCGCTCGATCTGGCTTGTCGGCGCGGCTTCCCAACCGTGGAAGTGTCCTTTTGGCGTTTGACCCAACTGAGTAAAATATTTCCACGCAGTAAACGCTTTGGCCGCTATAACATGACCTACCTCGATCCCGATCAAGCGGCCGAGATCGATGCGGTCGTGGGGGCGTTCATGCTGGTGCGCCGTGAAGCCATCGAGCAGGCAGGCTTGTTGGACGAGGTTTTCTGGATGTACGGTGAAGACCTCGATTGGGCGTACCGCCTCAAGCAGTGCGGCTGGCAGGTCTACTATTATCCGCAGGTCGTCGTCACGCACGTCAAGCGCGCCTCCAGCGGGCAGGACAACGCGGGCGCGGCTAAAGCAAAATATGAATTTGATCGCGCGATGTGGTTGTTCTATCATAAGCACTATCAAGCCACCACCTCCGGTGGGGTGGATTGGCTCGTGAAGTTGGGACTGGGCCTGAAGGGTGGGGCGCAGTTGAGAGCAGAAATGAAGCGATGAAAAACAATCGTATTCGGGCCTTGTCTGCGATCGGCTTGGTGATCACCGATGGGCTGATGATCGCCATTGCTTTTCTCATCGCCTATGGTATCCGCTGGGAATCGGCGCAGGCCGATCCGAGCATCAACCTGGGCGGCCTAGCCACTTACTTTGGGCTGCTGATCGTCCAGATCATCGCGATCAGCACCGTCATGTTTTGGGCGCAGTTGTATCATCAAGCGCGAGCCGTCTCACGCGTCGACGAGTTTTACGCGGTGTTCGGCGCGGTCTCGATCGGCATGATGATGTCCGTCGCCGTTTCGACGCTGTTGTTCAAAAACCTCGAGTTTGACTTTCCCCGTGTCTTGATCATCTATTCGTGGCTGCTCACCATCGTGCTGGTGATGGTCGGGCGCTTGATCTATCACGCCGTGCAGTGGCGTTTGCAGGCGCGCGGCGTCGGGCGTGACAAGGTGCTGATTGTCGGCACCAGCGACATCGGCCGGCTGGTGCTGGAAAAGATCAAAGGCTCGCCGCACCTGGGCTATGAAGTCATCGGCTTCGTCCACAAAAACGGCGAAATCGAGCCGACCAGTGTGCTGGGCGTTCCGGTGCTGGGCAACTCCGACGACCTGTCGCGCCTCATCGATGAGCTGCACATCGACGAAGTGATCATCGCGCTGCCGGAAGCGTCGGACGACGAGATGCTGGAGTTGATCTCCAAATGCTCCAAGGCTTCACTCAGCATCAAAGTCTTCCCCGACGTCTTCCAGATCATCGCAACCCAGGTGACCATCGACGATCTGGGCGGGCTGCCGTTGTTAAGCGTGCGCGATGTGCGCCAGCGCGGCTGGCGTCTGACTGTCAAGCGGCTGATGGATGTCACCCTGTCGGCAATGTGGTTAGTGGTGTTTTCGCCCTTCTTGTTCGTGATAGCGATCTTGATCAAGCTCGAATCGCGTGGGCCGGTATTTTACGCTCAGGAACGCATGGGGCTGGATGCAAAACCGTTCATGATGATCAAGTTCCGATCTATGCGGCAGGACGCCGAAGTCAACGGTCCCGGCTGGACCACCCCCGATGATCCGCGCCGCACTAAATTAGGCGCCTTCTTGCGAAAGACCAACGTCGACGAAATGCCACAATTCATCAATGTGCTCATCGGCGACATGAGCCTGGTGGGGCCGCGCCCGGAGCGCCCGGTCTACGTCGATCAATTCCGCCGCACGATTCCGCGCTACATGGAACGCCACAAAGAAAAAGCCGGGCTTACCGGCTGGGCGCAGGTCAACGGCCTGCGCGGCGATACGTCCATCAGCGACCGCACCAAGTACGATCTGTGGTACATCGAGAATTGGTCGCTGCTGCTCGACATCAAGATCATAATCCGCACGGCGCTACGGATGTTCACCGATAAGAACGCGTATTGAGTTCATTCTCGCCGCCGTTCCCGGCGGCTGAGCGTGGCTTTATCCCGCTTATCCCGTACTCACGTTAGATCGATTCGACGACTTGTTTTGAAACGTTGTCCATCTCCACCTTCTAACACAACTCCTATACAAAAATGCTTGACACAGTAACCGGCCCTGAGATATAATCTACGTGTCATAATTTAGCACTCTCGCGCCGAGAGTGCTAAAAAGTTGGCATAAATATTGACTGAACTAACTTCCCGTCAACAACTGATTTTGGGATTAGTCATTCGCGAGTACGTCGCCAGCGAGACGGAAAATGAAGACGGTACGCGCCGCGTTCAGCCGGTGGGCTCCAAGGGCCTAGTCGAGCGTTATAACCTCGACATCTCTCCGGCGACCATTCGCAACGAGTTGGCGAAGCTGGAAGATCAAGGCTACCTCACGCACCGGCATACTTCGGCCGGCCGCATCCCCACCGATTCGGGTTATCGCTATTTCGTCGAAACGCTGATGGGCGATGTCGATTTGTCGGCGGAAGAGCAGCGCACGATCGTGCATCAATTCCATCAAGCGCGGCTCGATCTGGATCAGTGGATGAAGCTGGCCGCGTCGGTACTGGCCCGCACCTCGGGCAGCGTCTCCATCGTCACGCCGCCGCGCGCGCAAGAAGCGCGCTTTAAGCACCTGCAATTGATCTCGACGCAGGGCCGCCTGGTCTTGTTAATCCTGGTCTTCATGGACGGCGCGGTAAAACAAGAGATGCTGACCCTGGCCGATCCGTTGAGCCAGAGCGATCTCGATACCGTATCGACTAAGCTGAATGCGACGTTCAACAATCGCACCGCGGCAGACATCAAATCGCGCCGATCGGAACTCTCGGCCCTGGAAGCTGATGTGCTAGCGCGCGTCACTGAGATCATGAGCCGCGCCGATCAGTGGGCGGCCGCCGACATCTATCGCGACGGATTGAGCGATGTGCTACGCAAGCCGGAATTTGAAGATCGCGAATCAGCCGAAGGGCTGTTGAAAGTTTTTGAAGAACGATCGCTGCTGGAAGATGTGCTGGGCACCGCCTTGAATCCCGCCGTCAACGGCGTGCAGGTCGTCATCGGCAGTGAAGGCCGCTGGGCGGAACTGCACGATTGCAGCTTGGTGCTCTCGCGCTATGGTGTTCCCGATCGGGCCACGGGCGCGCTGGGTGTGGTCGGCCCCACGCGAATGTCGTATGCCCGCACTATTTCGGCCGTGCGCTATGTGTCAGTCTTGATGACGAACTTAATCTCGGATATTTTTGAACCATGACCAAAAAAGCCAATCGTAAAGCCAAACGCATTCATGTGAAATACAAAGGTGTAATGAGTCCGACTATGAAAGCTACACAACAACCAGAACTTGTTCCCGCACCGCCGCTGCCAGAAATTGCAGCGCCGTCTGATCTGGTGAAGGAACTCGAAACAGAATTAGATCAGATCAAAACGCAGGCTGCCGAAAATCTGGATGGCTGGCAGCGCAGCCGCGCGGAGTTTGCCAACTACAAGCGCCGCGTCGAGGCGGAGCGTACCGAACTCGTAGCAGGCGCCGGCGCGGAAGCCTTGAAGCGCGTGTTACCTGCCGTCGACGATTTTGAGCGCGCCATGCAGACCCTGCCGGCCGATCTTAAAGACCATCCGTGGATCAGTGGCGTGCTGTTGGTGCAGCGCAAGCTGAATAGCGCATTGGAACAATCGGGCGTAACGCCGATGGTGGTGAACCCGGGCGACGCCTTCGATCCCAATTTGCATGAAGCCGTTACATACGAAGATTCAGATCAATTCGCCAGCGAGCAGATCATCGGCGAAGTGCAGCGCGGCTACAAGCTCGGCGAACGAGTGTTACGGCCAGCCATGGTACGCGTAGCAAGATAACTTCGTCATGACGAGCCTGCCCCGCGGTGTGGGCGGGGGTGGCCATGACGCTCAATCAAGCAAAGTCAATTTATCAGGAGAAAAATCATGGGTAAAATTATCGGCATTGACCTCGGTACCACCAATTCGGTTGTCGCGGTGATGGAAGGCGGCGAACCCGTCGTGATTCCGTCGTCCGAAGGGCCGCGGCTGATTCCCTCGGTGGTGGCCGTGAACCCCAAGACGCACGAGCGCAGCGTGGGCCAGGTGGCGCGGCGGCAAGCCGTCATCAACCCCGAGAACACGGTCTTTTCGGTGAAGCGTTTAATGGGCCGCAAGCAGCGCGACGAGCAGGTGCAGAAAGCGCTGAAGCGCCTGCCGTACAAGATTGTGGAAGCGCCCAACGGCGACTGCCGCGTGGTGATGGATGGCAAAGATTATTCGCCGCCGGAAGTGTCGGCCATGATCTTGCAGAAGATGAAGCAGGATGCGGAAGCTTATCTGGGCGAGACCGTCACACAGGCGGTCATCACCGTGCCCGCCTATTTCAATGACTCGCAGCGCCAGGCCACCAAAGACGCCGGCAAAATTGCGGGCCTGGAAGTCCTGCGTATTATCAACGAGCCGACGGCGTCTTCGCTGGCCTATGGCCTCGACAAGAAGAACGACGAAGTGATCGCCGTGTATGACCTGGGCGGCGGCACGTTCGATCTTTCGATCCTCGATGTGGGCGACGGCGTGTTCGAAGTGAAGTCCACCAACGGCGATACTTTCCTCGGCGGCGATGATTTTGATCAGCGCATTATCGATTACGTGGCCGACGAATTCAAAAAATCCGATGGGATCGATCTGCGCAACGATCGGCAGGCGTTGCAGCGTCTGAAAGAAGCGGGCGAGAAGGCCAAGATCGAACTCTCGACCTTGATGGAAACCGAAGTCAATCTGCCGTTCATCACCGCCGATGCGTCCGGCCCCAAGCACTTGCAGATGAAGTTGACACGCGCCAAGCTGGAGCAGATCACCGCCGATTTGATCGATCGCTCGATCGAGCCGTGCCGCCGCGCGTTGAATGACGCGGGGATCACGCCGGACAAGATCGACGAGATCGTGCTGGTGGGTGGTATGACGCGCATGCCCGCCGTGGTCGAAGCGGTGCGCAAGTTTTTCGGTAAGGAACCGCACAAGGGCGTGAATCCCGACGAAGTGGTCGCGATCGGTGCGGCGATTCAGGCCGGTGTGCTGGGCGGCGAAGTGAAGGACATTCTGCTGCTGGATGTGACGCCGTTGTCGTTGAGCATCGAAACGCTCGGCGGGGTGGCGACCGCGTTGATTCAGCGCAATACGACGATCCCGACGAAGAAGAGCCAGGTGTTCTCGACGGCCAGTGACGGTCAGACCAGCGTAGAGATTCACGTCACGCAAGGTGAACGTCCGATGGCGGCTGATAACAAGTCGCTGGGCAAGTTCATCCTCGATGGGCTGCCCCCGGCCCCGCGCGGCATGCCGCAGGTTGAAGTGACCTTCGACATCGACGCGAACGGCATCATGAAGGTGTCGGCTTCGGATAAGGCCACCGGCCGCAGTCAGCACATTACCATCACGGCGTCGTCGGGCCTGTCGGAGACCGAGGTCGATCGGATGGTGAAAGACGCGGAGAAGTTCGCCACTGAAGATCAGAAACGCAAGGATCGAATCGAAGCGCGCAACAACGCCGACTCGATGGTGTATACTTCCGAGAAGACCCTGCGCGATCTGGGTGACAAGGTTCCGGCGGACGTGAAGAATGAAGTCGAAGCCAAAGCCGCCGCGTTGAAGGGCATTCTGGAAACCGGCAGCGTGGAAGACCTGAAGACCAAAACCGATGATCTGGCGCAGTCCGTACAGAAGATCGGTGCGGCGATGTATCAGCAGCCCGATGCGGGCACACCGCCGGGCGGTATGGGTGGTGACGGCGGCCCGACCGGCCCGACCGGGCCCAGCGGCGACGACGTGATTGACGGTGAATTCACTCAGAATTAACATCAATTTTCAATTTTCAATGATCAATGATCAGCGCAGGACTTGCCCGCACACGGTCATTAATCATTGGTCATTGGTCATTGTTCATTGGACATTGTTGAATGGCTTCTCGCAAACGTGACTACTACGAAGTGCTGGGTGTTGCCAAAGGCACCGGCTCAGACGATATCAAAAAAGCCTACCGCAAACTCGCGCGGCAGTATCATCCCGACGTGAACAAAGCGGCAGATGCCGAGGCAAAATTCAAGGAGCTCAACGAAGCGTACGAAGTGCTGTCGGACGATAACAAGCGTGCGGCGTACGATCGCTTTGGACACGCGGCGGTCGATGGCAGCGGGGCAGGCGGCGCGGGCGGCTTCAGCGGCGACTTCACCGGATTCGGCGGCCTAGGCGACATCTTCGAAGAGTTCTTCGGCTTCGGCGGGCAGCGCGGCGGCGCTTCAGCGTCACGCCGCACGCCGCGGCGCGGCGCCGATCTGCGTTTCGACATGACGATCACGTTTGATGAAGCCGCGTTCGGTCTGGAGCGTGAAATTGATGTGGCGCGTTACGAGACGTGCCCGCGCTGCAGCGGCAAAGGCGCCGAGCCGGGTACCACGCCCAGTCGGTGCGGCACATGCAACGGCACCGGTGAAGTGCGGCGGGTGCAGCAATCGATCCTCGGCTCGTTCGTCAACGTGACCACGTGCCCTGCTTGTCGTGGCGAAGGCGAGACGATCTCGATGCCGTGCAGTCAATGCCGTGGTAACAAGAAGATCCGTGTGACGCGGCGCTTAACTGTGAAGGTTCCACCCGGCGTTGACACGGGCACACAGATTCGACTGGCTAGCGAAGGCGAACTGGGCGAATTCGGCGGACCTCCGGGTAACTTGTACGTGGTGCTCAATGTCACACCGCACAAGTTCTTCCGCCGCCGCGAAGACGATGTGGTGATGGAAGTGCAGATCAACGTGGCGCAGGCTGCGTTGGGTGACGAGATCGTCGTGCCTACACTCGACGACGATGAGAAGATCAGTATTCCGGCTGGCACACAGACGGGGCGCGTCATCTCGATCAAGGGCAAGGGCATTCCGCACTTGCGCCGGCAGGGTCGTGGCGATCAGCTCGTCGTGGTGCAGGTCGCCGTGCCGACGAGTCTCTCCGCTGATCAACGGAAGTTGTTTGGCGAACTCGCGAAGACGCTGGGCAAGGAAGTGATCCCGCAAAGCGAGAAGGGGTTCATCGACAAGTTGAAGGATTTGTTTACGGTTTAGGGATCAAGCGAAAACTAACCTCCAAGAAAGGCTCCAAACGCGGATACAAAGTGTAGTTCCTGGTTATCACGTGAATCTGCCGCAGAGAAGCGCGACAAAACAAAACCGACCTTCCGGTGATTATGCCGGAAGGTCGGTTCGTTTTGAAAACTCGTGCGCTTCTTCGCTCAGAAACTATTTAACTTCGACGCCCGCGCCGGCGGTTTCCAACTTAGCCTTGGCATCCGCCGCGGCTTCCTTGCTGACGGCGCTCAACACGGTCTGCGGCGCACCGTCGACCATGTCCTTGGCTTCCTTCAGGCCCAAGTTCGGGACTAGCTGGCGCACGACCTTGATCACCTCGATCTTCTTCGCGCCGCCGTCCTTCAACACCACGTCAAATTCGGTCTTCTCTTCAACCGGAGCCGCCGCAGCCGCCGGAGCGCCCGCAGCCATCGCGCCCATCATCACCGGCGCAGCGGCGCTGACGCCCCACTTCTCTTGCAGCAACTTCGACAATTCAGCAGCCTCGAGCAACGTGAGCGCATCGAGATCCGCAATGATTTTTTCCAACTTCTCAGACATTTTGAAATTCCTCCATGGAATACTTAAAAATTTGATTTCGCGGCAACTTGAAATTGCCATCGTCTGATCGCCAACGATGTTGGCGCGGGGCGATCGGTTGCCAGGCTAGGCCGCAACCGGTTCCTGTTCCGAGCGCGCTTTGAGCACCTGCACCAATTCGCGTAGCGGGGCGTTGAGGATGTTGACCAATTGCGACATCGGCCCTTGGATCGTCGCCACCAACCCGCCTAACAAAATTGGGCGCGGCGGCAAGTCAGCAAGCGCTTTCACGCCGGCCGCATCGATCACACGGGTGCCCAGCAGGCCGCCCTTGATCTTGAAGTTCTGCGATTCAGTCGAAAAGGTCATCATCGCCTTGGCGACCGCGGTCGGATCACTCAATCCGAAGCCGACGATAGCGGAGCTGGTCAGCATATCTTCCGGCACGGGCAGGCCCGCGTTCTTCAAGGCAATCCCGGCCAACGTATTTTTCACGACGTGCAGTTCACCCTGCGCTTCGTGAATCTTCGAGCGGAGACGGTACAGGTCGGCGGTCTTCACGCCCTGGTAACTGGCGATCACCACGGCCTGGCTGTTCTTGAACCACTCGGTATACTCGGCAATCAACTCACCACGACGTTCTTTACTAACTGGCACTTGATTCACCTCCTTTCGTCCTGTTGTTTGGTCTGAACAACAAAAATCTTTGCCGCAGAACTACAGAGGCAAAGACTTTGGACGCTGAAAAGCACAGGCTTTCTGAGCGATCTTCTGACTTTCGCCTCGGCAGGTTCTGATTAAGCCGATCGACGATCGGCGCCTGCGGTCACGGGCTGCGGCAGTATTCAATTGTGCTTCAACCTCGCGCGGATTCATCACCCGCACGAGAGTTTGTTACTGGGGTTACGCTCCGCCTTCCATCGACTGAGCCGCATTCGGATCGACACGCACGCCGGGGCCCATTGTGGCCGCGACCGAAATCTTCTTGATGTAGGTTCCCTTGGCGCCCGTCGGTTTGGACTTCTTCAGAGCATCCATCAGCGCGGCGAAGTTCTGCATCAATTGTTCATGCGTAAACGACGCTTTACCGATCGGCACGTGAATCCCGGCGGTCTTGTCGATGCGGAATTCCACACGACCGGCTTTCGCTTCCGTAATCATGCGGGGCAGGTCGGCCGCATTCTGCGTGATGTTACCCGCCTTGGGGCTGGGCATCAAACCGCGCGGACCGAGTACTTTCCCCAAGCGACCGGCCTTGCCCATCATGTCGGCCATCGCAATCGTCACATCCCAATCCGTCCAACCATCTTGAATCTTCTTGAATCCTTCGTCGTCGCTCACCACAAAGTCGGCGCCGTTTTCCTGCGCCACGCGCGCGGCCTCGCCCTGCGCGAAGACCATCACGCGCACCAGCTTGCCCAAACCGGCCGGCAGCACGACAACGCCACGCACCTGCTGATCGGCCTGGCGGGGATCAACGCCCAGGCGGAAGTGCACTTCCACCGTCGCATTGAACTTCGCATACGACGTTTCCTTCGCCAACTGCAGCGCCTCACCAGGCGCGTAGATCTTATCGTGATCGACTTTCTTCGCTGCTTCGTTGTACTTCTTACCGTGTTGTGCCATTGTAATCTCCTGGTGGTGCAAACGGGCCGTATCCGCGCTTTAGCGCGCCGCGTCTTAACGCGCGCCCTCCCACTTCAACGTTAGTCCTTGATCTCGATACCCATGCTGCGCGCAGTACCGGCCACCATCTCCATCGCCGCTTCGATGTCGAACGCACTCATGTCCTTCATCTTGGTCTCGGCGATCTCGCGCACTTGCTTGCGGCTAATCTTCGCCACCTTCTGCTTGTTCGGTGTCGATGAGCCTTTTTCGACCGCGGCCGCCTTGCGGAGCAGATCAGTGGTGGGCGGGGTCTTCAGCACAAACGTGAACGAGTTGTCCGTGTAAATGCTGATCTCGGCCGGAATCACCTGACCCGCCATGCTGGCGGTGCGGGCGTTGTATTCCTTGCAGAAGCCCATCAGGTTGATCCCATGCTGGGCCAACGCCGGGCCGATGGGCGGGGCAGGATTCGCTTTGCCCGCGTTGATGTTCAACTTGACAACGACCTTCAGTTTCTTTGCCATGTTTCTCTCCTCGTGGTGCTAGCGGGCCTTACGCGCATCAGAGCGCGGGCCCTCCCACAAATTTTGAATCACTTTATCAGAATAGCCGCAGGGCAGCCCCGCGACGACACGACTACATTTTTTCGACTTGCAAGAAATCCAATTCCACCGGCGTCTCACGGCCAAAGAACGAGACCATCACGCGCACCTTGGCCTTGTCCATATTGATCTCGTCGACCGTGCCCATGAAATCATTGAACGGCCCATCGACGATGCGCACCTTCTGGCCCGGCTTGAAGGTCACCTTGACCTTGGGCGCTTCGGCTTCCATGCGCTTGATGATGCCTTGCACTTCTTCCTGGCGCAAGGGCGTGGGCTTATTGCCCATCCCGACAAACCCGGTTACGCCCGGCGTATTGCGCACCACATACCACGAATCGTCGTTCATCAACATCTGCACGAGGATATAACCGGGGAAGACGCGGCGCTCGATCGTGCGGCGCTTGCCTTCTTTGACCTCGATCTCTTCTTCGGTCGGGACGACCACTTGAAAGATCTGATTGGCCATGCCCATCGATTCGATGCGCTGTTCCAGGTTATGCTTGACTTTGTTTTCGTAACCTGAATAGCAATGCACCACAAACCACGCGCGTTCGTCGGGGGCCTCGCTGAGGTCAGGCGCGCCTTCACCTGAAGTGGCCGCGCGCATCGCCGTCGCGCGCAATTCGCGCAGCGCGGCTTTCACTTCTTCTGCTTCAGGCGCGGGAAGTTCGATCGCTTGGACGCTGGTCGGCGTCGGCAACACGATCACATCATCATCTTCCTCATCGTTGTCGAAAGCAAAAGCAGCCACAGGGGATGCGGCCTCAGCTTCAACCTGAGGCAACTCGTCCTGCGGCTTTTCTTCTTCTTCCGGGATCTGAACTTCGTCGGTCATGAGACTGCTCGCTTTGGTTTCACTCGCCTATTGGCGCGCCTACTGGCGGCGCAGCGCGATGGCGATCCCGACTACGCCCGCGATAGCCAACACCAATCCAATGACAATCGCCACCGGACTCTGCTGGACAAACAAACTACCGGCAAACGCCGAGGCCAGCGGGCTAACAATTAAGCCCAAGAAAATCGTCATGACGATCGTAACGACCAACACGACAGTGGTCAGGCCGCGCGCATCCTTGCGGCTGGGCCAATGCACCTTGCGCACTTCGGCGCGAGTTTCTTTGAAGTATCGAACCATACGGTTGTCTTGCTTGACTTCAGACACGCGATGACTCCTCTAATGATGCCTTTGCAAAATTTAGCCGCGCACACTGCCCATGCCCACCGTGAAACAGTGATGGGCTGCTGGGTGTCGCGCGGCCAAGCCATTCTAGGCAGGCGAGGCAGGAATTGAACCCGCAACCCCCGCTTTTGGAGAGCGGTGCTCTGCCAATTGAGCTACTCGCCTAAAGTAAGTTCCAAGGTCATTATACACCCGACCTCGGAACTATGAACAATACGCCTGACAGTTACTTCTGTTCCTTGTGCGGAGTGTGCTTGCGGCAGCGCGGGCAGAACTTGTTGATCTCCAAGCGATTGGGGTCGTTCCGCCGGTTCTTCTGCGATGTGTAATTGCGCTCTTTGCACTCAGTGCACGCTAACGTGATGGTACTGCGAACATCTTTCTTGGCCATGACTAGTTACTCTCTTCCACTGATAGCCTGGCACAGGATTGTGGCCCGCGCCAGGTCTTAAATTATTACCCGGCGACCTTGGTGATAACACCCGCGCCGACCGTCAAGCCGCCTTCGCGAATCGCGAAGTGCGAGCCTTGCTCCAACGCCACCGGCGTGATCAACTTCACCTTCATCTTGATGTTGTCACCCGGCATCACCATCTCCACCCCCTCGGGCAGCGTAATCTCGCCCGTCACATCCATCGTCCGAATGTAGAACTGCGGCCGATAGCCCGAGATGAACGCCTTGTGCCGCCCGCCTTCATCCTTGCGCAGCACGTACACTTCCGACTCAAACTCGCGGTGCGGCTTGATCGACCCCGGCTTCGCCAGCACCATCCCGCGCTCCACTTCGTC
>JBGSPW010000022.1:0-3636 GCA_041738395.1 Thermoflexales bacterium
CCTGATTCAGAACGAGCGGTTCGAGCTGGTATTGCTTGATCTGAGCCTGCCGGACGGCAGTGGTTTGGATTTTTTTGAGCGGCCTGAGTCGCACGCGGTGCGGGTCATTGTGATGACCTCGCTGACCGACGATGCGGTGCACGCGCGCTTGCAGGCAGTGCCCACCACCTATTTCATCAAGCCGATTTCAGCGCGCGATCTAGTCGGTCTGGTGCAACAAGTACAGCCGGAGGATTAGGATGGAAGCGCCAGCCAGAATCCTCATTGTAGACGATGACCCACACGTGCGAACCTTTGTCGAGAGCGCGCTGCATCTGGAAGGCTATCTCCCTTCGAGCGTGGCCGATGGGCTGACGAGTTGGCAGGTGTTTCAACAGAACGTACCCCAACTCATCATCCTGGATATTGGGTTGCCGGGCCAGGATGGCTTCCAGTTATTGGAGCAAGTCCGGCGCGTGGCCGACACGCCGATCATTATGCTGACGACGCGGGATGCCGAAGACGACAAGGTCCGGGCGTTTACGCTGGGCGCCGACGACTATTTGACGAAGCCGTTTAGTACGCGCGAGTTAGTGGCGCGCGTTCAGGCGGTGTTGCGACGCGGTGCGCGCCTGTCAACTGCCGGGCGTCGTGCGCTATGCCGGTGACAGCGACGGGCTGTATGGCAAGCTGATCATCGTGCGGCACGCGGATCACTGCGAAACGTGGTACGCGCATCTCAACACGGTCGAGGTCCACAGGCCTCAAGCGATCACCTCGGGCGAACGTCTGGGTCAGATGGGCGGCACGGGTAATGCCAAAGGCTGGCATCTCCATCTGGAAGTTCGGGCCGCGTCGGTTCACATCGATCCGTGGACTTGTCTGGTTGAGCAGAAATCTCACCACCACGGAGAGGTGGTGGAATGAATATCTTCCGACGCGGGTTAGTGGCCTGGGCTTTAGCGTTACCGATCTGGGCCGTGCTGCTTGTCATGTCATTTTCGAGCCGGTCATTTATTCAGCCGGTGTGGGCGCAAGATCAGCTGCCCACCAAACCGCCCGTGGAAGCGCCGACCAAGCCGCCGCTGGAACCCCAGCCGACTAAAGAACAGATCCAGCCGACCGCAGTCCCAGCGACGAAGGAATCGCCGCCGACTGAAATTCCGACGAAATCTCTGACGAGCATTCCGACAAAAACACCGTGGCCCACGGCATTGCCTACAAAGGCAGCGCTGCCCACCAGCTTGCCGACAAAGCTGCCAGTGCCGACAAACACCGCGACGCCATCCAGTGCCTCGGCCGGTTTTCCGATGTCCGATCGCGTGACCCCGCCCACCAGTCGGGATCAGACCCAGCGCGCGACTGGCACGCTGCAGCCGAGTCAACCGGAAGTTGGAACGCCAGACTCTGGTACGGTGGCGACCGTCACGGGGATCGTGTTCGACGACGCTAACGACAACGGTCAACGTGACCCGGATGAAGTCGGCCTGTCGGGCGTGGCGGTTTCCGTAGCGCCCAGCGGCCCGCCGCCTCGTCGTGTCCCCGCTGAAAGCGGGGCGACGCGCTTGGCGGACGGCGGACACGGGCAAACACCGGCGGGTGTCCAAATGGTTGTGACCGATGCGCGTGGTGTCTACTCCCTGCCAGCGATCGCCGGAGCGACAGTGCGTGTGATCGTGCCGGCCGGCTGGAGCACGCGCCAGTCGGACAACCTGCCGCTTGAGCGAGCCGGGGACTTTCCCCTGCGCGCCCGCAGCACAGGAACGCCTGTACCGCCCGCCGCGATCACGCCGCTGACGATTACGCAGAGTGTGATCGACTTCGCGCCGCTGATCGCGCTGGGCCTCGGCCTGGGCGCTGTCATGGCGATCGGGTTTTTACGGCTGGCGCGTGCCATCACGGCGAGCAACCGGGCGTTGGCCCTGTTGCTGGTCCGGATGCAGCGTACCAGTGAGAAGCCGCTCGCCTTGGAGGCGACGGGCCCCCTGGCGGCCAGCGCCACAGACGCACGGGTGTTGGCGCTGTTAAATCAAGCCGGCCTGGATGCGGCCGGGCGGTCGCTGCATATTGAGCGCGTGCTTAGTGTCACCGCCGGAGATCGTCCCGCCATCACGGCCCTGGGACAGGACGGTCGCGCCGCCTTTATCATCTACACCCCGCTGGATGCCAGAACGTTCCAGCGGACCTGGCGAACCGGACGCGAATCAAACGCCGGCGAAGTAACCTTTGAGCAGGCCACGGCCTACCCGCTCGATCGCTGGGGTGAGGCGCTGGCCGCCAGGGACGCCACGGCGTATCCGCTCGACGCGTTGAATAGCGGGCTGTTTGTGGCGGATGATCTGGCGGCGGCTTACGCCTACCTGTCCACCGAATTACCCATGAGTGCACGCACTTTGCCGCGCACATCGCGTTGGACCTTGTTCGTCGTGCTGTTGCCCAAACACGACCTGGCCGTGCGTGCCGGCTGGCGGTATCGCATAGGCAAAAGGCAATGAGTGACAGTCCTACGTTGGCGCCAGTCTTCCAGATCACGACCCACGTGTGTTCGGCGCGCGACCTGCGCGCTGACCACCCGTCTCCGGCTGAAATGTGGCTGAGTCTTGCGCATCAGTTTCAACGGACAGGCGATGACCTCGCCGGGGTGGTGGCGATCATGCGGGAGCGCGCGTCGGCCGAAGCGGCCGGGAGGGGAGCGACGTATGACTGACCTATGGTTCTTTTGTGCGTGGGCTAACTTACCGCGTTTCTGGGCGGTCTTCACGAGCGATCCCCGTTTCCAGCTGGCCGGTGGTGTGTCCGATTTTGCCAATCCGCCCGGCGACCGGGAGGCTCAGGCGGCCGTGATCAACGCCGGCGATGTCGTCCCGAATGCGGATGATTTTGTCGAACAGTTGGACATCAGGGTGAAGGTCGACAGCCGTGCGGAGGTCGACGGCGTCATCGTGATCTTGCCGCCTCCGTGGCGCCATATCGCCGGGACCGTGCGGGCGATGCACGGCGTGGGCGCGGTCTTTGTCGGAGCGCCCACGGCTGAGCAATTGACGGAAGCGGCTGCGATGGTGAAACGCGATTCACCCCCGGTCGCGCTGAGTTTGATCGGCGGTCCGAGCGAGCCGCCGTTGGCCCGTGTCCGCCGTCCGCCTAGCGCGTCGCCCCGTTTTCAGTGGGACACGACGAGACGACGGGCCGCTGGTTTCTGTAGAAACACTTACCTGTGGAGGTGCAGCATGACTGCTACTTTGACTTTACCTTTTGCCCTGATGGCCGGTCTCGGCGTGTTCCTGTTCGTCGATGCCCTGCGCCCGCGGCGGGCGCGGGCAAACACGATCGGATCGTTGCCTAACGATAGACCTCGCGCCGGTGTTTGACCCGGGCGATGGTGATCGTGCGAGCCTGATCGTCGATGAGATAGAGGATGCGATAATCGCCCACGCGAATGCGCCAACCCGCCAGTGCTCCGGATAATTTCAGTGCGCCGGACGGACGCGGCTGATCGCGCAAAGCCAGAATATGGATGTTGACACGCTCGAACAGGCTGGCCGACAGTTTCCGTAAGTCTTTTTCGGCTGAGGGCGTAATGCGCAGGTCGTACATGGTGCGGCCTACCGTCTTTCGGCCAGAAAATCTTCATATGGACGGGTTGGTTCGTTGGCGGCA
>JBGSPW010000027.1:0-38080 GCA_041738395.1 Thermoflexales bacterium
GGTTTCCTGGCGGGCGTGTTGGCCGGCGGTATGACCAAGAGTGGCACGGTCTGCACGGTGTCCGGTATGGAAATCCCGCCCGTAGTGCGCTACGTGGTGGGTTATCAGAACGGCGCCAAGTGGATCAAGGCGGATGCCAAGACGCTCAATGTCTACATCCCCTCGTTCGTCGATCCGGCCAAGGGCAAGGAAACCGGCCAAAGCATGATCGGCCAAGGCTGCGATGTGATCTTCGGCGTGGGTGGCAACACCGGCAACGGTGGCTTGCTGGCCGCGAAGGAGAAGAGCCTGATGGCGATCGGCGTGGACGTGGATCAGTACAACACGTATCCAGAAGTCAAGGATGCACTGATCACCAGCGCGATGAAGAACGTCGACGTGGCGGTTTATGAGTACCTCAAGGCCGTCAACGGCGGCACCGCCAAGGCGGGCGCCGTCACGGCCAATATCAAGAATGGCGGCGTGGGCCTGGCGCCCTATCACGATTGGGACAGCAAGATCCCCGATGCGGTGAAGGCCAAGATCAAGGAAGCGACCGACGCTTTGAAAGCCGGCTCGCTGGCGACTGGTTACAAGTAAAGTTGCGCGTTTGAAGCTGAGAGGGTGCTGTACTCCAATCGAGAGTGCAGCACCCTTCCTTTACTCGTAAGGCTCACTGCCTGACTTCAGTGAGTGTTCACTTCCCGAAGCGAGAATTTTGCAATGAATGAAGATGTTCGATCAGGCTCTCACTTTAGGAGTATGCTATGACCTTAGCGCTGCAAGCCTCTGACATTACCAAACGTTTTCCCGGTGTACTGGCTAATGACCACGTCAACTTTGATTTAGGCAAGGGCGAGATTCACGCGCTGCTGGGCGAAAACGGCGCCGGCAAATCCACCTTGATGAACATCCTGTATGGACTGTATCAGCCGGACGAAGGACAGATCACCATCGACGCCAAACCCACCCGGATCACGTCGCCGCATGATGCGATCGCGCAGGGGATCGGCATGGTTCACCAACACTTCATGCTCATTCCCCCACTGACTGTGACCGAGAACATCATGCTGGGTCAAGAATCGCTGGTGGCTGCGACACGCGCCCTGAAGGGCATGTCCGTACTCGATCGGCGTACCGCGGCCAATCGTATCCACGACTTGAGCCAGCAGTATGGCCTGGCGGTTGATCCGAATGCGTACGTGAAAGACCTGACAGTGGGCGAGCAGCAGCGCGTGGAGATTGTGAAGGCGCTGTATCGTGCCGCCGAGATTTTGATCCTGGACGAGCCAACGGCCGTGCTGACCCCACAAGAAGCCGATGATCTCTTCGTGATCATGCGCAAGCTGGTTGAGCAGGGCAAGTCCATCGTCTTCATCACGCACAAACTGCGGGAAGTCTTTGCCGTGTCCGATCGGATCAGCGTGATGCGCAGCGGGCAAATGGTCGGATCGGCCAATCCGGCTGAGGCCACCTCTGAACTGCTGGCCGAGATGATGGTGGGTCGCAAGGTCATCTTGACGATCGATAAAGCCGAAGCCCATCCTGGCGACGCGGTGCTGCGCGTCACCGATTTGCAGGTTAAGGACGATCGCCACCATCAAGCTGTTGATGGCGTGTCTTTTGAAGTGCGCGCAGGCGAAATCCTGGGCGTGGCGGGCGTACAGGGCAACGGCCAAACCGAATTGACTGAAGCGCTCACCGGACTGCGGCACGCCGTCGGCGGTCACATCACGATCCTAGGGCACGATACCACGCATTCCACACCCCGGCAGGTGACAGAAGTGGGGACGGCCCATGTGCCGGAAGATCGGCATAAGCACGGCCTCGTGCTTTCGTTCCCGGTGCGCGATAATTTGGTGCTGTGCACGTATTACGAATCACCCTTTGCGCACGGTCTCGAAATGGCCTGGCCCGTCATCGAACAGCACGCCGAAGAATTGGTGCGCATGTACGATATCCACACGCCCAGCACCATGACCAACGTCGGATCGTTATCGGGCGGCAACCAACAGAAAGTGATCGTGGCGCGTGAACTAGCCCGCCCGGTCAAGCTACTCATCGTGAACCAACCGACGCGCGGTTTAGACGTCGGCAGTATTGAATTCATCCACCGCCAGATCGTGAAGGCCCGCGATAGCGGCGTGGCAGTGCTGCTGGTCAGCGCGGAACTCGACGAGATCTTGAGCCTGTCCGATCGGATCGCCGTCATGTATAAAGGCCACATCTTACAGACCGTGACCGCCAGTGTGGCCACGCGTGAGCAGTTGGGACTATTAATGGCGGGTGTGGTGAAGGAGGAAGCGCATGTCTAATTCAGTCGCGGCTCAACCGGCACAACCCCCGCTCCCTGATCGCAGTACCCTGCGGCGCGTGTTTGGCGCGCTGGGGATGCCCTTATTGGCGACCGTTACAGCTTTTGTGCTGGGGGCCATCGTGATCTGGATCACGAGCGGCAGTCTTGAAACCGTAGGCCAGGCTTACGGAGGTCTGATCCGCGGTGCACTCATCAAGGAGCGCGGCCTGTCCGAATCATTAGTCGCTACCGTGCCTTACATTCTGCTGAGTCTGGCGGTAGCGATCGGCTTCAAGTCGGGCCTATTCAACATCGGCGTAGAAGGGCAGTTCTACATCGGCGCGGTCTGTGCGGCCTTTATCGGCCAGGTCACAACCGATCTGCCAGCAATCGTTCACCTGCCGTTGGTCCTGCTGGCGGGTGCGCTCGGCGGCGCGATCTGGGCGGCGATTCCAGGTTACCTTAAAGCTCGCACAGGCGCGCACGAAGTGATCACGACGATCATGATGAATTACGTCGCTTTCCGGCTGGTCGAGTATATCGTCAGCGGCCCGCTGCGCGCGCCGGGCACGAGCGCGGTTCAAACCCCGCGTGTCTCGCCCGCGGCTGAATTGTGGACTTTTGCGGCGGTACCCGAGCGCTTACACGACCCGCTTAATGCATTGGGCGTAGCCTTTATTGTGGCCTTGCTCTCGCTGATCGTTTTTCGCTTGGTCCTGCGCCGGCCTGCCTGGAAGAATCGTTTGCAGAAGTCGGGCCAACGTCGATTGGCTTACCTGAGCGGCGGGATCGCGGTCGGCATTATTGCTTTCGTCGCTTTGCCGGCTTTGACACAAGCTTGGTGGCCATTCCAGGATCAGTATGATCGTCTTCACATCGGTTTGCTGTTGGCGTTGTTCGCCGCCGTTGCCGTCTGGTGGCTGTTATGGCGAACGACCCTGGGCTTTGAACTACGCATGGTGGGCGCCAATCCCAATGCGGCCCGTTACGCCGGTATCAATATCACCCGCAATATCGTGACGGCCATGGTTATCTCCGGCGCGCTGGCCGGAGTTGCCGGGACGGTCGAGGTGCTGGGCGTTTCGGGCTGCCGCTGCCTGCCCATGTTCTTCTCCAGCGGTTACGGCTTCGACAGCATTGCCATTGCGCTACTGGCTAAGAATAATCCGCTGGGCATTGTCCTCTCGTCCTTTCTGTTCGGGGCGATGCGCAACGGGGCCGATTTGATGGAACTCAGTTCAGGCGTGTCCAAATACGTCATTTCGGTAATTCAGGCCCTGGTGCTGCTCTTTGTGGCCGCACCACCCATTGTGCGCTGGCTATACCGCATCAAAGCTGAACGGCGAACAGAAGAAGAAGCGCCATTGACCCGCGGCTGGGGAGGTTAAGCGATGAGCACACTCACGAAGACAATCGGCAACGGTTCGCGACTTGGTTTACGCAGCACGCGCTGGGTGACCGTGGTCGTTAGTGCGTTTGGTCTCTTTGCGGTCTGGATTCTGCTGAATCTGATCATCGGCGGGGAGTGCCGCGATAAATGCATCGTGGATACCCTGGCCCAGACGCTGCGCGTGGCCACCCCGATTGCGTTTGCGGCCTTTTGCGGCGTGATGTGTGAGCGGGCCGGGGTAGTTGACATTGGCATCGAAGGCAAGATGCTGACGGCGGCGATGGTGGCCTACGCCGTGAACTTGTTCTCGTTCCAGATTTTCAAGGACTCCATGGATGTGGCGACGGCCGGCTCGCTGAGCCGCCTCCTCGCGCTTGTCGCCGCTGTCGCATCCGCGATGTTGATGCAGCTGCTGCACGCGGTGGTCTCGATCAAATTCAAGGCCGATCAGATCATCAGCGGTACGGTGGTCAACATTCTCGCCTTGGGCGTCACGGGGTATCTCTATCGCCAATTCCTGGCCGAAAATTTGCCAGCCGGCCCCGGCACGTTTCCGATCTTGCAAATCCCGCTGCTCAGTCAGATTCCGATCATCGGACCGATCCTTTTTCAGCAGCAGCCGTTGACTTACATCATGTTGATTCTCGCGTTCTTGATCCATTACATGCTGTTTTATACGCCGTGGGGTCTGCGGACGCGGGCCGTGGGCGAACACCCGCGCGCCGCCGATACGCTGGGCATCAACGTGTTTCGCACCCGCTACATCAATGTGCTGCTGGGCGGCGTGATTGCGGGGCTGGGCGGCGCGTGGTTTACGCTCGAAGCGGTCGACGTGTTCAATCCGCAGATGACGAATGGTCTGGGGTTCATCGGCCTGGCCGCGATGATCTTCGGCAAGTGGTCGCCCTTCGGCGCGCTGATTGGCGCGATGATCTTCGGCCTGGGCAACAGCATCACCACGACGGTGAGCATCTACCGGCCCGATATTCCATCGCAGCTGCCACAGATGCTGCCCTATCTGCTCACCATTATCGTGTTGACCGGCGCGGTCGGACGCGCCACACCGCCCGCGGCCGATGGGACACCTTACGAGAAACAGTAAGAAAATCAGGACAAGAAACGAGGCGAGCTCTCCGCTCGCCTCGTTTTGGTTGTAGCGAAAAACTGGCTATTAAGTTGTCTGGTCTACTTGCCTGGCGCGAGGCTGATCACGTAATCGGGTTCGGCATATTCCACGCCGGACTGCGCGCGCAGTTGATCGACCACTTGCCATTCCTGGCCGGCCGGCACTTGCAGCACCTGCGCGTCGATCCCGTCGATCGAGTTGATGACGACGACGCCGCTCATCTGCTGCAAGGTTTGTGACGCCGCGCCCGTCGACTTGAACTTCACGATGACGCGGCCCGCCGCGATGGGGGCCGCGCGTTGATCGAGCGGGGCAGCTGGTTCAACCTGCGCGAGCTGGGCCTCAGGCTCGTTCACGTTAGCCAGGGTGATCCCAAACGCCTTCTTCACGTCAATGCGGCCCGCACCGAAGGCAATGTCTGTGCCAGCGGTACCCAGATCAACCGCCGTGGACGTGATGCGATTCCACACTTGCGCCGCTGTATAGGACGGATACTTCGACCAAATAAGCGCCGCCAGCCCCGCCACGTGCGGCGCGGCTTGTGACGTGCCGCTTTCGGCGAGATAAGAGTTACCCATGAAGGTGTTGTAGATTTGATACCCCGGCGCAGCCACATCGACGTAGGATCCTTGCGTCGAGAAGCTGGCGCGGGTATCCGCATTGGTCGTGGCAGCGACCGCCAGTACATTTGAGTAGGCGGCCGGATACGATGGCTGATTCATATAGCTGCAACCATTGAAATAGTAGTAGGAGTCGCCACAATTCCCCGAGGCGGCCACCACTAAGCGTCCCTTGGTGTTGGCCGCATAGTTGATGGCGTTTTGCAGGGTCGTGCTCGAGCCGGTTCCGCCAAGACTCAGGTTCAAAACCTGCGCGCGATCGGCGGCGTAAATGACGCCTGCGGCTACACCGCTGGTGGAGCCGCTGCCCTCGTTATTCAACACGCGCACGGGCAGAATCTTGGCCGAGGGCGCTACGCCCGACACACCGATTCCGTTGAGGGCGGCGGCCGCGATACCGGCGACATTAGTGCCATGTCCGTTGCCGTCTTCCGGTACGGCATCGTAGTCCACATAGTCATAGCCGGCAATGAGGTTCGCCTTGAGATCAGGATGATCGAGATCGACCCCGGTGTCAATGACGGCTATCGTCATGCCGCTGCCGCTCACCATGGGACAACTACGCCACGCGGCATCCACATGGATTACGGCCATGTCGCCTTGATAGAGTGAATAATACGGATCATATCCCACGAGTGGGTAGCAATAAAACAACAACGGTAGATAAACGGAGTAAGTCAGCGTGGTCGACGAGCGCAACACTGCGGACGGATTGGCCGCCAACTTGACGGGGGTACTAGGCTGCGCTACCGCCGTCCAGCTGAGCGCCAAAACACTCGACACGACCAGAAACAAAACAACCACAAATCGCAATTTCATAGCACACACTCCTTTGAGAATAAGATGTTAGGGTTCACTGCCGCGTAGTTCAAACAGTTCCATTTCCGGTGGACACAAAAAGCGCATGCGGGGTGCGCCTTTCCCCTCCAGGCCAATGCCGCGACTGACATACAAGGTGGTCGCGCCACTTTCATGGCGGCCCATTTCATAACGCTTGCCATACAACGACCCGGTCACGATGGCGCCCCACAGGGGCAGCCGGATTTGCCCGCCGTGCGTGTGGCCGCACAGATACAAATCAATTCCGGTGCGGATAGCTTCCGGCATCAAGTCAGGTGAATGATACAACAGCAGCGTGAATTTTTCAGACGGTACGGTGGCGCGCACCTGCGCAAATCTAGGCGCATCCAACGTGGGATCATGGGTACAGGTCAGCCCGATAATCTGCAGCTGGGGATAGCCTTCAATCTCGATCGTTTCATTCTTCAACCAGCGAATGTGCGGCGTCTGGGGATAGAGCGCCGCCTGCACTTCGGGCGTATCGATGAGGGGTGTGCCGGGGACGCCATACACGCCCAACGGTGCGTGCAGCTGCAACAACAAACGGAGACAATCGGCGCGCGCGCGTTCATCGTCCAGATAGGAAAAATTCAGCAAATCGCCGGTGTACACGATGAGATCGGGGCGCAGTTCGTCGATCCACTTGATCATCTTTTCTTCGCGACGGGTCAGGCGTTCGACGTGAAAATCGCTCACGTGCAGCACACGCAGCGGCGGCGCGCCGCGCAGCTTGGATGATCGCAGGGTGAGCTTGGTGACGGAGAGACGGAAGGGTTCCCCCCACAGACTATCGAGCACATAGCCCGTCAGCGCGAAGTTGCCCACTTCCACCAAGGTGGCGATCCACAGCGGACTGAGCGGGATGAGCACCGGCCCGATGGTCACAGCGGCGCGCAGCAGAACCAACACTAATAAGGGGGGGGCAACCGGCCCGAACGATCGACCGCGGCGCGGCAGCTGCGAGAGAGCGACCCAGTCGAGCACGGCCAAGGTCAGGAAAGCAATGCCCACCGCCAGACCGACGTCCAACGATTCCATGCGGTTTGCCCACGTAAACAAGGTGAGCAGCGTGAAGATTTCGATGTAGACGGCGAGCCAGACCCCGTTCAGCCGGCTGAGCTTGACGCTGAGCAGCAAGATGAGATGGAACCGGGCGCTGGCCACGCCTGGAATGCGATTGCGCGTTCCGGCCATTTCGGCCTCGGTGTCCACCGGGGTGTCCAGCGGAGCGGATTCGACAGTTGGATCAGTCACGGGGTGATAATACACGCGCAAGGGGTGATTGGCAAGCTAAACTACCGGTCTAGTGGCAATCCTGTTTAGTGAGCGCTCACCCAGCCGCGCGCATCGTGGACACGATGGAGCCGCCCGCGTTCTCGCGGGCGGCGCGCCTTATCTAGAGAGCATTGGGGCTAGGGGTGGTCGCTCAATACACCATCTCGCCGTTGATGAACGAGCGGGTGCGGGGATCAGTCGGGCGGTTGAAGAACTGATCGGCGGTGGTGAGTTCGATCAACTTTCCGTTCAGCAGCAGCCCCACCCGATCGGCCAGACGCTTCGCTTGAAAGGTGTTGTGGGTCACCAGCACGGCGGTGGTGTCACCGTGTCCACGAATAATCTCTTCAATCAAGCCGACGTTGTAAGGATCGAGATTGGCCGTCGGTTCATCCAGCAGCAAGGCCGCCGGATTCAAGACGAGTGCGCGCGCGAGTGCGACGCGTTGTGCTTCACCTCCCGATAAAGTCTTAGCCCGTGTCTGGGCATAGTCGTGCAGGCCGACGCGTTCGAGCGTTTGCATGATCACTGCGCGGCCGTTGCGTCGACCGCGCAGGCGCAGGCCATAAGCCACGTTGTCAAACACCGATCGATCGAGCAGGGCCGGGTGTTGAAAGACGGTCGCCACACGGCGGCGCACCTCCAGCGGCACGCTGCCGTTGAGGCGTGTCCCGTCAAACATGATCGATCCGCTAGTCGGGGCTTCCAGAAATTGCAGCAAGCGCAGCAAAGTGCTCTTGCCCGATCCGCTGGGCCCGACGATGGCCAAGACTTCACCGTGTTGAATGTCGAGCGCGGGCAGATCGAGAATGGTGCGCGGGCCGTAGCGGTGTTGGAGATCGCGGAGTTGGTAGAGTGTCATGTTTCCAGGTCGGGGCGAGCCGGTGTGTTCGTCCACGCCATGTCCCAGCCGCAGGCTGGGTGGTGCGCCAGGCGAGGCAGACACGCTGGTCTGCCCCTATAACATTGGATGCCCGATGCGGCCGTGGGTGATGAGACGCAGCAGCACCAGAAAGCAAAACGAGATCAAAATCAGAATGGCCGCAATGGCAATGGCGGCACTGAGATCAGATTCCAACGCTTGATAAATCGCCAGTGGCATGGTCTGGGTCCGCCCGATGAAACTACCCGCGAACAGAATCGTCGCGCCGAATTCGCCCAGCGCGCGAGCCCAACTCAAAATAGCGCCGGACAGCAGCGCCGTTCCAGCGAGGGGCAGCGTCACGCGGCGAAACACCTGCCAGTTATTGGCGCCCAGATCGCTGGCGCTCTCTTCCAGATGAAGTGCGATACTCGTGAAGCCACTCTGTGCGGAGCGAATGTAAAAGGGAGCGGCGACGAACGTCTCGGCCAGGATGACGGCGGCGGTCGTAAAGGGCAGGTTGATGCCCAGCGTGCCTAATAATGGCCCGAACAAACCGCGACGCCCAAAGGTCAGCAACAACGCCAGTCCCGCCACGGCAGGCGGCAGAATGATCGGGAGATCGAGCAGGGTTTCGATCACCGGCCGGGCGCGCACTTTCTTCCGCGCCAACACATAGGCCAGTGGCGTCCCACAGCCAATGGTAATCAATGTGCTCAGGCCTGAAGTCAATACGCTCAGGCGCAGGGCCTGCGCCACTGTCGGCTGCGTCAATTGCTGAAGCAAGTCTGCTTCGATCGCGCGCAACAATAAAACGATCAGCGGCACGGCCAGAAACAGCAACAGCGCGCCACTGGCGAGATAGATTAAGGCTTTGCCCATGCGCCACCCGATCACGAACGACCGAAGCCCCGCTTCTTCAGGATCGAGTGGCTGGCAGCGGGCAAGATGAAATTCACAAAGTCGACAGCGAGTGCGAATAGCATGTCCGAAGTATACACGATCCTCGCTGCGATCCCTTTACCTGCCCGCTGTTTGCCTGCTACGTTCTTCCCTGTAATTTCATCAGCGCGAACCAATATCAACCCGATACGGTTGGCATTTGCGACCTCTGTTATACCACTGGATGGGCAGATACGGCAAACAGACTTAGCAGAGGAATTATTCAATTCAAAGATCATTGACGTGGTACATGGGGAGTCCAGGAAACAGGGGCAGAGGTTAAACGGGGCAATAGGTATTAAAAGCGTGTGGCATTCCACTGAACATCACGGGGCCAATTGGTGGTAAGGCAAACCGCTATGTACTCCGCTGGTGCATGGCGGTTTTGCTTTGAGGCGAGGCGCGAACATCACGCATTGTCTGTATCGAATGTGTACACTTTGACGCAAAGGAAGGTGACAAAGCACACACGTGACAATTGTCAAACTGCCATAAAATGTTAGCGGAGGTGAACCATGATTATCCGATCTATCCGAACTGTGTTTGTTGCGATAGAGGTCGTAGCGATGGCTTTGTTATTGCTGATCCCGGCATTAGGTACAGTAGCTAACGACAAACCGATGAGTGCAAGTAGTCTGACCCAAACATATCCGGTTGGCCCATATCCGATCGGCGTTGCTTTCGATGGCACAAACGTTTGGGTTGTTAATCGCACTCACGACCAAAATAGAGGCTCTGTTAGTGTGTTGCGTGCGAGCGATGGATTTCATATCATGACGCCAACCGTTGGCGCTCAGCCTCGCTATATAGCATTTGACGGCGTGAATATGTGGATAACCAACAGCGGCAGTGATAACGTTAGTGTAATACGTGTGTCTGATGGGTCTCATGTGATGACCCCAACGGTTGGCGGCTACCCACTAGGGATCGCTTTTGATGGTAGTGCAATGTGGGTAGCGAATAATGTAAGCCATACTGTAAGCGTCTTGCGAACATCTAACGGTCAAATCTCCGCTACCTATCCCATATCCGATCCTGGAGGGATCGCTTTTGATGGTGAGAAAATGTGGGTATCTGATGTTGGCATAGGTCGCGTTACTTCGTTTCGTATTAGCGATGGATACAGAGCAATGACAATTTCTGTCGGGTTAGCCCCCTATGGAATGGCCTTTGATGGCGTGAATATGTGGATTGATAATGGTGGCAGTAATACCGTGAATGTGGTGCGAGCAAGCGATGGATTTCTTGTCATGACCCCCACAGTTGGTAACGTTTCTCGCGCTATCGTCTACGATGGGCGGAATATGTGGATCACTAACTATGGTGCGGCGGTTGGCAACACAGTTAGCGTAGTACGCGCCTCAGATGGCGCATTGATTCATACGGTTGGCGTTGGTAGTGGGCCTTTAGGCATCGTGTATGATGGTTCAAGTATGTGGGTCGCAAATAGCGGCGATAACACAGTGACGCACATCAGGGAGATGTCTTGGGTCATGTTGCCAATGTTGAGAAAGGATTAGCATCCATATGCGACGCGGGGCCGTTGATGTAATTTGCCTAGCACGATCGTTGATCATACAATAGGCGGCAGAGAGTCCCTCAGATCGGGCTGGCATCTCTTGGCACACGAGTGTTATACGACGAAACGAGCAGTATGTGTTTACTCCCAGTGTAATTCTGACCGGGTTCTTACTAGATTTTACTCCAAATCAAACCTCACATGGCTTACTCTGAACAGAATGCGAGCGCGGCATAACTAACGTCACAACCACCCGATGGCGGTTGTGGAGAGTCTAGTGTCAGCAGTAACGCGGGCAGTACGACAGAGGCATTATGGGGCATCCAGTCGGCTTGCTCGGTAAGCAAACAGCAATTGCAACCCTAGGAGCGAAAATTGTATGCCCAATGTAACCGATATACCTCAACATACGCTTGAGTATGAATTCAACCTCCTGCTAAAAATACCCTCAAATGTTGATGAAAAAAATCTTGATCTTTTGCGCGATTGGTTTTTGTGGCGCATCAACGACCCCGAAAAACGAACTATTCAGGCTCTTGCAGATCGGCATAACAAAATAAGCAGATCTAGACCGCGACAGATCATAAAAAGCTTTAGAGGCACAGTTCAAAGAGCCAATCGTGGTAAGAGTGCGCAGGTTGGAGTTGCTGGGATAATCTCTTTAATTGTTAAGATGACAGAGTGCCAAGACTCATTCATACCACACGATGAGTTCACAAAGATGTTGGTGCGAGAGGGAGTAACTAATGCGCCGATATTGTTTCAATGCATCATTGATCTTGCGGCCATCTTCAAATGTCCAATCGCTTTAAGAGTCGTGACGTATCGTGATCAGAAATACATTGTTCCTAAGAGTCTGCTAGAGCAAACTTTGGAGAAAATCTGTAGCAACGCCCATAGATTGAGCCGGCACTACGGTGGAATGTATCCGTATGATTCATTTCTAAAGTCCCCGTTTTGCCAAGGAATACCCCAGCACTTTATCCAGACTCTCTTAAGCGCAGAAGGCGGCTATCTACAGCTAGATGATGAATCTGTAAGTTTCTTCGCGTTTAGGTCTGACGGTGTGCGACTTGAAACGCAATTACGGAAGATTTTCTCTGTATATAATGAGGTTCCGACAGAAAAACTAGTTGATGCCATGTACTGGAAAATCAAGAGGAGGTTCCAGGCTCAGAAACGAGGCAGCGTCACAGTACTTAAACGGTGTTCTCAGGTATACGATGAGTACTGCCTCAAAGTAGGGTTTATCTCAACTGGTACTTCCGATGAAATGCGCGTAAGGAATCAATCGCTAAAGGAGATTGATCAGAAGAAACTGTCGAACAGACTCTTTAATGTTGAGGTTAAGGCTGTTGCAGCATTGCGCGCCAATGGAAAAGCGATGATCACAAAGGAGTTTATAGACTTTATAGATAGCGAAGGTCTTACCGATTACAAGACATATCTAACCGATCACCCTATCTTGTTTTACAGGACAGGCACACACGGAAACTCTAGCTACCATACGCTTGATGGCAAGTACAGTGAAACGGATTTGGAGGCAGTAGTTAAAAAAGACCTCGATTCACTCAGGGCAGAACAGAGCGTTTTATTTCCAGAGGGTGGAATGATCAAGCGCCTTGTGAGTGTAGCCGAGCGAAACCCGCAACTGCGCGTCAAGGCAATAAAGATACATGGCACTAGATGCAAGGCATGTGGTTTTGAATTTGGTGAAATGTATGGTGAACGTGGGTATAGTTATATCGAAGTTCATCACAAAGTGCCTTTGAGTAGCAGAACAGAACTTGCGAACGTCGATGCAGAGAAGGATATGACCGTTCTATGCTCAAATTGTCATCGCATGATTCATCGCAAGAAGGATCAAGTACTGTCTGTCGAGGAGTTAAGAGCACTTATTAACGCAAGGCGGACTAAAACTGCTGGCCTACCTTAATTGGCGCTGTTACCGCCTCGTGTAAGGTAAAACTCAATGCCAAACCCCAATCTTCAGCAAATCGCTGATGCTATGAACAAGGGACACCGAAGTAAAGCGCGTGAATTGCTGACGCAAATTCTAGCGGACGATTTGCGCAATGTCGATGCGCTGCTTTGGATGGCAGCGGCATCTGAGACGACAGACGCTCACTGCAGTACCACGTTGATCTAATGTGATGTCGCCTACCCGTGAGCAAATAGAAAAGTCTAGCGTAATGTGTGACGAGTGTTGAGAAGTGGCGCAAGCTCTCCCTCTTCAGTCACTTTACTTCCCCGCTGTTTGCTGCTACGTTCTTCCCTGTAATTTCATGAGAGCCACATTCACCACAAACGTCAGTGTCAATAAGATCAGCCCTAAAGCCAGTGCCAGACTAAAATCACCTTGTCGTGTATTGAGCACAATCGCCGTCGTCAATACACGCGTCTGTCCGGCGATGTTGCCGCCCACCAACATCACCGCGCCCACTTCCGAGATGATGCCGCCAAAGGCCGCGACGATGGCCGCCGTTACGCCGATGCGCGCTTCACGCAAGATCGTCCAGGCCGATTGAAAGCGCGTCGCTCCCAGGGCAACGACCTGGCGCTTCAATTCCGGGTTCACGCTTTCCACCGAGGTCATGGTCAGCCCCAGCGTTAAGGGCAGGGCGATGAAGGTCTGGGCCACGATCATGGCACTGGGCGTGAACAACCACTCGAGCGGCCCCAACGGCCCGCTGCGCGACAACAGCAAATACACGACCAGGCCCACGACGACCGGCGGCAGACCCATGCCGGTGTACAGCACAGCGCGCACTGCACTCTTGCCGGGAAATCTGGACAGCCCGATCACCGCGCCGAGCGGCGCTCCAATGATGGTACTGATGATCAACGCGATGCCCGTCACGCGCAGCGTCAGCGCGACGATTTCCGCCAGATCGGGACTGCTGAAGGCACGGAGTAAGTCTTCGATGATGTGATCCTTGAAGCCGCAGATTGCGCCACGTCGTACCCGGCACGTTGTGCCGGCGACGCGCTAGGTGAAAGCATGCGGGAATGACGATGCGCCGTGATGTCGTAAATCAACTTGGAAACTGCTTTAGGGCCAATACTGTTTAGTTAGTGCTCGTCAACCGCGTCCTCGCGATTGGTCCGCCCGCGAGGACGCGGGCCTGGAGCCTTATCTTAACAGTATTGGCTTTAGGGCTCGCTAAACAACAACTTCCCAGTTTGCTCGCGCTCCGTTGCGCGTGGTCACATCCGGCGGCTGGATGTACCATCTAGCCGGAGCACAGCGGAACTTATTCCTTGACAAGCACTTAATTCGGATGGGCTGCTTTCCATTCCGCCGAAGCGGGATAGAACAACGACTGCCCGAACTTGTCTTTGCCGTAGTCTTGGATCTTCTGCTGCGTCTCGACTGAGTTCAGCCACTTGACGAACTGCATCGCCAGATCGAATTTTACGCCGGGATGCTTATCAGGATTGACGGCCATGACGCCGTAGGGATTCAACAGCGACTTATCTTTGTTTTCAGCCAGCGTGTTGCCACCCATCGCCACCACCAGGTTTGGCAGCTTGTCCTTCATCGACAGATACGTCCCACGATCAGACAGCGTGTAAGCATTCTGCTCGTTGGCAAAGATCAGGGTATCGCCCATGCCTTGCCCCAGCGCTTGATACCAGGCCATCTCTTTCGTGGGCGTGATACCCATCGACGACCAGATGCTCAGCTCTTTGGAGTGAGTGCCGGACTTGTCGCCACGGCTGGCAAAGGTGGACTGCGTGTCCATAATTGCTTTGAGCGCGTCCGTAGCAGAAGCGGCGCTGCCGGCCTTGGCCGGATCAGCCTTGGGTCCCAGCAGGATGAAATCGTTGTACATGGTATCGAAGCGTTCTTTGGCATGACCCTCGGCGACGAATTTATCTTCTGACTTGCGTGCATGCACTAGCAGAACATCGGCATCGCCCTTGCTGCCAATCTCGATCGCTTGCCCGGTGCCGACAGCGACTACATCCACGCGGCAGTTACACATTTTCTGGAAATCAGGCAGAATATTATCGAGCAGACCGGAGTCGGCGGTGCTGGTCGTCGTGGCGAGCTTCAGCACTTGCTCGCCAGCTGGCGCGGCCGCCTCAGTCGTTTTAGCGGGAACGGCCGGCGGTTGAGCAGGAGCCGGCGCAGCGGCTGATCCACACGCCGACAGTATGAATGACGCAATCAACAGCAACAACACGAATACAGACAGCGAGCGAAGTTTCATGAAGGGCCTCCTGTTTTATGACCGTTATATCGGTCAGGGATAGCCCCGTTATACTACACTGAGATAGCGATGTCAATTGAAAAATTTTACATGTGTGAGGTGATCTTTGAGTGGCCTACTTGGTAAAGGCATCGGCGAAGCGCTGCTCGATCTCATCGCTGAGACCTTGATCAAAGGTGCGGAACTTCTTCATGAGATCGCGGCCTTGCGGCGTGAGTTCAGCTCCACCGCCATGCACGCCGCCCACCTGCGCGTCGACCAGCTTGTAGCCCAGACCCTCTTCCATCTCGTGCAACTTTTCCCAGGCGCGATGATAGGTGACATTCATCTTCTCGGCGGCGCGGCTGATGGAGCCGGTCTGATCGATCATGTCCAGCAGCTTCACGCGCCACTCACTGAGCACTACCACACCGTTGTGTTCGATCCAGATGTTAAAACGCGGTTCCATGTTTTACCTTTCTTCCAATCGCAAAGAGATGACGCTGAAGACGATCAACGCGCCGCCGATGAGCTGCGTCGACGACAGGGATTCATGCAGCAACAGATAGGCCAGAATCGTGGTCAGCACGGGTTCCAACGTGGCAAGCAAATTGGCCGTGCCGGCCGGCAGATAGCCCAGGCTGGCCGTGTACAGGCCGAATCCGCCGAGCGTGGGAACAACGGCGAGAATGAACAGGATGAGCCAACCATCCCACTGTTTACCCAGCGAGAACAGATTATAGGACGCGGCAGCGCCGAGCGGGGCGGTGGCTTGGCCGATGGCTAATGTGATCAGCGTGGTGGGCAGTAGAAAGATCGTCGCGACCCTAAACGCGCTCAGCGTCGCCGTCCACGAATGGATGCGGCGGTGCGACGCCGCTTTGCCCATCAAGCTGTAGAAGGCAAAACCACAGGCCGACAACACGCCGATAAGGATGCCCCCGGCGTTCACGTTCCATTGCGCGGGATCCGTGGCGCGCGCGACAAACACGCAGCCGATGAGGCTGCCGATAAAGGCGAATACGCGAATGAGACTGATCCGCTCTTTGAAAACGAAGTGCGCGGCAATGGCCGTAATGCCGGGCGAGGCGTAGACCATCACAGTGGACACGGCCGCGCCATTCAAGGCGACGGAGAGCGTCCACGAAATATTCATCAGAGTCAAAGAGACGCCATACAGGATCAAGAAGCGGCGCTGTTGAGGCGCGCTGCGCAGCGCGCTGCGGCGAAAGGCGGCCAACCCGATCGTGAGCGCGCCGACGACAAAGAGATCGCGCCAGAAGGCTAACGTTAACGGTTGCAGCGGGTAGTTCTTCAGCAAATAGCTGATGAAGATGGCGGTGGTCGACCAGAAGGCGATGCCAATCAGACCGAGGGTGTAACCGTGATTGAGCTGGGCGCGATCGGCAGTGGTAGATTGAGACTCGAGTGGTAGTTCCATAGAGTGTGATGCGTGTTTCGTGGTGCGTGGTACGTGAAGCATGATCACGCACCACGCACTACGAAACACGCCCTATCTGGTCAGATTTTCCTGAAGACTAATTTGATCGTGCGCCGCGTTTTCTCTGTGACAAGAAACGGTTGGCCCACGCGGAAACCCGGCACCCACACGATCTGATCGGCAGAGGTGATGAGCGGCAAGTGCTCACGAATGGCGCGCGGCACTTTGGCGTTGATCATCCAGCCTTTCAGTCCCACGGGCGACGGCATCCCTTGCGGATGAAAATGATCGCGGCTGGTGCGCGGGCGCATGACCAGCGGGCCGGGCAGCGCAACTGCGTCGAGGAGAGCGGTCAACCCCCCGGCCGGTTCAACTTCTCCTGCGAGGATTTCGGCTTCCAAATGCCAGATCGAGTCCGGTAAGGGTGTCACACCGGGCATATTGATTGCCAGCGACGTGAGTTCTTCGGGCAGCTGCGGCCAATCGGGTTGGGCCAATTCCTCGCGCGGTGAAATTGTAAAAGTGTCGTAGCTCACTTCGATCAAGAGATTCTGCGGCAGCGTCACTTGATCGCCAGTGTGAGCGCGCTGCAAAATCTCGATTGCGTCTACGATATGCCCGAAGTCAATGTCGCGCAGCGGAGGGCGCAGCTGCTGGATGGCTTTGCGCAACAGAGCTCGCTGTACCCCGATCAATTGTTCGCGCCACAGCAGTAGATTGAACGTGACAGCGGTGGCCGATTCTGCCACGACGGTCATATCCCACGCGAAGTTGGTATGCGCCTGCAGGATTTCATATTCGGCGGCGACGACGTCTGCGGTGTGGCGCAGGATCGATCGGATGTTGGGGTTGTAGGTTTCCAGGGTCGGCAGCAAGTCATGACGCAGGCGATTGCGGAAGTAGGTGGTGTCGGCATTGGTCGCATCAACGCGCGGCTGAAGATCGTGCTGCTGGCAATAGTCTTCAATGGCAGAACGGGGAATGTCCAGCAATGGCCGAACCAGGAAGATGTCGGTCAATGCGGAATGCGGAATGCGGAATGCGGAATGCTCGTTCCGGATTCGGAGTTCCGCCATTCGCATTTTGGGTAACATGCCGCGCAAGCCGGCCAGGCCGCTGCCACGCAGCAAGTGCATGAGGACGGATTCGGTTTGATCATCGGCGTTGTGCGCGACGGTAATGACGTCGCTGTGCTGCGTCTGGGCCACCTCCAACAGGAAGCCGTAACGCACTTGACGGGCGGCTTCCTCAAGCGAGAGTTTGTGGTGACGCGCAAAAGCGGCTACGTCGCGTGATTCGATCGTGCCGGGCAGGTTCCAGTGCCGGGCGATGTCGCGGACGAAATCCGCATCGGCTTGCGCTTCTTCTCCGCGCAGTTGATGGTTGAGGTGGGCGACATGCAGGCGCCACTCGTTGTCGGACGCGAGCGCGTGCAGGGCGTGCAGCAAGCACAGCGAATCGGCTCCGCCCGACACACCGATGATAACCAGCGAGCCGCGCGGGAGCAGATCGTAGCGGGTGATGAAGCGGCGAAGGTCCGTCAGGAAATCCATGCTAAATTGGATTATAATGACAAGCAGTAAGAGTTGCAAGACGTCTATGCCGTCGCTTGTCATATTCGGGAGAGATAAGCCATGACGCTACCCATTGTTCATTCCGAAACCTATCAGCGACATCATCCGGCGTTTGAGATCGGGGCGGGCGGCCGCATCATGCCCTATTATGAATCGCCGCAGCGGGCCGAGATCATGCTGAAGGCATTGCAGGCCACAGCGTGGGCGAAAATCGTGACGCCGGAAGAAGGCCGCCACGAGAGTTTGCCCCTGTTGGTGCACGACGGCGACTATGTGTGGTTCATTCGCAACGGCTTCAAGGAATGGCTGGCGACAAATCCACTTTTGCCCGAAGGCTATCCGCCGACCTACTATCCGTCTTCATTCCCGCCGCCGCGCGCGCGACGCCGGTTAAAGGGTGAGGCGCGCTTGAATGCAGCCGAAGGTTACGGCTATTACACTTTTGATCTTACTGCGCCCTTGATTGAAGGAACGTATGAAGCAGCGCTGGGGGCGGCTCAGTGCGCGATGACGGCCGCTAACCTGGTGTTGTACGGCGACCGATCGGCGTATGCGCTGTGCCGCCCGCCGGGGCATCATGCCGGACGTGATTTCAGCGGCGGTTACTGTTACTTCAACAACACGGCGATTGCGGCCAAGATTCTGAGCGTGCGCGGCCGTGTGGCGGTGATCGACCTCGACTATCATCACGGCAATGGCACGCAGGATATTTTCTGGGAAGATGATCGCGTGCTGACGATTTCGATCCACTGCGACCCCCGCATGGACTATCCGTATTTTGTGGGCTTTGCCGATGAAGTGGGTGGGGGCGCGGGTGAAGGCTATAACCTCAATATTCCATTGCCGCCAGGTACCACCGGGGAGTGGTATCTCAAGGCGCTGGAACTGGCCTTCGATCGCATTCGTTTATTTGATCCGTGGGCGCTGGTGATTGCGGTCGGGTTCGATACGTACGGCGACGATCCGATCAGTAAATTCGATCTGATCACATCCGATTATGCTGCGGTGGCCCAACGTCTACACGCGCTCAACTTGCCGACGGTGTTGGTTCAAGAAGGTGGTTATAACACAGAGGCGTTGGGGAAGAATGTAGTGGCGTTCCTGGAACCGTTCGCGGTGTAACAAATAGAAACCGGGTTTCTCCATGATTGAGCGTATTTAAGCCACGCTGGAGAAACCCGGTTTCTTCGTGCTGGCTTTACTTCACCGACTGTTGTGCGGCACGCAGAGTATTTTTCATCAACAGCGCAATGGTCATGGGGCCTACGCCGCCGGGCACGGGCGTAATGGCCGAGGCAACTTCCTTCACAGCTTCAAAGTCACAGTCACCCACCAGCTTGTTCCTGGGTTTGCTGGTCTTCTCGCTGATGGCCGGGGTTCCATCGGGATTCAGCACCGGGAGGCTGTTCACGCCCACGTCGATCACAACGGCACCGGGCTTGACCCACTCGGCCTTGACGAACTTCGCTTTCCCGATCGCCGCCACTAAAATATCGGCCTGGCGTACCACCGCGGCGAGGTCCTTCGTGCGCGAATGGCACACGGTCACGGTCGCGTTACGGCCCAACAGCAAGAGCGACACAGGCAATCCGACGATGTTGCTGCGGCCCAATACAACGGCCTGCGCCCCTTCGATCTTCGTGCCGATCCGATCGAGCAATTCGATCACCCCGGCGGGCGTGCATGGCTCGAACGAGGGTTCGCGGTTCTTCATGCCCAGCTTGCCGATGTTGACGGGATGGAAGCCATCCACGTCTTTGGTGATGGGCACGGCGTTCAGCACGGCTTCTTCGTTGATGTGACCCGGCATGGGCAGCTGCACCAAAATGCCATGCACCTTGGGATCTTCGCCGAGTCGCTTCACCAGCGCCAGAACATCGGCTTGCGGCGTATCAGCCGGCAGTTCATTCGGAAACGATTCGAGTCCGTCTTCGGCACAGGCCTGGCGTTTGGCTTTGACGTACGAATGCGAGGCCGGGTTATCGCCGACCAGCACCGTGGCCAGGCCGGGCGTGATGCCGTGCTTGGCCTTCAATTCCGCCGCGGCCACGCGCACTTCTTCATGAATCGCGGCGGCAATGGCTTTTCCATCGATGAGTTGGGCTGTCATGGATCGCTCCTGTGTGAGATGTGGAGATGCAATGTTCGCTCTACTTGGATGCGCTTCCAGTTTACCATGAGATGGCCGGCCGGGGAGTGGCGAATGTCATCGGCGCACCGGATGATGCTCATCCGCTCGGGTGAGCGTTAAGCCCCGATCGGCGGGCGGCGGCTTACCGGCCCTAGGCGGTGGACAAAAAAATAGGCATCGTCTATAATCCCGCGCGATCGTCATTTTGACATGCAGGGAGAAAGTGGCATGGCGTTGATCAAATTCACTCGCAATCATAACGATCTCAGCACAGATCGCGGCTTTCAGTTTGAATTCTTTTGCGATCGCTGCGGGAGCGGGTATCAGAGCACATTTCACGGCTCGGCCAGTGGCGCGTTGACCGATGCGCTGGATGTCGCCAGCGGCTTGCTGGGCGGCCTGTTTGGCAGCGCGGCCAATGCGAGCCAGAAGATCCATTCGGCCGCGTGGGAACGTCAGCACGATCAAGAATTCCAGAAGGCGATCGAAGAAGTCAAACCTTACTTTAAGCAGTGCAAACGCTGCACCAAATGGGTGGACGACACCTGTTGGAATCCGCAACGCGGACTGTGTTTAGAGTGTGCGCCCGATCTGGAAGCGGAATATTCGGCGGCGCAGACGGAGGCGGCGGTGCAGCAGGCGCGTCAGGTAGCGCAAGAAGCAACCTACGTGACCCAAGAAAAATTCGAGAAGACCGTGGTGGGCGGCTGCCCCACCTGTGGGGCAAGTGTCGTGCCCGGCGCGAAGTTCTGCGCAGAATGTGGCCAACCCATCAAGCGCGAGAAATTTTGCACGGAATGCGGTACTAAGATTGAAGGCAGTCCCAAGTTTTGCCCGGAGTGCGGCGCGAAAATGTAAGGCTCCCTCCTCCGGGGAGGCGGAGCAGATTAACGGGCTGTGGTAAGATGGTTAGCGGGCGACCGGCAGAGGGCCGCCCGTTTTACATACAGGAGGAAAGCAATGAATAGCCAACGTTTGAATGTGAAGCAATCGACGGTTGCCATCGGCCTGGCCGTCAGCCTCCTGCTTGTCACCACGGTGCTGGTTGGCCGATCGCGGGCTGAAGCAAGCCGGCTGAATTCGAACTCCGCCGGGGCGCGCAGTTATCTCTATCGTTTCGATGCGGCGGCGCAGACGTTTTTCACGATTCCTTTGTCGAATGGCGCCCTGCCGATGGGGGTGGCCGTGACCGGCACCAATCCAACGCACGTCTGGATCGCAGAATATGGTCTGGATCGGATCACGCAGGTGGTCTTCACCGACACCACGAATTATGCTCAAACGGCCTACCCGATCACAGCGACCACGAAGAGCGGGCCGTTCTTGATCACCATCGACGGCTCGGCCGTGTGGTTCACCGAGCGTGAAACGAATCGGGTCGGGCGGCTGAATGTTGTTACCGGACAGCTCGATGAATTCTCAGGTCACGGCCTGCCCGCCAACGCCGGACTGGCGGATATCAACGTCGCGCCGGATGGCTCGGTCTGGATCGCCGGGCAATATGCCAAACGCCTGTATCGGCTCGTGATCACATCGACGGTGGATTACACGTTTCAAGAATTTCTGGCAGGTGTAAATGTTACCACTACGGTCGGGCCGTTTGGCATCGACGTGGTTTCGATCAATCCACCCACAAGTTATCAGATTGCTTTTGCGTCGCCAGCGGGGAATCGTATTGGTCTGTTGACGCCGGCGACGGGCTTTGTGTTGATTGCGGGGACGCTCCCCCCAGGTTTTGCGCCGACTGACATCGTCTACGATGCGGGGCGCGATTTTATGTGGTTCAGCGAGCCGGGCGGCAACTATCTCGGACTGTCTTTCAAGAGTACGCTGGGAAACTTCCCCACTCAAATTGGGACTATAGCGCGTCCCACCTTTTTATCAAGAGTCGAGGATAATACGTTGTGGCTTTCTCAACAAGACCCGATGGGACAGCTGGCGCGCTTCGTTTACACAGCGACCGATAACTACACTTTCACCTCTTATGCGCTGCCCGGCATGGGTCTACAACCGAACGGCGTGGCGCTGTCGGGCGATCAAGCCGTATGGGCGGTGGCCTATCGACCCGAGCGGGTTTTCTTGCCGGCACTGATGAAGTAATCCTGATCTTTCTCTTAAAAAGGGTGATACAGAAAAATGCAGAATAAAAACACAGGTCGTTATCGTGGCATACTGCGGTTGAGCTTGCCGATTGCCTTGGTGGTTGGTTTTGTCTGGTTGTTTAGCTTGCTCGGCGTTCTAACGGTAGACGCTCGATCGGATTCGACCGTCCGGCGCGCGGCTATGACATGGCGTGAATCGCCGGCGGCCGATCCGTATTCCTACACGGTTTTTTTGCCGGTGCTATGGCGTTCGGTCACCGATCCGGTATACGGGCCCTGGGGCGTACAAATGTATGATTATCTCGATACCTATCGAGGGTTCGACTTTGCTACCGCGGCCGGAGTTCGCTGGATGCGTCTGCGGGTGTCATGGTTTAACATTGAACCTGCCAACACCACGCCGGCCTTCTACAACTGGTCGGTCCTGGATCAGACAATGCTAACGGCCGCACTTGACGGCATCAATCTAGTTGTGACGCTGGAGGGCAATCCTACCTGGGCGGCGCCGACGATGCACGGCCCGGTCAACAATCTAAATGATCTGAAAGAGTTTGTTGGCGCCATAGTCGCGCGCTACCCGCAAGTTCGATATTGGGAGCTTTACAACGAACCGGACAACATCTACCACTTTGGCGAACAAGGCGGCATTTATGCCATGCACCTGAACGCGGTCTATCCGGTCATCAAAAACGCCAACCCGGCCGCGCAACTGGTAATGGGCGGTATTGCGCTGGATTGGTTTACTACTGAAGGCGGTGGTTTCGATCCCGACTTCGTGAGCGACATGTTACAAACCTGCGTCGCACCCTGTTTTGATGTTGCCAACTTCCACTACTATCCGCTCTTTCGCGCGCGCTGGAATGCGAATGGCCGCGATATTATCGGCAAGGCCAATGCTTTTCGGCAGATGTTGGCGGCATATGGCTACATCCGGCCAATGTTAAGCACAGAGACCGGTTGGGTCTACCAGACCAACCCCGGCGGTGACTGGGGTGGACCGGACATTCAAGGTCGTTACGTCCCCAAGTCCATGATTCGTGGCCAGGCGGCCAATCTGATCATGACCAATTGGTACGCGCTCACGGATGCAGATCCAACTTTGCCCGGCCTGCTGAGCGGCTCTTATCCGTTTCAGGCTAGACCGTCTTATACGGCGCTACAACGCCTCATCACGCAGCTCAAAGCGGCTCACTTTGAACGCGCTCTGACGGCCAGTGAACTGGGCCATTCAGACCTGGAGGGGTATCGGTATGTTCAGACGACAACCACCGGTGCCTCAGAACGAATTGACGTGCTCTGGTATGACTGCCCGGGCCTCGTGGTCGGCACAGGGTCACTTCCGGTCGATTGCCTGAATGCGGCGGCGTACAAGGTGCCGGCCTCTCGAGTCACTGTCTACGATCACTTGAATGGAAGTGCGGCGGTCTACCTGGATGGCAATGATGGCCTGTTGGACAGAAAAGTCAAACTCTCCATCAACCGTAATCCGGTATATATTCACTATACCCCATGAACGCCAAACTACGTCCTCAACATCTGATCAGCGCGATAGGATTGAGCACTATCGGGCTGGTGCTAGTGATTGCCGGACTACGCTCACTGCCCACCCGATCGGTTGATGCGGCCCCCATCCTGAAGATGGCGGCCTGGACGACCGCACCGTCTTATCCCAATTGCCGATTTGGTATTGGGCAGGGCGGCCAGGCCGACTATGATGTCGCTCCTTTAAATATCGGCTGGTATTTGGACTGGAACACGGCGATTACACCTCTTCATCCCAATCACGCAGAATACATGCAAGTAGTGCGCCTGCAGCCGGCCATCGGTGGTGGATTCACCTTCTTACCGCCGACAGCCACCTTGCAAGCGGCCGTGCTGGCGAATCCCGGCGCTACGTGGTTGATCGGCAACGAGCCGGATAGTCCTTGGCAAGATAACATGCCGCCGGAGTTATATGCGCGTGCCTATCAGCATTTGTACGGCTTGATCAAAGGTCTCGATCCAACGGCCCAGCTGGGGGCGGGCGGCATCGTGCAGCCCACGCCGCTGCGCTTTCAGTATCTCGATCGAGTACTGGCGGCTTATCGGGCCTACTACAGCACGTCGCTGCCTGCCGACCTGTGGAATATCCATTCTTATATCTTGCGCGAAATCACCGACGACGATCCGGAGGCCATCAACAACGGCGGCCCGTATGAAGTGTGGGGCGCTTACGTGCCGCCAGGGATCAATGCCACACGCGGCGAGCTATATCCCTACTCGCAGATGTTCGACCCGGCGATCTTCCGCCAGCGCTTGATTACCTTCCGGCAGTGGATGGCGCAGAACGGCTATGGCCGCACGCCGTTGTACCTCACCGAGTTCGGTACCTTGTTCCCTTATCCACCCTACGACACTGAATACTACGTTGATGAATATGGGGTGCCCATGACCGAAGCGCGGACGGCCCAGTTCATGACACAGACTTTCAACGTCTTGATGACGTTGACTGATACCGTCTCAGGATACTGGCCTGATGGTCAGCGTCTGGTGCAGCGTTGGGCGTGGTACAGCCTGAACGATCCCTGGCTGGGCGGCATTTTGTTTGATCCCGGCACACAGGCGCGCCGGCCATTGGGGGATGTCTTTGTAACTTACACCAATCAACTGCCGCCTTCAGTTGATCTGATCGTGCACGCCTCAAGCAGTGCCACACCTTGGACCGGGCAGCCGATCACGTTTACGTTGGAGGCCCTGCTCGGTAATACAGGAAACATTTCGGCGAGCGTCCCTTTGACGGTAACGTTTTTCGCGGGGCTTCCGGGCAACGGAACGCCGGTCGGGAGTGTGAGGGTCCCGGCTGGCGTTTTGCATGGCTGCGGCGGTTCGACGGTGGTGAGCACCGGGTGGGAGATCTCGACAGCAGGCGTGCATCCCTTCTATGTGGAAGTCGATGCCACTCACGTGGTGAGCGAAAGTGCCGAAACAAACAATATCGCGACCGGCTGGGCGTTGGCGAGCACCTGGCAGATCTATTTGCCGGTCGTCGAACGTTAAGGATTGCCAGCCCGAACGCAAATGGCTGGACAAAGGTGTAGGCTTGAACTATAATCCGCGCGGTTTGAACAGGTGACCGGAAGTTCAGGTCACCTGTTTCTGTCAGTCGCCATTGTTTGCAGGAGCTGTCGTGAAACCAGTTGTAGAATTTACCCAGGTCTCCAAGTGCTTCCACATCGAGCCGGATCGCCCGCGTTCCTTGCAGGAACGTTTCGTACAATCATTCCATCGCCGGCGTTCGAACGCGGAGCAAGTCTGGGTGCTGCGCGACATCAGTTTCGATGTCGCGCCGGGCACGTCCGTGGGCATGGTGGGTCAGAATGGCGCTGGCAAGAGCACCCTGCTAAAACTCTGCGCGCGTGTACTTGAACCGACGACGGGCGTCGTGCGCACCAGAGGCCGAGTCTCTGCCTTGCTGGAACTGGGCGTGGGCTTTCATCCCGAATTGACCGGTCGCGAGAATGTTTTCTTATACGGTTCGTTGATGGGTATTTCACGCGCGGTAATGCAGCAGCGCTTCGATGAGATTGTCGCCTTTTCGGAAATTGAGCGTTTCATCGATATGCCGGTAAGAGTATATTCGTCGGGGATGTATCTGCGTCTGGCTTTCGCGGCGGCCATTCATGTTGAGGCCGACCTTCTGCTGATCGACGAGGTCTTTGCCGTAGGCGACGCGCGCTTTCAACAAAAATGCCTGGAGCGGATCGATCTTTTGCAGCGCAACGGTGTGACCATGCTGTTTGTCTCGCACAGCGCCGAGCTGGTACGGCAGCTCTGTCACCAGGCGTTATGGATTGAAGACGGACAGCTGGTCGCCTGTGATGAAGCGGACCATGTCGTGACGGCCTACATGGAACAACTCACTTTTGCCAGCGCACAAGAGAAGCTGCATAAAGACACGCATCGCTGGGGCACCAATGAGATCGAGATCGTGCAGGTCGAATTTCTCGATCGGGACGGTCAAGCGCGCCAGCATTTTCAGACCGGAGAAACGGCGACGGTGCGACTTCACTACCTGGCGCACCAACGGATCAAACATCCTTCCTTTGGCCTCGCCATTCATCATAGTGATGGCGCCCACATCAATGGTCCTAATACTCAATTTGCCGGATTCGAAATTCATGCCGTACAAGGACGGGGCACGGTTGAGTGTTCCTTTGCAGAATTGAACTTGCTGCCGGGCACCTATGAAGTGTCCGCCTCTGCTTACGATGTTTCGACCCGGCAAATCTATGATTATCACCACCGTCTTCATCCCTTCTGGGTAGACCCCAACCCCTTGTTGGCCGAGCGTTACGGCGTAGTTTATTTGCCGTCAACTTGGCAGCACCACGTTGAAAGTTGAGTTGTGCATGAGTCGAGTGCTGGTGATTAGCTCTGATATTTTACCGCTGCCTGGCTGGCCTACGACCGGCGCGGGCCTGCGTGCTTGGGGCATCGGGCAAGGGTTAGCGACACGAGGGCACACTGTGTCGTATTCAATGCCGGCCCCGGCGCTGGAAGGCCGATCGGCTGATGAGGTCACCCGGGCCTTGGCCTGGACGGGCGGCACGCTCTACGAAGTGATCGTTCGCTCGCAGGCTGAGGTAGTCATCGCCTGCAATTGGCCGGTGGCGGCCAACATTCATAAGTGCCCTGTGCCGTTGGTGCTCGATCAGCATGGGCCGCATTTGCTGGAAAGACAGTATCAATCGGCCTTTCGCGGTTTTGAAGATAACGCGCGCGCCAAGCGCCTGGCGCTGCGCCATGCCGATTACTTTTCCTGCGCCGGTGAACTGCAGCGCCTCTATTTTCTGCCGTGGCTGATGGAAGCGGGTTTTACCTTGGACGATGGGCGTGTTTGTTCCATGCCGATTTCCCTTTCCCCTACTCTACCGGCACACGAATTCTCTGCGGAGATCACTTTTGTGTATGGCGGCGTGTTTCTTCCCTGGCAAGATCCACGTCAAGGTCTGTTTGAAGTGATGGCGCAATTACAGCAGCGCCAGCAGGGCCGCTTGCAATTCTTTGGCGGCAAGCATCCGGTCTACCCAATCGATACGGGCGTCTTTGAAGAATTGCGCGTCCAACTCGAAAGCCATCCGCGTGTGCAAGTCCAACCGATGGTCGCGCACACCGATCTGATCGAGGCCTATCGTCACGCCCATGTCGCCATCGACTTAATGACGCGCAACCCGGAACGTGAATTAGCCTTTACCACCCGCACGGTGGAGTATTTGTGGTGCGGCCTGCCCGTCATTTATAACAATTATGCCGAGCTCAGCCCGTTGATCCGCGAATATCAGGCCGGGTGGACCATCGACCCGACCGATCACGCGGCACTCCAGCAGGCTGTAGCGGAAGTCTTTGAACAACCTGAACGCGTGCGCGAATACAGCCGCAATGCCCAGCGCCTAGTGCGCGAACGTTTGACCTGGGATCGCACGATCGCGCCGTTGGATGAGATCTGCCGGGCGCCCACGTTGCGGCCGCGCGATCGAACGGCGGGGTCACAGCCGGAAGCGCAGAGCTTCTATTTGCTTAGCCGGGCCTGGAACGTCCTGCGGCGGCGCGGCGTGAGCGCATTGTGGCAGGAAGCACGCGCGTACGCGCGGTGGCGGCTTGAACTGCGTAAAATGCGTTGAGGTTAGCGCAGGGAGTTGGTGAATGATTTTGAGTGAGGCTGTCATCGAACAGATTGTGACCGATCTTCAGCCGGCCAGCGTGTTTGATGCCGGCGGCGCGCTAGGACCGGGGGTGGAAACGCTGCGCGCGCGCGGCATAGAAGTAGAAGGACTCGTCACTTCTGCGCCAGATCTGCAACAAGTCCCTCCAGCTGCTCAACCCTATTATCGCATTGGCTCCGTGGGCGAGCGGTTGTCCAAGCACTACGATTTGATCGTGTGTCTCGAAGCGCTGGAGCAGCTGCCTCAAACCGAGGCCGAACAAGCCATTGCCAACCTGTGCCGCCACACGGATGATCTTCTATTTTCCTCTACGCCCTTTGACTTTAAGGAGGTGACTCACGTCAACGTGCAGCCACCTGACTATTGGGCTGAGCAATTCGCGCGGCATGGTTTCTTCCATGATGTTGACTACGATGGTTCTTATCTAGCCTTATGGGCCATGCGTTTGCGCCGTGGACACGGCGGGGCCTTGGGACGCGTAGTGGGCGCTTATGAACGCCGTCTCTGGCGGTTAACTCAGGAGAATAGTGCGCGGCGTGATCTGAGTATTGAGTTGCGTAACGAACTGGCCCTCAAGACGCAGGCTGAACGTTATCAAGATCGCGTTCAGCAACAGGAACAGGACATCCGATTGCTCAAAGACCAGTTGGCGGCCTGGCAGGCGCGTTGGTCGCAGCTGGAAGCCAGTCTGGGCGGACGCTTGTTAAAGCGGCTGCAGAATTTCCGGGCAGGGCTCGCACCACCGCGCAGCATGCGCGATCAACTGCTTGAGAACTTGGCGCAACGGGTGATCGTGCGCGGGCGTATCGCGCCCGATTCAGCCACGCGACTTCTTCCAGTGGAACTCATTGCTGAGCGTCAACCCCTCTTCCTTCATCAAGCGACGGTCGAGATTGTCGTGTGCGTGCATAATGCGCTGGACGATGTGCGCCAGTGCCTAGACTCGGTCGTCCAGCATACCACGCCACCTTACGCCCTGATTCTCGTTGACGATGGCAGTGCAGCCCCCACGCGCGATTTCCTGCTCGACTTTGCAGCGCAGCAGCACGCCGTCTTGATCCGCAACGATCTGGCGCGCGGCTATGGCTTCGCGGCCAACCAGGGCTTGCGCGCGGCACAGGCCGATTACATGATCTTGCTCAACAGCGATACGATCGTGACGGCCGAGTGGCTCGATCGGTTAGTGGCCTGCTGCGAAGCAGACAGCCGCATTGGGTTGATCGGACCGTTGTCCAACACAGCCTCGTGGCAATCCATTCCAGAGATCGAGGACCACGGCGATTGGGCCGCCAATCCCTTGCCAGAGGGAATGACGGTCGATGAGATGGGCCGCTTGTTAGCCGAGTATTCTGCACGCTTGTATCCGCGCCTGCCGTTTCTCAATGGTTTCTGCTATGGCATCAAGCGGGCGGTGATTCAGCAGAATGGTTATCTGGACGAAGAACACTTTGGCGTAGGGTATGGCGAAGAAGACGATTACACTCTGCGTGCTCGCAAGGCTGGCTTTCAAGTGGCGATTGCCGACGATGTGTATGTGCACCACGCTCAATCACGCAGTTATTCACACGAGAAACGCCGCCAGTTGAGTGGCGAAGCCAGTCGGACCTTGGTGCAGAAGCACGGGGCGGATTTGATCGATGCCGGGGTGGCGCTCTGCCAGACTGATAAAGTGATGCAGGGCCTGCGCGCTCGTGCGCGTGCCATGCTTGAACGCGAAGCGCTCGTTCAACAAGGGCGCCAGCGTTATGCGGGCCGTCGCATTCTGATGGTTCTGCCGTTAGCTGAGCCATCTGGTGGCGGCAACGTCATCTTCGATGAGGCGCTGATTATGCGCCGGATGGGAGTAGAGGTCACGCTCTTCAACCTGGCAGAATATCAAACACGCTTTGAGCGCGCCTATCCCTCCCTGGGCTTCCCGGTTATCTATGGTACGCCTGAAGAAGTTGGAAAGATCGGCCAGCGGTTTGACGCCGTGGTGGCGACGCACAATACTTCCGCTGAGTGGTTGGTGCCCTTGGCCCAATCCGACCAGCCGCCAGTGTTGGGCTACTACATCCAAGGTTTTGAGCCATATATGTATCCACCGGGAACCCCGGACTACCAACATGCGTTGCATTCCTATAGCGTATTGCCCAACCTGAAGGGATTTACTAAGACGGACTGGACGCGCCTGGAAGTGAAAAAGTACACGGGCGTCGAGATCAAGCCGATCGGGATCAGCGTGAACATCGATCTCTTTCGTCCGCGTCCCCCGCTCGATCCGGTCTGGCCCGATCGCCCAGTGCGAGTTGCGGCCATGGTTCGTCCCTCGGCGCCGTATCGTGAACCGGTGTTCACCATGGACCTATTGAAGCAAATGACACGTCGCTATCCGGCGCAAGTGGAAGCGGTGATCTTTGGAACTTCGCCGGATGATCCCGGCTATGTGGGCCTGCCGCGCGACTTTCCCTTCACGTTGGCCGGCGTGCTCAGTCAACGACAGGTAGCGCGTCTCTTGAATGAAGTCGATGTGTTTCTCGATCTCTCTTCGCACCAGGCGATGGGCCTGACGGCGCTGGAGGCGATGGCCTGCGGCGCAGCCGTCGTCGTGCCTCAGCAGGGTGGCGCAACCAGTTTCGCACGGCATGGTGAGAACAGCCTGGTGATCGATACAGCCTCGCACCGCGCGTGTCGGCAGGCCGTGCAGCGGTTAATTGAAGACCACGCGCTGCGTCAGCGTTTGCAGCAACAGGCGCTGCGGGACGTGTGCGCCTTTTTCCCGGAACGCCCCGCGTCCAACATCCTGGAAGTGTTGTTCGGAGGTCCGACCACGTGACGCCGCAGCGTGTGGTTGTAGTCTATGAACACGGGGCCGATCTACGCCCTTTTGGCAGTGCACAGATTCGTTTGCTGCGTCCATTGAGTCATCCTGCTCTGCAAGAACACTTTGAGACAACCTTCAACTGGGCGTATCGCGGTGAACCTGCCGATGCGGTAATCGTCGATCGGTTGTGGCGCTCTGATCTATCACTGGCTTCAGCGCACAAGTTAGTGCAGGATGTGCGGCGCGCAGGAGCGCGTTTTATCTATGCCCTGGACGACGATTTTTTGTCGCTGCCGCTGACCGCCGCGCCGGGTTATTTCAACGCCGAAAAACGCCGGGGCGCCGAGTTCTGGCTGCGTGAGGCGGATGGGGTGCTGGTTACGACAGCGGCATTACAACAGCGCCTTTCAGCCTACACTGGCAATTGCGTCGTGCTGCCCAATGTGCTGGATGAGCGCTTGCTGATTGGTGGACTGCCGCTGCCGCTTGAAACACCTTTCGGGCCGCGCCGGATCACGATCGGCTATATGGGAACCTTTACGCACGAAGCCGATTGGCAGTTGATCTTGCCGGCCTGGCGAAGGATCTACGAGCTATACGGTGATACGCTGGAGTTTCAGGTGATTGGCGTGTCTGAGCGTGTGCAGGCTTTGGCGCAGCATGCCGGCGTTCCTGTGCGTATCGTGCGACCCCGCGCCGAAGAGATTGAATATCCGCTGTTCATGCTGTGGTTTACCGGACACGTGCACTGGGATATCGCCGTAGCGCCTTTGCTGGATACTCCCTTTACGCAATGCAAATCCGACATCAAGTTCCTGGACTACAGCGCGCTGGGCGCCGCGACGATTGCCAGTCGTGTCTCCGTTTATGAAGCGAGCGTGCGGCATGGCGAAACCGGCTGGCTGGCGGAGAACACCGTCGAGGCGTGGGTCAATGCGTTGGATACCTTGATCGTCGATGCTGAATTGCGATCGGCGCTGGCCACTCAAGCGCAGCAGCATTTGATGAAAGAGCGCACTCTGGCGCGAAGTGCTGGGGCTTGGACGAATGCGTTCGAGCAGTTGAGTGCCGGTGCAGGATAAAGAGTCAAGAGTCAAGGAGATTGGCGTATGTCAGCCATGACATCCGGCTTGCGGATTGATCTGGGCTGCGGCCTCATGAAGAAAGAAGGCGCCATCGGGCTGGATATTGCCGCACATCCCACGGTCGATCATGTACTGGATCTGGAAACCGAGCCGCTGCCTTTTGCCGATCGCAGCGTCGAGTATGTTCATTCCTCGCATTTCCTGGAACACTTGCGCAACCCGGTGCATCTGCTCAAAGAAGTGAGCCGCGTGTGCCAGGATGGTGCGCGGCTGGAATTCTGGACACCGTATGTGTGGTCGGGCGATGCCTTTGTCATCGAGCACACCTTCTACTGGGCGGAAGAAATCTATCTGCATCTGTGCGTCAAGTATTTCGATCACTGGGTCAAACAGTTCAACGCCCGTTGGGTTTTGAACGAGTTTCAATATGTGATCGATCCGCAGCTGCTCGTTTTTTTGAAGCGGCAGCGGTTAAGCCTGGATCAAGGCATTCGTTTCTACCATGACGTGGTGCGAGAATTTTGCGCGCACATTACCGTGCTGCGTGACGACTTGACGGCCCCGGCCCCGCCTTACCGCCGCACGTTCTCGATCCAGCGTTTTGCGCCGCGTTACGAGATCAAAGCCGAGCGCTGGCCGGATATGACTGAGAAGGATGTCAACAGCGCCGTGCGCCATTTTGCGGCAGGGCGTGCCCTGCCGCCATATTGAACATGACGCAGATTGTGGAGCGCTCGTGATGGCAACCGATCAATTCGCGCAGGCCGTCCAAGACTACCTGAAACCATACGAAGACCTGTTCAACTATCAGACTCTGTTGAACGGCCACCTCGATACATCGCGCTTTGGACCGTGGGTTCAAGCGGCCGGCCAGTATCGCGCACTACTGGGTGCCACCGTTTTAAGTTCAGGTTGTGGGTCAGCCGGCGATTTACAGGCTTTTTTGCAGCAAGGGGTGGCCACGGCCTACGGCATTGAAGTGGACTTTGGCTTGGCGCGCCTGGCGCGCCAGCGGTTCGCCGGCACCGAGTTTGAGCCAGCCGTTCACATCGACATCTATCACGGGCAAGTACTGCCGTATGCCGACAACTCATTTGATGTTGTTTTTAGCATGCACGTTATCGAGCATACTCAGGACCCAGAGCGATATTTGATCGAAATATGCCGGGTTCTCAGACCGGGCGGCATCGTTTTTCTGGATGTGCCCAATCGCTACTATAAATACGAACAACATACGCTGATCCCTTACGTGCACTGGCCGCCCACGAGATTGCGCAACGTGCTGCTGCGGATCTTGTTAGCCAAGCCGTTGGGCCGTCGCTTATCGCCGACGCAGCGTTATCAATTGGCGACCTATATCAATTACTACCTTCCCTCCCCGGCGCACTTGCTCAAGGTCTATCGTGCTGTGCAGGCGCAATATGACCTGCAACTAGCTGAAGCTTATTTTCATTGCTACTCTGAACAGCGCCTGAATTTTCGGCCTTATCCTGGCAAGTACGTCATTGGGCAGATTCGCAAGGCAACAACTTTCCGCTTGATTATTCGTAAAGGAAGTTCTGACTAGATCGTGTTGATTGTCGAAGCTTTGATCGTCTGGACCTTATTGCTGATTCTGGCATATGGACTTGGCGTCCGTGTCGCACGGTGGCTTAGGCTTACCTTCGCGGGTCTGTTGGATATTGCAGTATTTGCAATTGGCCTCGGCTTTGGATGTATCATTGGCACGGGTTTTGCTTTGGGCGCCATTGGCTGGCTGAAACCACCGATTATTCTGGCGGCGCTAGGCGGCCTGGCGTTTATCAGTATTCCGTCGATCCACTTGACGAGCCGCTTGATTGTTCGTCCACCTCAGCAAGTTTTCTCTTCCCCTGATTTACCCTTTGTCCGCCACACAGGCTGGGTTTTTCTAGCAGTTCTCATCGTCATCAACTTGGTCGGCGCATTAGCCCCGGAGATTATCTGGGATGCCCACTCGTATCATCTCAACTTGCCACAGCAGTGGCTCAATGCCGGGCGCTTGGTTCATGTGCCCTATATGTTCTACTCGACCTGGCCGCTCAACTTAAGCATCCTCTATGCCGTGGAGATGAGCCTCATTCCGGACAGCATTCTGCCGCAGCTGACCCACTTAACACTGGGCGTGTTGAGTATGCTATTGATCTACAATTACCTTCATCCGCGTTATGGAGCAACTGCGGCAATCTGTGGCGGGGTTATTTTCTATTCGATTCCAGCGATGTCTTGGCTGTCTACTACGGCAATTAGCGATTTAGGAGTCGCCTATTTCACGCTGGCGGCTGTGATTGCCTGCCTGCGCTGGATGGAGAATGGTCAACGGCCTTGGCTCATTCTGGCAGCGCTTGAGACTGGCCTGGCAATGGGAGCCAAACTGACAGGGCTATTCACTCTGGCCTTATTGGCATTGGTCATCGTCTACATCGGCTTCACGCGCAGAGAATCGTTGCGCCACATCGTTGGGCAAAGTGCGCTGGTCATAGGGATTGCGCTTGTTTTGGCTTCTCCGTGGTATCTCAAAAGCTATTTTCAAACTGGAAACCCGATTTTTCCGTTTGGCTACACTTTGTTTGGGGGGACATACTGGACAGACATCGTCAATTCCAATTTCCTGGCGCAACAGTTTAGTTATGCGGGTATTCAACGCACACCGCTTGATTATCTACTCTTGCCGTTGCGCCTGCTGATTCCGCAGCGGATTCCGCATGAGGGTCCAATAAGCGGGCTGTTCTTGGTCGGTGTTATATGGGGTTTTGTTCAGCGTCGCAATCGACCGGTCTTCTACTTGACCGTATATGTGGTGATTACTTTCAGTCTATGGATGTTTTTTACAACTCAGTTAATCCGGATGTTGCTGCCAGTACTGGGTACCTTGAGCATTGTGCTGGGGGTCGGCCTGAGCACTCTCGCCTCTCGTTTTCACCGCGGACTGCTTATTGTGACTTCTGTGATGCTGTTGATCATGGGAGAAGGGGCGGTCGGTGTTTGGCGTGAGCGACCAGCACCCTTGGCTGATCAAATTCGAGTGGTGTTTGGCTCCTTGTCGCGTGAGACTTTTCTGCGAACTTACCTTGAACCTGCCGATGTGTTACTATTTGCCAATCGTAACCTGCCGCCCGGCGGCGCCATCTTATCCATGCTCGAAGTGCGCAGCTTCTTGAGTGAACATGAGTTTATCTGGGGGGATCCCTCGACTCAAGCATATATTGATTACCCTCAACTCAAAGATCCAGGGGCATTGCGGCAACGCCTGAGCGATATTGGCATACAATATCTCTTATTGACGAAGCCAGCGCCCGAGCTTGAATTATTACGACCAGAGCTGCAGCTGATCTATAAGAGCGGCAAATATGATTTGTATCGTTGGGAATCCAATCGAAAATGGGTATCTGATGAATGTTACGCCGCTACCGCGCAGCAAGAGTATTGCCTGATCCCTGAGCGACCTCAAGCCATTGTTGGCGAGATAGTGCCTGGCACCAAGTTGTTTCAGACGTTTACGAGCAAGTGTTCCGGGCTGAATCGCATCAAGCTATTCCTAACGAGCTATGATCGGGTAAATACCAGTACCTTGCGCCTACGTCTGAAGGATATGGATGCCGGACAGCAATGGTTCGATAGGGCAATTCCGGCGGCTGAGATTGCCAATAATCAGTGGCATGAGATTTCGTTTGAGCCTTTGCCGGATTCCAAGGGTAAACATTATCGCATTACCCTGGCTTCGCCAGATGCCGAACCGGGTAATGCGTTTGGCGTCTGGCACACTGGAAAAGATACTTATCCTGATGGCGCGGCATCGATCAACAACGATCCCATTCAGGCCGATTGGGTATTTCAATATGGCTGCGAGCAATGATGGCCGTGAATCTTTCCTGAGGAGTTTGCTATGTCGCACATCTTAGTCACCGGTGGAGCCGGTTTCATCGGCTCGCACCGGGTCGATGCGTTGATTGAGTGCGGACATCAAGTGCGCGTGCTCGATAGCCTGGTCGAGCAGGTCCACGGCCCCCATGCCGATCGGCCGGTGCACCTCCCGCCGTCCGCGGAATTTGTGCGCGGCGATGTGCGCGATGTCGAAATCCTGCGCTCAGAGCATGGCGTTCCTGCATGACTGTATCGACTGCTTCCTCTTCTGCCACGCCACCTCGCCCGCGCGTCTTGTTTATCAGCGGCGTGCCCTTGCAGGCGCAGCTGATCGGGCCGGCCATTCGCTGCCTGGAACTGGCGCGGCAGGTCAGCCAGGTGGCTGATGTGACCATCACTGCGTCTCACGCTATCGAGCGTGAGACGCCCGGGCTGGCTCAGCGGCCTTTCCAGTCGGAAGCAGAGCTGCTCGAGCTGGTGCAGGCACACGATGCCTTCGTGGCGCAAGGCTCGATCACACTGAGCTATCCCAAGTTGCTGCTGACGGATCGCGTGAAGATATTCGATCTGTACGTGCCGGTGAACCTGGAACTGTTGGAACATGGCCGCCAGACTTCACCCGAACAACGCCAGCGCGATTATCGTAACGCGCAAGCCACCTTGCAGAACCAACTGGCCGTGGGCGATTTCTTTTTGTGTGCCAACGATCGCCAGCGTGATTACTACCTGGGGATGTTGGCGCGCGCCGGGCGGATCAATCCGATCACCTATGATGTGGCCGATCGAAGTTTGCGAAATCTGTTGGTCGTCGTGCCGCTGGGACTCAGCGCCGAGCGGCCTACGCACACCCGATCGGTTTTACGCGGCGTTCATCCGGCCATCGCGCCGCAGGACGTGATCTTAATCTGGGCCGGCAGCTTGCTGGACTGGCTCGATCCACTAACCTTGATTCGCGCCATGTCGCTGGTGCGCGCCTCACGCTCTGACGTCAAGCTGTTTTTCCTTGCCAGCACGCATCCCACTTTGTCCGATTCGCACGCGATCGCCAATCGGGCCGCAACCTTAAGCCGCGAATTGGAGCTGCTCGATCGCACCGTAATCTTCAATCCCGCCTGGACGCCTTACGATGAACGCGCCAATTACTTGCTGGAAGCCGACATCGGCGTGACCACTCACCCCGATCATTTAGAAACGCACTTTTCGTTCCGCACCCGTGTACTCGATTATCTGTGGGCCGGGCTGCCGCTCATCTCCAGTACCGGCGACGCCTTCAGTGAACTCATTCAGCAACAACGTCTGGGCTTGACCGTGCCGCCGGGTGAGGTTGAAGCATTGGCACAGGCGATTTTGAAAATGGCCGCTGATGTGGCGCTGCGCCAGGCGTGCCGTGCGAATGTCCAGCAGGCCGCGCTCGCATTTCGGTGGGATCGTGTCGCGCAGCCATTGGTTGAATTTTGCCGCGCGCCGCGACCTGCGCTCGATCGGTTAGCCGATCGGGCAGCGGATGTCTTACCACCCGATCGAATAAGCGGCGTCCCGATCGCGCCGGCACTCGTCAAAGTTCAATCTGAGATACGACGTGTGCGCCGTTCTCCACAGGCCCGAATCGTGGCGCGTTTCAAAACCACAGTCAAGCACGTGCTGCGTCGCCGTTATACCACCAGCTTATATGATCGTACGATTGAGGCCGAAGGGCCGCTGTTATCTGGTCGGCGGTGTGGTCAGGTCTTTCATGCACCGGCCCAGTGGCTGAACGGCATTGAGGTGTTTTTCGGGACTTTCGGGCGCGTGAATACCTGCGACTTGGTGCTGCATGTGTGCGACTCGCCACAAGCGACGACTAATCTGGCTGTGTCGCGGATCAATGCCTGGTTGCTGTCCGACTGCGACTTTTGTGTTTTTGAATTTTCGCCCATTGCCAACTCGGCTGGACGCGAATTCTATTTCTGGCTTGAATCACCGAATGCGATCTTGAGTGACTGTGTGACGGTGTTTCGCTACGACGATACGGGTGAACTGGTTTTTGCGCAGCGTTATGCGTGACGAGAGGCTACCCACAATGGGTGTGAGCACGATACGTTTTGAGGTTAAGCAGGATGAGTGAACAGCCATTGGTGAGTGCGGTGATCTTAAACTGGAACGGGCGGGAATACCTGGCGGACTGCCTGGACTCGCTGCGGGGGTTGGACTATCCGCGTGAGCGGTTGGAACTGCTGCTGGTGGATAACGGGTCGGTAGACGGGTCGGTGGCGTATGTGCGGGCGCAGTATCCCGACGTGCGCCTGATCGAACTGCCGCAAAACGTGGGGAGTTGT
>JBGSPW010000033.1:0-3185 GCA_041738395.1 Thermoflexales bacterium
AGCCGCGCGGCGCTGCGGCAGAAGCGCGGCAAATCAGGCACACTCGATCCCAAAGCAACCCTGCGCGCCAACCTGCAATACGGCGGTATTCCCATCAAGATGAAATTCAAGCACAAGACGTTGAAGCCTAAACTCGTCTTGATTGCGGACGTGTCCACGTCCATGCGCCCCGTGGCGGAGTTCATGGTGCGCCTGATGTATGAACTCAGCGATCAGATTTCACGCGCCCGCTCGTTTGCGTTCATCAATCACATCCACGATCTGACGCACGATTTCGAGCAGGGCCGCGCCAAAGAAGTGGTGCAAGACGTACTGGAACGAATTCCGCCCGGCTACTACAACACCGATCTGGGTACCGCCTTAGCCGAGTTCACACACGATCACTTTGACAGCGTCGATCGCCGCACGATTGTGATCTTCCTCGGCGACGGACGCAACAACTACAACGATCCGCGTCTCGATTTGGTGGATCAGATCAAGCGGCGGGCCAGGCGTGTGTTGTGGTTCAACCCCGAACATCCCACGCAGTGGCGTCACGGCGATAGCGACATGCTGCAATACGCCCCGTTGTGTCACGCCGTGCAGCGCGTCAGCAATCTGGCCGAGCTCGCCGAGGCCGTCGATCGGTTGTTTGACTGATAGACAAGTATGCGGAAATATGCGAAACAGGTGAACCGCTGACTATCGTTAAAGATTATCCAACCGACACGTATTCGCCGAGTTGTCTGCGGCTGGGTGATACGAGAGGCGGTCGTCCGCTTCACTTTCAAGTGTCTTGACTGCCTCGGAAGAGGCAGTGATTATTACTCTCATTGAGTTCAACTTCCCTGAGAGGCCGATTTGACTTCACGTCTGCACTTCCCCTCCATTTCACGCCGCTTAATCACCGTGCTCTTCATTAGGCAAGGGGTGGCGCGCGCGGCGACTCCATCCCAACCGGATTCCCGCCAGCAACAGGATAACGATCAGTCCCATGCCCCACAACCAGCGATCGGCCTGCGGTGAATCGGCGTGCAGGCGGCTCACCGTCAACGCGGTTGGGGCAGCGCCGCTTTGGCCGATCAAGAAGTGGGAAAAGCCAGGAGTTCTCGCCTGAACGTAGGTGTAACCGCCCAGCGATCCGGTTGTTGCTTTAGCGGTCAGTTCGATCCAGTTGGGGGCGACGTAGCGATAGAGACGCGGTTGCGTTACGCCGTTCAACTGATCGGTTGGCGTCCACAGGCGCACCGTGGATGTGGCACTGTTCTGAGCGTCGATCTCAAAACAACGCTGGGCATAGACCGGGGAAGTAACGCCGTTGGTCGTACAGGTTTCAGTTGGCGACAAGTCGCGCACCATAACCGTGACATTGCCCAGATCGTAGGTGCTGCTGATCTCCAGGCCCCGGTAGCGTACGATGTCGCGGCTGGCATCGCCCAGTTCCAGGAACGCAACGTGACCGGCATTGACTGGACGGGTCTGCTGCAGGGTGCCTCGACTGATGACGGTATCGGTCACGGTTAACGTGATATTCTGCGGAATGATCAGCGTCGCGCCAGCCTCCACGACCAGCCGTTGAGCCTGGGCGTTAACATTGACGGTAACGGTGGTGCCGGTGGTAATGGTGATGGCGTCAAGCGCCGTGGGCGTGACCGTGCCCGCCCAGGTGCTGGCTGCGCTCCAATCACCGCTGGCAATGGAAACGCGATGAGCGCCGATCACACCATCCCAACCGGCCTGGCGCGCTAACAGCCACCACATGGCTTTGGCCAGGCGCACCGCGCCGCGCTCCCCGATGTGATCGCCATCTTCACTATACGAGCCATCGAGATCAAGCATGTTGTCCGCGTGAATGTACGGAAAGGTGTGACCCGCCCAGGTCTCGGTGTTCTCGGTTCCATCATTGCCCCACGTCAGAATGTCGGCATAGTCGAAGAGGATGCGATCGGTCGAATTCTTCACGTAGTTGCGAATGTACTCGTGCTTCAACTGGCGTTGGTAGCCTTCTTCGTCGATATCGTAGGTGCCTTCCACCGGGCCGGTAGTGAAGAAGACCCACGTGCCAAAGCCGTTGGCGGCGTTGTGCGCGATGTAGGACTCGGTGGCGGACAGGTAGGTGTCCATCGAAATCGAATTGCCCGTCAAGGCAGAGTCGCCGGCGTCCAACCCCCAGCGCATATCGCCATTCGGCCCACCCTCGGAAGAACCAGCCCAGTGCACCTGGTAAACCGGGTCGATGCCACCGCCGGACAAATTGTGCCACGTCATGTCCCAGCACCAGGCAAACGCCAGCGCCGTCACAGTCAGGTTGTGGGTATTGGCGTATGTAAGATGATCTTGCGTGCGTGTCACGGCCAGAGCGCTGGTATACCAGTCTTCCTCGCCGTAACTATATACCCAGCCCGAATCGTTATCCACATCACCCCACGTGGCGCCGCTGACACGCAAATACAGCGGCGTATAAGCTTCAGGTGTGCCCGAATCGCCGGCGTTGACCTGGAAGCGCGCATCCGTGCTTTCCAACAGTTCCAGGCCGTTGCGGTAACCGCTCGCATGCGATTCGCCGGGGATATCCAGCCACATTTTCTTGACTTCGTCGATCCACTGCTGTGGAATATCATCATACAGATCGACGACGGTATGATCGGCGATGATGAATTGATTGACCGCGCTGCTCTGGGGTGCGGCCGGCGCCGGCAGATTTGCCGCAGTCGCGATCGGACCGGCGGTCGTCCACGGTCCGATCGTCGCTAACGCGAATAACACTGACAAGATGAAGGGCCAGATCGTTTTTTTCATGGTGATTGATCTCCTGACTTCCAACTGGTTGCGCCATCTGGCCTGGGGACCAGAGGCCATGGTTTAACGTGTCACTGCCGATCTGCACCCTGCGCTTGATGGACGCCCGGTACAGACACACCGCAAGCTGCCCCTGCCATTGTCGGGCAGATCTTCTAATCATGGACTAGCAGCAATACTGTTTAGTTAGCGCTCGTCAACCGCGTCCTCGCGGTTGGCCCGCCCGCGAGGACGCGGGCTTAGAGCCTTATCTTAACAGTATTGGGACTAGTATTACAACGAGACTTTCATTACTACGAGACTTTTGCATGATACACTCCATGGCGACACTTCACACAAGGAATCGTCATGGCACACAAATTGAAACAACGCCCGCCTCGCCGCAATCAGCCGCCGGCCAGCGGTCG
>JBGSPW010000054.1:0-8758 GCA_041738395.1 Thermoflexales bacterium
GCAGGCAAAGTTTAGAGATAAGCTGTTAAACGCTTACTTGATGATAAGCGGCAGATAGACGCTGTATGGAAAGGTTATTCCCCCGCTGCTGGCGCCGGGCCAAAAGCCACCCACCAGGGTGTAACCACCTCCGGTCAACGATGCGCCGGCATCCGGTTGGCCGGCCGTACCCAGCAGTGTGAAGCCACCGCCGCTCACAACTCCCCCGCCGCCATCAATCGTCGACCAGCTCAGGTCGTACCCGCCGCCGGTTTGGGCCAGGGCGCTTCCAATCGAAACTGCACCGAGCAGGCCGATCAGTAGCAACAAAGTCAACACAAATTTGGTGCGACTGTTTGTGATTTTCATGATGGACCTCCTACTGTAGGATGACCAGGATCGAGATGACGCCGATGCCGTGATCGAGGCCCGCCAGAGCCTTGCCGATCACGGTGCCGATCGCCGCCCTGGGGCCGGACTTCATCGCATGCCCCGGCGTCGACGAAGCCACCAGCATATCGCCGGGCTGAATCGATCCATTCTCCGCACTCGCCTTCACCGGCACGATGCCCACGACAGCTAATGGAATACGATTCGGATCGATCGACCGGTCGTTGTCGTTGAGCACGTTGCCGGCCGTGAAGCCCGGCCTGGTCGAGTACACGCCCACCACGGTAGATTGATAGGCACTTGAGCTGCGCACGAAGTTGCCGTCTGACCCGATCGCCAACACGTCGCCCGGTTCCAGATCCGATTGGCCCGGCTTCACCATTTCGGCGAAGTCCGCGCCGCCGGCCGACACGCCGCCTGCGCCATAGTAAGTACCATCCGCGTAGACGTTGCCGGTATACGTCACGCGGAAGCGTCGATTGGTCGAGAGGCCGCCACTGTCGAGTTCATGTCCCTGGAAAATGTCACCACCCCACGAGCCGGCCCACACACCCACGTTGTTCTCATCCGCAACCGTATAGGTGTTCTTAAACCGGCCGCCCGCGCCGCCCGCCGATGCCGAGTCGCCCTCAACACCGGTGGCTGCTTCGCCAAACACGCCGATTGGATAGGTGCCACCGTTGGCGTGTCCGTATACGGCGACTTCATCACTGACGGCCAGAACGCCTCTGGTTGTGCCTTCCCCATAGACGCCTACGCCGCTGCTCGCATTGTCGTTGTAGCCATACACCCCGTAACCGGACTGTGAACTGGTCTTGCCGTAGACGCCCCAGGCATTGCCTGAGGTCACATCCGCGATGCCGACAGTTCCGGTGACACCGCCCTCGCCCAATACGCCTGGGCCGCTGTTGCTCTTGCCGAACACGCCATAGCTGCTGTCGCTGAAGCCGCCCACGCCATAGCGGTTGTTGCCTTCACCGATGATGCCGCGACCGGTATCGTTCTTGCCATAGATGGCAAAACCGTCGGCTGAGTTCACTTCGCCGAAGATGGCGGTCGGCTCCTCAAGGTTGCTGCCTGGATTGGTGTTTTTGGCGTGGAGGCCGTAGCCGACAGCCGAGCTGGTCTGCGCGTAAACGCCTTCCTTGCCGCCAGTGGCATAGAGGCCATAGCCGGTGCTGTATGCAGACAGAGCAGCTCCGTCTGGTGAATTACCGAGGGCGTACACGGCTGCCGCGGTACCGCTAGCTGCGCTGGCAGTGGCATTGAGCGCAGCGCCGCCGCTCGTCCCGGAAGTGGTCACGTAGAGTGTGTTGCCGCTACTGCTGACCGAGGCTCCCGGTCGCAGGCTGTGAGCATAGGGAGTGGCGGCCAACGTGACACGTCCGTTCAACGTGGTGTAATTCCCGCTGCCAGCCGGACAACGCACGGCGATCTGCAAATGGCGCGCCTCACCCTCGAAGGCGCTGCTGCCAAAATCGAGCGTGGCACCGAAGTAGCCATTGATCAACGCCTGATTGGAGACCGTTTGGGTGCTGCCCACTTGACTGCCACCGCTGCCGGCGGTCCACAAACTGAATTGAAAATCGCACGGCCCGGCGGTTGGATTGCCACCGCTGTCCGTCAGTCGGCCTTGATACGTGAACGCCGTGCCTACGGCCGCTTGAGGGTTGTAAGGTCCATCAGACTCGGGGGCTTGCGCCGCAGCTTGACCGGCAATCACAAACGCCGATCCCAGAGCCAATGCAACTACCATGAACAAGTTAAACCAAGTCTTGAGTTTCATGTCAATCGCTCCTGAGTGTGGATATTGGTTACTATTCCTCAGCCGCCTTGCTCGCCGCACTGCGGCGGAGCCGCGCTCGCCCAGCGCGTCGCCGGCACAACGTGCCGGGTACGACGAGGCGTGTCGGGCATCCAGATTCGCCGCCAGCAGTGTCTCTGGATTTCCGCTTACTACTGCGGGAATGACAGCGCCGCGCAACGGCTGAGTAGTAACTCCGTTTCAAACTATTCGCAAACTTACAAGCGTGTCAAAGCACTAACTGGAAAAATAGTGATTAATGTCATAGTCAGAGGTGTGACAAAATACACTGAAATAAGCATAGCAGCTAGAGTCCATACGTAGTTTTACGTATTGACTCTGATTGCTTTAAAAGGATATAGTAGATGGTATCTCGATGGTTTGAAAGGCCCTCAAAAATGGGGCAAGCGTCTCGCTTAACACGCCCTCCTGTCTTTGCGGGCGGTTGAGGAGCGAAGTGCCCCATTTGTTTTCCAACCGACTGTAAGCAAGTTGCAACGTTTTCGCAATACTTTTGCGGGTAGAATGTTTTGTATCATTACATAGCCAGTTCGTGTTGTAGGACTGTACTTGGTGCGCCCAAGCACCAGCTAATTCGGGGAAATTGCAAAAATTTCTGGTCATTGGCGCAAGATTTCAGCCGAAAAGTAAATTAGAGATAGTGTAAGGAAGCGCCGGGTCGTTTAACTATGGCGGTTCCGCCTTCCTCCCAGCAGCTATGGATATGACAACTGTCAAAGCGCTCGTCAAACGCCCAGCCGGCCGCTCCACATTACTCAACAGCAACGGCTTGGTCTTTTTGGATGCACAGCAAATCGCCCAAATCGATCGGGCGCTGGCGGCCGTGGGGGACTTTGGGGAGATCCGGTTGGTCAAGGTGAAAGGTAAGCTCAGGTTTATCCAGAAATTGGATAGCGAAGAGCTGGCGGAGAAGCAGGTTCACAGATAAGCCATCGCAACAACTGAATACAAAAATCCAAGGGCTTCGACAGAGGTGAAAAATCCCGGAAGCCTAAGAACTTTTCTATGCGTCGTGGACTCAGGTTTCTGATCTTTCCTTTTGGGTTTTGCGAATCAAGCGAAAGTTACTTTCATGCCAGACAAACAGGGGAATAGAGCGCAAAATGACCACCAGTGAACTCTCACTTAATCCCAAAGATTTTGACCTGACGTGCCTGGACGTAGAACAGATCAAGCGTATCGATAAGGCGCTGGCGGAGGTCGGCGACTTTGGGGAGGTGCGATTGATTAAGGCGAAGGGGAAGGTGCGGTTTATTCAGAAGGTGAGTAGTGAGGAGATTACTGGGGGCGGGCGCAGTAGTGCCACGTAAAATTGGTTCAACGTGAACGCAGTGACTGCGGCAGCGGTGAAAGATTTTCCGGGAGTCGTTCGTTGTTGTCTGCTCAGCGTGATGCGACTTGCTTTAATGGAGGCACTATGAAATCGTTCGTGCGGTGCAGTGTAGCTATGGGTTTGTTGGTAGTTTTATTAAGCCTGTTCAGCGCACTACCGGTCGCAGCGGCGATCGTGAGCGATTCGGCCCAGTCGGGATTTAGAGTCCGGGGATGGCTGCAAGAACCTACAACGACTTTCACGCCAACAGACACCTTAACACCCACGCCGACTTTAACGTCGGCGCCAACAGACACTTCAACGCCCACGCCGACCCTAACGTCGGCGCCAACAGACACTGCAACGCCTACGCCGACCCCAACGTCGACGTTAACAGACACTCCAACGCCCACGTCGACAGTCATGCCATCGCCTTCTCCGACTGTAACAATTACGCCGACAGATTCGTTATCAGCTATATTTAATTCCCTCGGCAGCGCGCTGCCCGTCATCATTTTCGGGGCAGCGATTATTCTGATTATCATCCTGATTATGGTCTTGCTTAGTCGCCGCGGTCGCAAAAAACAAGCGGCCCGACCTGGCAAGCAGCCTAAGGGGCCCACCTCTGTTATCGAGCTGCCCCCGCCGCCTGAAACAATGGCTCCCTGTCCAAAGTGTAAGACGCTGAATCGTTCCAGCGCGAAGTTTTGCAAGACTTGCCGTACAGCTCTGGTGGCCGCGGCGGTTGGGACGAGTCTTCCGCAACAACCTGCGCCTACCGGGCCGCTCACAAAAGGCACGAAACCATTGTCGCCCGAGACGGCCACTGTTCCACTGACAGCCCTGACGGTTAGAACAACCATCGGGCAGGAGCGCTACCGAATTATCGAAGTGGTCCATCCCAGTAAGCAGCTGAACCGCTATCTGGTTGAAAGCCTGCAGCCACAGATCCATTGCTCAAACTGCCATACGGCCAATGGGGAGGGATCGCAATTCTGTCAGGAGTGTGGAAATTCGTTGGAGAACGTACCGGCCTACGCGCCGCGCTATCGCGTCAAAGAGGTGGTGAACATCGATCGTTTCCGCACGGAATACGAGCTGGCGCAGCTGCGGCTGACACAGCCTAACCTTATTTCTCCACGTGATGCTTTTGCCGAAGAACGCAGCGGTCAACTGCGCTACTACGTCGTGTTGGATGAATTGACGTGGGGCACGGCGGCGCAGATAACCGCTCCGCAGGATTTGCCGACCGTTCTGGGTTGGGGCAGCGGCTTGGCCGAGGGGTTGGGCTACCTGCACCAGCATCGCATCAGCTTAAACCGGTTGACGGGCGGTGAGGTTGCGCTGATTGGCAAAATCGCGCAGTGGGCCGATTTTGAAAACGCGCGTCTGGTCGCGCCCGAAGACTGGCAGCACAACGGCACACAAATCATCGCGGAGGATGTGCGTCAATTGGCTGAACTGCTCTATCGGCTAGCGACTGGCCTGACCCAGTTTGATTCCAATAATCGGACATTGACGCCTAAAGCCAACGCCGTCTTTGGCAAAGCTCTGGGACCAATGGGATATTTGAATGCCGAAGAACTGGTCGTTGCCCTGCGGGATGTCGAGTCAAATATCCGCCGGCCCGGCGGCATCGATTTGCACGTGGCGCGCTTGTCCGACGTGGGGCAGGAGCGCGATTTAGACGAAGACAGCATTCTGACTTTAGATCTCGGGCAAATCTACCGCTCGGTCAGCGCGCCCCTGGGCGTTTATGCCGTCGCCGATGGAATGGGCGGTCACGAAGGGGGCGACGTCGCCAGCCGTCTGGCGATTCGCGCCATGGCGCGCCGCGCTGTCAATGGCATCCTAACGCCTGCATTGACTGACAATGCTGCGCTGCCGGATTACGAGAAATGGATTAAGGAATCTGTGCTGGAGGCTAATCAAGCGGTGCTGACCCAGCGCAAGGCATCGCGCAATGACATGGGCACCACGCTGGTCATGGCCGTGATCGACAACACGACGGCCTATATCGCGCACGTCGGCGACAGCCGCGCCTATTTGATCCGCGAAGGCACCCTCAAGCCGCTCACGACCGATCACTCGCTGGTGGAGCGCCTGGTGGCAACCGGGCAAATCACCCGTGCGGAAGCCGCTACCCATCCGCAGAAGAACGTCATCTACAAGAATCTTGGCGACAAGCCGCAGGTCGAACCGGACATCAGTCGCCACACGCTTTTGCCAGATGATAAGCTAGTGTTGTGCTGTGATGGTCTGAGCGGCGAAATAAGTGATGAAACCATGCTGCAGATCATACAGCAGTCGTCATCGCTGCCGGAAGCCTGCCAACAGCTCGTGCGCGCCGCCAACACAGCCGGCGGCCACGATAATATCAGCGTGATTCTCATCAGCGTCATCGCCATCGACTAATCTGCACAAAAAGTGGAGGCCCTTATGTGTTCCTGGCGTAAAGTACTTGTGGCAGCCGTTCTCATCAGCCTGGTAGCAGCTCCTAGCTTAACGGTCATTGCTCAGGCCGAATTGCCCGTGATGAAGATTCAGAAGGCGGAACTTGTGCCCGGTGGACCTCAAGTTACCGTCGATCTATCCATCATCGATCAAAAACCGGGTACCAGCGGCAGTTTTGTCGGCGAGCTGACGTCCGATAAATTTGAGGTCTTTGAGGACAACAAGCAGGTGCCGCCGGGTGATGTCTCCGTCATCACACAAACGGCGGGAGTGGCCGTGGTCATCGTGCTGGATACGGGGGCGTACATCGCCAAAAGACCGAGCGCGATTGACCCCAAGCGAACGCGCTGGGACGATCTGCGGGATAAATCGGATGATCCCGCCAAGAATGGTTTGATTAACGAGTTGTTGTCTCAACTCACTGACCCTGATAAAGATTTGTTCGGGATGGTCGGCGTGGGCCAACAAGTCATCGAGCCGGTAGCGCCTCTCGCGCACGATACAAACAGCGTATGGAATATCGTCAACGCCACCGGGATGCCGTACCCCAATACAACGCCGTTACGGGACGGGATCGCCCGGGCGTTGAAGCTGTTTGAATCGCCCGAGGCACCGGCTGGTTTGCCTAACATCCAAAAACTGATCGTGGTTTTCTCCGATGGGATTGACGTGATCAAGAATGAAGAGATATATTCCGACTTGATTCGCATGGCGCTAGACGCGGACATCGCGTATTACACCATCGGTATGAAATCGCCTAATAGCAAGGAAGGTTCCGATTACGAGTCCATCGGCCTGAAGCGGATCGCCGGTGCGACTGGCGGCGTTTTCAGCGAACACGGCAGCCCCGATCAGCACCAAGCGGTGTTGGGTCTGTTCGCGCGCCTCGCCACGCAGCGACAGCAGTATCGTTTGAGTTATGTGACGCACGCCGCACAGGGGCCGCACGATTTACGCATCGTCGTCAACACCCCTGATGGCAAAGTTGAAGCAAAGGCTAATTTCATTTCGACCTTGAAGTCGCCGACGCTGGAAATTGTCGTCGATAAGACCGGGGTCATGAAAAATGATAAAGTCACCGTCACTCCGCAGTGGCAAGTGATCGACGGTTACAACCGCAACCCGACCAAAATTGAATACCTGGTGAACGGCAAGGTCATTACGACGCTGAACACGTTGGATCCATTTGTGTGGGATACTTCCACGCTGCCTGACGATCCGGGTCTTGAATACTCGCTGAACGCCATGGCCTATGATTCCGTTCTGATCGATGCGCCGCCCGCGATTAGCAATCAAATCAAAGTGAAGGTGGAGATCCCGGTGCCGACGCAAGTAGTAAAATCAGTCAGCCAGAATTGGCTGGGCCTATTGCTCTTGCCCGTCGTGGTCCTGCTGCTCATCATCGTTATTCCCAACCGCAAGAAGATTACGCAAACGGCGCGCGCCACCACACAGCGCCTGCAAGTTGCCACGCGGCGTTTGGCGCCATTGTCGGCCAGCCGCTATAAGCTGATGGCGCTGAGCCTGGGCCAGGAATTTCCATTGGCTGAAAAAATCGTGCGGATAGGCCGTGATCCGAATGCCATCATCACGTTGAACGATCCGAGTGTGTCGCTGGCACACGCCGATTTGATCGAAGACCAGTCCGGCACGTACATGATCGTCGATCTGACCAGCACCAATGGCACCGCTGTGAACGGCCAACGCTTGCAGCCCGGTCCGCTGCCCGGTCAACCTGGCCCGGCTGTCTTGCTGCGGCCCGGCGATATCGTTCGTGTGGGAGGAGTCGAGCTGCGCTTTGACTACGCTAAGGCGACGCGCCGCCTGCCGTAAGACGGATGACAGATGACCACAATCCAAACGCAAAAACCCTACGTGCTGCCGGCCGATACCAAGATCGGGCCGTTTCGCATTCTCCAGCCGCTCAACGAAAGCGGCGGCATGGCGACGTTATATTTGGCCGAGGTGCGCGAGCGGTACCGTCGTGAAGGTGAACCGGTGTGTATGGCGCTCAAAATTGCGCGCATCGCCTACGAGGATTTTCTCAAGGTCGAGGCGAGCATCCTGGCGCGGCTAGCCGATAGCCCGCAGATCGTCAAGATCCATCGTTTGCCCGGCTGGAATTATCCGATCTTTTGGACGACGGATACCATCCAGCTCGACGGCGTTCACAATGAGCGGGTCTGCTACATGGCGATGGAATATGTGGAAGGCATCTCGCTGCGTAAACTCATAGAGCGCCGCGGCCGGTTAAGCCAGGTGGTCGCCGTCGGTATCGCCCGGCAGATAGCCGCGGCCTTGGCCCAGGTTCACACCCGGCACATCGTTCATCTGGACATCAAGCCTGAAAACATTCTGCTGCGCCGCCGGCGGTGGGCGTGGCTGCGTTCCTCGGTACCCGAGGTGGTATTGTGTGACTTTGGCATCGCGCGCGATCTGCTCAGCCCGGCGCGCGTGGAACGCGCCGGATCGCCGGACTATCTGGCTCCGGAAGTTCTGATGGAATCCAATCCGGCCCACAAGCTGGTCTCTTTCCCGGCCGATGTCTACATGCTGGGCGAAGTCCTGTATGAAATGCTCAGCGGACAGCTGCCCCTGGAAGACCCTTACCTGAAGATGACGGGGGCCATGCCGCCAGCGTTAAATGCCGGCGGGCCGCAGTTGGAAGCCATTGTGATGCAGGCCCTGGCGCGTGATCCGAATGCGCGTTACGCCAGAGCCGTCGATATGCAGCGGGCGCTGGACGCGCTGCCCACCGGGCTGGATGGCGGAAGGTTGCTGCGTCAGGTCGCAGTGGC
>JBGSPW010000131.1:0-17701 GCA_041738395.1 Thermoflexales bacterium
GGCCTGGCGGCGCTGGCCGGCGCGGTGTTCGGCGGACTGGCGATGAAGTGGATCGACAGCGGCGTGAAGAACGATAAAATCCGCGAGGCGGGCGAACGCCTGAAGGCGGGCATGGCCGCGTTAGTGGTGTTGGCCGAAGAAGGTTCGGAAGATTTGATTGCGGAGAAATTGACGCTGCATAGCGGCACGGTAGTGAGCGCGGCGCTGGCCGAAGAAGATGCCGCGGCTGAGAAAGATGCCGAGGCCACTGAAGAGACAGCCGCAGATATTTCACCTTCACCGGCCGAGAGCACAGCAACGGATACTTAAACGATTGCATTCCATCCTTCATTGCTCTCCCACTGGCAGCGTGATGGTAAACGTCGTGCCCACATTCACCTGGCTCGCCACCTCGATCTGCCCGCCGTGCGCCTCGACGATTTCTTTCACCAGGGCCAGCCCCAACCCCATGCCGCCATAGTGCCGCGTGATGCTGCCGTCCACCTGATAGAAGCGATCGAAGATGTGCTCCAACTTATCGGCCGCAATGCCGATGCCCGTATCGCTCACTTCGAGAATCACCTTTTCAGCACCAGGCCGTAATCTCACCGTCACGCGTCCTCCGGCGGGCGTGAACTTAAAAGCGTTGCTCACTAAATTGTCCAGCACGCGCCGCAAGGCCACCGCGTCGCCGTAGATGGGCAGCGCCTCCGGTTCGATCTTGGCCGTCAACGTCAAGTGGGCTTTCTCGGCGGTGATTTGAAATTCATCGATCGCGGCTTGCACCAGCGCAGCCAGATCGAGCGACACGCGCTGCCCGCCGCGTGTGTGCGCCTCGATCTCCAGGATGGCGGTGATGTCTTCCACCAGCCGGCGCAGCATGTGCGCGCGGCGCACGATGATGCGGATAGGCTCGCGTTGATCGGGGTGGAGTTCGCCCAACTTGTCGCTGTCCAGCAGCTCGGCGTAGCCTAGAATAATCCCAATCGGCGTGCGCAGCTCATGCGAGACATTTTGAATGAACTCGCGTTGCAGTCGCTCCAATTCACGCTGTTGTTCCAGCGCGCGCGCGAGCGCCGCCGCGCGTTGTTGTTCGGTAGCATACAGCCGGGCGTTGTCGATGGCGATGGCGCTCGAATTGGATAAGGCTTCCAGTATTTCCAGATCGTGCGCATCAAATCGGCCACTGCGCTTGTTGATGACTTCCATGACGCCGACCAGCGATCCTTTAGCGATCAGCGGTACGGCCAGCAGCGAGTGCGTCGTCATGCCGGTCACGGCGTCGACCTGCTGATAGAAGCGTGGATCGTTTTGCGAATCGGCGATGTGCACGGATTGCCTGGCTTGCACCACCCAGCCGGCGATGCCGGTGGCCCCCGACATCCGTGTGCCGAGGAGCTTCTCCGCGGCCGGGCCGGTGGCGGCCGCAAACACCAGTTCGGGCGGCGCATCTTCTGCGCCAGCCGGCACGCAGAGCAGCACCGAGGCGGCTTCGGCATCGACCAGCGCTTTGATCTGTTCCATCACCAGGCCGAGCAGCTGATCCGAATCGAGCGTAGAGGCCAAAATCCGACCGGCTTTATTGAGTGCTGCCAACTCGCTCGTGCGGTGTTCGAGATCCCGATTGAGCTGCGTAATCTTGTCCTCGGCCCGCTTGCGTTCGATGATATTGCCGAGCAGGGAGCAATAGATGACGATCGTCTCTTGCGTGACTTCGTTGAGCGGCGTATGGCTGATAGCGGCGTCGTTGGAAAACAGGCCGATCGGTTCATCTCCAAAGCGAATCGCCGTGGTCGCCACCCAACCGCGGCCGTGCGTGTGGCGTCGATCGCCTTCCCGGTAGGCGTACTCTTTCTCTTCAACCATCCACAACTGCGCGCCGGAATTGAGGAGCGTCGCCAGACTATCGGGCGGAAATTTTGCCGCATGTTCATCCATGGTATGACCCTGCAAATCCGTGCCGTAGGTTCCCAGCATATGTTGGCGCGTCGGGTCGAGCAAGAAGATGGCGCTCCGTTCGACGTTAAGTTTTTCGCGTGCCAGCTCAACCGCGCGCCGGAAAAATGTATCCAAGTCCGTGCACGCAATCAGCTCATCCACTGCGGCGACGACGGCGCGCAGATTGCGTACCAGATCACGTTCGTGTTCTTCGGCGCGTTTGCGAGCGGTGATGTCGGCCAGCATGGCAAACGATCCCTGGAACTGGTGTGCGGCATCCAGAATGGGTGTGGCAGAAATCAAGACCCACCGGGCTTGTCCATCGTGACACCGCATGCGCCGCTCATACTGCGCGGCTTCATGGGCCTCCATCTGCGCGGCGTGATCCGGACGATCTTCCTCGAATAAGAACGCTTCAAATGGGCGGCCAATCAGGTCGTCCAACGCGTAACCCAGCATCTCGACCATGCGCGTGTTGACAAAGGTCGTGCGCAGCCCGGCATCCACAACCCACACGCCCTCGTGGGCCGTGTCGACAATGCGGCGATATTTTTCTTCGCTCTCGCGCAGCGCTGCTTCGGCCCGCCGGCGCTCCGTAATATCGCGGACAATGGCGAGCACCAGGCCGGAATCTCCGATCCGCGATGTGCTGATTTCTACCGGGACACGTGTGCCATCGCGCCGCACATCCACTCCTTCAAAGACATCGCTGCGGGATCGAGACAATTCGCTTTTGATCACGCTTCCCGGCAGACCTCGTCGTTCCGGCGCCTGAAGGTCGGGCACTTTCAGGGCCAGCAGTTCTTCGCGTGAATAGCCCAGCAGCTCGCACGCGCGCGAATTGACGTCCAGAATTTCATCATTCTCGGTTTCCAGGAATAGCGCGTCGTTGGCGAGCTCGAACAACGTGCGATAGCGGGCTTCATTTTCGCGGAGTGCTTCTTCAGCGCGCTTACGCTCAATCGCCATCGCTACCTGGCTGGAGACAAACAGCAGAATGTCTTTGTGGGCTTCGGTCAGCCGGACGTCCTCGGTATAAGTTTGAACGGCCATCACGCCAATGGTGTCACCACGCTGCGTTTTCAGTGGCGCGCCCAGCCAGTCCAGCGAGGGGGCGCCATAGGGTTCCACCTGGCCCACCTTTACCAGATCCGCATAGACCTCCGGCGGTGCCAACAGCGGTTTGCCTGTTCGCAGAACGTAGCCTGTCAAAGTTCCGTCGGGTTTCAGCGGCGGCGGTGTCGTATCAACCTCGTCCGCATGGTAAGCAAAGTAGAGCAAGTCGGCGGCGGCCTCGTAGAGCGCGATATAGAAATTCTTGGCCGGCATGAGTTCGCCGACGGTGGCGTGGATGGAAGCAAAGAGCTCATCTAAATTAGATGCAGCCTGAGTGGCTTCAGAGATGCGATAGATGGCGGCGCGCACGTGCTCGGCGCGCTGGCGCTCGATCATCTCTTGTTGCAACTGCGTATTGGCGGCGCGCAGTTCGGCGGTGCGTTGTTGCACACGATCTTCCAAGTCGGCGTGAGCCCGCTGCAAGCGCTCATAGAGCCGGGCGTTCTCGATGGCGATGGCCGCCTGACTGGCGAGCATACTCAGGATTTGGATGTGATCCTGGGTGAAGGCCTGGCGATCGGTCTTGCTGTGGACATCCAGTGTCCCGATGATTTTCCCTCCGGCGATCAAGGGCACACTGGCGCAGGCGAGTAAGCCTTCGGTGGCAGCGGCTGGATTGTAGAAGCGCGCATCGTGCGGCAGATCATTTGCAATAATGGGCTGCCCGGTCTGCACGACCCGGCCCGCGATGCTGGTGCCTATCCGATCGCGCGTGCCCTGCACGACTTCGGCCCGCAGGCCATAGGCGCCGGCGATGGTCAGCACCTCTTGCGTCTCGTCCAGCAGCAAGATGACGCCGGTGTCTGACTCCAACAACTCGGCGGTGTTGCGGGCGATGGCATCCAGCACGATCTCCATCTGTAAGGGCGCCGTAATCGTCTGAGCGATTCGATAGAGTCCGGCCAAGCGTTCATTGGCACGCTTCAGCTCACGGGTACGCTCCTCCACGCGCGCTTCCAGTTCATCACGCGCCTGGCGCAAAACGTGTTCCATCTCTTTGCGCACGGTAATATCCCGGCCGATGCCGACGAAGCCCTTGATCTTTCCTTGTTCATCCCGAAAAGGCACTTTTGTCGTGGACACCCAATGCACATTACCCGCGAGGTCAACCCCCGGTTCTTCGCGATCGATCAGCGCCTGCCCGGAGGCGAGGAGCGCTTGTTCGTCCGCATAATACCGCTCAGCTAAGTCCTGTGGATAAAAATCAAAATCGCGCTTGCCAATGGCTTCTTCTGGCGTCGTGCCCATGACCCAGGCAACCATGTCATTGGCCAACAGAAACCGGCTGTCGGTGTCTTTCACATAGATGCGATCGGGCATCGCGTCGATCAGGGTCCGCAGCAAGCGGTGCTGCTCGGCCAGGGCCGCCTCGGCCTGTTGACGTTCCGCGCGGGTGCGCAGGGAGAGGAGGCCATAGGCCAGGTCACTTGCCAGTTCCAGCAACACGTTTACTTCTTTGGGATGAAAAGCGTTCGACTGAGCGGCATAGATGTTCAGTGCGCCGATGACTTGATCGTCGACCTTCAAGGGCAAGGCGATGAGGGAGGCATAACCCCGGCGGATGGCTTCCGCTCGCCAGAATGCATCACCGGGATCGGGTTGAACGTCGTTGACGATGCAGGGCTGGCCCGATCGAATAGCGCTGCCCACTGGCCCGTGTTCCAGTTTGCCAGTGGCCTCAATGAAGTCAGCCACATCCCCGGTATTTTCGCCCATGTGAGCGGCCAGGCGTACCGTTTGAGTTTTAGCGTTTTCGGTCAAACCGACCCATGCCAACCGGTAGCCGCCCAGCTCGATGATGACACGACAGATCTTCTCCAGCAGTCCAGTTTCATCGGCGGCCCGTACCAAGACCTGGTTGCATTCGCTGAGCAGACTGAGCATGCGGTTGACCTGGCTGAGCTCGCCTTGCACGCGCGTCCGTTCTTCAATCTCCGCGCTCAATTCGGCGGTGCGTGACGCGACCAGTTCTTCCAAATGTTCGCGATAGAGCTGCAACTCTTCTTCGGCCTGTTTGCGTTGGGTCACATCTATCGCGATGCCGACAATGCCGACGATGGCCTCAGCTACTTTTACCGGAGCGACCATGCTTTCATAATGCCTTTTTTCGCCCTCTGACTGCGTCTCGTATTCCTCGTGTCGGGTTTCGCCCCGAAGTACCTGGCGATCCTGTTCCAACCACTGCGCTTCCATTTTGGTTGGCAGGTGCAGGTCTTCGATCCGTTTGCCGATCACATCTCCATACTGTTTGCGGCCGGTGGCGTTTTGCAGGATATAACGCAGCTGATCATCCATCGCCCATAGATCGAAAGGCAATTGATCGATTATTGTACGCAGCCGGGCTTCGGTGATTTGCAGGGTGGCATTCGCCCGTTCGCGCTGGGCGATGGCTTGCCGCACTTGCGCGTCTTGTTCTTGCATCTGCTGCGCCATGCTGTGCAGGGTGAGATGAGCGCGCACCCGCGCCAGCAGTTCTTCGACCTGAATGGGCTTGACCACGTAATCGACGGCACCTGCTTCGTAGGCTCTGCTGGTGTCGCGGGTGCCGGTCAACGCCGTCATGAAGAGCACCGGAATATCTTTGGTCGTTGCGTCGGCCTTCAAGCGCCGGCAGGTCTCAAAACCGTCGATACCCGGCATGATCACATCTAACAGGATGATATGAGGGCGCGCGTAGCGCGCCTTCTGCAGACCGCTTTCACCATCACGGGCAATCAACACTTCCAGGCCGGCCCGCACTAAACAATCTGAAATCACACCCAGGTTGGTCGGGTCGTCATCAATCAGCAAGACGGTGTGTCCAGGCAGGTTGTGGTTGGCCGGCCGATCGGCAGGTGTATTCATGTTTTCTCCAGGTACTGTTGGATCGCGGCTACGAGCGCTTTGTCTTCAAACTGGCGCGCCAGTTGTCGCAGTTTGTCAGCAAACGGCCCGAACTTATCGTCTAGCTTTGCCAGCTGAGTCGCCCGTTCCTGAACGGCCTGCAGGTTGCCGCGCCTAGCTAAATCATACAAGATCGCCAACTCCTCGGGCGGCGGCGGAACGAATTCAGTTTCGACTTCAACGGGCGCAGGATTTTGCTGCGCTATTTCAGTATATACCCATTCCAATTTCAATTGACTCGCCAACAAGGCCAACAACTTGTCCACGTCGATCGGTTTGGGTAGGGCGGCGTGACAGCCCGCTTGCAGGATGTGCTGCGTGTCGGCCTCGCTGACGCCGGCCGAGATGCCGATGATGATCGTGGCGGCCAAGTCCGGCAGTTGCCGCAGGCGGGGGGTGGCCTCAAAGCCCGACAGCACGGGCATGAACATGTCCATCAAGATCACATCGGGCTGCCAGTCGCGCGCCGACTCGATCGCTTGCTGGCCGTTCTCGGCTTCGCGGAGGTCGAAGCCCAGGGGTTGTAGCAGATCGACCAGGATCAGGCGATTGTCGGGTTGGTCATCGACGATTAACGCCTTGCGCCGTGGGCCGCGATAGCCGATCGGATACGGCTCGGCGGCAGATGGGCTGACGGCGCCTTTGCTTATCACGGGCAGCACCAGGTCGAACCAGAAGGTGCTGCCTTCGCCCACGGTGCTGCTCACGTGAATGTCACTGCCCATGGCGCGCACCAGTTGGCGGCTGATGGCCAGGCCCAAACCGGCGCCTTCCAGGTATTGGGGTCGATTGCTGGCTTGCTCGAAGGGCAAGAAGATCCGCTCCAGTTGATCGGCGGCAATGCCGACTCCGGTGTCAATCACCTCGAAGCGAAGACCGACGGTCGGAGCGGGCTGCGGGTCGATCGAGTGGGGGGCCGGCTCCCGGACCTTGACGTGAAAGGTCACCGCACCCCGATCGGTGAACTTGACGGCATTGCTCAACAAGTTGATCAGCACTTGGCGCAGCCGTTTCTCATCGGCCTGCACCCAGGGCGGCAGGGCGGTGTCGGGCTGATACTGGAAGCCGAGACCCTCTTGCTCGGCGCGCAGATACATCAGGCTGGCGATCTCCTGCAGAAAGTTCGGCAGGTGGAGATCACTGGGCGACAGGTCCAGTTTGCCGGCTTCGATCTTGGACAGGTCGAGGATGTCGGTGATGAGGGTCAGCAGATGCTCGCCGCTTTGCTGCATGATGTTTAAGCCGTTGAGCACCTTGTCATCCAGTGGTTGACGCTTGAGGATTTGAGCATAACCCAGGATGCCATTCAACGGGGTGCGCAGTTCGTGGCTCATGTTGGCGAGAAAAGCGCTTTTGGCCTGGTTGGCGGCTTCGGCCTGCTCCTTGGCAATCACCAACTCGGCCGTCCGTTGTTCGACCATCTCTTCCAGATGAGCGCGATGCTGCTTCAGTTCTTCCTCCGCCCGCTTGCGTTCGGTGATGTCAGTGATGATGAGCAGTGTGGCTGGTTCATCCATATAATTGATGGGCACCGTTTCTACTTCCACACAGATAACTTGCCCGTCCATCCGAACGTGTTTTTCCTCGACGCGTTCCGCGGGTTCGCGCTGTTCAACACTCTTCCGGATTCGGTCTATCACGATTGGTCGGTAATCGGGGTGGACAAAATCCATCACCGGCTTGCCGACAAAATCCGCTGGACTCTGGCCGTAGAGTTGCACAGCAGCCGGATTACCATAGACAATTCTGCCTCTGCGGTGAACAACAATCGCTTCAGGCGCAATCTCCACCAGAGATCGGTAGCGTTCCTCGCTCTCGCGCAGCGCCTTTTCCGCCCGCTGGCGCTCGGCGATTTCTTCTTCCAGCCTGGCGTTAGCCTGGGTCAGTTCTGCAGTGCGCTCCACCACGCGCCTCTCCAGGCTCTCCTTCGTCTGCTCCAGTTCTTGAGTCAGTTCTCGAAGGCGCAGGTGCGTAGTGACGCGCGCCAGGACCTCCTCATGTTGAAAGGGCTTGGTGATGTAATCCACACCGCCCACCTCAAAACCCCTGACCTTGTCTTCCATCCTGGTCACGATCGTCATGAAAATCACGGGAATCTCCCGCGTTCGTTCATCTGCTTTCAAGCGGCGGCAGACCTCAAAGCCATCGATGCCCGGCAGTTGCACGTCCAACAGGATCAGGTCTGGCATCCCCAGCGCCGCTCGCTGCAGCGCCTTCTCCCCACTGGTCGCCACCGAAACCTGATAGCCGGCTCCTTCCAACACGGAGCGCATCAGGTTGATGTTGGCCGGCGCGTCATCCACCACCAAAATTGTGGCCTGGTTATTCGTGATTGCCTTCATGGTGTTCTGTCCTCAGGTTGTCGAGAATAGTCTTGATGCCTTCGTCATCATAACGGGCAACAAATTGTTGAATGGTCTGACAAAAAGCGGCGTAGGCCGGGTCTTCAGCCAGTAGACCGGCCAACGTTTGTTCCAGCGCTCCGAAGTTCCCCTGGTCTGCAGATTGCCTTATGGCCTCTAGGACATCCGCCGATGGAATTTTGGCCGGTTCCCCGCGTGCTCTGGCTGCCGCCAAATCTGTTGGGGGCGTGAGGGCGGCTGCTGTTTCCCATACGAGTTGGAGCTGCGCCTGGATTTTCTCCAGCAGCAACTCGGCCTGAACTGGTTTTGCCACAAAAGCATCACAAGCTTCCACAAAAGCCCGTTTATGCCCGCCCTCTGTGACGGTGGCCGAGAGACCGATGATGCGGGTGTGTTCCAACTCCGGGTGCTTTCTGATTTCTGTAGCGGTTTCCAGACCATCCATGCCTGGCATGGCCAGGTCCAGCAGCAGCAAGTCCGGGTGGTGTTCCAGGGTTTGCTGGAGCGCATCCCGCCCATTTTCTGCCGTAGCCAGTTCAAATCCCAGGGGCTGCAACAGATCCGCCATCACGGCGCGGTTGGATGGGGCATCGTCCACTATCAGCACTTTACGCCGGGGTCCCTGGTAGCCGGCGATGACACGCTCAGGAGGTTGGGCTGCTTCCACTGCCGCCTCGACCAACGGCAGAGTCACCTCGAACCAGAAGCGGCTGCCGCGGCCCGGTTCACTCTCGACGCGCAAGTCGCTGCCCATCAACCGCACCACCTGGCGGCTGATGGCCAGCCCCAGGCCTGTTCCTTCGATTTGGCGGACAACATCCCCCACCTGTTCGAAGGGCTGGAAGATGCGCTCCAACTGTTCGGGCGCGATGCCCACGCCCGAATCTTCCACCTCGAAGCGGAGTTTACAGGTGCCAGGTGTCATGGGTTGCGTGTCACTCGACACTCTTAACGTCACCCGGCCCTCATCGGTAAATTTTACAGCATTGCCCAACAGGTTGAGCAGCACCTGACGCAGGCGGGTTTCATCAGCCTGCCCGGTGGAAGGCAGCGTATCAGGCTTCTCGAAGAGGACGGTGAGGCCTTTCGCCTCTGCGCGCGAGCGGATGATGCCGACGATGCCATCCAGGAAATTGGGGAGGGAGAGTGGGGCGGGGTGGAGTTCCAGCCTGCCGGCTTCGACTTTGGCGAGATCCAGGATGTCGTTGATGAGGGTCAGCAGGTGTTCGCCGCTTTGCTGCATGATGTTCAGGCCGTTGAGAACCTCAGTCTCCAGTTGCCGCCGTTTGAAGATTTGGGTATAGCCCAGGATAGCATTCAAAGGGGTGCGCAATTCGTGGCTCATGTTGGCCAGGAAGGCGCTCTTGGCCTGATTCGCGGCTTCGGCCTTTTGTTGGGCGGCTTGCGAGGCAGCAAACAACTGGGCGTTCCGCACGGCAATAGCAATTTGGTCCGCCAGCGTGGTGAGCACACGTAAATCCTCGCCACTGAAGCGATTGAGCTGCTCCGCTTGCAGATCAAAGACCCCCAACAATTGGTTTCCTAATCTCATCGGAATGGCCAGTTCCGAGCGTGTTTCAGGTAGGATGCTCAGTGGCAGGAAAAGCGGCGACTGCCTGACATCATTGACGGTAACGGCCTCTTGGGTACGTGCGGCCAAGGCAATAATACTGGGTTCAGCATCGATGGGAATATGCACCCGACTCTCTGCTAAGGCTTCACTGGTCAGATGAGCTGCGGCTGTATGAGCAAGTTTTAGACTATCCCCATCGACCATAAAAATGGCAGCCAGGTAGAGATCGAATCCCTGAACGGTTAGGGTGACCACCTGCTGGAGCAAGAGGTCAATATCCAGCACAGTGGTGATCTGCTTGGAGACGTTGGCGGCAATTTGCAGATCGCGAGTGCGGGCGGCGACCTGGCGTTCAAGTTCCTGACTGCGTTGCTGGATGCTTCTGACTCGCAGGCGGTAGCCGCTGAAGGCCAGGGCTAAGAGGGCGGCAATAGCAGCAGTTCTAAACCACCAGGTTGCCCACCAGGGCGGCGTGATGGTAATGGGCAGCGACACCCCTTTTTCATTCCAGACGCCATCGCTATTTGAGGCCTGCACGCGAAAAACGTAGCTGCCCGGATCCAAATTGGTGTAAATGGCCAGGCGTTGCTTGCTGTTTACCTCATTCCAGCCGGGTTCCAAACCCTCCAGCTTATAGCGATACCGGTTCTTCTCGGAATTTGCGTAACTCAATGCCGCAAACTCAAACGAGAAGATATCATCCTGGTACGAGAGCGTCAACGCATCGACATACGAGATGGTTTGCTGGAGCACCGAGTCGGCGCCGATGGGCACGGGTTTGTTGAAGATTTTAAGATCCGTGACTACGACCGGCGGCACGTAGGGGTTGTCGCGGATATGTTCAGGAAAGAACGTGTTCAACCCATTACTGCCGCAAAAGAACAGCTCCCCCTGCTGACCCGGTGCATAACAACTTTCACCGAAATCATTGCCCTGCAAGCCGTCGGATACGTCATAGTTTCTGAATATTTCTGTTTTCGGGTCAAACCGGGATAACCCGTTCCTGGTGCTGAGCCACAGCCGGCCGGCATCATCTCCCAGAATGCCCTGAATAGTGCTGCTGGGTAAGCCCTGGTTTTCCGTGTAACGGGTAAACGTTTCGTTTTCCCGGTTGAACCGGTACAGTCCATCCGAGGCGCCCAACCATAGTGTTCCGGCCTGGTCTTCGTAGATGGCGTAGATGCTGCCGCCGTTGAGTTTGTGCGGATCACGCGCGTCGGGGGTGTAGTTCACCAAGGTCTTCGTCTGGTCGTCGAACCGGCTCAACATGCCCCCCCACGTTCCCAGCCACAGCGTACCGGAACGATCTTGATAGATGATCCTGATGCTATTGTTATAGCCAGTCGGATTGGTCGGATCAGGCCGGTAGTTGGTAAACTGCTCCGTTGCCCGATCAAACCGGCTGAGAGCGCCGGACTGCCCCACCCATAAGTTGCCGCTGCGATCTTCGAAGATGTCGAGAACGGCGTCAGAAATCATGCTCTTGGGATCATCCGGGTTGGACCGGTAATGTTTGAACTGCCCGCTGCGTTCATCGAACCGAGTAAGACTGCCACCCCAGCCACCCAGCCAAACATATCCCTGTGAGTCTTTGTAAATGGTATTCAGATCACTGCCTTTGCCGAGCGAATTCTCGTTGGCCAGGTCAGGAACGTAATGAGTAATACGCCCCGTCTTGCGATCCCAGCGGTCCAGGGCGCGGGGATAAAAACCCACCCACACAATCCCGTCGGGGTCTTGATAAATCGCCGTGACCGTCCCGGGTGCGAGACTATTCAGGTTGGTGGGATCATGCCGGTAGGCGCCGAACTGTTCTTGTTGAAAATTGAGGAGATTCAGCCCCCTATCTTGAGTGCCCACCCACAGCACGCCGGCCCGATCCTGATAGATTGAAACAACACTGTCAGAGCTGAGACTATCGGTGTTGGTTTCATCGTGTTGAAAGCGCTGCGTGAAACGTTCCGTTTGCCGATCAAAGTGATAGAGACCCAGGCTCGATGACACCCAGAACCCATTCTGCCCATCATCGAGCAGGTTACTGCTGTCCATTCCGACCGCACCAGCCCCAAAAGGATATTCCGTGAATCGCTCGGCCTGGCGATCATATTTGATGAGTCCGGCGACCGGAGACCAAGCCATCAACCATAGATTGCCGTCCTGGTCTTCATGGACATAGTCTGCGGCCAAGCCAGCAAGGGTCGCACGGGGCCGCGTAATCTGTTCCGTTTGGGGGTCCAAATGGAACAGGCCGCGCTCGCTACCAACAAACCAAATCTCCCCCTGGCTATCCGCGATAACCTTAGTGATCCTCCCAACAAATTGGCCAGCGCTGTCATTGCGGTAACGCGTGAAGGTTTCGGTGGCCGGGTCAAATTTGTTCAGACCGCTGTCTCCGGTACCAAACCAAAGGTAGCCACGACTGTCCTGGGCGATGCTCTCAACCACATCACCGCTGAGACTGTTGGGGTTGTTGGGATCGTGCTGGTAGCGGATAAAGCGTTCGGTTTTGGGGTCAAATTTGTTGACCCCGCCCAAATTGGTGGCAATCCACAAATAGCCATGATCGTCTTCAAGCAAATCCCGAACAAAGTTGGAGCCTAAGCTTTCAGGATCGTTGGGGTTGTTTTTGTACACGACGAAGGTGTTGCCATCATAGCGATTGAGGCCGTCGCGGGTGGCAAACCACATAAAGCCCTGGCGATCCTGCACAATGGCATAAATACTACTCTGGGAGAGGCCATCGGCGGTGGTGAGGTGAGTGAATTTGAGGTTTGACGCGGTGTCTGTGCCGGCCACCACTGGCAGGGTCGCTGTGCCTGGAGCATCCTGAGCCTGGACAGGTATTGGCGCTGAGCCAAGGAGCAGCATAATCAGGGCTGAAGTAATGGCTGTTTTCGAAAAAGATTGAGTTTTCATTTCACTCCTTTGTTGTACACAGCGCCGTTTTGCCCACGTCGGCGTAGTCGGCCACAAATGGTTATACGCCTCGATCGAGTGTCGGCAGTGAAAAGTAAAACGTCGTCCCTTGTTCGATGGCGCTCTCCGCCCATACCCGACCGCCGTGACGGTGAATGACACGTTGGACGGTAGCCAGTCCCACTTCGATCCTTTCCACCCTGGTTCATGAGTGTTCGTCGATATAGCGATTGATCAAGGCCAGCACGGCCTTATCCTCAAAGTTACGCGCCAGGTGCTGCACCTGATCGGCGAAGGGCTGATACCGGCTATCCGACTGCTCCAGTTGCTCCGCTCGCTCCTGGATGCCGCGCAGATTGCCTTGCTGCGCCAGGTCGTACCAGATCGCCAACTCCTCGGGCGGCGGTGGAATGAGTTCACGCTTCGGCTCGATAATCTCAGGGCCGGGCAGTGTGATCGAAGTATACGTCCACTCCAATTTCAACTGACTCGCCAACAAGGCCAGCAACTTGTCTACGTCGATCGGTTTGGGCAGGGCGGCGTGGCAGCCGGCTTGCAGGATGTGCTGCGTGTCGGCCTCGGCGACACTGGCCGATACGCCGATGATAATCGTCGCGGCCAGCTCTGGCATTTGCCGCAGACGGGGCGTGGCCTCAAAGCCCGACAGCACCGGCATGAACATATCCATCAAGATGAGATCGGGCTGCCAGTCGCGCGTTTGAGTGATCGCGGCCTGACCATTGTCGGCTTCGCGCAGGTCGAAGCCCAACGGCTGTAGCAAGCTGATCAAGACCTGCCGATTGTTCGCGTTGTCATCGACGACCAGCACCTTCCGGCGAGGGCCCGTGTAACCGATGAGGTGCGGCCCACGATCCGTACGCGCCTCGGCGGTGACGGAGACCACCGGCAGCACGAGATCGAACCAGAAGGTGCTGCCTTGGCCGAGTTCGCTGGTGACATGGATGTCGCTGCCCATTGATTGGATCAGTTCGCGGCTGATGGTCAAGCCCAGTCCCGTCCCTTCAATGCGACGCTGCTGGCTGCCGACCTGCACGAAGGGCAGGAAGATGTTCTCCACTTGATCGGGCGCGATGCCCACACCGGTGTCGGCGACTTCAAAATGAAGCCGGGCCTGATGCTCTTCGAGATAAGTTGCGCCCACCCGAAAGACGACTTCGCCCCGATCCGTAAACTTGACGGCGTTGCCCAGCAAATTGAGCAACACCTGGCGCAGGCGTGTTTCATCGGCCCGCACGCCGGCGGGGAGCGTCAATGGTCTATCAAAGGTCACGGTGAGGCCCTTGATTTTGGCCCGCGCGCGGATGATGCCGACGATGTCTTCCAGAAAAGCGGGCAGACCGATCGAGATGGGGTGGATCTCCAGCTTGCCCGCCTCGATCTGCGCGAGATTGAGCACATCGTTGATCAGCACCAGCAGGTGTTCGCCACTTTGCTGGATGATGTTCAAGCCGCGACTGAGATCATCCGCGAGCGGCTGGCGTTTGAGTATTTGAGCATAGCCGAGGATGGCATTTAAGGGCGTGCGCAGTTCGTGGCTCATGTTGGCCAGGAAGACACTCTTCGCCTGATTAGCGGCTTCGGCGGCATGTTGAGCGGCCTGTGCCGTGTCTTTGGCGATTTCGAGTTGTCGATTGGTCTCGGTCAATTCGCGGGTGCGCGCGGCGACTTCACGCTCGAGCTGTTGCGCGCGTTGACGCAGACTGCGCGTGCGGTACCTGAATCCGCCGGCGACTAATCCCAATGCCAGCAGTGCGACCAGTGCGCGGAACCACCCCGTATCCCAGATAGGCGGAATGACGGTGACGCTTAGGCCGACGCCGGTTTCATTCCAGACGCCATCATTGTTGGAGCCTTTGATGTGCAGCGTGTAAGTGCCGCCTGGCAGATTGGCATAGCGCCCGAAGCGACGTGTGCCGGCGGTATACCAATCGTTATCAATGCCTTCCAATTTGTAGGCATATTGATTTTTTTCGGGCAGGGTGTAATTGAGTGCGACGTATTCAAATTCAAAAAAATTGTCCGGCCATTTCAGCGTGACAGAGGTAAGTCGTTCAGGAGCGGTGCCTAGGGCGAGCGGCTCGCCATCCTGGCTGAGCGCCGTGAGATAGATCGGCGGCACGAACGGGTTGTCAGTAATCTGTGCGGGGAAGAAGCGATTCACGCCGTTCACTCCGCCGAACCACATCTCGCCCGCGCGTGTTTTGTAGCGCGAAATGGGCAAAAAGGAATTCCCCTGCAAGCCATCGCCAACGTCGTACACTTTAGTTTTGCCGGTGCGCGGATCGAACTTAATCAAGCCGATGTCGGTGCCCAGCCACAAATGGCCGGCGTCTTCCAGAATGGTGCGCACCTCGTTGGTGGGGAAATGATTCTCCTTGTTATAGCGCTGAAACGTTTCGGTCGCTTTGTCGAATTTATTCAATCCCCCGCCGCCCGTGCCTACCCAGAAATTGCCGGCCTGATCTTCGTACACGTCGAAGACCTGATTGGCTCCGATACTGGTGGGATCGTCCGGGTTGTGGCGATAGTGCGTAAACGTCTCGGTGGTCTTGTCGAAGCGATCGAGTCCGCCGCCCTGCGTGGGAATCCAGAGGATGTTGGGATCGGCCTGGTCTTCCTTCAACACCCAGGTGATGTTATTTGCTAGGCTGGCGGGGTTGGCGGGATCGTTGGCGTACTGCGTGGCCTGGCCGGTCGCTACGTCGTACTTGTAAACGCCCTGATTGAAGGTGCCCAGCCAAAGTTGGCCGGGTTGTGTGCTATCTTCGATCATCCCGTAAATGCTTTTGATTTCCACTTGCTTGGCGCAACGGCCCTGCGCCCGATCGAACCGGCACAGATTGTTAAAGGTGCTGACCCAAAAATTGCCGGCGCTGTCTTCCAGCAGGGCGAGGGCAAACGGATCGCTTAGGCTGGTGGAATCTGTCGGATCATTTAGATAGCGCGTGAACGTTCCGGTCTGTGGATCGTAGCGGTTTAGCCCGGCCACCGTGGCGATCCAGAAGATGCCCGCCGTATCTTCATAGACACCGACCACAATGTTGTTGCTGAGGCTGTTGGGGTTATTGGGAGTGGATTGCCAGAGCGTGAACTTCTGACGCTGCGGATCGTATTGATCCACCATGCCAGGGCCGTGCACGATCCAGCGAATGCCGGAACGATCATCGAAGACCTGGCGCACCATATCCCCGCTCAAACTTTGGGGATCAGCCGGATCGTGCTTGTAGACCGTGAAGGTTTCCGTCGCCCGATCGAACTGAACGAGGCCCGCTTGTTCTTGGAACGCACCCAAAAACAGTTCGCCCGCTGGCGCTTCATAAATGGATGCGACGATCATGAGCGGCAGGCCGTGGGGGTTAGCTGGATCATAGCGGTAATGGGTAAAGCGGCCGGTGCGTGTGTCGAGCTTATCCAATACCTGCTTCCCGCCGATCCACAGAAAACCGTCACGAGTTTCGCGCAGCGCTGAGACACTCGGCATGCCGAGCGTCGCGGCATTGGCCGGATCGTGTTGATAGTGCGTGATGTCGCCGGTGCGCGGATCGAGGCGGTCCAGGCCGGCATCCGTGCCGACCCAGATGAATCCTTCGCTGTCCTCCTGTACCGCAAAAATGTTGTTGCTGCTCAAACTGTTCGTCCGGGCCGGATCATGCCGGTAATGGGTGAACGTTGCGGTGTGCTTATCAAACCGATCCAGCCCGGCATCGGTGCCGATCCAGATCAGCCCCGCGCGGTCTTCAATCAGCAGTTGTGCGCTGGGGCTAACGCTATCGCTGCTGAGGCTGTTTTCATCAGCGGGATTGTGGCGGTAGGAGGTAAAGGTATTGGTCTCCTTATCGTATTTGTTCAGCCCGCCGCCGCGTGTGCCAATCCACAACCAGCCATCCCGATCTTCCAGCAGCGCAAAAATCGCGTTGTTGTTTACGGACTGCGCGCCGGCGGTAAAAAATTGCGGCGCATAGCCGTCGTAGCGTATCAACCCGGAGGCGCCGGTGCCGATCCACAGGAACCCAGCGCGGTCCTGCAAGATAGCGTACGACAGTTCCGCGCCAATATTCAACGGATGGGTGAAGCGCATGGGCTTGGACTGAGATTCAACTGGCGGAGTGGTGTCTTGGGCCAGGGCGCTTGGGATGGGGAGACCAAAGAACACGGCGACGATCCCGGCCAGTAGGCCAACAAGAATCGCCGCCGTCGAGATCAAGATCAACGTCGTGTTGAAGGCGGGTCGTTTGGGCTTACGCATCCTGGAGCTGCTCATTGGCTCACCTCCAAGTTGGACCTGATCGGCATTAGAGGTGACTATTCTTTCGTCAGTGCTGCCGATCTGGATTACCCCGTCAACCGCTGCCGTCTAGTCGTGAGGGCTTGGCAAAGGCCCGAGCAGTGGAGCCAATACCCTCTTCGTTTGTATGATTATAGTTGAAACTGGCGCGCGTGTCATCACGCAAAACGGCGGCCGATCGGGCGTAGTCTTTCCGTCAGGCAAGCGCCGCGTAAGCGTGGTGTAATCGTTGCTTAAGCGCCCGTTTGACGGAAACTCTGCGTTGTGTCCCGGCGTCTTCTTAGGTGTAGAGTGTGTGTAAAGGTTACTACTCAGCCGTCATGCCCGAAGGCTTCAGTCGGGCATCCAGGTTCACCGCTGGCAGGGCCTCTGGATTCCCGCCAGAAGCGTGCGGGAATGACCGTACCGCGCGGTGGCTGAGCAGTAACGTGTAAAGAACACTAAACGCATCCTGAGCGGAGCGGCGAATGCCGCGCAGTCGAAGGATGCGTTCACTCGCCGGAGGACGCCATGTTCCAGTCAGATCGCTACCACTTCATTCCGCCGTTGCAGAAGCGCCACATCCCGATCGTGATGCTGTGGATCGTCGTCATCGTCATCATCGCGTTGATCGGCTCACGCGCGGCT
>JBGSPW010000060.1:0-65843 GCA_041738395.1 Thermoflexales bacterium
CGAGATCGGGATAGTCCAGCCGGCCGTAGCACAGTTGCCCGTGTCGTTGACGACGAGATTCGATACCACATACGGGAAGGTGGCCTGCAGTGTGCGGCTGATGAGCACCTGTTGGCCCCAATCAAATTCGTGATTGCCGAACGTCGCCGCCTGATACCCGACGAAGTTGAACAGGTCGATCGTCGGTTCGCCCTTCTTCAGGTTTGAAAGCAGAGTGCCCTGCATCTCATCGCCTGCATCAAACAATAGGGTATTGGTGGCTCCCACCTCCGCGCGCACCTGGTTGATGGCGGCGGCGACGCGCGCCATGCCGGGGTTGCTGCCCGTTGGCTCCAGATTGCCATGAAAGTCGTTGGTGTGTAGGATCGTAAAAGTCACAACGCTGGCGGCTGCCAGCGCCGGCGTTCGCGCTACCACGGCTGGCGGTGCTTGCGCGATGGCGGAATCTGGACTTGTATTTGCTGCAGGTGCCAAACATTCTGGATAGGCAGTGTCCACGGCGCTCGGGCTAGTGCTATAGCAGGGCCTCATCCCTCCACACGCGCCGCCAGGTGGCACGTAGCAAGTGGTTCCATCCACTCGTGTTAGGAGTGTCATCTGGCCTAAGAGAATCGACTTGTTTCTAAAGAAGAGGGGATGATAAAGATTGTAGGTCGCAGTCGGTGCTTGAACTGAGGCTGCTGCCCGCGCCACCGACCTGCCCGCAATCAGCGTGCAGAGAGCTGCCACGGCGCTCAAAGCCAAAACCAGCACCATCGTTACGACCAGCCAACGGTTGAGATGAATTGGACGTTGCATGATTTGCCTCCACTGAAAGTTCTGCTTAAAGAGCAGCCTGTAACTGGCGTGCCGCGGCTAAATCCCACGCCGCTTCCAATCGCTCGAATATGGGAATGCATTGATCGAGCAGGGCCGCTGCCTCGGCACGTCTGTTGTGTGCCGCCTGCGCTTTCGCCAGCGCCAGGCGGCTGCGCGCTGCTTCGTACTCATCGCCAACCTGCGCCAGGATCGCGATGCTTTCCAACAATTGAGGCTCGGCTGCGGCAAAGCGATCTTGCGCTGCGGCGATTTCTCCTAACACGCGTAAACTGCAGCCTTCTTCACCGCGCATCGCCAGCTCACGCGCCAGACTCAGTGCTTGCTCGCCTTGGGCTTGCGCTTGATTCAGATCATGGGCCACCAGTTCAGCCTCGGCTTGATGCCGCCGCAGTTCCGGCATGAAATCGCGCATATTCCCGCGCTCAAAATAATCCTGACTGGTGCGTAGGTATTGACGAGCCGTAAGTGCCTCGCCGCGCCGGATGTAGACTGCACCCAGATTCATGTGCAGCACGCCCAGCGCCCAGAGCGAACCGCCGATCCGTTCCATCTGATTGAGCGCCTCTTGATAGACTTCCAGCGCTTCAGCGAGCCGGCCTTGACTCAGCGCGATGCCGCCCAGGTTGTTGTTGGCGATGGCCTGGTTATACACATCACCCAGCAGCCCAAACGCTTCACGGGCCTGGCGATAGTGATCGTCCGCTGGCTGCCACTGGCCGGTATCGAAGTAGGCGTTGGCGAGCTGGTTGTGCGAGAGTGCTTGACCGTGTATATCTCCCGCCGCTTGATACAGCTCAAAGGCTCGGGCGAAGTGCTCGATCGCCGGGAGGCTCTGACCGCGCAGGCGGGCGATATGTCCGAGCAAATTGGTGGCGCGAGCAAGTACGGTCATCTCGCCTAGCGCCTCGGCGATGCGTAGACTAGGTTGGCACTGATCGAGTGCGCTTTCGTAATTGCCCTGGCGAGTGTGAATCAAGCCTGCAATCAGGCGCAGCTCGGCAGCCTCGGTGGTTTCCTCTCCTCTCAATACCTGAAGCCCCTGCTGAATCCACTCGAAGGCCGCGGGATAATCACCGCGCAGTTCATGCGCTCGAGCTAACCAGCGGCAAGCCCGCGCCTCGGCTGCGTTGTCGTTTTGTTCGACAGCGAGCTGGCGGGCGGTGGTCAGATGCTCCTCCGCTCGATCATATTGACCAATCGTTGTCAGCAGCTCGCCCAAAGCCGCGTGACTGATTAGACGCTGTGCGCGTATCTCGTCGGCTGGCAGATGGCTCGCGCTTTCCAGCGCTTTGTGTAAATGACCAATGGCGCTTTGATTGGCGAACAAGCGCCGCTCTTGTTGAGCCGCCAGAATTTGATACGGCAGGGCGCGCGGCCAATCTTGTCCCAGATAAGCATGGTGTGCGATCAGCGAATCAGTGCTTTCGCCGTCGCCGCGCTGGGCTTCCAGGTACAGGGCAATGCGGCAGTGATGGACGCGGCGCACCCGCGCGAGTAGGCTGTTGTAACACACCTCCTGCATCAAGGCATGCTGGAAGGTGAAGATCAGTTCCGGGGCGCGCTGCATTTCTCGCACAATTTCGGCCTGCTGCAGTTTGAGCAGACAGGGATTCACGTCGGCCCAGTTTTCATTGAGAGAATGCAGCAGCACATCAAAACTAAAAATACGCCCGGCGATTGAGGCGACCTGTGCCGTCCAGCGGCTGGGTTCATCCAGGCGATCGAGCCGGGCCATCATCACCCCTTCCAGGGTGTCCGGCAAACAGCTGGCGTCAACCCGATCGTTCATGCGCCACTCACCGTTCTCCGCCTGCGTTAACATCCCGTCGTCCACCAGCGCGCGAATCATCTCTTCTACATATAACGGGTTGCCTTCCGTGCGTTCCAGGATCAGCTGCTGCACCTCCGGCGGCCAGTGTTCGAGTTTGACGAGATTGCCCACGAGCGTCAGGCTTTGCTCGTTTGACAACGCGTGGAGATCCATTTGGAGAGAACAATGCGGCAAGTCGCGCAGCGCTTTTTCGCGGATTTGCCAGCAGCGCTTGGCGCGTTCGGGCCGATAGACCAGCAGCAACATGAGCGGCACCCGGTTGACGAAGGGCAGCAGAAACTCGATCAGCTGATGTGATGCCTCATCGATCCAGTGGATGTCCTCCAGCAGCAGCACCAGCGGCGCAAGGCTGGCCTGCGCTTCAAATAAGGCGCTGATGGCCACAAACGTGCGGCGTTGCAGCGCTTCCGCGTCCAGGTAACGCACTCTGGCCTGCAAGGCTTCTTCAAGGGGCAGGTTGAGAAATGTGGCAAGATAGGGCAGTTGGGCTGTGGCCTGATCGTCGGCCAGTGTCTTGTGCAGCAGGGCGCGAAGTTTGTGGTAGGCTTCCGATCCGTCATCATCGGGCCGGATTCCGGCCAGTTGACGCACTAACTGTTGACAGGGCAAAAAGCTCACCGCTTCGGTGTACGACAAGCAGCGTCCTTCCAGCCAAACCAGGGGTGACTCGAATCCTAGTGACGATGGCGGCCCTAGTGGCGATGTTGGCCCTAGTGGCGATGTCGGCCCGGCCGAGCTGGTCGCGCGCAGCGATTGGCGCAGTTCGGCGACCAACCGTGATTTGCCTAGACCCGCCTCGCCTGTCACAGAGACGATCTGGCCGCGCCCTGACATGAGTTGATCCATCACCGCTTGCAGCTGATCCCATTCGGCTTGTCGTCCAACTAGCGGGGAGTTCATCCCCTTCAGCCCGCGCAATGATTCCGGGATCGCGCGCACACCGGTTACCGAAAAAACGGATGTAGGATCCCGTTTGCCTTTGAGCTGGACCTGGCCGCGCGGGATCACCTCAAACAGGGCTTGTACCTTGCGCCGGACATTAGCGCTGACATAGAGTTGATCGGGTTCTGCTGCCGACATCAAGCGAGCCGCCAGATTGACCTCATCACCCATCACGGTGTATTCACGTCGCCAGCCTGCGCCGACGTAACCGGCAAAGACATTGCCATAGCTAATGCCGATGTGCTGCCGCAGGCACAAGTCGGGCAAGCCTGCCAGGTTGGGCAACGTGCAGCTGACTTGCGCCAGCACCTCTTGCATCGCTAGCGCAGCGCGCACCGCTCGTTCGGCATCATCTTCATGAGCTTGGGGTGCGCCAAAGAAGGCCAGCAGCTTGTCGCCGTGATCGTACAGATCGATTTTGTTGATCACGCCGCCAAAACGACGGATGGCTTCACTCATTGCGACGAAGTAGTGATTGAGCGTCTGCACAATATCGGCTTCGCGCCCCGGCCCTAAGCGATCGACAATTTGACCGAGGCCATGCACGTTGGCAAACAATACAGCGACCAGGCGATGTTCGCCTTCGAAGCTGGCTGCCTGTGTGCTGCCGGCGATGCGAGTCAGTAAGCCGGCTGGCAGATAGGGGGTAAGCGCATCCAGTTGTTTGACGATGTGCTGCAGACCGGCGACAGTCGGCTCGGTCTGAAAGGCCGAAAGTAGCGAACGGACAACGGCCGGAGCCAAGTGCGGCAGCGGGTCACACCGGTCGACTACGAAGTAACCGCTGTCCTGGGTTGTCAGGTGGCAAGCGGTGGTGACAGCATCGCGCGTCGTGTGATCGAGTAAAACCTGGCCCGCGGCAGCCGCCGATTCGGCCGCTGCCGCGGCGTTCACCGAGGAGCCAAATAGCGCGTATTCCATGCTGTGGGGTGTACCCAAGCGTGCGGCAAAGAAACGCCCCCGCTGTAGTGCGATCTTCATCCGCAGGGGAAACGTTCCTTGCGATGTGGTGATTTCGGCTAGATCGGTCATCGCCGCCTGCATGGCCAGAGCCGCTCTCGCAGCCTGCCCGGCACTCGCCGGTTCGACGAACAACCCCAACAGTGCATCACCACCAAAGTTGATCAGCTGGCCGCCGTGATTCCGCAAGATCGCTAGCATCTTCTCGAAATAGCGGTTCACGATCGTCGTAATTTCTTCCGCGCCTTCGCGCCCACTGCGGCTCAAGCGCTCGGACATAGTCGTAAAGCCGCTAATGTCGGCAAAGAGCAGCGTGCCTTCGATGAACTGACCGCCCACTTGGCGCGGCGCAGTCGCCTGCGCGGGATCGTGCAGGACTTGCTCGACCAGAAAACGCGGCAGGTGCGCGTGTACCTGATCGACCAGGACGGTCAAGTGAACAAGGCATTCTTCAAGCAGGCGCGGCGGCGGCGCCAGCAGATCGAACTGGAGTGAGTCAATGAGCGTGGCGGGAAGATAGGTGCGTAGGTGTTCAAGGTCGGCGGGGGTCAGTTGCTCTGGGGAGGAAAGTGAAGCACCGCATTTGCCGCAAAATGCCAGGTCGGGCGAATTGCCAAAGCCACATTGCGGGCACAGCGCGGACGCCCGCGCAGGCGACTGCGCCAGAAGTGGAGTGCCGCACTTGCCGCAAAACGCAAAGTCTTCGGGATTATCGAACTTACAGCGCCCACACTGCATGTCGCATCTCCAGCAGTTTATTGCCGGTTATGCCCCTGTTACACGGCACTCGTAAGTGGAGTGGGCTTGGCGGAGAAGCAGCCCTTGTTTGATTGTGGTTTACGATCGAGTTTATCTGCTTGCAGTATACGACGGAACCGTTCAAAGTCAATTGACTTTGTTTGGTGAATGTTACAAGTGCTCCAAGCCCCAATACTGTTTAGTTAGCGGGCCGGGCTCCCATGCCCGACGGCGTGGGCGCCACCTCTGCTGACTTATCTAAACAGTATTGCTCCAAGCCCGCGTCTTCGTGGATTAAGAGCAAAACAAGCGATGTGAATAATTACTCGAGTGTGTCTCTCGCAACAAAATACTGCCGCCCGATCGGGTGAGGCTTGATTGGGCGGCGGGGTGTGGGCGAAGCGCGGAGCTTAGGCGACCACCTGCGCGCTGCCGAATTTCGCAGTGCTCAGGGACTCTTCCAGTTGATCGCCGTTGCGTACTAAGCTGATGGGGATGCCCGACGCGGCGAGTTCGGCGATCACATTCTCGGTACCCGGCGGCCCGCCAAATGATTGGATATCGAGCACCACGGCGGTAACGTGCAAGCCGCTGCGCTTGAGATGGCGCGCTACCTGCGCCCACTTCGGCACGGGCGAAGGCGAGATCAAGACGAGCGTTGAGCCGCGGGGCAGGGCCGGCGTTTCACGATAGAGCAGTTCTTCGAAGGGTACCTGACCCTGGGCGCGCAGCACCGCCAGTGTTTCCAGCAGCTTCTCCAGTTGGCGCTCACCCCGATCGGCTTGCAGCATTTCGCGCCGTTGACCGATCGCCATGAGACCCAACGTGCGATCGCGGCGCAAAAAGAACTGCCCAATCGACGCCGCCGCGCAAATGGCGTATTCTTCCGAACTGGGCGGCAGTGCGTAATGCGGCAAGGTTTTCTTCTGCAACAGGAGGTCCATGTCGTCGAGGTCGATGTCGGGCATGCGCCGATCGCCGTAATGCGCGCCCGACCACAGATCGAGAATGAGCCACACATCCGCCAGCGGATCGAGCTCGAACTCTTTGACGATGAGCCGATCTTTTCGCGCGGTACTTTTCCAGTGAATGCGATTGAAGGGATCGCCGGGAGCGTAATCGCGCACGCCGGAAGCGTTGGTGGTGATGTAGTGCGTGCGCCGGCGCAGCGCATCGCCGCCGGGCAGCATCCCGATCGGCAGTGGAAACGATCGCAGCGGCACGGTGTTGGGATACACGACGACATTGGAGGTGTGCGCCAGATGAAACTTGATGCGGAACAGGCCGAACGGATCACCGCTGGTCAGCGTAATCGGGCCGAGGCGAAAGCGTCCGCGCTCGCGGCAGAAGGTGCGCACTTTCCACGCATATTCGGATTTTCCGGAGAGGCTTGAGATAATGTGGCTGGCGTGATGATCGGGCAGATCCGATTCGTCGTCTACTTCGACCCACATGTTGCGGATAAGCCCACGATTGCGGATGGTGAAGGTTTCGCTCAGCGTGCTGCCTACTTGAGCGCGCCGGGCGCGGGTCTGACGCACCAGCTGCACGCGGCTTAGCGCGAGGCGCGCCCAGAAATACGTCACCAGCAGCACCAGTACCACGGCGTAAAATACCGTAAAGAACGGCGTGCGCGAGGTGGCCAGCCCTAGAAACAGCGCCGCTAATCCGATGATGACAACAGTGCGAACGCGGGTCATAGTTTATCAATGAACAAGGAACAATGATCAATGATCATTGATCATTGGTCAATGCGGTAACGCGGGTTCCTTGATCATTGTTCCTTGATCATTGGTCATTGTTAATTGGGTTTGACCGATCCGCCCGGCACGGCGACCGAAGCCAGGATTTCGCGGATGAGTGATTCTGCGTCCACGTCTTTGATGCGCGCCGAAGGGCTGACGATGATGCGGTGGGCTAGCGCAAATGGAGCCAGCGCTTTGACATCATCCGGGATAACGTAGTCGCGGCCTTGCAATGCGGCGCGTGCCTGCGCCGATCGGAACAGCGTCAGCGAGCCGCGCGGTGACGCGCCCAGGTAAATGTCGGCGTGCTTGCGCGTGCGCGTGACGATCTCGATGATGTAGGTCTTGACCAGCACGTCGACATAGATTTCACGGATGGCGGCCTGTGCGGCGAGCAGTTCTGAGGCCACAATCGCTTGCTCCAGCGAATCGATCGGGTGGACGCGCTGCTGCGAATTGAGCACGGTGATTTCATCGTGCGGTTCGGGATAGCCCAGGCGGATGCGCAGCATGAACCGATCGAGTTGCGCCTCGGGCAGCGGGAAGGTGCCCTCATACTCGATCGGGTTTTGGGTGGCCATGACGAGGAAGGGTTCGTCGAGCTTGTGCGTTTCGCCGTCGATGGTCACCTGGCGCTCTTCCATTGCTTCGAGCAAAGCGGCCTGCGTTTTGGGCGTGGCCCGATTGATCTCGTCGGCGAGGACGATGTTGGCCTGAATGGGGCCGGGTTGATACACGAACTCGCGCGAACGCTGATCGAAGATGCGCACACCGGTCACATCGCTGGGCAGCATGTCGGGCGTGAATTGAATGCGCTTGAACACGCACCCGATCGATTTGGCGATCGATTTGGCGAGCATCGTTTTCCCGACGCCGGGCACATCTTCGATGAGCAAATGCCCCTGACACAATAAGCTGATGATGGCTAATTCGATGGTGTCGTGTTTGCCGACGATTACCTTTTCCACGTTGGCGATCAGCGTCTGCGCAGTCGTTTTCGGATCAGTCATGATGAGGAGAGTCTCCGCTGGAAGGTGTGCGACATTGGCAAGTATACCGCAAACTCGCCACAAAGGTTCAACCCTCCGCGGGGGCGCGTCCGCTTCCTTGTGGCGGCACGCTCATGCTATAATCAAATTGCCAGGAGAGACTATGGATGCCATCCGCGCTTTTATTGCTATTGAACTGCCGTCCGCCATTCTCGGTGAAGTGGATATGGTCGAGGCGCGCCTGAAGCCACAGGTGCCGCCCGATACCGTTCGCTGGGTCAAGGCCGATAGTATTCACCTCACGTTGAAGTTTCTGGGGCAGGTGCCGTCCGATCAGCTGGAACTGATCACCTCGGCGCTGCGCACTGCCGCCGCTTCACATGTGCCCTTCACCTTGGAAGTGAGTGAAGCGGGCTGCTTTCCCAATGCCCATCGCCCGCGTGTGGTGTGGGTGGGCGTAAAGGATGACGGGCACCGTTTACACGCCCTACAACGAGCGGTGGAAAATGCCATCGCTCCGCTGGGGTACCCGACTGAGGTGCGTGACTTTACCCCGCATTTGACGCTGGGCCGCCTGGCCCGCGATGTGCGCCAGATCGATCAGAAGAAGATCGGCGATGCGGTACAAGCTGCGGCAGTTGGCTCTTTGGGGCAGTGGGAGGTGAAGCAGGTTGCGTTGATTCGTAGCGATCTGAAACCGAATGGCGCGGAGTACACTATTTTGGTGCGCGCTCCGTTGACGGGCAAGTAGCAACCTGCTGAGACCTTGGGATGGGGATGATTCCATATGTTCCTCGATCGTACTGAAGCTGGAAAGAAACTCGCTGTTGCGTTAAGCGATCTGCGCGGCAGTTCAGATCCACTGGTGGTGTTGGCGATTCCGCGCGGCGGCGTGCTGGTGGCGTGTGAAATTGCGCGGGCGCTGCACGCTCCGTTGGATGTCTGCCTCACTCACAAGATCGGCGCGCCCGGAAATTCTGAATTGGCAATCGGCGCCGTGGCGGATGATGGCACTACGCTGCTCGATCAGGCTTTGATTGCCGCCTTGCTCGTTTCCCGGCAGCACGTCGATCGTGAGATTGAGCTGTGGCGGCATGAACTGGCACGACGGGCCCAGGTGTATCGACAGGGACGGGCGCGCGTGCCGGTGAAAGATGCCGTGGCGATCGTGGTCGATGACGGGGTCGCGACTGGCTCGACATTGATCGCGGCGCTGCGCTCCACGCGGGCGGCTGGCGCTAAGACGTTGATTGCCGCCGTGCCGGTCGGGCCGCATGCCACGGTGTATAGTGAGTTAACGCGTGAAGCCGATCGGGTGGAGTGCCTGCTGGCACCGTATGAGTTCTACGCGGTCGGCGCGTTCTATCGCACTTTCGAGCAGGTCACGGATGACGAAGTGATAGAAGCAATGATCAATGATCAATTAACAATGACAAATCCGACTCCGTTGCACTGCGGGACGGCGTGACAAAGGGTTCTCTCCATCTCTCCATCTCTCATTCCCTCCTTCGATTATTCAATCCCCGCAGTGGTCTCGTCAACAACCACGTCACAACAAAAGCCAGCAGTGCAATCGCAATGACGCCCGTGAGCTGCGCCGTGAATTGACCGGGATCGTTGGGGAGATTCGCACGGGCGATGAGGCCGGTCACGCCTTGGCCTGGCACGCCCAGATATTCTTCCGATCCTACATTATTCCAGCCTGCGCCATACGTCCCATCGGCGAACAGGCTGGCGGCCAACAACGACCACGCGCCGCCCACCGCGCCGAGCGCTACGGCGCCAAGGCTGTCGTCGAAGCGCAGCCAACGTTCAAGCGCCACTGATCCAAACGCGATCAAGAATCCGCCTACGCAGCCCGCCACGAGCTCAGCCCACGTCGGCGCAAAGGCCGCGAGCGGTGTGGCGACGATCAACCCGCCGATGACGCCGCGCGCCGCAATGGGGATGTTGGGATGGCCGCTAAAGAACCAGCCGATAAACAGCGCGACGATGGCGGCCGCCGCAGTGCCGATGAGGACGTTGGCGAGAATGAGACTCAGATCGATCGAGGGGAAGGTCAACACGATCGGATTGATGGCGATCCAGATGAGCCAACCGATCAGAAACAGGATCGTGCCGAAGATCGATCGAGCCGGGCCGATAAACGTCGGCTCTGCGTCGATCGGTTTGTCTTCACGCCGAATGCGCAGGGCCAGCAACGCGGCGAGTGTGACAAATCCAGCCGTAACGAAGGCCGAGGCGATCCCGCCGAGATCGATCAAGCCATGACCGAGTTTCGCATCGGCGCCCAGCGTCATCAACCAGCCGTTGCCCCACGCCCACGCGCCCGCTAATGGAATGATGAAGCTCGCGGTGAGAATGGTGATGAAGGCGATGATCCCGGCGCGCACGCGTCCCGCCAGGGCCAGTCCGGGCAGCAGTGAGGCCGTGATGACGACGGGCAGTTGATGCAGAAAGACGGTGAAGAGCAGGGCGGTATCGCCGGGCAGACTCGACTCTACCTGCAACAGAAATCCCTCTAGCCCCACCACGCCCCAACTGCCCGTGGAGCTACTGACGGGCGACCACATCCGATCAAGCCCGTGCAGGCCGGCGGGCACATCGGGCCGTAGACCGATGCCGCCGAATTGCAGTCCGAAGCCGATGATGGCATACGACATGATTACTGTGGCAATGATGAGGATAGCGGTCACTGCTTGATCGCGGACGCGCTCGGTGTCCCACGCGCCCCACGCCACGAGAATCAAACCGAGGGGTAATGAATACGCTAAGAGCAGCGGCACAAGTTCCATGGTAAGTCCTGAGATGAAGTGGCGCTGATCATACCAGAAGCGCTGCGAAGCCACAACCGGGCGGCGATGTGTTGGTTGATGGTCAGCCGCAGCATGTTCTGTCTTTTCCGGTCGAGGCATTGACACGCTGCGGGGCACAGGTGTCACCGCCAACGGATGAAGAGGTGTGGCGGTTTTTGCAGGCGCAGCAAACAGCGAGCGTGGGTTGATCTTGAAAAGCACGCGGAACACATCGATGGCGCCGCTGCGCCCCACGAAGATGTCGTGCATCCCGCTGTAGCCGATGCTGATCGCGTTCGGATCAAAGGTGAAGCGGGCGCGATAGCATGACCCGGCGGCAGGCAAAGACAAATTAATGGCTCTGCCTGCCACGTTCTGCCAGGAGGATGGTCTACAGGGTTATAAACTCAACGTCACGACGACAGCACCACCATGTACATCTGTCGATTCTTGAATCTAGTCACTGGATCACTTTAACCATGGTCGCGACTGTTCTCTTAATTTAGCTGAACCACAAGTTGTTGGAGTTGGCCCACTTCCAACTGAACTTGAATCGATCCGATCGACTACTTCGGTCTGCAGGTCACGAATGTAAAAGTCCACACAGAAGCCATCGAATTCAGTCAACAAATATACATATCTTCTGGAAGTGATGGTGCCATTAGGTGTTTTAGTGTTTTCGACTTCGACGGGATAGCCATTTAAGACTTCGGCGACTTCGGAATAGAACGTTTGATTAACTGGAAATTTCTCTTCTAATACACGTGCTAGATCGACTGCAAAAGTATTACGATCAACCCGGCAAACCGAATCGTCGGCGGGCAGTTTTAGTTTCTCACAAAAGTAGGCTTTAGTTTCTGCCCGGACTGGCTGTGTCAGCCAAGGATATCTTTGTGCGTCTTCGGGATCTATTTGAAACAATGCGCAGGACAGACTGGCAACACTAGCAATCATTATCGCCACGAATAGCATCGTTACGCGGAGTTTCTTGGCTCGCTGGTTCATGAATCCTCCTATCTCGGACAAACAGGTAGAAATTATCGACATATCTGGGTCAATTCCCTTCGTTTATTTCGGCATATAGTAATACCAGTCAATGTAGATCACCTGAGCAACCGTGGTGACTGCGCGCTCCCAAATCTTGGAAGGCCACCAGGCCGTCCCCAATGATCGTTGCCAGTTATCTTTTGTGCCAGGGAACTCTGTACTCAGCGCCCCTCGCATCCAAGCGCCGGCTCCTTCAATGGGTATCGTGCCGTCAGCCAGCTTATGCCCCATAATCATCCCTGAATAAGCCAAATGATAATCTTGCCAGGACGTTCCCGAGTCTCCATGCATCAATGTCCTGAAAGCTTCAAGTGGATCGAACATTTCGTGTCCGATATTTCCTGTCGTACCCATCAACCATCCTCCTAAGTTATTTCCATTGGCAACTGTAGTAACGTAAGCCCAGAAGTGATAGAGTTGGTTTTGCCGATCTTGATAGTCTCGATGAAAGCCCGTATCTCCGAAATTGGGCGCGTCATAACCGGCGGCCAGTGACTTCAGCAGCACATTAACGCCCTCTGCTCCAATCAACACTGAACTCATATCGTTCACATACGCGAGAGTACGGTTGGAAGCGCCGCCGGGAATGAGTGATACCGCAAAGTCAGACAACTGACCGAGTGCATCTAGATCTGTCAACCAACCATTACGCGCCCATGTCGCCAAGTTGTTGGCGTAGTCCAATACCCAGGCACGACGTGTATCAGCATCGCTTGAGGTGTTCCAAGGATTATCAATACTGTAACCATCGTCCGAGCATTGATGATCTTGGCCTGTTGCAGCACATTGTATAAAGTGTCCGCTAGGATCAATGTACTTTATCGGATTGTTCAATCCATACGCGTATCGATTCAATTGCTGCGGATCACTCGGACTCGGCACGATCGTATCTGCCGAGATGAATCGGTTCAGCGAAGATCACTTATCTTAACCGAACATTCGTTCGCCTGAGGCCTTCGTAACCTCCTGGGAATAGAATGGTGGGTGCCAGTCCAACCATCTCTATCCCACAGGAGGGAACGTCATGCTAACCGAGATCGAAGGCTTCGTCAATTGGCTACGCCGTCGCAACGCCACCGCCCGTACCTGGCGCGATTACGGGTACGACCTCAAACAGTTCGTTGAAGTGGTGGGCGATCAGCCGCCCGCCGCCATCACCTTCCACGATGTCGATCGCTTCGTGATGCAGCAAGCCGCGCAGGGATTCAGTCCTGCCACCATCAATCGCCGTCTCGCCGCCGTGCAATCGTTGTATGCGTTTCTATCTGACGAAGATCCGTTGTTGATCTGCCCAGTGCTGCCGCATCGCCATGTCCTGCACGAGCCACGTCGCCTGCCACGTCCCGTGCCGCACGACGATCTGGACAAGTTCTTCGCCGTGATCGATGATGTGCGCGATCACGCCATGTTCACGTTGATGTTAAGGTGCGGCCTGCGCATCGGCGAAGTGGCGAGTCTCAAACTGACCGACTTGTATCTGAGCGAAGCGCGTCCGCGTCTCGTCGCGCACGGCAAGGGCAGCAAGGAACGCTCGGTGTATCTCTCGCCGCAGGCGGAGCGCACCCTGCGCGCCTATCTGCGCGAGCGACCGCGTGTCGCCAGTGAGTTCGTCTTTTTGAGTTATCAAGCCGCCGGAATGTCCACCACGGCGATCCACAAACGCTTGATGATCTATCGCGCGCAAGCGGCGATCAAGATCACCGCCCATCGCCTCCGCCACACCTTTGCTGCGGATTTAGTGAGTGTCGATGTGCCCGTCACCACGATTCAGAAATTGTTGGGCCACGCTTGGCTGGAAACGACCCAGACCTACGTGGCGGCGGATGATCACCAAGTGCAGGCCGACTATTACGCTGCCAGCCAAAAACTGGAGGGCTGGGTCACCCCTGTACCCACCGGAGGTGTGGTGTGAGTACGCCCGCTGCTCACACTGCTGCCGAAGCGTACGACCGCTGTCTGCGCTACGCCAAGCACACGCGCCGCTTATCGCCAGACATGAAACGTCCGCAACCGACGGCCGCCTGGCCGCCAGACAATGTGCGCTTGCTGGAACAGTATCGCGCCTGGTTGCTGAGCGGCGGGATCAGTCTTTCGTTGGTCGGGCGCCTGTATCTGCCGATGGCCGGGTATGTGCTGGGCCTCACGCTCAAGCCGCATCCGACGCTGGATTTAGTCGCCGATTTCCAACCGGCGATCGATTACGTCCGCACCAAAAATGTGAGTACAGAATGGAACCATGTTCGCGTCGTGGCCTTGGACAAGTTCCGCCAATTCCTGCGGCAGCAACGCGGTCAGGTCGAGATCGACTTGGGCCTCGTCGATCACGCCCGCTATGTTGTCGGCCTGCCCGCCTGGTTGGTGGAACACCTGGAACGCTACCACCATCTCCTGCGCACTCACTGGCGACCGGCCCGCGTCGATCAGCAAAGCCTGCGCTTTTGGGACATTCACACGCGCGTGTGGCGCTGGGTGTGTGTACGGCATGCGATCGCCAGCCCGCTCGATCTCAAACGCCAGTACGTGTTGGACTATATTGATCAGATGTTAGTCGCCGGGTATGCCGCCAGCACGATCAACACGCAGCTACGGTCGTTTCATGCGTTCCTGCTGTACCTGCAAGAGCAGGATTTCCGCATTCCACAGGCGTTGCTGCGGGTCCCGTTTCTTAAACAACCGGATCGCCTGCCGCGCTTCCTCACCGATGAACAGGTGCGTCAATTACGCGACGACTTCGAGCAGCGTGTAGCCGAAGCGCGGTTTGCCGCGCAACGAAGGGATGCCCTGCTCGATCACGCCGCGTTCTACCTGATGTGGCACGGCGGCTTGCGTCTCGGCGAAGTGGAAGAGTTGCGTTTGGAAGACCTCGACTTGCCGCAGCGCAAGTTGATGGTGCGCCAAGGCAAGGGCCGCCAAGATCGCGCCATCTATCTGACCGACACTGCCGTGCGCGCCCTGCAAGACTATCTCAGCGTGCGCGGCCAGGGTGAAGATGATCATGTCTTCCTGTATCGCCATCGACCAGTGTGCAAAGACTTGCTGCACAGTTGCATCACTGCCGCGGGTAAGCGTGTCGGGGTCAAGGTGACGCCGCATCAACTGCGTCACACCTGTGCCACACAATTGTTGAACGCAGGCTGCAAGATCACATCCATTCAGCAACTGCTGGGCCATCGCCGCATCGATTCGACGCTGATCTACGCCCGCGTCCACGACGAGACCGTGGCCAGCGACTATTACGCCGCGATGGCCCGCATCGAAAAAAGCCTGGAAATTCCGGAAAAATTGGGGGATGTTAAGGAGTCAAACAACGATAAGCCTGTGGCACGCACTCAGTTGTTGGTGCTGATCGATCAGCTGGCTGTGCCGCAATTGGGCGTTGAAACGCGGCTTGATCTCGTCACCCAGATGCGGCACTTGCTGAATGGTCAAACGCCTGAGCCGATGCTTGCCATGGCGTGCTAAAATGAAAGTGTCAGTCCGAGGATAGGGCAATGCTGGAGAGCAACCTGAGCGCGGACTGACGACAGTGCCTCAGGGCAGAGCCATCACACGATGGCTCTGCCCGCTGCTTTTCACCAGGGCACTGTCCACAAAGCGATAAACTCGTGAGCGGTTAGCGAGTCTTCGCTTACGTCAGAGTGGCAATACAGCTTTGTTCAATAAGCTGGCACCGGATTGAATTTGAACCCACAGTGGGCCTGTGCTAGCATGCCACTTCAAGACTGAAGGATCACTCAGCCCCACGTGTGCAATCCCATATTTCATGTTGAGGAATATAACAGCAACCTGGGATTTTTCCTGAAGAAATCTCAAAACACAGATAATACTCGACTGTCTTATCTAGCCTGTAGAAGAACTTGAAGCCCTCCACGGTTTCAGGAAGATCAGAGAGATATTGAGGAACAAGATCCTCTAGTTGAAATGGAAGATGTTGATTGTCTTGAGAGTATTTTTCCAGAGCGCTTATAATTGGCCCTGCTGTTTTCTTGTTCGCTTCACTGATCTCTCTACTATTATCCACGCACCCCGCAAGCACGATGCAAGCAAAAGCCAAATAGAAAAGAAAACGCAATTTCATTTCACTGCTCCTGTACCACGCCGTTTAGTCTCCTTACGAACGGCATGCATAATTCTCCAGGACACTCAGTATCGTTCAATGGCACTTCGCGGTGACCAACCACTTCTTTGATGCCATAACGGGCATCAAGCCATCGCGTCAAGGCCAAAGCGCTCCCCATTTGCGCTTTCGTTGGACCCATATCATCTCCTCTATAGAAATCGTTATTAGGGTTAAAGTCACCGAGTAAAAGAATGCCTATTCGCTTCGTGTTCCCCTGATAAACATGCGCGCCTCGCACTTCAATATCTCGTCCTTCGTAAATCGTTCCATCAGGCGCAATGGCAAAATGATATGCGATGTCAGTGTACTGTTTATTGTACATGTGCTGTTGTTGAATCCGTTGAACACTGTAATCCTGATAATCACCTTCATGATGGATCACGATTATATCCAGTATATCGGCCAATGTTTGCCCCGGTAATAAATCGGAATATTTTGCGTAACCGCCGTTGTCGGGAGTCCCCGGTTCGTAAAATCCTTCTTCGGTCCCAGCTATCGAGCAAAAGTCTGCCATGCAATAGACATAGCCAGGCGGCATGGCTTCCCACTTAGAGCGCGAAACGATGGGCGGTTTCTTGGGCTGCTTCTTGCATCCCGACTCACCAAGCCCACAGTCTACATCATGTCCTGTTGGGTCGGTGTACTTGACAGGGTTGTTATAAGTGTAGGAGTACCGGTTCAGACTTTGCGGATTCTTGGGATTGGGTACAATGGTGTCTGGACTGAGCCACCGGTTAAGATAAGGGGCGTAATAGCGCGCGCCATAGAACATCAAGCCGCCCGTGCTCGCGTCGAGGCGCTGACCGGTATAGCCAATGTCCGTCGGCATCTTCCCAGTTGATGCGCCCGCGCGGATATTGCCCCACGCATCATACATCTGCCGCGCGATCGCTGTGCCGCTGGCATTGGTGGTGAGACTCGCGCTCCCCAGGTGATCGCTGTGCAGGAAGAAGAGGCCATTGTTGCTGACAACGGGATCACCCTCTACGCGCATGGCAATCAACTGCGACCCGGCGCGATAGTACGACTTGCGAATCACGCTGGCGACGCTGCTCGGCACCACCGGCCCAATGTACGTGCTGCGCCGCGACTCGAAGTCGTCGAAGTGTTCCGTGCCACGTGTGTAGGTATCGATGCCGTTCGACGGCCCCAGCCGCGCTTCGTCCACGCGGCGCGTGTCGTTGTCGAGGTTGGCCAGCGTGCTCTGCTGCGCCCCATCGATCCACAAGGTGAGGGAGCCGTTATTCGCGCCGCTGCTCGTCGCCGCCTGCCAGTCGATTTCGATCAGGTGTGCGGCATTCTACAATGGATGCGGTCTGATGGTCAATGGGAAAATGACACTGGACACACCCGCGCTTTACAATCCTTTTACACTCCCACATTGCCCGCGCCGCTTATCGCGGCTATAATGCCTGCAAATCACTCTGGGGGCGCGCCATGAGTTTTACCAAAGGTGAAAACGTCGGGCCATATCAAATCATCGAGCAGTTGGGCAGCGGCGGCATGGCGACGGTCTTCAAGGCCTATCACGCCAACCTCGATCGCTTCGTGGCAATCAAGGTGCTGCATCCCGCTTTCAAGCAAGACCCCAACTTCCTCGCGCGCTTTCAACGTGAAGCGCGCATCGTCGCCAAGTTGCAGCATCCGGCCATTGTGCCCGTATACGACTTCAACGAGCACAGCGGCCAGCCATATCTGGTCATGCGCTTCATCGACGGCGAGACGCTCAAAGCCCGTTTATCCAGAAGCGATCTGACCCTGCCGGAAGTGATGCGTGTCCTGCACCCGGTCGGCGAGGCGTTATCCTACGCGCACAGCCAGGGCGTGCTGCATCGTGATGTGAAACCCAGCAACATTCTGCTTACGCCGGATGGCGCTGTCTTTCTCGCCGACTTCGGACTGGCGCGCATCGCGCAGGCGGGCGAATCGACCTTGTCGCAAGACGCGCTCGTCGGCACGCCGCAGTACATCTCACCCGAACAGGCGCGCGGCGATCCCGATCTGGATGCGCGCACCGATGTCTATTCGCTCGGCGTGGTGATGTACGAATTGCTCGTCGGGCGCGTGCCCTATCAGGCCGACACGCCCTACGCGGTGATTCACGATCACATCTACGCGGCGCTGCCCTTACCCCGATCGATCAAGCCCGGCTTCCCGGAATCACTCGAACGGGTGCTGCTCAAGGCACTGGCGAAAGAGCGTAACGATCGCTATGGCAGTGCGGCGGAATTGATGGCGGCGTTCGAGCAAGCCGCGCAAGCGATTGTGTCCGATGCCTCAACGCAAGTCGCCGATCAGCCTGCGGTTGTTCCACCCCCGATCGCTCCGGCGGCGACCTCGCCAGCTGCTTCTGCAGTGGAACCGACGGTTGCGGCGACAGCGCCTAAACATTCCAACATCGGTCTGTGGATCGGCCTGGGTGTAGTTGCTCTCGCTGTGGTGGCGATCGCTGTATTCGTCGTGTTTGATCGCAATCGGCAGCAACCGCCTCCACCGCAAGCGCAAGTGCCTACTCAAAACCTGCCTGACCAACCACCGGCGCAAGTCGATCAACCGAATCAACCGCCTGACATCGCGCCGTTGCAGCAGCAATTCCTGAAAGCGAATGAACTCATCTCGCAGGACAAGCTCGATCAAGCGCAGGCCGAGTTGACGCAAGTCGCGCAGAACAGCGAGAAGCTGCTGGATCGCAATCCCAATCTGCCGCCTGAGCTCCGCGCGGCTTTGCACAAGTTAGCCGGAGAAAGTTGGTTGACGCTCGACAAACCCGATCGGGCGCAGCCGCACTTTGAAGAGTTGAGCAATCAGGCTCCTGACAATGCCGAGCCGTTGGTGGGCATCGCGTTGGCGCATTTGCTGCGCGGCAATCTGGACCCGGCGAATGAGACACTCGATCGCGCGATTCGCCTGAACCCCGATCTCAACTCGGCGCACTTCTTGAAGGCATGTGCGCTCATTAAACAGGATGAACGGCTGCGGGCGCTGAATGAACTGCGCCAAGCGGGCGGGCCGGAAGTGTTGGTCAAAGCGCCGGCATGGATGCATCCGGTGCTGAAGCGCATTGACTGTGTCCCCGAGCGGTTCAAATAAATCCATTCGTCTTTTTCAGGCAGCGCGGTATAATGCCAGCGTTTAGTCTGCGGGGAATCCAAAGGAGAAAAGATGCGAGTTCCAATTATTGCCGGTAACTGGAAGATGAACAAGACGGTGAGCGAAGCCGTCGAGCTGGTGCGCGCTCTGCGCGAAGCCACGGCCGATGTCGAGAAGGTGGAAATGGTCGTGTGCCCGCCGTTCGTGTCGTTGGCGGCAGTGAAGGACGCGCTGGCCGGATCGAAGATCGGCGTCGGCGCGCAAAATGTGTTCTGGGAAGAGAAAGGCGCGTTTACAGGCGAAATCGCGGCGGTGATGTTGAAAGACCTGGTCACTTACGTGATCATCGGCCACAGCGAACGCCGCCAGTATTTTGGCGAGACCGATGCGACCGTGAACAAGCGTGTCAACGCCGCGTTGAAGGTTGGCCTGACGCCCATCGTGTGCGTGGGTGAAACGCTGGCGCAGCGCGAAGCGGGCGAAACGGCGTCCGTCGTCAGCCATCAAGTCTTGAACGGACTCGCGGGACTCACCGCCGAGCAAGCTAAATCGATCGTGATTGCGTATGAGCCGGTGTGGGCGATCGGCACAGGCCGCGCTTCGAGCGGCGCCGATGCCACGGCGGTCGTCGCGCAAAACATCCGCGTGCCTCTGACCACGTTGTTCGGCGCAGGGGTGGCGCAGGGCATGCGCGTGCAATATGGGGGCAGTGTCACGGCGGCCAATGCGGCTGAATTCATGGGCAGCCCGGAAATCGATGGGGCGCTGGTGGGTGGCGCGTCGTTGAAAGTGCCGGACTTTGTGGGCATCATCAAAGCGACGGCGTTGGTGAAGTAAGCCGGCTCTTGCGGGAAAGAGAAGAAGAAACCGGGTTTCTCAAGTTTGAATGGAATCGCGTGTCGCGCATGAAGAAATCCGGTTTCTATGCCAGCAACAAAAAAGCCCCGCCGGTTATTCGCGGGGCCTTCTTGTTCCTGACGGCGAGACTTACTTGATGGCGTCCTTGAGTTGCTTGACGGGGCGCGCCTTCACGACCTTGCTGGCGGGCTTGGCTTTGAAGATGGCGGGCTGGCCGGTGAAGGGATTGATGCCTTCGCGCTGAGGTACGGCGGGCTTCTTCACCGTGACCAATTTGATCAAGCCGGGCAGCACCACTTCACCTGCGCCGCCTTTGCCGAGTTCCTTATAGACGACTTCATCCAGCGCAACGAGCAGAGCGTTAACTTGCTTCTTCTCGAGGCTGGTCTTCTTGGCGAGGACTGCCACAAATTCCGACTTAGTCAAGCGTTTCTTAGCCATGAATCACATCTCCTTGGGATGGAATTTTTTGTCTTCGGGGCCGGGAGGGCTTGAAGAACTGACTTTAGTATACTATGATGAGGCAAAAAGGCAAATCAACTTGGCGTGCAAATCGCTTGTTTTCCAGCGTTTCTGGCCGGTGCGGCTTTTGAGATTTTCCGATTGCGGCGGGACTGATCGTTGATTGAATGTAACTACTCAGCCGTCACTGCGAGGAGCGTTGTCGCCAGGCGCGCCTCCGCTTTGCGGACAAGGCGTGCGACGAAGCAGTCTCCGGCCCAGACGGCAAGGTTCGCTGATCGGCATGGAGATTGCTTCGCACGCCTTACCCGCCGCACAGCGGCGGAGGCGCGCCGGGCGAAAGCGCTCGCAATGACGGAGGCTGGGTAGTTACCACCAGTGAGGGTTGAATTCCACATGCTGCTTTCGTCGTTCTGGTGGTTTCTCATTGCCTTAGTGGTGCTGGTGCTGGTGCAGCGTTGGGTGCATCAACACTTGCATGGCGTCGCCTATTTGATCACCGGGCACACCGACATGGCGTTGATGTTGTATGCGCTGCCGCTGCTGCCCGGGGTAGCCCTGCATGAACTGTCGCACGCCTGCATGGCGCGCCTTCTGGGTGTACAGACGGCGAATCTATCGATGGTGCCGCGCCGTCAAGCCGATGGACATGTGCGACTCGGATCAGTGCAGGTGGAACGAGTCGATGTGATCCGCGGAAGTTTGATCGGCCTCGCCCCGTTGTTGGTGGGCAGCCTCGCCATCTTGTTGATTATCCGTTTTGCCTTTGATATCAGTACATTGGGCGTGGCCGTGCAGCGCGGTGATATCGCGGGGTTGCTGTCTTCGTTGGGCGGCTTGCTGCGCGCGGCGGATGCGTGGTTGTGGCTCTATCTGTTATTCTCGATCGCGAATGCGATGATGCCCAGTCCGTCCGATCGAGAAACGTGGCCGCCGGTGATTCTCTTTAGCTTGCTGCTGCTGTCGTTGGCGATCGCGTTGGGCCTGAACTCGGCCGTTGAAGGGCTGGGCCTCGTGGTCGATCAAGCACTGCGCTGGCTGGCCGCCGCCTTCACCATCACATTGATTGTCGATGTGCCCTTCGTCGTGATCATCTTCCTGCTCGAAGCGACTTCGGGCCGCGCGCTGGGCCGGCGCGTGGAATACACTTCTCCCACCGATCAATCCTCCAAGAAAAAGAAGCGCTGATCAAACGGCCCGATCGGCGTATGCCGCGCGAGATAGTCCTCTAAGACCTCCGGTACGATCGTCGGCACTTCGTAAGCGACTAATTCATCGGGCACCCTCAAATAACCGATGATCTCGGAGAACTCTAGATCGGTTCCAGCGACTTGATAGGTTCGATCGGGTTGCAGCGGCTCGCCGCCGATCCAGAACTCGACAGGTTCACCATTTTTTATCCGCACGCTCATTCCAGAAACATGCGGCCAGCCAACGGGCGTGCCGCGCAAGGCCTTGGGCGTGCGTCCGATGCCCTCCGGGTTTAAGCCGGCTTGCACAAACTGCGCGAGCTGCGCGCCGGTCAGCGATGTCAGACCGGGATTCGCCGTCGAGCGGCACGCCGCATAGAGCTGACCAACGGTGATGTCGCCTGCTTCCAGTCCGCTGCGCCAATGCCCGCCGAGAACCAGCGCCACTGCGGCCTGTGTTCGTTCGCGCAGCATATCGGCTACCAGATTACCCGCCGCGCACTCGCGCTCGGGCAACCACTCGATCGGAGTAGCGGCCACGCCGAGAACACGATCAGCGATTTGCCGCACTCGTTCTTGCTGTGCCGCAAACACACGCTGCGCCTCAAGATCGATCGGCAGCGCTTCCGTAATTGGAATCAACTCGCCGTGCTGGTGCACGATCCGTCCGCTAAGCGGATCGATTTCCAGATCGAGTCTCCCCAGATAACGCCCGTAGTCGCCGGCCTGCGCGATGAGGGTGCCATTGATCACCAGCGGCGGATTCAACTCGACGTGATCATGTCCGCCGATGATGAGATCGATCCCCTCGACATTTTCGGCGACGATTTGATCTTTCTTGGAACCGAGATGCGATAACACGACGATCGTCTGTGCACCGCCTGCACGTACTTCTGAAATGAGTCGCGGCAGAATTTGCACCGGATCGCCCATCTTCAGTTTGAAGAAGGAATAGAAGGCCATGGGATCAGTCAGCCCAATGATGCCGACGGTGAGATCGCCATAGCGCTGCAGGGTGTACGGCTCCAGACCCGCCACGAGGCGATCGTCATCGGACTCGAACATATTGGCGCACAGCAACGGGCGTCCGAAGTCTTCGGCCAATCCGGGAATCGTTTGTGGCCCATAGCGTAGGGGTGTCGCATTCCCCAGTACTTCCAGATCGTAGCCTGCGCCGCGCAGCACGGCCAGCATGGCGCGGCCTTTGGTCATGCTGCTTTCGTAGAGAATGGTGTCTTCGGCATCGCCCGCATCCCATAACGCGCAGTGGCCGCCGCTGGCGGTAACTTCTTGTTTGATCTGCCTGGCCAGCGCGGCGATACGAAAAACCTGCTCGACGCGACCATGGAGATCGTTGGTGTGTAAAATCGTCAATCGGGTCATTTCTTGGGTTGCTCCAGGTGTTCGCTCTTCTGCGCAACGACGGTCAACACGATCAAAGTGACGATCCCCAGCACGCCCAGCGCCAGCACTTTGTAGATGCGTGCTTCGATCAATAAGGCCAGCGCGCCAAACAACGCGCTGATCAAATAATAGCCGATCACGATCTGTCGTTGCGAGAGACCGAGATCGAGCAAGCGGAAGTGCAGATGATCGCGTCCGCCCTGCAGCGGCGATTGGCCGTGCCGGACACGCGAGACGATCAGCCAGGCCACATCGATGATGGGCACCGCCAGCACGAGCAGCACCGTCGCCATCTTCGCCCCGCCGATGATGCCCAGACACCCCAACGCAAAACCCAGCGTCAACGCGCCACTCGATCCCATAAAAACTCTGGCCGGATAGAAATTGTAGGGCAAGAAGCCCAGGGTCGCGCCGAGCAAGGCCAGGGGCAGGGGGGCGATGCTCAACTGCGGATCCTGCGTGGCGGTATCCTGTACCATCGCCACGAACAACACCGCACTGAAAATCACGGCGATTCCCGCCGCTAACCCATCGAGTCCATCCAGCCAGTTGACGGTGTTCATCATGCCCATCAACCAGAACAGCGACAGCGGCACGATTAACCACGGCGCGATATCACTGAGAATTACTTGCCAGTTGGTGAACGGATTGTTGAAGCGCTCGATGATGATGAGGGAAGCAATGGCGACGATCGAGGCGACGAACTGCGCCACGAATTGCAGTCCTGGCCTGAACTCGAATTTGTCGTCGAGCAAGCCGAACACGAAGACAATGCTCAGGCCGATCAGCAAACCGCCGATGCGGATGAACTCATTGGGAATATCGGTGCGTTGGAGATCGAGGCGCTGGGTCAGCAGCACGCCAACGGCAAAACTCACAAAGATCGCGATACCGCCCGTGCGCGCGATGCGGCCCGCATGCTTGCGCCGCCCGCCGGGTTCGTCGGCCAGGTTGAGGCGTTGACCCAGCTGGCCCGCCAGCGGCGTAAGGACCAGCGAGAGCAGAAAAGAGGTGAGAAAGACGAGAAGGAAGGGTGTCATCGGATAGGCAACGGATCAGCGGATGGTCGGGTGTCATCGGATAGGCAACGGCTCAACGGATGGTCGGGCGTCATCGGATGGGCAGCGAATCAACGGATGCGCTTGCTGTCTATTTGCCATGAGGCTTGCGTAAGTGGCTGTCTGTGATTATCTGCGGAGGCAGCAAGCGGCGATATTCCAGGCGAGGCCGGCCAAAGTTCAGGAAAAGCGCAACCTCGCAGTGTGTCCCTGCAAAGTAATCAAAGACTTGCGCCATGTCGTCTCTGGTCATGGACCATGAGTGGGTCTTCAACTCGGTTAAGACTTTCTCGGCGACGATCAAATCGGGAACATATTTCTGGACAGTCCGGCCGTCTTCCAATTCAACCAGAATCTCTGGCTCATCTAAAAAGGCGAGATCGGTTTGTTTGAGCTTAGCGACGAGCGCGTTGTGATAAGCCTCTTCGCGATGACCCGGCCCCAGTTCGTTGTGGACTTCCATAGCTAACCCGATGATGCGATACGTGATCTCGTCGTTGGCTGTTTTGATAAACCCCGGCTTCTCTTTCTGCGCTTGATTTGACACCTGCTATTGGGTGACGGCCGATGTCGCCTGTTGGCCCGTTGTGTTGCCCGCGACATTCGGTATCCGCTGATCCGGTGTTAATCCGTTGACATCATTCATCCGTTGATCCGTTGCGTATCCGTTGACGCCCAGCACGTTGCGCAAGGTGGCGCTGTCGATGTTCCCGCCCGTCAACACACAGACGCACTTTCGCGCAGCCGTGATCTTGCCCGCCAGCATCGCCGCCAGGCCCGCGATCCCCGAGGCTTCGATCAACAGCTGATCGGAATCGATCACAGCCGCGATGCCGCGCTTCAGCTCCTCCTCACTGACCAGCACGATCTCGTCGATCAACATCATGCCGACCATGAACGGCACACGCCCGAAGCCGCCGGCCAGCCCGTGCGCCAACGTCGGTTCGTTCTCGTACGTTTCGTAGGGAGTGCCGTCGCGTTTGGAGAGAAAGGCCGAGGGTGAGGCGGTCGGGTTCACACCGATGACGCGAATGGTGGGATTGAGCGATTTCGCCACGGTAGCCAGCCCGGCGATCAATCCACCGCCGCCCACCGGCACCACCAGCGTATCGACATCGGGCAGGTCTTGCATGATCTCCAATCCGACCGTGCCTTGCCCGGCGATGACGTGCAGATCGTCATAGGCAGAGACAAACGTCGCGCCTGTCTTCTCTGCGAATTCAAAGGCCGCGGCTTGCGCCTCATCGAAGAGCTGACCGACGAGATGCAGCTTGACGTTGTACTGCCGCAGCTTGGCAATCTTCGCGGGGGCCGCATTGGCTTGCACGAAGACATCGGCTTGGGATAAACCTAAGCATTGTGCGGCATGGGCGACACCCAGGGCGTGATTGCCCGCCGAAGCGGCGACGATGCCGCGCTCACGTTCTTCAACACTCAACGACAGAATCTTGTTTAACGCACCGCGTGGCTTGAACGATCCGGTGTGCTGACGGTTCTCCAGCTTCAACCACAGGTCACAGCCCAACTGCGCACTCAACAGGGTTGAATGCAGTAGCGGCGTGCGCGTGATATAGGGCTTGATGCGCTGTTGTGCCAGATAGATTTCGTGCAGGGTAAGTTTGGGCATCATGATGACTGAGAAACCGGGTTTCTACGGTTCAGATGACAGATTCATCAGGAACGGAGAAACCCGGTTTCTTTCAATTAACCCGTTCCGAACTGTCGATCGCCTGCATCGCCCAATCCCGGCACGATGTAGCCGATCTCATTCAACCGTTCATCCACCGCGGCCAGGAACAGCGGCACATCGGGATGATCGGTGGTGAGTTTGGCAATGCCTTCCGGCGCGGCGAGCAGACCCATGTATTTGATCTTCTTCGCTCCCCACCGCTTGAGAATGTCCACCGTGGCCGAAGCCGAGCCGCCCGTCGCCAACATCGGATCGAGCACGAGGCAGATGTCCACCGTCGGACTGATCGGGAGGCGGTTGTAATAGGCGATCGGCTTCAGCGTGCGCTCATCGCGGAACAGTCCGATGTGCCACACTTCCGCTGCCGGCATCATTTCCCAGACCCCTTCCACCATGCCGAGACCGGCGCGCAGCACGGGCACCAGGCCGACCTTTTCGCCCAATTCGTGGCCCGTGGCCGTGCCCATCGGCGTGGTCACCACGGTGTCTTTGAGTTGAATATCAGCCGTGGCTTCATAAGCCATCAAGATCGAAATCTCGCGCACCAGCTCACGAAACTTCTTTGGCTTGGTATTGATATCGCGCATGAGAGTGAGTTTTTGCTTGACCAGTGGGTGCTGGCTGACATGGACGTGAGGCATCGCCATCTCCTTTGTGTGAGGAATGATCGCGCGCGATTGTACCACGAACGTTCGATCCCGGTGACGCTGATCGTGTATAATCGACTCACGTTTGAACCTTGCGAGGATTGTATGCCCGATCGGCCTATTGCCCCTCAATCGCGTGAAGAAGACACCGCGCTCGATCGTGCCTTGCGCCCGGTCAGCTTAGCCGAATTTCCCGGTCAAGAACGGTTGAAGGAAAACCTCAGCATCTTGATCGAAGCGTCCAAGCTGCGGCGTGAATCGCTGGAGCACGTGCTCTTTTACGGCCCGCCCGGACTGGGCAAGACCAGCCTCGCGCATATCGTCGCCAATGAGATGGGCGGCACGCTGCACATCACGGCCGGCCCGATCATCACCATCCCCGGCGACTTAGCCGCGATTTTGAGCAGCCTGAAACAGGGCGATGTCCTCTTTATCGACGAGATTCATCGCTTGAGCCGGCCGGTGGAAGAAATTCTGTATCCGGCGATGGAAGACTTCGCGCTCGATCTGATGATCGGCAAAGGGCCATCGGCGCGCAATATCCGCTTGAAGTTGCCGCAGTTCACGGTGGTCGGCGCGACCACGCGCCTGGCCCTGGTGAGTGCGCCGCTGCGGGCGCGCTTCGGTTCGGTGTATCGCCTGGATTATTACGAACAACCGGTGTTGGAACAGATCATCCGGCGGGGCGCGCGGTTGCTGAACGTGACGATCGATCCCGGCGGCTTGGCGGAGATCGCGCGGCGTGGACGCGGCACACCGCGAGTGGCCCTGCGCCTGCTGCGCCGTGTGCGCGATTACGCTCAAGTGCGCGGTGATGGCGCGATCGATGGGCCGCTGGCCGCGCAAGCGTTGTCGCTGTTGGATGTCGATCCGTTGGGGTTGGACGATCTCGATCGGCGCGTATTGAAAGCCATCGTCGACAAGTTCAACGGCGGACCGGTCGGGCTGGAGACGATCGCCGCATCGATCAGCGAAGAGTCGGACACGATCATGGATGTGGTGGAACCCTATCTGCTGCAGCTCGGCTTTCTGGATCGCACCCCGCGCGGTCGGGTGGCCACGCGCCGCGCCTATGAACATCTGGGCCTGGCGTACCCCGAACGCCCCGAGCAACCCGCGTTGTTATGAACTTCGACTTGAACATCATCATTCGGATCGTGAAGAAGTGAAGACCAGTGATTTTGATTACCACCTGCCGCCTGAGCTAATTGCCCAAACCCCGATCGAGCCGCGCGATGCTGCGCGGCTTTTACGACTCGATCGATCTTCGGGCGACATCGCGCACGCGCATTTTTACGACTTGCCCGATCTGCTGCGTCCGGGTGATCTGCTGGTTGCCAACGAAAGCCGCGTCATTCCGGCGCGCATCTTTGCGCGCAAAGCCGGCACAGGCGGCGCAGTGGAAATGCTGTTGCTGCGGCGCATCAATGAATTGACGTGGCAAGCCTTGCTGCGGGCGCACCGGGTTCATGTGGGAATGCGGATCGAATTGCAGCCCGATCTGTTCGCCGAAGTGATCGAGATGTCGCCCGGCGGCGAACGGATGCTGCGCTTCAACCAACCAATCGATCCACGCCTCCCCGCGTTGGGTGTCACTCCGCTGCCGCCGTACATTCACGTCCCGTTGACCGATCCCGAACGCTATCAGACGATCTATTCGCACACGCCGGGTTCAGCCGCTGCGCCCACCGCCGGCCTGCACTTCACGCCGCGCTTGATCGATCAACTCCGTGAACGCGATATTCGCATGATCTATGTCACGTTGCACGTCGGCCTGGACACGTTCAAGCCGGTAGAAACCGAAGAGGTCGAGGCCCATCACATTCACACGGAATATATGGAAGTGACTGAAGCCGTCGCAGAGCAAATTCTTGCGGCTAAACAAGCAGGACGGCGTGTGATTGCGGTGGGCACGACCAGTGTGCGAGTTTTGGAAACGGTTGGAAGGCATGACTGGCAGGCCTATCTCGGCGATACCAACCTGTTTATCTATCCCGGTTTCAAGTACCGTATCGTCGATGGGCTGATCACCAACTTCCATTTGCCCAAATCTTCCTTGCTCATGTTGGTGTCGGCATTTGCCGGGAAGGAGAAGATCGATCGGGCTTACGCCGAGGCCGTGGCTCAGCGTTATCGTTTCTTCAGTTTTGGCGACGCGATGTTGATTCTGTAAAACCATGCCTCGCTTGATTTTATGGCAAGCATAGATATAATGGTATATGTCGGTTGATCGTCCAGTCGGTCATTCCTGAGGGGATAAAGGTAGCACACCATGAGCCAAACAGAAGCTGAGACAAACCTGCGGGTCTATTTGGAGCAATTTCTCACGGCATTGGCCTATGAGGATGGTTACGCGCGCAATACGGTAGCCGCCTATCGCAACGACTTGAGCCAGTTGATCGAGTTTTTGGGGCACTATGAACCCCCGATCGGCTCTTGGGCCGACGTTAGCGCGGCTGATCTGCTCGCGTTTGTCGAGTCATTACGTACGATGAAACTGGCGAAACGCCAGGGGGAAGAGAAGGCCGTCGCACCGTCGACGATTGCGCGAAAGGTGGCGGCTCTGAAGTCTTTCTTCAGTTACTTGATGACTAAGGGCGTCATCTCGACCGATTCTTCGCTGGGCTTGGAAGCCCCCAAGGTGGCTAAGCGAACGCCCAAAACACTATCTAGCGAAGAAGTTGAACGCTTGCTGGCCGCGCCCGGTACGAGCAACTCGCCTAAAACGCTGCGTGATCGCGCCTTGCTGGAATTGCTATATGCCACCGGCGTGCGCGTCTCTGAACTGGTTTCGTTGAAGTTGGAGGATGTCAATCTGACCGAGAAAACAATCCGCGTGAAGAGCGAGGACAACGGTCGCGAGCGCACTGTGCCGATGATTGACAGGGCGGCGGAGTGCTTGCAGGTTTATATCGATCGGGGCCGGCCGCATTTTGTCAAGAGCGCGGGCAATCAGGCCGCGTTGTTCTTGAATCAGCGCGGGCAGCAACTCACCCGGCAAGGGATGTGGCTGATCATCAAAGAATATGCCGGCCGGGCCGGACTCAACTATGAAGTCACGCCGCATATGCTGCGCCACTCCTTTGCCGCCCATATGCTGCACGACAAGAAGGCGTCTTTGTCGGAAGTGCAGCGCTATCTAGGCCACGCCAATATCTCGACGACGCAAATCTACGTACAGCCGCAGCCCCCGATCGCGCTGTCTGAACCCGAAGTGTAACCTTTGCGAGAAAGGATCTTGTCATGGGTATGATGAAATACGTGGAAGGCCTGCTGGGCAAGAATGAGCAAATTCTCTGGCGGGCGCGGCAGCATTGGATTGTCTTGTCAGCGAACTTTGTGATTAATCTGTTCCTTTTCATTGCGATTATCGCCGTGACGATCCTGCTGGGAAAGCTCCAGCCCTTGCAGGGAATCGGCAATTGGCCGTTGCTGGCGCTGCTGTTCCCGATCGGCTGGTTTGGCTGGGAGTTCCTGCAGTGGTGGGCGGAAGAATATCTGATTACCACCAGCCGCGTGGTGCAGACCGAGGGCCTCGTCAACAAGCACACCAAAGATTCGGCGCTGGAAAAGATCAACGACATCACGCTGAATCAATCGGTGCTGGGTCGCATTTTGAACTATGGCGACTTGCAGATCATCACGGGCAGCGACATGGGCGCGAATATGTTGAAACGTCTGGCGCAGCCGGTGGAGTTCAAGAAGACGCTGTTGGAACAAAAGACAAAACTGTCCGACGGCGACGACTTGCGTGCTCCCAGGTCTGCCGCTCAAGACGGCGCTGCCGAAGATCCGTTGAAGAAGATCGCTCAGTTGGATGAATTACGCAAGACTGGCGCGTTGAGTGATGCCGAATATCAGCAGGCAAAAGCCAAACTGCTGGCCAAGCTGTAAAAGGATAAAACCGTGGACGCATTTGTCACGCATGATCAAATCGACACTGCCGCGCGCTATGTGCGCGAGCATACCCGCCATCACCCGGAATTCGGCATTGTGCTAGGCTCTGGTCTGGCCGCGCTGGCCGAAGCGGTAGAAGATCCCGATTTCATCCCGTTTCATGAGATTCCCGATTTTCCTGTCTCGTCCGTGCAGGGCCATGCGGGGCGGTTGGTCATTGGGAAGCTGGAAGGCCGATCGGTCTTGGTGATGCAGGGTCGCGTGCATTACTATGAAGGCTATTCGATGTCGCAGGTCACACTGCCCATCCGCATGATGCACGTCTTAGGCATTCACACCGTGATTCTGACGAACGCGGCGGGCGGATTGAACACGTCGTACAAAGCGGGCGATGTCATGTTGATCACGGATCACATCAACCTGCTGGGGATGGCCGGGCAGAATCCGCTGCGCGGCCCGAATGACGGGGCCTTTGGCACGCGTTTCCCCGATATGTCGCAGGCGTACGATCGGGGGTTGCGCGAGCTGGCCTTACACACGGCGGCGGAGCAGCACATCGATCTCAAACAGGGTGTCTACGTCGGCTTGGCCGGGCCGAGTTTTGAAACACCCGCGGACATTCGCTTCTTGCGTTTGATTGGCGCGGATGCGGTGGGCATGTCGACCGTGTCGGAAACGACCGTGGCGCGGCATGGTGGACTGCGCGTGCTGGGCCTGTCGGGTATCAGCAACGCGCTGCCTGCCGCAGGTGTGACGCAAGAGACCACTCACGAAGAAGTGCTGGAGGCGGGGCGCACGTTGGTTCCCAAGATGACGACGGTCATCCGGGGCGTGCTGCACGCGGCGTGAGTGACGTATGGCATTTTTTGTACAACTCCTCGCCAACTATTCGGGCTTGATCTACATCGCCCTGATCATTGGCGTGGCTTTTTATCTGCGCGAGATCTTCTCGGCCCGCCAGGAACTTCAGCAGTCGCTGTATTCACTCGAGCGCGAGGCGGCCCACAGCCGCTTGTGGCGCGGGATCATGATGCTGGCCTTGTTGGGGTTTATCGCCGTGGCGATCTTTGTGCTGTCGAACGTCGTGGCGCCGGGACTGGCGACCGATACGGAGCGCGTTACGCCCACCCCGCCGTTTATTCTCAACACGACCACTCCCACCCCCACGTTTCAGCCGACGCCCACGCGCACGCCTCGGCCGCCTACGCTGGCTCCTGGTACGCCTGTACCGACGATCGAAGGAGCGCCGACCGCGACGTTGTCGCCGACACCGCCGCCCTTGCCTTCTGCTTCGTGTCCCGACCCGAATGTGCAAATTGTTGCGCCGATTGCGGGTCAAGCGTTCTCCGGCGCGATTCAAATCCGGGGCACGGCCGATGCGCCCAACTTTGCGTTTTATAAATTCACGTTGAGCGGTCCGGCGACGAACGACGTTACGCAGACGGCGGGCGACGTCGTGCGCACGCCCGTGCGCGATGGCGTGCTGGGAGCCATCGACGCGACCAACCTGGTGACCTCCCCAGGTGTCTATGTGCTGGGGCTGGTGGTCGTGGATAATACCGGCAACGAATTGCCACACTGCACGGTGCCTATTGTGATTCAGCCGTGAAGACCAGTCGCCACCTGAGATTCAATTCGTGCTATAGTTGAATGACCATGATCAAACCCATCATTCGTTCTGCCACTGCTGCCGATCTATCCCGTTGCCTGGCGATCGATCCGGCCTTCGAAACGGACTACGTGTGGCAGATGGATAACCATATGCGCGCCGGCCAGATCGATGTCTCGTTTCGCACGGTAAGGTTGCCGCGCCCGATGAAGGTGGCGTATCCGCGCGATGTGAAACAGCTCAACGCGGGGTGGCAAGCGTGTGATGCGATGTTCGTGGCCGACGATAACCGATCGCTGGTGGGTTATGCCGCACTAGCGAAACGCGCGGCTCAGTCGGCGGTCTGGGTGCAAGACCTGATCGTGGCGAAGACGGCGCGCCGCAGCGGCGTGGGCAGTGCGTTGTTGGCCGGAATAGTGCGCTGGGCGCGTGAAGAGAAACTGGCCTGGCTGCTGCTGGAAGTGCAGACCAAGAACTATCCGGCGATTCAGTTTTGCCAGAAGCATGGCCTGAACTTCTGCGGCTTCAACGATCACTTCTTTGCTAATCAAGATATTGCCGTGTTTTTTGTGAAGGCGGTTCATTAGAGCGAATTCCTAAATGGTTTACGCTCGCAGTCCGCTGCGCGTGGTTACACACTCCGCGGCTGTTTAGCCACTGGACGTGACCCGCTTCGCGCAGCGGGAGCAGTGGCGTAAATCAAAACGGGAACCGATCTCGTGTCAACGGTATGAATAAAAGATATTGGGCGGTACTAACCAATCGGATGTCGCGCTAAACCGGGGAGAACGCTAATGGCTGTTTGCTAAGTTATTGGGATGTGAGTACGATGGGTTCACTGAGTTTGACCACGCTGATTAACTTCGCTAATTCACTCCTCTCGATCGGCATCGCCGTCACGGCGTTTGCCCTGTTGTTGTACATCATTCGTTACAACTGGCGTTCGCCCGTCGCGCGCGCGTTTTGCATCATGCTGGCCGGGGTCATGATCGTCTCGGCCGGCGATGCCGTCATGTATCGCGTCACCGATCCGCTGTGGATCGAGCGCTGGCTGCGGTTGCAATGGTTGGGCATTGCGCTGGTGCCGGCCGCCTATCTGCACTTTTCCGACGAAGTGCTGCGTACCACCAATTCCTTCTCGCGGATGCGGCAAGCCCTGGTGATCGCGGCCTACAGCGCCAGTTTCTGCTTTATGGGATTGGCGCTGTTGGGCGATGCCGTCGTCAACGAGGGTCAGCTGTTCGGTCTTGCGCCACATTTACAGGCTGGGCCGTTGTTTGGCTGGTACGCGCTGTACACGCTCGCGACGATGATCGTGGGGCTGGTGAATATTCTGCATGCGCGCCGGCGTTGTTTGACACCCACGTCGCGCCGCCGCATGTCTTATCTATTGTTCTCGTCCACGGGGCCGGCGTTTGCCGTGTTTCCTTATCTGCTGCTCTCCAGTAATCTCGACGCCGTGATTCCCTTTATGCTGTGGGTCGTGCTGCTGGCCGGCAACATTGTGATCTTCACCATGTTGATCGTCATGGGCTACAGCGTGGCCTACTTCGGGGTGCTGGCGCCCGATCGGGTGGTGAAGTACCGCTTGATTCGCTTCTTGTTTCGCGGGCCGCTGCTTGCCATTACGGTGGCGGCCGCCGTGTCCATGCTCATCCGCATCGAGCAATTCCTGGGCTTGCCCAGCGAAACCATCACGATTCTGGCGGTGGTGTTTTTCATCGTGCTGTTTCAAATCATCCGCGGTTCGTTGCAACCTTTCCTGGACGTGCTGCTCTTTCAGCAAGATCGATCGGAACTCGATTATATCCGCAGCCTGGGCGATCGCTTGCTCACCTCCACCGACTTGCAGCAATTCCTGGAGAACGTGCTCACTGCGGTGGCTGATCTCTTGCGCGTGCAGCGTGTCTTTCTCGCTTCGCTGGATAATGATGGCCGCTGGCGGGCGCGGACGCAGGTGGGGCCGATCGAGACGTATGGCCCCGCGCTGGCCGAGATGCGCCTGACCCACATCTCGATCGGTGAACCCGGCCCGATCGTGGTCGATGGCTTCTGGGTGTGGCCGCTGTGGGCGCGCAGCCGCAACGATCTGCTGGGCGCGCTGGCCGTGGCCGCTCGATCGAGCGAGCCGGATCTGGCGGAGGTGGAGACCAAGCGCTTGCAGACGTTGATCACACAGGCGTCCATCGCGCTGGAAGATCGCCGCTTGCAGAAAGAGGTCTTCGCGGCGGTCGAGCGCATCATGCCGGAGATCGATGTGCTGCAGCGCCAACGCGGCGAAGTGCGTTACATCGATTCACCCACGCAGCCTTCGCTCGACGCGACCGTCACATCCGATCCTGAATTCCCGAATTGGGTTAAAGACGCGCTGAGTCATTACTGGGGCGGTCCTAAGTTGACGACCAGCCCGCTGTTGAAAATGCAAGTGGTCGAGCAGGCGCTGGACGAGAATAATGATGATGCTCCCAAAGCGCTGAAGGCCGTACTCGGCGAAGCGATCGAACAGCTGCGCCCCGACGGCGAACGTAGTTTCACCGCTGCGGAATGGGTGCTCTATAACATTCTGGAAATGCGTTTTATTCAAGGTCGCCGCGTGCGTGACATCGCCGCACGGCTGGCGATGAGTGAAAGCGATTTGTATCGCAAGCAGAAGATCGCGGTGGATGCCGTGGCGGCCTCATTATCCAAGATGGAAGAACGCGCTGCGACCGAAGGCGTAAACCCGGTTGCGCCGAATGGCACTGCGCCCGAGGCCGGAAAAATCGAACGATCGAGCGATTTGGCCTAAAATCGTTTTCTTTGTAGAATACAGTAGGCAATTTTGATGGTGTAGCAGCAGTAGGGGGCACGGGATGAAAGACACGATTGAGTTGGACGAAGGCTACTGGCAGGCATTATTACTGGATGCAGAGGCGGATGTGCCCGGGGCTGAACCTGAGCGCAACGGCAGCGCGGAACGGGCGGCAGCCGGCCCCCAGCGCCCGCTCGATCTCTTGTGGGAGATCGCGCGCCAGGCCTGTGACGCCGACGAGGCCCTGGCGGTGTTGGTGACCGGCTTCAATCGCGGCGGGTTGTTGGTCGATTGGGACGGCTTGCATGGTTTTGTGCCCGCGTCGCATATTCTGAATATGCCCAGCGTGACCGACGATGCGCAGCGCCGGGCTGAATTTGAGAAACGGGTGGGGCAAAGCATCAAGGGCAAGGTGATCGAACTCGATCGCGCCCATGGCCGCTTTGTGCTGTCCGAGCGGCTGGCTTACAACGATCGCACCCGCGTTGAATTATTGCTGGCCGATCTGCAGACCGGCCAACAACGCTGCGGAGTCGTCACCACAGTCTGTGACTTCGGCGCCTTCATCGATCTGGGTGGCGTGGAAGGGTTGGCGCATATCAGTGAGATTTCGTGGGGGCGCATCAATCATCCCTCCGATGTATTGCGCAGCGGGCAAAACGTCGAAGTCCATATCATGACGATCGATCGCGAACAACGCCGGGTCGCGCTGAGCCTCAAGCGCTTGCGCCCCGATCCGTGGATGACGGTGCCGCAGCGCTATCGACCCGATCAAATGGTGGAGGGCCTGATCACCACGGTCGTCGACTTCGGCGCATTCGTGCGCCTGGAAGAGGGCGTGGAGGGGTTGATCCATATTTCAGAATTGGCCGAAGGCAACTTTTTGCATCCCCGCAACGTGGTGCGGGAAAATGATACAGTGCGGGTGCGCGTGTTGAGCATTGACGTAACCCACCGGCGGCTGGGATTATCGTTGCGGCAAGCGCCTAACGGCAGCCGCCTGAGCGAATCATTCGATGACCAAATCTTCCAGTCGCAGCAAATCTGACGCAAAGCCCAAGGCGAAAGCCACGGCCACCGCTTCAGAGCCGCGCCGCCGTCAACTGCGTTTTCAATTTGGCGCGCGCGGCCGCGAAATCGGTGGCCTGTTGTTGCTGATGCTGGCCGTGCTGCTGTTGCTGGCGCTGTCGAACTTGACGCGCGGCAGTCTCAGCGACTGGTTGACCGATCGGTTGTACTGGCTTTTCGGGTGGGGCGCGTTTTTCTTTGTGCTGCTGCTCGGCGCGATTGGCGTGTTGATCATGGCGCGCACGCAAAACATCGTCATGGTCACCCCGTGGCGTTCCATCATTGCCCTCGAAGTGGCTTTCTTCGCCGGCCTGCCGGTGCTCCACGCCTTCGCCGCTTACGAAGATAGTTGGCGCATGTTCCGAGAAGGATTAGGCGGAGGTGTCGTCGGCTGGGGCTTGCTCACGATCGGCGAGATGGTGTTTAGCCGCGTGGTGACCGGCTTCCTGTATTTGTTCATCACGATTGTGGCGTTGACGATCGGCCTGCGCTTGCCGTGGTTGACGTGGTACTACCGCTTGAAGATCTGGCTGGTGCGCCGCCGCCCGATCGAGTTGGTGGCAACCCCCGAGGCAATCGAGGTCGGGCCGTCTGCCGATCCCGGCGGCGAAGATGTCGTTCCTCCGCAGCAGGTGACCATCAAGCCCAGGAAACTCGATCAGGCTCCAGTGCAGGCCACGCAGCTGCCGCTGAAGGTGATGAAGCAGGCCGAGCCGAAGCCGCCCAGGATCAAACGCGAGCGCATTTTGCCTGAACTCGATCTGCTGGAAGTGCATACCAGTGACTCGATCGTACAGGAAGAGATCGAGCACAAGAAGGGCGTGATCGAAAATACGCTGCGGCAGTTCGGCCTGGAAGCGAAAGTGGTGCGCGTGTCACAAGGCCCGGCGGTGACGCAGTACGGCGTCGAGCCTGGCTACATCGATCGACCCGGCCCCGAAGGCGAAGTGCGCAAGCAGAAAGTGCGTGTGGCGCAGATCAGTTCACTGCAAAACGATCTGGCGTTGGCCTTGTCGGCGCCGTCGCTGCGCATTGAAGCACCGGTGCCCGGCCAATCGTTTGTGGGCATCGAAGTGCCCAACGATTCGATCGAGATGGTGGGCTTGCGCGGGGTGTTGGAGAGCGAGGCATTCGGCAAGCTTAAGGCGAAAGCACCGCTGGCCTTTGCGCTGGGCCGTGACGTGAGCGGCGCGGCGATCTCGGCTGATCTCGCTTCGATGCCGCACATTTTGATCGCCGGTACGACGGGTTCGGGCAAGAGCGTGTGCATCAATACCATGATCATGACGCTGATCATGAACAACACCCCCGAGGATCTGCGGCTGGTGATGATCGATCCGAAGATGGTGGAGTTGATCCGCTACAACGGCCTGCCGCACCTGTACGGCAAAGTCGAGACCGAGCTCGATCGGATCGTCAGCGTGCTGCGCTGGGTGACGCGCGAGATGGATACGCGCTACAAGAAATTTTCCGACCTGGGCGTGCGCCACATCAACGAATACAACGAGCGGATGATCGCGAAGGGTGAAGACAAGTTGCCCTTCATGGCAGTGTTCATCGACGAACTTTCCGACTTGATGATGAGCGCGCCGGTCGAGATCGAGAAGACGTTGTGCCGCATCGCGCAGATGGCGCGCGCCACGGGCATTCACCTGGTCGTCGCCACGCAGCGCCCCTCCACCGACGTGGTCACCGGCTTGATCAAGGCCAACTTCCCGGCGCGCATCGCTTTTGCCGTGGCGTCGGGCGTGGACAGCCGCGTGATTCTGGATGGCGTGGGCGCGGAAACGCTGCTGGGCAAAGGCGATATGTTGTTCCTGTCGCCAACGGCGAACGGTCCGCAGCGCGTGCAGGGCTGCTACGTGGGAGAGCGGGAGATCGATCGAGTGGTTGATTTCTGGCACCAGCTGTACGCCGACGAAGCGCACGAAGTCGCGCCGTGGGAATCGAGCCGTGTGCAGCAGTTGGGAGAAATCGCACAGGCCAGCCCGGCCACGGCGATGTTTGAAGACAACGACGAAGTGTTGCTGGCGAGGGCGATCGAAGTGGTGAAGAAGCAGCGGCACGCGAGCGCGTCGTTGTTGCAGCGCAAGATGAATCTCGGTTTCCCCAAGGCAGCCAGCTTGCTCGATCAGATGGAGCAGATGGGTGTGGTCGGCCCGGCGGAGCAGGCAGGCCGCACGCGCAAAGTGCTGATCGGGCCGGAGGATGAAGTGGAAGAGTGGATGTGAAGCGTAATGCGTAAAACGTAATGCGTGAAGAGCGCCCTGAGTCTAATGGTGATTCAGGGCGCTCTTTTGTTAGGGTCGTTCACTTGCTGGTAGAACATTCGAGGCTGTAGGTGGCTTGCTGTGCTTCTGCGGGCGAGCGGCTGAAGCCCTCGCCGACAAGTGCATAGAGCCAACCCTCGTACGTTGCAGCATAGCTTACACTGCTGCTCAAATCACTCATGGCGCGATCGACATCGTCGTTGCCCGTTATCCCATTGCGATCGCCGTCGTAAAGAATGAGATTGGTGTCGGTGCCGGGTGACAGATCGAGGGTGCGACAGGTGATTGATATGCCTGGTTGAACGCGGACTTTGAAAAAGTCATTGTCCCAGCTGTCTGCATTGAGCGTGGCAAAGTTGAGCTGATCATACTTCACATTCATGTCGATAGGAGTAGCTTGATCGAAATCATCGTTTGGCTCGAAGCGATCTGCGCCGGCCGGCAATGGAGCTGGTGTCGCGGTGGATGATCCGGCCGTTGATGGAACAGCAGTCGCCGCCGCAGGCGTCGCACATTCCAGGCTGTAGGTTGCTCGCTGTGCTTCGGCGGGCGTGCGGCTGACGCCTTCGCCCACGAGGATGTACAGCCACCCTTCGTATGTCGATGAGTAGGTGACACTACTGCTTAAGTCGGTCTTGGCGGGATCGATATTATCGTTGCCTTCAATACCGTTTCGATCTTTGTCGTAGAGAATCAGATTGGTATCGGTTCCCGCAGAAAGATCTGATGTGCGGCAGGTGATGAGCATATCCGGCTTGACGCGAACTTTGAAGTAATCGGAGTCCCAGCCATCAGCACTGGGCGTGAGCATGGCAAAATTGAGTTGATCGTATTTCACGTTCGCGTCGATGAGAGTAGCCTGCTCGAAATCGTCGTTGGGCTCGAAACGATCCACGCCCGTCGGCAGAAGTGGCGACGGCAGTGGTGTTGCCGTGGGTAGCCTGGTAGGCGTGGGGGATGGAACGATAGTCGGCGTGGCTGTCGCTACAATCTGCGCACCTGCCCAGGATTGAGTGGAGGTTCGAGTTGAAGACACGACCATGAGGGCGAACGCTGCCACAACAATGGTACCGATAATGGCAATGGCCTGTTTACGCATGAGTAATCTCCGTTTGTGTTGAAGAATGGTGCGTACAGTTTCGCCTGAAGCGGCCGGGTGGGCATACCGACGGGAGTGTAGCGCATGAGTCAACCGGGGCTGAAGGGTTGCCAGTTGATCGGCATAGGCGCGGCATTGATCGCATGTTGCCAGATGCGCGGCCAGATCGGCTTGCTGATCGACGCTGCGATGTTGGGCCGCCTCGTGCAGAAATTGAATCGCTTGTTCGTGAGTGAGTGGGTTATTCATCAGCGATCTATTTGTCCGTTGAGCGTGCTGCGTAGCTGGTCATGTGCGGTATGCAGGCGCGTGTGTATGGTGCGTTCGCTGACGTGCAGCACTTGCGCGATTTCAGCGATGGGCAGCTCATGTTCGTAGCGCAGGATAATGGGCAGCTGGAGTTTTTCATTCAGCGCACGCACGGCTTGGCGCACGGCTTCATCAGATTCATGCGAGACGACGGTGACCTCAGGGTGCTCCATATCAGGTCGGGTCACTTGAAAGATAGTCTGCATGACGTGCTGTAACCGCTCTTTGGCGCAGCGCTTGCGCAAGCGTCCCCGGCACACATTCACCGTAATGGTATACAACCACGTCTTAAAGGTCGCGTCACCGCGATAGGATCGCAGTGCGCCCAGCGCCGAGACGAACGTATCCTGCGCAGCCTCGTCGGCTTCGGCAGCATCATCCAAAATGGAATAGGCCAGGCGATAGACGAGCTGCTGGTAGGTGTGCACCAGGGTCTCGATCGCAGCTTCGTCGCCGTCGAGACAGTGTTGAATTAAGAGATAAGTGGTTGAGTCGTTCAATTTGATAGATTAGATGCAGTTCGCGTGGAAAATCTGAAGCGTTCTGACGATCAATTTTGACCCACACAAAAAACCTCACGGACCACGTTTGTCTGTGAGGTTTCTTGCTGAATGGGCTGATTCAGCCTAGCACCTTGGCTAACTTGATCGCCAGCCCGATGTCCAGGGGCGTCATTTTGAGTTTGCCTTGAATGGTCAGCATTTGCGGATTGAGTTTCTTCTGCCGGATCTTGACGAAGTCGTCGGCATTGACGGTCATGGTGAGATTGGGCTTGCCAAGCGCTCCGGCTTTGACGACGGCGGGCGTGACGGTGGCATCCAGTGTCCAGACTCCGCCGTTCTGACCGGTGAGGTTGAAGTGAATAATGGCGTTGAGTTCCTTGACCATTTTGGGATTGGTTTTGAGCGCTGCGGGAATTTCGGTTTCAAAAATATCTTGTGGGGTCATCATGCTGGCTCCTATATGTCGTTAGAAATCGGGTTTCTCCGTTCACGATGGAATGGACGAGTGCAAGCAGAACCTCGGTTTCTCTCAATCTCGAAACAGCGCGGCGATACGGCAGCTCTCGATCGGATAATGGCCGATAGCGGCTTCGTCCGACAGCACGACACCGCGATAACCTTCGCGCAGAACGTCATGCAGATAGCACACTTCCGATCGGGTCGGCGTAGGCTGCTCGGTCATATGTTCCAGGACTTGTCCGGCCATGAAGGCCGGGATCGGCAGATTGCCGATCGTGTTGGAGAAGCGCCGCACCGCTTCCGCCATCGATCGGACGCCTAACTCAGCGCCTAGATCGCCACGACAGATCCACAACTCATCGGCCACTTCAGCCATAAGCAGTGCTTCATCCAGCGCGGCCTGTCGTTCTAACTTGGCGATGAGATACGCCGCATCTCCAAAGTGGGCGCGATACTTACGCAGCTCCACCGCGTCTCTGATGTAAGAGATGGCATAGCGCACGAAGGGCAGGTGCTGTGTCTGTTCGAGAATCGCGCGATCTTTCTCGTTCCATTTTTCTTGCCGAAAATCCGATGCCGCAAACGTGATCCCCTTGCGCGCGGATAACTCCCCGCCGTTGATGACCCTGGCGCGCACACTCTCCGGCCCGATCGATTCTCGCACGAATCTAATCTTCGCATCGTTCAACACGATCTCATGACTTGACATCGGGGCCGCGTGAAAGAAATCGAGGTGAGGTACAGGCAGGGTGTTGGGTCGATCGGATGAAGTAGCATAGATCAGTTCGACGTGTTGATCAGGCGCAAGAACGCACGTTGGGAATTCGCCCAGCCGCCACTTGCTCCCTTGCAGATCGAGCACCAACGATGGAGTAGGGTTCAGCGTCACCAGAAACGGAGTCAGTCGATCGAGCCAGTCCTGAAGCTGCGGCAAGGTAAGATGTGAGGTATTCAAGCGGAAGGCTGTTGCTCCCGCGCCTAACATCGCCTGCCAGATCGCAGGTGTGTTGCTGCTGGGCCCGAGGGTTGCAATGATGTCGTAATTCATAGTGTGACGAAGTGTAACACAGCCCGGCATTACCGCAAACAAAAGAACCTCGCAGACGATTCCATCCACGAGGTCTTGTCAACAGCCAATAACTAATCGCTAACGCTCAATCACATCCAGCGCTTCCGCCACACTCGCTTCCGGTTTGATGTTGACTTGCACATCGATCAACTTGCCTTGTTCGTCGACGATGAAGTGGCTGCGGATGATGCCCATGTACTTCTTGCCCATCATCGATTTCTCGCCCCACACGCCATAGGCCTCGGCCACGGCGTGATCTTCATCGGAGAGCAGGGTGAAGGGCAGGTTGAACTTGGTCTTGAATTTTTGGTGCGACTGCATCCCATCGGGGCTGATACCCAGCACGGTGGCATTCTTCTCTTCAATCGCCAGATAGTTATCACGGAAGCCGCACGATTGCGTCGTGCAGCCGGGGGTATCGTCCTTGGGGTAGAAGTACACCACTACGCGCTTGCCGCGATAGTCGGACAGCTTGACCTGGTGGCCCTGATCGTCCGCTAGTTCGAATTCCGGCGCGGGATCGCCCAGCTTGAGTTTCGGTTCAGTCATGATTGAGTTCCTTTCCAGTCGTTGAAATTGCGCTTAAAGTGTATCTCATTGATTGAGAATTTGCCACCAGGCGGAAGCACTCACCCAGCTTGATCGGGCACACACGACGACAGCGCCAAGAATCGTCTCGGCGCTGTCATCCATCAACACCCTAACCTCAAGCGGGCTGCAACCGCCAGGTTTGACTTTACACGGCCCTATGGCGGGCCAGCTGCGTGAGCGTAGAGTAGTCCGATAACCACAACACTTTTCAAGAGTGTTTCTTTCTCCGATAGAACAGGCTTTGAATTCCAATAAAGATCAGCGTGAGAACCCCCACACCAATCCGGGTCCACCACGAACTCAGGGTGCCATTAAATTGGAGGATGGAGATGATGGTCCCCTCAATTAAGACACCAAACAGGGTGCCAATCACATTACCCACGCCACCCGTTAACAGCGTACCCCCTATCACCACAGCTGCAATGGCGTCCAGTTCCATCCCTGGAGCATATTGTCCATAGCCTGAGAGTAACGAAATGCTCCACACAATCCCTGCCAGAGCAGAACAAAAGCCGCTGAATGAATACACGATGATTTTTGTACGGCCGACCGGTAAACCCATCAACCTGGCGGATTGTTCATTATTGCCAATCGCATAGATCGTGCGACCAAAGCGGGTGAAGAAAGCCAGGTAAATTGCCGCCAGTAGCAACACGGGGGCGACAAGGGTCGGAATATATACATACGCCTTGGCAATAAATGGGATCGGGATTGGGGTTAGTGCCAAAGACTTATAGAAATCATTTTCAATGGTAACAGACGTCAGGCTGATGATGTAAGCCATGCCGCGGGCGAAAAAGAGACCCATTAAAGTTACGATAAAAGCTTCTACTTTGAAGAAATGGATAATGCAGCCTAACGTAAACCCAAATGCGATGCCCATGAATAACATCAGGGGCATCACCACTGCAGGGCTCGCACCATCTTTGAGTAAGGCGGCTGATGCAGCCGTGGTCAGGGCCAGCACGCCTGCCACAGACAGATCAATCCCTTTGGTAAGGATCACAAAAGTCATTCCAATGGACACAATCAACAGACTGCCATTGTTAATAAACAGGTTAAAAAACGCCTGCGGTTTTTGCATGGCGGGATACATCTGGCCACCCATCACGTAGGCCAGGATAAATATTGCTATGGTGGTCAGCAGGGGGCCACGCTGCAACAGGAAAAGTTTAGTTCGTTGCGCCATGTCGGGGTCCTTTTCGCTCAATAAGTCGATTCAAAATTCGGCGAGTCTGATCAGAATACAAGAGGATCACCACCAGAACAAGCACCGCTCTGCCTGCCAATAGGGCATTCGCCGGTACGCCAATGGTATACATGCTTAGGGTGAAGGTCCAAATGACCAGCGCACCAATCACACTGGCAAGTAAGGAAAACCGCCCGCCCGCCATCAATGTCCCGCCCATGACAACGGCTAAGATGGCATCCAGTTCATAGTTGAGGCCATTGTTATTGCCATCCGCGCTATGGACATAGGAACTGAGGATCAGGCCGGCGATGGCGCCACAAAAGCCACAAAAGGTATACGCTAACAGCTTGATATTTTTTTCGTTGATACCGCTGTAATAAGTCGCTTTCGAATTGATCCCGACCGATTCGACGAACAGACCAATCGAGGTCTTACGGACCAACACCCAGGCTAGGACGAAAACAACCGCCACGATATAGATCGAAACGGGCAGCCCCAATATGAACCCGTTTCCGAACCAGAAATACGGGGTGTAATAAATAGTCATAATTTGCCCATTCGTGATGAGTTGGGCAATTCCACGGCCAGCCACCATCAAGATGAGGGTAGCTACCATCGGTTGGATTCTGGCTCTTGAAACCAGGAGGCCATTCCAAAGACCGCACAAGGTACCCGCTGCCAGATCAGCCAGAATGATCAACACCAAGGGTGTATTCGTGGCATCCTTCGTCAGAATATCATTCGTGATCAGTTGATTGCCCAGGGCGGGATTAATCAGCACCGCACCCATGGCCGCCGAAATGGCGATCACCGCGCCAACCGACAGGTCAACCCCGCCCGTGGCAATCACCAACGTCATTCCGATCGCCACTAACATTAAAGGCGCACCATCGTTTAATACATCAATCAGATTCCCGTATAAGTGATTCCCGTATATCGGATCTTCGATGATCCCGATCTTAAAGAATCCAGGCTCAAAAATGGCATCAAAAATGAGAATTAAGGCCCACGCCACGAGCGGCCAGAACAACCGGTTTTCACGAATACGCTTAAGGAGCGGAGTGTTTTTCATAGAGTCCCTGCCATGGTATGCATGATGGTCTGATCGTCCACATCGCCAGTGTATTCGGCTGCCTTTTTCCGATCACGCAGCACCACAATGCGGTGGCTGATACGTAATACTTCTTCCAGCTCGGAAGAAATGAATACGATCGATATGCCTTCCTCGGCCAGATCCAGCACCAGTTTTTGAATTTCCGCTTTTGCTCCCACGTCAATTCCTCGAGTCGGCTCATCCAGAATCAAGACCTGCGGGCTGGTGGCCAGCCAGCGTGCCAGGATGACCTTCTGCTGGTTTCCGCCGCTTAAATTTTTAACCAGTTGATCCGGGGAGGGTGTGACGATTCCCAAAAGCTGAATGTACTTCTGAGCAATGTCATATTGTTTCTGAGTGGCCAGGAATTTGAACCAGCCGTAGCGAGCCTGCAAAGCCAGGATAATGTTTTCGCGAATGGTTAAATCGCCCACAACGCCTTCAGCTTTGCGGTCTTCAGGGCATAAGGCAATCCCCCGTTTAAGGGATTCTATGGGCGAAAAATGATTGATTTTCTGACCATTGAGCGTGAGAGAACCTGTATCAGGAATATCTATGCCAAAGATCAGGCCCGCCAGTTCAGTGCGACCAGAACCTAACAGGCCGGCGATCCCAAGCACCTCATTGGTATTTAACTCCAGATCAACCGGTTCAAGCGACCCCTTAAGACCCAGACCTTTGGCTTCAACTAAGCTCTTTTTATCTTGCTTTTGTTCGCTCTTGAATTTGGCTTTTGACATCGCATCCAGATCGGTCACAATGCGCCCTAACATTTTGGCGATGAGTTCGATGCGCGGCAGAGCAGCTGCATCGAATGTGCCAACCAGTTTACCGTTGCGGAGAACCGTGATCCGATCGGCAATCTGGTAAACCTGATCCAGGAAATGGGTAATAAAAACAATGCCAATGCCTTCACCCTTTAATTTTCGCATCACCTCAAAGAGCAGATTGGTTTCATGGATATCCAAGCTGGAGGTAGGTTCATCCAGGATGAGTGCTTTCGCAGATGAAATCTCAAGTGCTCGCGTAATAGCCACCATCTGTTGGATCGCAACCGAATAATCGCCCAGCGGTCGGGTCACATCAATATCAAGCCCCAATCGCTTGATGGCCAGATTGGCCTGGGCATTCATCTTTCGCCAGTTAATACTACCGAAACGATGAGACTCATGACCCAGCATGATGTTTTCAGCGACAGAAATATTGGTACACAGGTTAACTTCCTGATAAACCGTGCTGATGCCGATTTCCTGAGAATGCTGCGGCGATCGCACTTGGACGAGTTTACCCTCCAGCTCAATCGAGCCTTTATCAGGATGTTCCACGCCAGTCAGAATTTTGATCAGGGTGGATTTTCCGGCCCCGTTCTCGCCCATCAAGGCGTGAATCTCACCTTTTCTCAGGGAAAAGTCAACATCCTCAAGGGCGATGACACCCGGAAAGGATTTGGCAATTCCTTTCATGCTGATAATATTCTGAATCTCGGCCATAGATAACCTGCCTTTTATACTTATCGCACTCGCCGGCTGAATGCGCCGCTGCTTGCGGTGGGGATGAAAGATACTGCGCGGTAATTCATTATAACACTGGTGAATGTGTGAGAGAAGCGGCGTTAGACTCAACGCCGCTTCTCTTCATACTCGTTCAATCTTGCGCACGATTCCGGGAGATCTTCGCGCGGTACGCTGATTTAGTACTTACGAGTCGGTAGTAACTCTTTAGCCTTGTCAGGGTAGTATACACTCTCGTCGGTGAGAACTTCCTTGACAATGGGTTCACCGTTCATCAGCTTGACGGCCAAATCCATGACCTGCGGGCCGAGCAGAGGATTGCACTCGACATCTGCCTGCAACCAACCATCGATCATGAGCTGGAAACCACCGCGCGTACCGTCGATGGAAACCATCTTGAGATCGCCGGGCTTTATGCCGGCTGCCTTGATGGCTTCGACAGCGCCGATGGCCATATCATCATTATGGAAGAACACACCATCAATCTGGCCTTCATACTTTTTCAGGAAGGCTTCCATGACGGGCTTGCCTTCAGCACGGGTGAAGTTGCCGGTCTGGGAGTCCAGGATCTTGATATTGGCATTGAGTTTCGCGCGGAAGCCTTTGGCGCGGCCGACGGCGGCGCCGGAGCCCGTGGTGCCAGATAGTTCAAGGATGTTGCCGCCATTGGGGAGCATCTTATTAAATTCTGCGGCAGATCTTTCACCTTCGATTACCATGTCAGATCCAATGTGAGCGGCATACAGGGATGGGTCGGCCGTGACGGAGCGATCCACAACAATGACCGGGATACCGGCGTTCTTGGCTTCGGTCAGAACAGTATCCCAGCCGGTTTCAACCACGGGGGGCAGAGCAATGACATTCACACCCTGCTGGATACAAGCACGCATGGCCGAGATCTGGTTTTCCTGTTTCTGCTGAGCATCCGAGAATATCAACTGCTTGATACCCAACTGAGCAGCCGTCTCTTTGAATGAAGCAGTGTTGGCCGTGCGCCAGTCACTTTCGGCGCCGAGCTGAGGATAGCACAACGTCAGGTCCTTGTAAGTGTAGGTGGTCTTCGCGGGTTGCGCGGGTGCCGCGGGCGCGGCGGTAGGCGCGGCGGCGGGCGCGGCGCAGGCTGCCAGCATAGAGATGACGAGTAACCCTACGACAAAGAGCAAAACTTTCGAGGTCTTCATTGCCTTTCTCCTTCTGTTTGTTGGACTGGATGGGGTTGTTGAACGATGTGCATTTCCCCCGGAGGAAATGTCACAATACTTCCCATACAATCTATAGCTGAGTCGGATCATGGTCAATGAAGTCTCATCGGACAAGTGTTGAGATTTATAGGTTAATGTCCTAGCCAGCGGCTGGTTTCAACCTGAACGGACGATTTCTTGCGGTCGAGGTTGAAAATCTTCCGATCGGTTAGTACTTGCGAGTCGGCAAGATGCCCTTGGCGTTATCAGGGAAGAAAATTCCTTCCATCGAAGGTACCCACTTGGGAACAGGCTCGCCGTTGACCACTTTCAGAGCCAGTTCGAAGAATTGGGGGCCGAGCAACGGATTACACTCAACCGTCGCGTTCAACTTGCCGGCGATCATCGCTTCAAAGGCGCCATGTGTGGCGTCAACCGAAACAATCTTGATGTTCACGCCGGGCTTGAGACCATATTCTTCAATGGCTTGGATAGCACCGAGGGCCATGTCGTCGTTGTGCGCGTAGAGCGCAGTAATGATCTTACCGTGAGTCTTCAGGAAGGCCTCCATCACTTCCTTACCCTTGGCGACCGTGAAGTCACCATCCTGAGTATCAATGACTTTCATATCTGGATAATCCTTCAGGATTTCTCTGAAGCCCACATAGCGGTCATTGGCTGGCGCAGAACCGCGGGTGCCTTGCAGTTCAACAATATTAGCCTTGCCATCCGTTAGTTTTGCCATGATCCGAGCCGCGTTGCGGCCTTCTTCAAGAAAGTCCGAACCGATGAAGGTCACATAGAGGTCTTTGGGAACAGCCGCACGGCGGTCTACCAAGATAATCGGAATGCCGGCATCCTTGGCTTCCTTGAAAACATCATCCCAACCCGTCTCAACGAGCGGCGCAACGCCAATCACATCCACCTGTTGGGCAATGAGCGACCGAATGGCTTTGATTTGGTTTTCTTGTTTTTGTTGAGCATCCGAGAATCTGAGCTCGACTCCCAAGTCCTGTGCCGCTTCTTTAACAGAGACGGTGTTAGCGGAGCGCCATTCGCTTTCGGCCCCGAGTTGGGCGTACCCGACAATTAAATCCTTATAGGTCTTCCTGGGCTTGGCCTCCGGCGTGGTTGTGGCTGGTTCGGGTGACGCCGCGAGGGGCTGGCCACAACCGGCTGCCGCTAAGAGCAGGGCGAGTGCCACGGTCGAAAGCAAAACTCGGGAGATCTTCATTGTCCTCGCTCCTGATGTTTGTCCCACGCGATTAGCGAACTAACCCAGATCCGCTGTGGAACCTACCCTGTCGATCGCACCGTTCTTTCTGGCTGGAATGACCAGAGTCGCGCAAGTGCCCGTGTTGTATTCGCTTGTGACCGCCAGGCCATAGGGTCTGCCGTAATACAACCTGATCCGCCGGTTGACGTTGCCAATCGCGTATCCGTTTTCCAGCTTGATTTCACCGGAATCATCATCCAACTCGGCCTGCAGCTGGGCTAATTTTTCGGGGGTAAATCCGATTCCGTTATCTTCCACTTCAAGCAGAACCTCGGCTTCATTCGTTTGCTGCGCGCGCACGATGATCGTACCCCCGCCGCGTTTGTTCTTGATACCATGATACAGCGCATTTTCGACGAGCGGCTGGAGAATGAGCTTCAAGATGGTATTATCCGCGACTCCATCAGCTAGCTCGATCCGGTAGTCCAGAATGTCCCGGTAGCGCATTTTTTGAATGGTTAGATAGCTCTTGATCCGTTCGATTTCTTCGCCAATCGTAATCCAATCGCGGCCTTTGCTCAGGCTGATGCGGAAGAAACTGGACAGGGCGCTGACGATCTCGATCACTTGCTCGGTCTTCTGCGCTTCGGCCATCCAAATAATCGTATCTAAGGTGTTGTACAGAAAATGCGGGTTAATCTGCGCCTGCAGGGCGCGCAGCTCGGCCTTCTTCAAGTTCTCTTGCTCGTTGATCTTCGAATCGAGCAGTTCCCTGATCTTGCCAATCATGATATTGAAACTCATCCCCAGTTCGGTAATCTCGTCGACGTTATCGCGGGTTATAAAGACCTGCAGGTCGTTCTTTGTGATCGTGGTCGTGACATCGTGCAACCGTTTGATGGGATTGTAGATGCTGCGCGAGATCGCCCAGGCCGCCAGCACGGAAAACCCAATCGCGCCGACCAGCAAGACGAGATAATAAATCTCCCAGCGGGTGAAGCCTTCGCTCATGACGCGATATTGCTTGTCGGCCTGATTCACTTCAAACAGCACGTAGTCCTGCACGACTTCGCTAACCACGGAAGAAACACCGCGAATGTTATCGAGTACGACCTCGTTCTCTGCCACCGTGCTCTTACGCGCGATCTGCTCACCCAGCAGGTCAACGTAGTGGGTCAGCGTCTTCATCGTCCGGCCGATGGTCTCCAGTTTAATCCGGGTCTCGTCTGAGGCCGCGTGATCCTTCATCCATTGCAGTTGGCTGTTGACGCCGTTAATGATGTCATATTGCTTGCCCTCTGTGAACGCCGTTTTGCCGGCCACGATGTTCCACATTTCCGTATCGATTGCTGGTTTGATGTAACCGCTGATACTGTTGGCGGTGGTAATGTTGTTGATAATCGCGTCGTACTGGTGGCTGTAGCTCAACATCTGCACCAGCAGCACCGCGTTGATCAAGCCCATCATCAAGATGACGCTGGCGAGCGCGAGCAGGATCTTGGATCGAATGGACAGATGAACGCCCGGCAAAAAGGTGCGGCTGCGCCCGATCGCAAACTCACTGTCGGAATTCGTGGTTGGCTTGGCGAAGATTCGTCCATTCGCAGAGGCGAAGGCGCGTTTGAACATAGCTTACTCCCGCGGGTGGCACAAGTCCGGCTGGCTTGACAAACCCACTCTGCATGGCAATTCGCTTGAATCGACCGGCGGGACTTTTAGGCAACCGGCCCGTCTGTTATGAGGTTAAGCCTGAATCCGGCAAACCTCAATGAGGTTTCATTCGCAAAGGGTTAGATTTCACTGTCTTGAATTTACCCGTCGACCGGGCGCCGGGTATTTGGGTGGATTTTTTGCGCACCAGGTAAATAATTTTGTGCTGCTGATTGTGGCGCGGCTCTACCCCGGCTGGGATTGAAGCCGATACTCTTTGGGCGACAAGCCGGTTTGCTTGCGGAACACGTAACTGAAATAATGCGGATCGTTGTAGCCAATCTGATCCGAAATCTCAAACGACCTCAACGTGGTCGAGCGCAACAGCTCCTTGGCTTTCCGGATTCGGATCTCCGTCAAATATTCCTTGAAGGTTTGACCGGTCTCCTGGCTGAACACCGTGCTGAAGTGGCTGGGACTGAGATTAACCTGGCCGGCTACTTCGTTGAGCGATAAATTCGGATCGCTGTAGTGTTGATCGATATAGTCGTGGACGTTGCGCAGCATCAGCAAGTGTTGGCTGCTGGCCTGGCTGTCGCGAAATACCAGCGCGCCGATCAAAATCTTCTGGATTTGTTCCCTGAATTGTTCAAACGTCTTGACCTCGGCCAGCACGGTTTCAATCGAGCCGAGATCGGGGATGATCTGATCGATATTGCCACCCAATTCAGTGACGAATTTGGCGGTGGTCAGCACAATATCCATCACCAGATAGTTTTTGACCATGTACGACTTCAGTGCCGCCTCACCTAACGGACGGATGAACGTGTCGAAGAAATCTGCAAAGTCCTCTTTCACGCCGCAGCGCAGGTAACTTTCCACGGCGGACTTGTTAATTTTGAGCAGCTCGGCTTTGCCGACATTATTGTTAGGGCCGCTGGCGTCACGGCTGCCGACACTTTGCACTTCGATCAATGCTTCGACGAAGGACTGGTAGATGTCAGTGATCCGCTGTTTGGGCGCACCGCCGCCCAACGTGACATCGCAGCTACTGGCCGTGGCCTGCTGCCGGATGACCTGCACCAGCTCTTCTTTGCGCGCCAACAGTTCTCCGGCCGTGCTGCCTTTGACGATGAGCACCAGTTCTTCCACATCTTTCTTGATCAGAAAAACGTCGGGGCGTGCTTCCAGCGGCGCGGCGATGGCTTGCTGCGCGCGTTGATACTCGTGATAGTCAAATGGCCCACTCGGCGTGCGCAGCTCGATCTGGATGACGAGCGTGAGGTAATAGCCGGCGACGAGATCAAGTCCCAGCAGCTGCCCTTTCTCGATCGCTTCGGCGGAAGACACCGCGCCTACCACCAAATTCAGGAGCAATTTCTCGCGAAGAGCGCTTCGGTTTTCTTCAACCTGGTTCCGCAGATTTTCCAAATGGGCTTGCTCTTGCTTCTCGCGATCGAGCAGCGCCGCAATGCGTTGCAGCACCTGATGTAAGTCGTGGGCCGTGACGGGCTTCAAGAGATACTCGGTCACGCCCAGATTGATCGCTTTCTGCGCGTACTCAAACTCGTCGTGGCCGCTGAGAATGACCACCTTAATCCACGGCATGCGTTCGCGCACAATCCGGCAGAGCTCCAACCCATCCATGAACGGCATTTTGATGTCTGTGATCAGCAGATCGGGCTGGGCTGTTTGCAGCAAGGGCAGCGCCATCTCACCGTCGGGGGCTTCGCCGCTAAACTCGAAGCCATTACCCTTCCAATCGACGTTATCGCGAATGCCTTCGCGAGTCACAATCTCATCTTCGACGAAGAAAGCCTTGTAGGGCACGGTGAACTCCTGGCCACTGCGGGATGATGGGGGACATCGATTGATCTTCGGAACCAGAAAGCGCAATGGTCAATGACTATTGAACATTGTTCATTGATCATTGACCATCGTGGTGGGGTGCCTGACGGGGGTCGAACCCGCAACGCCTGGATCCACAGTCCAGTACTCTACCATTGAGCTACAGGCACCATATTGAAGCGCCCGCAATTTTACCACGGGCGCGGCTTGACAACAAGGCTCCCAATACTATTATAAAGGCTCCCCGCCCGCGTCCGCGCGGGCGGATCAACCGTGCGGACGCGGTTGACGAGCGCTAAGGGCGCGGCTGCGCAACAAGGCTAGGCCCAATACTGTTTAGTTAGCGGGCCGGGCTCCCATGCCCGGTGGCGTGGGAGCCACCTCTGTTGACTTATCTAAACAGTATTGAGGCTAGGCCAGCATGTTCTGGATGGTTTCGACAATTTGATCTTGCGCCACACTTTGCTGGGCGCCTGATCGAAGATCGCGCACCGTCGCCGTGCCTTGCGCGGCTTCATCCGGCCCGATAATCACGGCGATGGGGATGCCCTGGGCATTGGCGTATTTCATCTGCTTGTCGAGCTTGACCGTATCGGGATACAACTCGGTGTTCACCCCACCCGATCGAATTTGCGCGGCAACCCGGGCCGCCGTGCGCGCCAACGCTGCATCAAACACTGTCACGATGACGCTGGTCGGAGCAGGACGTAGTACGGGCTTTAGCCCGTATCTTTCAATTACCAGACCCATCACCACATCGCCCATCGCAAAGCCGATGCCGCCCAACGGATCGCCACCCACGTCGCCCACCAGATTGTCGTAGCGCCCGCCGCCCAGAATGGCGCGGAACTCGCCCGATCGATCGCGCGCCTCAAACACCACGCCCGTGTAATACGCCAGCCCGCGGATGACCGACGGATCGTATTCCACATACGCGCCGACACCCAGATCGTCGATCGCGCCGAAGAAAGCCGCCAGGTCCGCCGACTCTTTCCACAACTCGCGATTGCTCACTAGCGCGCTCAGCTGATCGATCTGTTCGGCGCTGAGACCGATGTCGTCAATGCCGTAAGCGCGCCACTTTTCGGCAGGCAGCTTATCGAGTTTGTCGATCAATCGATAAACCCCCTCGATCCGATCGGCCCCCACGCCCAGCCGCGCGATCTGCTCTTCCATCAACTTGCGATTGTTAACCTTGATCACAATCTGCTCGGAAGAGAAGCCGATCGATTTGAAGAACTCTGCGCCGACGGCCACCAGTTCGGCATCCGCATACGGCGAGTTGACGCCCAGTAGATCGATGTTCCACTGGAAGAACTCGCGAGTGCGACCTTTCTGCGGACGCTCGTAGCGCCAGAACGGGCCGAACGACCACCAGCGGATGGGCTTGAGCAGTTCGCGTTGTTTCTGCGCCACCATGCGCGCCAGGCTGGGCGTCAGTTCCGGTCGCAGCGTGATTGTGTCGCCGCCGCGATCGGCAAAGACGAACGACTGCTCTTTCACCAGCTCCTCGCCGCTCTTGGCCGCATACAACTCCAGCGATTCGAGAATGGGCGCTTCATATTCTTGATAGCCAAACTTTTGCGACGCGGCCTTCATCTTGCCATACAGCCACGTGCGAAAGGCCATCTCTTCCGGATAAAAATCGCGTGTGCCCTTGATGGGGCGAATGGTCGGTTTCATCTATCTCTCCTTCATCTCCCCTCTCCTGAATCGTGCTGTTCGATTCGGGAGAGGGGCAGGGGTGAGGGATCAAAAAGGCGTGGCCGCGAAGGCCACGCCTCAAAACTTGTGTTTCGACTTCACTCAGACGCGACCCATGCCTCAATAACCCACGTGATGGTGGGGGTGATGGTGATGATGGATCGCGAACAACTGAGTACGCATAGTAGCGGCATTATACCAAGCGGGTAGGGTGTTGTCAATCAAAAACTTGCCTGACCTTCGGCTACCGTCTGACCAGCGGCAGATAGATCACAGAGAGCGGCGTATCGATCACGCGCAAAGTGAGATCGATACGCTGCGGTGAGCCGATCGTACCGGGTGGATCCGATACCGTGACCGTGATCACGCCCGTGTAGACGGCGGGCGTATCCGTCACAAAGCCGCCGGGTGTGATCTGAAATGCTTGCGGCGAAGTGCCTGAGACTGGCGCGACGCTGAACCATGTGCCGGTTTGAGTGAGCATCCAGGTCAATGGATCGAGAGTGCCGACAGCGGTCGGAGTGAGCGTCACGGTTGCCGGGGTGAGTTTGGCCTGCGGGATGCTGTACAGGAACGTCAGCGTATCGGGCAGCTTGCCCAGTTGCGGCACACTGGCCTGACTCAAGATGATGGTATCGCTGCTCGTCATTACCGTGCTGCCGGTTTTGAGTTCAGCGGTAACGGTATGCGGGCCGACGCCGTTGCTGAGGGTCCACGCCAGAGTGTGTTGAAAAGTCTGCCAGTCTCCCCAGTCGCCATTGTCATTCTTCAAGCGCATTTGCTGAAAATCGCCATAGAGGTAGAGGGCGACACTGCGGCTGTCCGTGCTGGCCGCGTCGCGATTGATGATGAGCGGATACACGCCCGAACGCCGTCCGAAGTCTTGCGTCCAGTAACGCGGATAGTCCGATCCGCTGGTGGTGGCATACCCCACGCCGATTTCCCAGTTGTTCGTGCTGAGGATATTGTTGCGATGACCGGTGCTGTTCATCCAGCTGAACAGCACACTTTCCGGTGAAGATTGCCCGGCGGCGATGTTCTCACCCATCGCGCCCGTGTAATACTTGCCGATGCGTGTCCACGTGCCGCAGACAAAGACCAGATCGCCGCCCGACCGATCGTAGGAGTCGTGCTCAAAGTAATTGTCCTGGCCCAGATCGGCTGAATGGTAGCGCGCGGCTTCATCAAGAGCGGTCACACGCTTGTACGGCGGCAGGCCGCGCTTGGCACGTTCGAGGTTGACCAGATCGACCACCTCTTGCTCGTAAGCCGCATTGACGACGAGCTGATTGATCCCGCCGCAACCGGAGAAATCGGGCGCGTTGGGTTGCGACGAGGGATCGGTCCGCATGATAGACGAGGTAACCATCTGCGGCGGAGGCGGCGGTGTGGCTGCCGCCTCATCGAAGTGAGCCAACATCACGACACTGCCTGCCAGACAGATCACGACCATCAGCCAGCGTGACTTCAACGTGCGATGCAAATGAATCATCCTGCCTCCTCTTGGTGTGAGCATTGGCTTCCGCTCACTGCTCCGATCGATTTTACGCGCCCCAATCAATTTGGCTCGGTGGAATGCCGATCGATTGGGCGTAAGCCTGCGCTTCGGTCTTGCCGACCCGATCGCCGCGCTGATATTTGAAGACGCGTTGCGGAAAGATCACGTAGACCCACTCCTCCCGCCGGGCATCGATGTACCAGCCCGGTGATTTGAGCACGTGACTGAGTTCTTCGGCTACGGCGTCTGCCTCAGCATTATCCGCTTCAAACGAGATTGCCGTCCAAACATTAGGCTGATTTTCAGCCGCGTTGGCAACATCCCATGTTTCGATCCTGGTAACGCGTAAACGTTCAAGGATGCTGAGATCAGCGAGACTTTCTTTGAGCAGCAACCCTATGAGCATGTTTAGCCCTTGGCAAATGGAATCATTGCCGCCACTTCGATGCGGGCCAGTTCCAGCCGCGCCGCCCAGTGCTGCACATCGTCGTCGAGTTGTTCGCTCCATGGTGCCACGCCGCCCGCGCGCGCCACTTCGGCCGTAAACCGATCGGGCGTCTCAAATTCCAGGCCTTCGGTTTCCAGATAGCCCAGGGAGAAATCGCCGCGCTGTTGCAGGTACAACGGCCACGTCACGTCGTTGCTGATGGCGTCGTCGAGGCAGCCGGTGACGATCGCTTCGGCCGCGCGGCGCGACAATCCGCGTGCCCCGGCGCCCGTATCCCAGGCCTGATCGCTGACCCGCTCGAAGACGTGATTGATGATGGCTTCGGTGTCGCGTTGAATGCGCGGATGGGTGGCAAAGGCCCGTGGGGTGCGGCCCAGGATCGTGAAGTCATAGTGCGTGATGTCGTGTGCTACGCGCCGCAGTTCTTCGGGATGATATTCCATCCAGTGCAGAATGCGATTGAAGTCACAGTAGATGATGAACGGGCAGGGGCCTTGCAAAGCAAACTCCACAGCCGCGCGCCGAAACTTTCCGATGTAACTAAATCCCTCTTCGACGCCTTCTGCTCTCACGCGCCCGCCGTGCTGAGCCAGATACTCTAACGATTGCGGAGCGGTCGCGACGTTGGCATACAGGGCGATGTCGCTGAAGACTTGCTGCAACTCCGGAAGCACGCGCACGGTTTGATCAAACAACAGGCCGCGCGGATCATGTTGAATCAGTGCGAGAGCCACCGGCATGCGCTATACCCCGTTCCACTCGGGTTGATATTTGGCGAGGCCGGACACGCCATCCAACGCCCCGCGTTGGAGTTCGAGCACCATGAAGGCCTCGTCCGGTGCTTCCCATTCGCAGCGAATGCCATATTGGCTGGCGCGCATAAACCCGAAGCGTGGATAATAGTTGGGGTGTCCCAACACGATCACGCGCTCATAGCCCAGCCGGGCGCATTCCGCCAGTCCCGCTTTCATCAGGGCCGTGCCAATCCCCTGGTGTTGATATTCGGGCAAAACCGAGAGCGGTGCTAAGCCTAGGGCGGGCCAGGTGTGCCCCGCCGACTCGATCGTGGCGGACGAGAAGAAAAGATGCCCCACCACCCGATCGTCGATCACGGCGACGAGGGAGAGCGTGGCCGCACCCCGATTACGCAGCGCGTCGATCACGTTGGCTTCGCCCGATCCCCCGAATGCCTGTTCATTAACCTGCCGGATAGCCGCCACATCTTGTGGTTCTTCACGACGAATGATCACGAAATAGTCCCCCTCTTTTGGTGGGACGAAATAGTCCCCCTCTACTGGTGGGAAGGGATTAACTCCATGTCGCGCAGAATGCGCTTGGTCGTTTCTTTGGCGCGGGTATTGTCGCTGACACCTTCGGGCAATTCCAAATTGGTGGCGAAGACGTAGACATCGCCGGCTTTCTCCACGTAGCCCACGAACCAGTTGATGTTGGGTTTCACCCGCAGCTGGGTGCCCGTCTTGCCGCTCAACTGCGCGAGGGGTGTTTTCTCCAACACCAGAATACCCTTGACAATGTGCAGGTTGCGCTGCGAAAAGGGCAGATCATCTTGATACAGCCGCTTTAGGAACTCGACCTGTTCATCAGCCGAGATGCGCAGGCTGCCATCGAGCCAAAAGGAGTCGAGGTTGCCCGATATATCGTGGTTGCCATAGCCGGCCGCGTCGACGTATTTTTGCATGCGCTCTTGGCCTACCCGCCGCGCAAGTTCCTGGTAATACCACACCACAGAGTCGGCAATGGCGGTCTTTAAGGTGTGATCTTGATTCCAGGTTGGAACATCATAGTGCGTACCGTCCCACTTGATCACCGTGTTCTCGTCGGGGATGACGCCCGTTTCCAGGCTGATCAACGAGTTGAGGATCTTGAACGTGGAGGCCGGCAAGAAGCGGTGAGCCGCGCGCTCAGGATTGTAGCGCAGGATGTGATCGCGCTTCAGATCGACCAGCACGAAAGTGCCCGGCTGGCCGTCGAAGTATTTTTCCAACTCGGGCTGCGTTTCAGATGAAGCGGCGCTTATCGGGGCGGCAGTAGGCCGATCGGGTGCAGGCCCAGCCGCCGCGCAGCCAATCAGCAGCACGGCCAGCGCTACGATGGATAAGGCTCGCACCATCAGGCGGGTTTCTCCCAGGTCGTGACAAAGTCCTTGGCCAACTTGCGCGTCTTGGGGCTGCCGCACTCGAGCTGCTGGTGCGCAAAGGCCACGATACGATCTTGATCGCGCGTGTCGGCGTCGGCAAAATATTGATCGAACGACGTCAAGGCATAGCTGATGATCAACGCCCGGCGATCGGCGGCGAAGTGGGTCTTGTCGATGTCCAGTAAGCGGCGCGTGATCTTGCTTTGCAGCGCCGGCTTGGCTTTGGCGATCTGCCCCGACACTCCGGCCACGTGCGAGGCCACCATGACGCTCTCGTCGTCGAGCAGCTTGTAAAAGGTGTTGAAGGTTTTTTCAAAATGCCCGTCGTCGCCCGCCGTCACCAGATTGGCGATGACGTGAATGGCGACGTACTTGGAAAAGCCGTTGTCGCTTCTGAGCAATTTGGTGAAGTGCGCCCAGTGTGGCAGCAGGATTTCCGGGTGCTGCTCGCTGAGAATCAACACGGCTTTAGAACTGCCCTCACGGATGACGGATTTCTGCGTTTTGGGCGAAATGCCGTTCAGCAGATCGTGCAGGGCGCGTTCGCTGCGCAGCGCTTGATCGGCCATCTGTTGTGGATCCATGCAACCTCCCTGTTCGTGACCACCTCAACCCTCGCTCCCCGACCGCGTCCTCGCGGTCGAATCAAACCGCGAGGACGCGGTTGGGGAGCGTTTCAAGATGGACTGTTACAGCAATGCCGGTTGAAAAGGAGCGTCCACCTCGTACACGCGCAGCCGCGTGGCGATGCCATAGCGGTCACACTGTTCGCGAAAAATTTGTTCCAGCCGGTGCGCGTTGTTGGCGGCTGCGGAATAGCGCGCGCCAAACCGCTGTTCGTACTGCTTCCGCAGGCCCGGGAACAACCGATCGAGTTGGGTGTAGTAATACGCCCGCTGCCGATCGCGCAGGGTCATGCCGAATGAGGCCAGAATGTAGGATGCGCCGCATTCGTGAGCGCGTGACACAATCGCTGTGATGTTTTCCGCGTTGTCTTCGATGAAGGGCAGCACCGGCATCAACAGTACGCCGGTCAGGATGCCGGCGGCGGCCAGCCGCTCTATGGCCGCAAAGCGCCGCGAAACGATCGGGGCGCCGGGTTCCAGTTGCTTGCCGAGATCGTCGTCGGCCGTCGTGATCGTGAAACTGACCGCTGCGTACACGCGCTTGATCTCACGCAGCGTCTCCAGATCGCGCAGCACCAGATCACTTTTGGTGAGCACGTGCACCGGAAATTGCTGCTGCGCGATCACTTCCAGCGCCTGACCCGTTAAATTGCGCGTCGCTTCCAACGGCAGATAGGGATCACTCATCGAGCCGGTGCCGATGGTGCCCTTCACGCGCTTGCGCGGCAATTCCTTCTTCAGCAGCTCGATGGCATTGACTTTTACCAGCACGTCGGTGAAGTTTTCGATCTGATAGCATTCACTGCGCGAATCGCAGTAGATGCATTGATGCGAGCAGCCGCGATACAGGTTCATGGTGTATTTGATCCCGAACCACGGATCGGGCCGCTTGGCCGACGAGAGTAAAGTCCTGGCGGTGATGTTTTTGATCATTTACGTAGGCCCATTATACCGGTACATCTGTAAATTCTCATCGACCCCGTAAGTAGGATGGTACAGGGATTGGACGCTGGCGAGCGGCGCGATCATTGGTGCCTGCTTGTGGGCGGCTTCCAGCAGATAACGTATGCCGTTATTTCGGAAGGTCACCCCAGGCGTGAACTTCACCCTGCGCTTGATACCGATACGATGCGCCCAGCGTGAACTCCGCTTCGTACCCAAGCTCGATCAGTTTGCGCCAGGCCCAGAGCCACATTCGACACGTTGTTGCTTTATTGCTCACGCTGTGATCGTCGGCGTGATCTTCTGGAGATAGACCAGTTTCACTTTGTCGGTCAATCGGTCGGTGCGAAAAATCTGATCGACTCATAACCCCGCACCGCGCTAACGATTTTACCATTGAGCGTGGCTTTCAAATGGTGTGCGTCACGTAGGGCTGGTAGATGCGCGCGATGGCCGCCGCATCGCTCAGTTGCATGGACGGATCATGCGGCCAGCCTTTCCACTTCGAGGATTACTTTGACCACGCGCACTTTCGTGCCGGCGGGCAGCGGCTCGTGGCTGATGGCGCTCCAGACTTGCCCGGACACTTCTACATGACCATCCACGTGAACCGGCGTTTGCGTCTCGCCGATGACGCCCCACAGCTGCTGTTGCGCCTGCGCGCGCTGCATTTGATCGCTCACGTCAACGCGAATCGCTCGATCAATGGTGGGGATGAGAAACACGACTCCCGGGCCTTTGTCGCCGATGTAGTGGCCCAGCCGAAAGACCGACAGCCGGATGTTTTCCGGCACGATGCGGATCGCACTGGCGACAACCAGAGTGAAAAAGACCAGACTGAACCCGATGATGCAGAAGAAGAACAGCAGTGAATTGGATGCGGTGGCCATAGCCCCTCCTTGAACGCGAGTGTTCTGGTCGCAGCGCTCGCAGATTGTCGTGATCTTACAAGTGGCACACGAAGCGATTGGCCTCATCGACCAGGATCACTTGCGGCGTGATCGGTCGATCGGTCAATTCGAACCCCATGATAATAATCTGTTCTCCCGTCTTGATCAAATGGGCCGCCGCGCCGTTCATGCAAATGACGCCGGAACCACGCGGCCCGGCAATGGTGTACGTCTCCAGCCGCGCGCCCGTGGTGTTGCTGACCACCAGCACCTTCTCACCCACCCACAGCCCGGCCCGCTCAAGCAAGTCTTCGTCAATCGTAATACTGCCGATGTAGGTCACATTCGCTTCGGTCACAGTGGCGTTATGAATCTTGGAACGGACGACCCAGCGCATTTCACATCCTTATAAAGCCAACAGGACTTCCTGCGTGGTCATGATGGCCGCGTATTCGTCTTGCAGATTGGCCAGCGACATGGCGTGTACCTCTTCGGCTGAACGCAGCAGGCCATTGAAGTCGGGGTGCGCAAACGTGGCGGTGGCATCGGCGACGACGATGGTGGCAAAGCCCAGATTGCCCGCCATGCGCGCCGTCGCTTCGACTGAGTTGTTGGTAATGACGCCCGTCACGATTAGCGTCTCAATCCCGGCGGCGCGCAGCTCGGCTTCCAGCGTCGTGCCGATGAAAGCGCTGTTCGTGCTTTTCTCGATGATACGTTCGTGAGGCAGGGGCATCACTTGCGGCTTGAAATCGTTTCCCGGCTGCCCGGGTCGATACGGCGAGTTCACTTCATGCGACATGTGGCGTACGTGATAAATCGGGCGGCGTGAAGCGCGCCAAATGGCCAGCAGCTGCGCGATACGATCTTCAGCCTGTGGATTATTGCGCGACCCCCAGCGACTCCATTGCGGATGATCGATCGCGTGTTGCACGTCGATGATGATCAAAGCGGCGTTGACTGGAATAGACATGTGGATTGCTCTGACGTGGTTAGTCGTTACGCCTCGAACCAAAATCCGCAGCGATAGCAAGCGCGTCCGCGCCGATCATCACCTCGTACGTGTCAGTGGCAGTCTGCCGAGTGTCTTGGAGAAAGGAATGGTTACTCAATCCACCGTGCTACCTTGGAGTCCGTGCCGAGAATGTCGGGGACTTCCACGATCCGATCGATCACGGCATCCATCGCGGCGAGGTCAGCGCCTTCGACAATGGCGATAGCGTCTGGCGTGCCGAAAAGGGCATCGGCTTTCACCACGCCCGGTATCTGGCGAATAGCCTGCACTACCTTGCGGGGTCGATGGGTCGTAATGAAAATGTAGGCCCAAACTTTCATATGCACCACAACTCCGTTTGCGGTGTGCTGAGCCACTCAATACCGTTGGGCGTGACGAGCACGTCTTCTTCCAAACTCACGTAGCCGCGTTTGGGAACCTGTACGCCGAGTTCCAGCGTGAAGATGTTGCCTGCTTCCACTTCCATGTTGGGCGTATCCCCGTAGCGTTCCCAGCGAGGCCCCAACAGCGATGCGCCATCATGGACCGTGCGACCCACATGATGACCAGTGGCGTGTTGATATTCAGGATAGCCGGCTTTCACTACCACCGAGCGTGCGGCTTGATCGATTTCCCAGCCCAGCGCGCCGGGTTTCAAGATTTTCGCCGCGGCCAGAATCGCACTGCGCACCGTGTCGAAGGCCTTTTGCACATCGGCGGGTGGTTGGGTCTCGCCCTGATCGAGGAAATACCACATGCGCTGCAAGTCGGACACGAAGCCATCTTTACTCACACCGAAGTCGATCTGCAAAGTGTGGCCGCGTTCTGTCCGGCGTTCGCCGGGCGCGCCATGGCCGGGCGGCGTGTCGGGATGCGCATTCACGATCGGACAGAAGTCCATCTCCCAGGCCGTGGTCAACTCGCGATCGGCTAAGCGATCGTACATGAAGTCCCGGATGTCGATCTCACGCAGGCCGGGCCGCAGGAAGCGGTTCACTTCGCCGAAGATATCCAGCGTCGTTTTGATCGCCGCTTGCACACGTTCCACTTCGGCCTTCGACTTGCGGCCACGCAAGGCGGCGATGATGTTTTCGGCCGAGATGAACCGGGCCGCATACGGTGTGCCTTCCAATAGACGGAAGAGCTGCGTCCATAGGCCGTGCGTTAATCCATCGGCTGCCGAATCGTTTTCGCTAAAGTTGATGGCGATGCACTGCGGATTGAGGCGATTCAGCACTTCGATCAATGCGGGGCGAATACTCTGATCGTAGCCGATCACTTCAGGATACGCACCAGTCTGCACGATGGTCTCTGTGTCGTAGCGGCCGACGATGGCGATACGCTGGCCGTGCCTGGTGAGAATGAAGGCTGAGTGCCACGTCATCTGCAAAGTCGGGCTGACGATGAGCGACAAACTGGGATCGTGCAGGTGGCTGGTTTCGCGCACGAACGTCAACCATAGATCGACGTCCTTTTCGCGCAGAATTGCGCCGGCTTGCTCGACTTTTTCGAGAATGAGTTTGCGATCGGACATGGAGTGGCTCCTGAGTGTGGAGTTCGGAAGGCGGAAGGTAATACGTCGCGTGCGGCACAACCGGAAGCGACGTTCTGAAATTCGGCTGCTTAGCCGGTGATGCGGCGGTAAATGGCGTCCAGCTCTTCTTCGGAATAGAAATGAATCACGATGGTGCCGCCCTTCTTAGAGCGGGACAGCGTGACCTTGGTGCCCAGCGATCGCCGCATGCGTTCTTCCAACGCGCGGGTATCGGCGCCGCTGCTGCGATGCGGAGTGCTGCCCTGCGTCTTCTTGGTTTTGGGGTGATCTTCCATCAAGCGCCGCACCAGTTCTTCGGTCTGGCGCACGTTCAGGCCACTCTTGACGATCTGGCTGAGCAGGTGCTGCTGGACAGCCGCGTCGCCGATGGTCAACAAGGCGCGGGCATGACCTTCGGTGATCAGCCCATCGATCAGCCGGGCTTTGATCGGCTCGGGCAATTTCAACAGGCGCAGTGTGTTCGCGACCGCCACCCGGCTCTTGCCCACGCGCTGTGCTATCTGATCTTGCGTGAGGCTAAATTCTTCGATCAGCTGCTTGTAGGCCAGCGCTTCTTCCAGCGCATTGAGGTCGGCCCGCTGCACATTTTCGACCAGCGCCATTTCCAGCATCTGCTGTGGCGCAACGTCTTTGATGACGACGGGCAGCGCTTCCAGGCCGGCCAGCTGCGCGGCGCGCCAGCGGCGTTCGCCGGCGACGAGCGTGAATTGATCTTCGCCGCTGCGCACGACGATGAGCGGCTGGATCAGGCCGTGTTCGCGAATCGATTCGGCCAGTTCCTGCAGCGCCTGCTCGTCAAACTGCATACGCGGTTGATGCGGATTGGGCGTGATGGCACGCACCGGCACTTCGGTCAAGCCGTTGAGCGGAGCCGCCTCCGAGCCGGGTATGAGTGCGCCGAGTCCTTTTCCCAATCCGATCTTTTTGTTCATAGTTTTGAAGTTAGAGGTTGGAGTGCCTGGCCCAGTTTAGCCTATTTTGACGGCGTTGCCAACTCTATGCCGGTTTCTGTATTACGGCGTTGAGTTTCTCACTTAAGGCCCGATCGCTTTGCAACAGCTCATCGGCCAGCTGGGCGTAAGCCAGGCCGCCCGCTGAGCTGGGCGCATACGACAAAATCGGTTCGCCATACGATGGCGCTTCACCCAGCCGCACACTGCGCGGGATCAACGTGCCAAACACTTTGTCGCCAAAATGCGCTTGCACTTCATTCACAACTTGCTGCGCCAGGCGCATGCGACTATCGTACATCGTCATCAGCAGGCCGCGCACCACCAGACCGGGATTCAAGCCTTTGCGCACCAATTGAATCGTATTCATCAATTGCGACAGACCTTCCAGCGCCAGGTACTCGCACTGCACCGGAATCAACACGCCTTGCGCGGCGGTCAGTGCGTTCACCGTGAGTAAGCCCAGCGAAGGCGGGCAATCGATCAGAATGTAATCGTAGTTGTGCAGCACATCGGTCAGCGCGTGCTTCAAACGCTTCTCGCGATCGGGCATCTCGACGAGCTCGATTTCCGCGCCGGCCAATTGCACGGCCGATGGCCCGACATCAAGCCGCAGCCGTTTGGTCAGCTGCACGATCTGGCGCAGCGGCAGATCGTTGACCAGCACATCATACGTGGACGCTTTGATGTGCTGTTTGTCGAAGCCCAGCGATGAGGTGGCATTCGCTTGTGGATCAACATCGATCAATAGCGTGCGTTGTCCGCGCGCCGCCAGGAAAGCGCTCAAGTTGACGGCGGTGGTGGTCTTGCCCACGCCGCCCTTTTGATTGACTAAGGCATAAATGTAAGGCATGGTTATATGGAATAATCCCCGTCTTTGCCCATTCCCCCGCCTGTGGCGGGGTGGGCCGCTCAACACTCTTCAATTTCAGATGGAGTTGGAATCGCCGCCAGGCCGCGCCGCGTAATCGAATGACTCGCCAGGCAGTTGGCAAAGCGCGCCGCGGCCAGTGGATCGCCGGTCTGACGCAAGCGCACCAAGTACGCTGCGGCAAACACATCGCCCGCGCCAGTCGCATCGACCAGCCGCGCCGCGTGTGTGGGCACGGGTGTGATTTGTCCCTGCGTATACACTGTGCAGCCAAGTGCGCCCCGTGTCACCACCAACACTTTGGCCAATGCCGCCCACTCCTGCACGATGGCTTCATTGTGGCCGATGTCTTCGACGCTGATGATGACCGCATCCGCCCGAGGCAGCACCTCTGCAAACTGTGCCCACCCGATCGGGCTGACGCGGCCCGCCGCATCCCATTGGCGCAGCCAGCCCTGTGGCGTCACGCCGATCAATGCGCCAGGGAAACAAGCGAGCCAGCCGGGATCGACTTCTTGAGCGATCGGAGCAAGATGCACAATGTCGGTCTGAATCGCCGCCGGAAACCGATCGGGGGTGAGGCGTTCCGCCACAGCGTGCAGCGTTTGCTGGCGGCCTTGATCGGTGTAGATGTTCTCAAATGTCGTCGTATGATCAGAAGTGAAGCGCACCACATCGATGTCGTGCAGCACCGGGCTCACGTCGAGATCAGATTCAGCGCTGGTGAGGATGTGCACGTCACAGCCTAGGGCGTGTGCCACGCGCGCGGCATACGTGACTGTGCCACCAAAGGTCCAGCCGGTGAGAAGGAGGTCTTTGCAGATATGACCAATTGCCAGGTAGCGCATGGGCCGACCAATCAAAAATGACCAATGACAAAAGTTCAGATCGACTCTGTCATTGGTCATTCCATAGGCGTGTTAGAATTTAGCGCTTATAAGATTTCGGGATGATCGTCACTTTGCGGTTTTCGCCGACGCCGACGCTTTCAGTGCGTACCTGCGGATGTTCGCGCAAGGCCAGGTGGATCAGACGGCGTTCGTTGGCGGGCAGCGGTTCAAGGGCCGCGGGCTTGTGTGTCGAAGCCACGTGCGCGGCCATGCGCTGCGCCAATTGCGTCAACGTCTGCGCGCGATGAGCCTTGTACCCTTCCACGTCGAGCACGATGTGCAGGTAATGCTCTAGTTCTTTGGCCACCAGCAGGCGGGTGAGATATTGCAGCCCGTCCAGCGTCTCGCCGCGCCGCCCGATGAGGGGGCTGAGATCATCGCCGCGAATGTCCAGCACGACTGTCGGCTCGTCCTGCTCATCATAGCCGTTGAGGTCAGCCGGTTCGCGTTCGACAATCTGCGTCTTGAACTTCATCTTTGCCAGCAAATTGCGCAGCACTTCCTGGGCAATAGCGGAATCTTCGGGGTTGACCGGTTTAACATTAACCACGGGCGATGCGGCACCGGCCGCCGGCG
>JBGSPW010000179.1:0-5848 GCA_041738395.1 Thermoflexales bacterium
TGCCGCCAACGAACCAACCCGTCCATATGAAGATTTTCTGGCCGAAAGACGGTAGGCCGCACCATGTACGACCTGCGCATTACGCCCTCAGCCGAAAAAGACTTACGGAAACTGTCGGCCAGCCTGTTCGAGCGTGTCAACCTCCATATTCTGGCTTTGCGCGATCAGCCGCGTCCGTCCGGCGCACTGAAATTATCCGGAGCACTGGCGGGTTGGCGCATCCGCGTGGGCGATTATCGCATCCTCTATCTCATCGACGATCAGGCTCGCACGATCACCATCGCCCGGGTCAAACACCGGCGTGAGGTCTATCGTTAGGCAACGATCCGATCGTGTTTGCCCGCGCCCGCCATCTAAGGGCGGGCAAACATCACAGCACGAGAGGGGGATCGAGACTTCACCGATCCCCCTGTTTGTTTCCCCTGCCCTACTTCACCCCCACCGGCTGAATTTCGATCACCGGTACCGCCGGGCTATAACTGAACGGCGTCATCACCTGTTTCTCCGGTGTCATGCCCGCGGTCGCCGTGCGGCCTGAGCCGATGTACGGGAGCGGTAGACCTTGCTTGCGCACATCATACAGCGTCCACGGATCGACGACGTGCTTCCAACCCCAGCGGTCGCACGTCTTGTGCTCCTTCATATCCGCCTGCCCATTGCAGGTGCGATGGCCGACCGGGTCCGGCACACACTCCGTCTCTTTGTGAATGCAGACATACTCGTCGTAGGCAAACGTCCACTCCGGCCACCACCAGGTCTGCATGAACGCCTGATACGCTTCCGTACAACCCTCGCACCAACAGTAGTCGCACGCTTCGCAACCACGGTTGACCTGTGTTGTGCGCTCGCTGTAGGCGCACTCCCGATCCTGACATTCCGCCTTCCAGGTCTCACCGATCTGCGGCAGACCGTAGGATGACGTCTCGTAAGTGTGTGCTGTGCACTGGCCGGGCAACAGCGGGATCACTTTCGATCCACCATTTCCCGCGCGGTCTTCCAGATTCAGTGCCGATTGGAAGGGAGGTTGCGTTCCAAAGCCCGGATCGGTGCCGGTGAAACGTCGCCATGCCACACCGAGTTGGTAATTAACCCGATCACCTTCAGACACCTCACCGGTCTCACCACCGCACTGCCAGGTGTCTTCGTCAGATACTCCACTAGCCTTGCAGGGTTTAGCTTTGGCATCCGAGAACTTCACTTCACTGTCCGGTGCTGACACAAAGCAGAATTTCGTTTCCAGTCCGACGAGCGAACGCGGCCACGGGTTACGGGCTAGATCCACGGCTGGGATTTGGACCGAGACAGAGAGATCCCAGCCAGGCCACTCGTACGGACAGGGCTGGAAAATATCCGGGCCGCCGACCGACGGCGGCGTGTCACACGGCCACTGCAGAGTCGGCGTCGGCTGAGGGGTACCAGGCGGCGGCGTGGGCGGCGGTGTTCCCGGTGCGCAGACCGAGGCGGGCACACACGACGTGCTGATCACATATATCGCTCCACCCGGCGCGATATAGACCGTTAGGATCACGCCACTGCCGGCACAACCGTAACCGAATGACGATGCATCGGTCAGACATAGGGTTGTGTAATATCCTCCGCCTGGCGCGCCTGTTGGCGGAATGACCGTAGGAATTGGACGTGGAGTGTTCTGCGGGGCCGGTGGAGTACCGCTGCCATCACCTCCGCCTCCACCGCCTCCTCCTCCTCCGCCGCCTCCGCCTCCGCCTCCACCGCCTCCGCCTCCACCGCCTCCACCACCGGGTCCGCTATCATGGCATTCAAGTGTTATCGGAATGCAGGAATCGCAAATGACAGTACAGACCTGTTCGCGCTGCGGACCTCGATCAGAACTGGCTTGCGCCGAGGGTAAAGCGCTTGGTAATAAAAGTAGAGCGACTGCCGTGATCAGCGCGAGGGCGGTGGCCCAGGCAACTGTTCGGTATCCCACTGGGTAACGATCCATGTGCCATTCTCCTTTACGATGGTGGCGATATAAACTTGATTAGGGATGAGGCCTTGAATTCCGGCACGAACCACACACGGACTGGACTGCTTGATTTGCCGGCAGACGGCGCCATCCATCACAGCCCCCTTCACTTCCAGCTTGGCGCGCGCCAGAGTGCAGCGCGTTGCGTCAGTGCATTGAATCGGATTCAACGGGCCAGCCGTGATAATCTCCAGCGCATTGCCATGCCCTAAGCCGAGTGAGTCAGCTGCAACGCGCTTAGCCTGTGCGCAGCGAGCGGCACGCGCCACTTGCTTGAGTGCAGCGTCTGACGCTTCGTCGCTGAAATGACAATCCCAAACAGACTGAAAGGCCTGCGCTATTTTCTCCTGCTCTTCCTCCGGCGGCACGAGCATGGCTGTGCCATTCAAACTCTGGCCCTGCGTCCAGCCGTTCGGCAGCGGCGTGATCGTCGGCGCGACCGTGTTGGTCGGTTTCACGTAAGGCGTGATCGTCGGCGCCAAAGACTTCGCTTCCGCGCCAGTCGGCAGGTTGCGAATCGGGTAGGTCAATGGCCGCATGACCAACACCACCAGGCTGACCGCAATCACCGCAAAGAATGCGATGAAAAGCCAACCCAGCGGCTTGATCCGCTTGACGAACGATTTCTTGGTTGTGGTTGTCGATTGTGTTGTCATAGTTAGGCTCCTTGTGAGATTAGGATTTCTGGGACTTGACTGATCGGCCGCAGGGCCGGGCGGCCTTCCGGTCGAGGGGTAGGCACCTGACCCGTTATCATCGGGCTGGCATCCAACACCTGTAGCGCCAAACGCATCACAGCGGTTTGATGGCCGATCCCATACCGCTGCATTTGCCACTCGAGACACGCGAACGTGACTCATCGAAAAAGAAACTCTTGCAGCGCAGCGCTCGGTCAAGCCCGGTACGTCTCACTGTCCTGGGCGCGTTATCCCCCAGGCCGGACGTTCCCGCCCGGAGATGTTCAACGTCAGCGGGCCGACGCCAAACAGACTGAGAAACGACGGGCGAATCGTGAGTGTGCCGCGCACCTGCACCGCATTACCCATGATCGATACGCCGCTCAGATTCAGCGCCGGATCGTTGCTCTGCGCATATTTGCGCGCTGTACTGTACGCCAGCCCTGAATCGAGCTTGACCTGCCCGCTATTGGCGTAACGCGCCGGATCGATCGCGTTGGCTGCGGCGACGGCCGCCCCATCCGCCGCCCAGCGGCCACGCCGGTACTGGGCGTACATCATCCCGCCATCGAACACTAGGCCAACCAGCGCCAGCAGGACCGGCAGCATGACCACCAGCCAGACGGCAACTTGACCCGATTCATCCAGGACGACGCGGAATCGCCCAACGCGCGTTCGCACTTTCGGTAATCGCAATCGCTGTGTCACTTCATTTCCTCCTCTCACCATTTGCTCTTCCATTTGTAGACCGGCAGGGTTTGCGCGGCACAGATCTGCTGTGGCGCAAAAACCTCGCCGAACGGTACGGGCGGCGATGGCACGGTATAGCACACGCGGGCGCGGGTCTGCACCCCGCGGCCCCACTGGCCCCACACGGTGACGTTGGCCTGCGCCTTGTCGGCCTTGAGACCAAAGCCCTCAAGGGCGTAGCGGGCGCCCAGGTACGCCTGCTGGATGCCGCGATTTCGATTCAGGGTGGCCACCGCATGCCGTGCCCCCGACCAGGCCGCGCCTTCCAGCGCCAACTTGGTATACAGCAGCTGCCCGAAGCCCATGATGCCGGCGATGATCAACAACAGGATCGGCAGGATCAACACAAACTCGGTCGCGGCTGCGCCGCGCTCTGAGGCACACGGATCGTCGGGCGTGAGCGGCGGATCGATCGACCCGCACCGCTGCCGGACCAGACGTTGTGTTCCGACAAAAAGCACTTTGACGTTCTGCATCTGATCTCCTTCCAGGTTACGGCGCAGCAAGCGCGCCAGTCAACGTATACGCCCCTGACCCACTCACCGGTGACACCAACACGAAGTAGGTGCTGGTGACAAGGCCACTGGCCGAGATCAACTCTTGTGATCCGGCGCCCTCAGACGATCCGATCGGCTGGCCGGGCGGATCGCCATAGAGATAGAGATCGAGATCGGCTGTGGCTGGGCCAGTCAGGTACAGACTCAGCGCCGGAACCGCCGAGCACAACTCGACCTGATACCAGTCAAGATCGCCGCTTCCCGAAGTCACACCCGTGTAGCAGGGGTGCTCAAACGGGGAGGCCTGGGCATGTGTGTCATTGGGTTCTTGCTCGGCTGCGCCGCACGTCAGGGCGCTCTCCGGCCTGACGATCAACGGCAGATACGCCCGCGGCGGATAAGACGACGGGGATCGTGGCTGAGCAGGCAACGATGTGCCCGGACCAGTGCCCGGAAAGCAACTGACCGTCACCACGTGAGCACCAGACATGGGGTCACCGCTGTTAAGCCCTACCATTAGCCTGGTTGAGTGGGGGACATCCCCAGAGGCGACTTGCAACACCGGCAAGCCCGGATCAGCCACGCCACTGTAAGAGGTCTGTACGCCCAGCTGCGCCACAGACGCGGCCAACACGAACGAGATAGTGATGATCAACCATTTAGGTAGCATCGTCTCCTCCTACTCGAACTTACCCGGTGGTCCCGGCCAGAACTCTTCCAACCGGAAAAAGGCGCTGGCCTTCAGCTGCACTTCCGGGTTCGCGCCCAGCACTGCCGGCAGTCCGAACGGCCAATTCCACGTCACATTTGTGCGCGAGCGCACCGAGCGCAGACCCGGCTGCACCGCCAGCGAGAAACCGCCGTCCGCTCCCGCCGCACCCAGACCACCGGCTAATTGATTGTAGAGCGCATAGCCTTCGGCTGGCGTGTGGCCGGAAGCCACGGCGCGTGTCGCATCGAACGTGGCGGTCGAGACCGTCAGGCGTTCCCACCAGAACAGCGAGAACTCGATCGCCAGCACGATCAGCACCAGCATCATCGGCAGCACCAGCACAAACTCGACCGCCACCGCACCGCGTTCATCTCGTGCCACCCGGCTGTTGTGCAGGCGGTGATAGACAGACTTTAATCTTGATCGCATGACTACCCGTCCTTGGCGGAGGAACACGCCGGGCGATCGGCTCGATCGGCAACCCCGGTCGCATCCCTCCGCGCGAATCATCAGCGGTTCACGGTCACTTACGGCAGGTTGTTGATCTTGCCGGCCGACGTGGTGTACTGGCTATTGATCGCCTGGCCGAGCATGGTCGCCCCGGCGATAATCGCCAGCGCCACCAGCGTCAGGATGATCACATATTCGGTCGCGCTGATCGCGCGGTTATCGGCCAACATTGAATCGGAAACGACTTTTTTCAACATGATGGACTCCTTGCCTGATGAGTGATAAGTAGTTGTTCGATCGTGACGGTTGTGCTTCGATCACGGCACCCCCTGGTGGGGTTGATCATTGATCATTGAACATTGATCATTGATCATTGATCATGGTTCATGGTTCATGGTTCATAGTTCATGGTTCATTGATCCTCCCTTCCTCACACCAGCAATTGATTCAGCAGTCGTGCCATGCCGGGCGCGAGCAGCACAATGATCACGGCCAGGATCGCCAGACCCGCCGGAATAACCATCAGGGTCGTATTGCGATAGCCGCGTTCCGTCAGCAGGATCTTGATCGTCTCACGCGCGTCGTGCGCCATCTGGCGCAACGCGGTGGCCGTGCCGCCGCCGCCCATTTCGGACGCGGCTTTGAGGCGCTCCAGCACGCGCACGATCGCCGACAGCCGGCCGCTTTTATCAAGCACTTCATCGACCGCCGCGCCGAAGTCGCCGCCGATGGCATAGGCGGACGCGAGTTGGCGCAGTTCCGCCACCCACGCCCC
>JBGSPW010000191.1:0-13946 GCA_041738395.1 Thermoflexales bacterium
CCCGCGCCCTCGACCTCGACCGCGCCCGCGCCCGCGCCCTCGACCTCGACCGCGCTTCTATTTGGGCCTGGCGTTTTGCTAAGCAGCGATTTTCAAAAGGTATACGCGAATTGCTACCGGCCTTAACTCGGGCAAGTGTGCAGGTAGGCGAGACCGAATTTTCCCAGGCGCTGAACAACTTGCGTCTGCCGGCTGAAACCGCCAACGACGTTGCGTGGCAAGCGTATGCGTACAAATTACAGGCGCTACTCATTCGCTACCGCAACATCGGCCACGAATGGAATCTTACCGACGAACAACAGCGGCACATCGATCAGTATGAAAAGGGAACAGTTCTTCTAGCAGAGTGCCTGAAGTTGGCGGCGGTGTCGGATCGCAAGGCGATTGAGAATCGGCTGCTACTGCTGTCGGAAGACTGAAGCCAATATTCTGGCGGAAGCGAACCTTATTTGGCGTTTGTCTTTTGCTCATGGTATAATGCCGACATAAGCTGGACTGGTTTCATTCGCCCGATTTTTTTGATCGGGACGCGTCGAGGCTGATAATTTTTATACGGTCCGACGCATGAAACGACCGCCACCGCTTCGCCAACGGGTCAGCGGTCCGTGAGTTCAATGGATATAGATACGGCCGGCCATCTGTTTGTAACGATGGCACTTGGATAGGCCACTGGTGATTCTCTTGTGAAGTTCTGTCTGACGACAGAGTTAACGTGAGCTACCAAGCGCGGCGCAGTGTCGGTAGGTTGTGACGCGAAAGAGTTGTCATTGGGTAAGGTTCTGGACGCCTTTTCTTTGCCGTTCTTAACACGGGACAATCGTCCGTAGATCGCGCACGACCTGTTTGGTCGTATCTAGTCGTACAACACCATATCAATTCGCGGACAGTTGCAAACGCGTTGTCGAGCTGTGGCTGAGACAGTCACAGCTCGTTTTGTTTTGTCGCAGGCTATGTCTGGCACTATCACCGCGCTGGTCGTGCAGCAGCGAAATACCGATCGGGTCAACGTCTATCTGGACGGCAAGTTCGCGTTTGGCCTGGCCGCCATCGAGGCGATCCGCCTTAAACGCGGGCAAGTGCTGAACGACGCCGACATCGAGCGCCTGCAAGCGGCCGACGATGTGGAAAAGGCGCGCGAAAAGGCCCTGCGCTTTTTGGGCAACCGGCCGCGCAGCGAGTGGGAAGTGCGGCAGAATTTGCAGAAGGCGGGCCATGAGGCCGGGACCATCGATCGGGTTCTAGAGAGATTGCGCGGGGTCGGCCTGGTCGACGATGCTGCTTTTGTGCGCTACTGGCTCGACAATCGGACCCAGTTTAAGCCGAAGGGCGCGGTGGCGCTGCGGCAGGAACTGCGGCTCAAGGGTGTCGAGCGCGAAGTCATCGATGCCGTACTGGCGGAGAGCGAACACACTGACGATAACGCGGCCCTCCGATCGGCCTTAGCTAAAGCCGATCGGTACCGGCAGCTACCGCGCCCAGAGTTCGCGCAGAAACTGGGCGCCTACCTGGCGCGGCGAGGCTTTGATTATGAGACCGTTCGTGAGGCTGTCAATGCGGCCTGGCAGCAGTTGCACGCGGACGATGCAGCACCATCCTATTTTGACGAATTAGAGGAATGACTATGGACATTGGAAATGTGATTTTGTTGTTGATCGATTTGCTCATCGGTCTGGGGATTGGCGCGGGAGTGGTGTACTTGGTCATGAACTCCCGGCTCAAATCCGTACAACGCGACGTGGATACCGAACAGGCGCGTCTGCTGGAAGAGGCGCAGATCAAGGTGAAGCAGATCGAACTGGCGGCCAAAGACGAAGCCATTAGAGTGCGGGACGCGGCCGAAGCCGAGTCCAATAAGCGCCGCGCCGAATGGCAGCGTGAAGATGAGCGATTGTCCCGCAAGCGTGAAGACCTGGATCAGAAGCTGGAACGCGTCGACCAGCGGGACCGCAAGTCGAACCAGCGGCAGGGCCAACTCGACAAGCTGGCGAATGATCTCGAAAAGAAGAACGCCCAGATCGTGACCGAGCTGGAACGGGTCGCGGCGTTGAGCCAGCCGGAGGCTAAGAAGGAACTGCTGCAAATGGTCGAAGTCGATGCGCGGGCCGACATGGCCAAGACGATCCGCCAGGTGGAAGCCGAAACGCGTGAAATTGCCGAAGAGCGCGCGCGTGAAATTGTGACGACCGCGGTGCAGCGTGTGGCGACCGACCAGGCCGCCGAAGTGTCGGTGACGGTGGTGCCCCTGCCCAATGATGAGATGAAGGGCCGCATCATCGGGCGCGCCGGGCGCAACATCCGGGCGATCGAGCGGGCCACGGGCGTGGACATCGTGGTGGACGACACGCCGGAAGCCGTGACGCTCTCGTCGTTCGATCCGGTGCGGCGTGAAGTGGCGCGCATCGCGTTGACCAAGATGATTCAGGACGGGCGCATCCATCCGACGCGCATTGAGAAGCTGGTTGAGGATGCCGAGGCCGAAGTCGAGCGCGTGGTCAAGGAAGAAGGCGAACGGGCGTCGATCGAGGCCGGGGTGCCGGGGTTGCATCCAGAGATTTTGAAGATGCTGGGGCGCTTGCGCTTCCGCACGTCGTACGGGCAGAATCAGAACCATCACGCGATCGAAACCTCGCGCTTGGCGGCGATTCTGGCGGCGGAACTGGGCGCCGATGTGAAGGCGGCCAAGACCGCCGGCCTGCTGCACGACATCGGCAAGGCGATCGACCACGAATTTGAGGGGACGCACGCCGAACTGGGCGCGGATTTCATCAAGCGCTTTGGCGTGAACAATCCCAAGGTGTTGAATGCCATCGCTTCCCATCATCACGCGGTGGACCAGCAAAGCCTGGAGGCCATTATCGTGGAAGTGGCCGATGCCATTTCGGGTGCGCGCCCAGGCGCGCGGCGTGAGAATGTTGAAACGTTTCTGCGCCGGGTGCATGATCTGGAAGACATCGCCAAGTCTCAGCCGGGCGTGGAAGAAGCCTACGCCATTCAGGCCGGACGTGAGATTCGCGTGGTGGTCAAGCCGGAAGCGATTGACGATCTGGCCTCGATTCAGTTGAGCAAGAACATTGCCAAGCAGATCGAAGATACGATGCAGTATCCGGGTCAGATCAAGGTGACGGTCATTCGCGAAACACGAGCCACAGAGTACGCGAAGTAGTAGTTGGTGGTTAGTGGTTGGCAGTTAGTCGTTGGTTGTTGGTAATCGCACGGCCAGTTCCGTAGAGTGACGGGACTGGCCGTTTTGTTGATCTGCGGGTCGTTCCCGCGCACGCGAGAATCCAGATCAGAGTGAAGAAACAAAAAGGGAACCATCGCCTGGATGGTTCCCTTTCCTTGTCTACTTGTATCCTTTTTCCTCAGACTATGGCGGGGGCAGGACGTTGAATGGATTCGGAAGCGTGCCCTGGAAGCGCGTCTCAAAGTGCAGGTGCGGACCAGTCGAGCGACCGGTAGAACCGGCCGCGGCGATGACATCGCCTTGCGTCACATTTTGGCCGCAGCTCACGTAGATTTCGCTGTTGTGGGCATACCAGGTTTGCCAGCCATTTCCGTGGTCGATGACGACCAGGTAGCCGTAGCCCACGCTGCTCCAACCTGAATAAGCCACTACACCGGAGTCAGATGCGAAGATCGGATCACCCAGTTTGGCAGCAATATCGATGGCAGGATGCCAGGCCGTGTAGGGATTACCCGACAGCCAATGCTTGGGGGCCGGCCAGATAAAAGTGCCGGTACCCACAATACCCGGAGCTGCATTCTGGCAGAATCCTGCATTTGAAGTACGCGCTACCGGCACGCCGGCAGAATTGGTGTTTGCCGCGGGCTCCGGTGCATTGAGCTGAGCGGTCAAAGCCCACGGCTTAAAGTCGCGGCTGCCACCTGGGATGATGAGTGAAGCGCCCGCCACCGGCTGTTCGCCCGGCTTAAGCTGATTCCACTCGAAGCCATCGACGTAGATCGTATCAGGTGTCACTTTGTATTCTTCGGCAATGCTTTCCACCGTGTCGCCGTCTTTGGTCGTGTAGACAATGCCATTCACTGGCGGAAGCGTTAATTCCATGCCGGGCTGCAACAAGTGCGGATTGTCTTGCAGGGTGTCGTAGTTGGCCCACAAAACGCTTTCAGGCCGCAGGCCAAACTGACCGGCAATGCCAAACAACGTATCCCCGGCCTGAACGGTGTAGCTGATGACGCCGCGTCGTTCTCGGCTGGGAACAGCCGTGAACGGATTGGCCTGGGGTAATACGTTCGTCTGATCGACCACGATAGGGCCGCCCTGCCCGAATTGGTTATAGATCACTTCATCAGGCAGGTTGTTTGTGGTGGAGATATTTACCACGCGCGTGATGGCCTGCCGCTCAGGTAAATCGGAGGCCGACGTTGTTTTGGCCGTGCTTACCAGCCCGATGGCGCTAATCAACACGGCCAGAATGACAAAGTGCGAGGTATAGCGGAATAGCAGAGAGCGCCCTTGTACACAGGTTGTCAGCCAGGAGATCTGCCCGCCTACCCGAACGGCAAAGCGGGCAAACCAGTGTTCGATCGGGATATTCGCTCCGAACGATTTACGGTCAGTATTCGGCTGGATTTCTTGGGATGACGAAGCATCCAGGGCAGGGGCAGGTGAGGCACGCCGCGAAAACAACCCGCGTCGGGCTGTGCTTTTCACGGCTGGCTCGACGGCGATCTTATTTTCTGACATGAGCTGAGCGTCATCAAGACGGTGCGCCACACGTGGGGTTAGTTGGGTTTCACTCATTGTAGTAATTTAGTGCGAACCTTCTGCAAAATGACTGCACGTACACGTGGTACGATAGTTTGTGTTCGGTCAAGATTATACCATGAGCTCTGACCTAGGCAAGTCAGGGGGGAGGGGGCGGCGGAGACCGTCTGCTCAGACTTCTGCCTGGGTCTGGCCAAGCCTGTCTGGCCGCCTGAAAACCGGTTGGGCCAGACAGGCCAAACCGGTTTAATAGTCGTCGCGCAGACTTGTCAGTAGCTCGGCGTTAGTCTTGGTGCGAGACAAGCGCGCTAGCAGCGCTTCCATGGCGTTAGTCATGTCCATGCCAGCCCCACCCGGCGGTTGCGCCATCATTTGACCCAGCATGCGGCGCATCAGCCAGACCTTGCTCAAAACGTCCGGTTCCAACAGCAGTTCTTCGCGGCGGGTGCTCGATCGCTCGACGTCAAAAGCCGGGAAAATGCGGCGTTCTTGCAGGCGGCGGTTCAGGTGCAGTTCCATGTTGCCGGTGCCCTTGAATTCCTCATAGACCATGTCGTCCATGCGGCTGCCGGTATCGACCAGACACGTGGCGATGATGGAGAGACTGCCGCCTTCTTCGATTTTGCGGGCCGCGCCAAAGAAACCCTTGGGTGGATAGAGTGCGGCGGGATCCAGGCCACCCGATAGGGTACGGCCGCTCGACGGCACGATGAGGTTGTAGGCGCGCGCCAGGCGCGTCATCGAGTCCATCAAAATCATCACGTCGCGGCCGCCTTCTACCAGGCGCTTGGCGCGCGACAAAGCCATTTCGGCCACGCGGACGTGGCTTTGGGGTGGTTCGTCGAACGTGCTGCTGATGACCTCAGCCTCGACTGACCGGTCCATATCCGTCACTTCTTCAGGCCGCTCGCCAATGAGGGCGACCATCAAATGAACATCCGGATAGCGCGTTGAGATGGCATTGGCGATGTGCTTGAGGACCGTCGTCTTGCCAGATTTTGGCGGCGAGACGATGAGACCGCGCTGCCCGCGCCCGATCGGGGCCACCATGTCCAGCAAACGCGTCGTCAGGTTGGCCGGCTCGGTTTCCAGATTGAAGCGCTGATTGGGGAAGATGGGCGTCAGCTTCTCAAAGATTGGACGCTGTTTGGCCGCTTCGGGATCGAGCCCATTGACGGCCTCCACCCGCAGCAAGCCGTAATACTTCTCGCTGTCTTTGGGGGGGCGTACCTGGCCGATGACCATGTCGCCGGTGCGCAGGCCAAAGCGGCGAATCTGGCTCTGGCTGACGTACACGTCTTCGGGGCCGGGCAGGTAGTGCTCGCTGCGCAAAAAGCCGATGTTCTCGTCGACGATGTCGAGCACGCCGCCGCCGAAGATGTAGCCCTGCCCTTCGGCTTTGGCGCGCAACAACCGAAGAATCAAGTCTTCCTTCTTCAAGCGACTGTAGCCTGACACATCGAGCGATTTGGCGAGATCGCGCAGTTCGGTTAAAGTCTTGGCTTCTAGTTTGTCAAAATCAAAATCCACGTTGGACCTCCGCGAAAGCGTACTAGTGTCGATTAGATCGTTGTCAGGCATAGGACATGCTCTGCAAAGCTTATTCGTACATTTGGGTTAGCAGGCCCAGCCGATCGAGATGGTGCTCGGATTCGATGCGGCGGATCGTGCCGCTGAGACTGCGCATGACGATCGAGCTGGTGTACACCCGATCCTCTTCGTAGCGGACGCCGTCGACCAGCTGTCCATCGGTAATGCCGGTTGCCGCAAAGAAGACGTTTTCGCCGCTCACCAAATCATCGGTGGTCAGTACCCGTTCCAAGTCGACGCCGAGATCGGTTGCCATGCGGCGTTCGGGAATATCGCGGGCCCACAATTTACATTGAATCTCGCCTCCGAAACATTTCAGCGCCGCTGCCGTGATGACGGCTTCCGGTGAACCGCCGATACCCATCAATACATCTTCGCCGGTGTTGGGAAAGGCTGTCACTAAGGCGCCGGCCACGTCACCGTCCATAATGAGTTTGATGCGCGCGCCACATTCGCGCACTTGCCGGATCAAGTTGGCATGCCGATCGCGCTCGAGAATGACGACCGTCAGATCGTTAATGTCTTTACCCAGGGCCTTTGCCACTTTGGTCAAATTGTCTTTGACCGGCGCGTTGATATCGATGGCGCCTTTGGCGCGCGGGCCGACGGCGATCTTATTAGCATAGACCAAATGCTTCGGGTTATACATCGTGCCGCGCTCGGATAGTGCCACCACCGCGATGGCTCCCGGCAAACCCAGCGCCGTCAAGCGCGTTCCATCGATCGGGTCGACGGCGATGTCTACTTTGGGCGGCATGCCTGTGCCAAGCTGCTCACCGTTGTACAACATCGGCGCTTCGTCTTTTTCGCCCTCGCCAATGATGACGATGCCGTCCATCTCGACCGTGTTAAACATGTACCGCATGGCATTGACGGCCGCCTGATCGGCCCCATTCTTATCGCCGCGTCCCATTAAGCGGGCGGCGGCCAGTGCGGCCGATTCCGTTACGCGTACCAGCTCAAGCGCCAAGTTGCGATCGGGATCCTTAATCACCTGCTGCGGGTTCATGCTTGATCTCCTCCGGGTTGGGATTGTGTTTCCGTTAGTGCGTCTCTTCGCCTCGATCGGGCTGGCCGTATGATCGAGTTTTGATTACCATTAGGGCCAATACTATTTAGATAAGGCTCGCAGCCCGCGTCCTCGCGGGCGATCCCACCGCGAGGACGCGGCTGGGTGAGCGCTAACTAAACAGTATTGCCATCAGGGCGGATCGTGATCCGCGCCGTTACGGCGTTACCGCACCACAAACCAGATAATGAAGTAATAGCTTACGATGATCGTGAACAGCAGACTATCTAAGCGATCAAGTATGCCACCATGCCCGGGAATGATGTGGCCGGTATCTTTGGCGCCTACCTCGCGCTTGATCATCGAGACGGAGAGATCGCCTAACACGCCGATCAGCGCGCCGATCAACCCCAGCGCCGCTCCTGCCCACCATGGCAGATTCACGTTCAAGGCCTGGCTCAAAGCTACGGCGATGAGTGAATTGAAAATCAGGCCAAAGGCCACGCCGCCCGCCAGACCTTCCCAACTCTTTTTAGGACTCAACAAGGGCGTCATCTTATGCACGCCAAATTTACGCCCAATGAGATACGCGCTGCTGTCGGCCAGCCAGGTGCCGCTCAACGCCAGCAGCAACCACCATTGGCCGTTATCCTGCTGGCGCAACAAAATGAAATGCGCGCCCGCGACTCCGAGGTAGACGCCGCCCGCGACGGTCAAAGCCCAATTGGCCGTAGGCGATCCTTCACGCTGGCTCATTTGCCAGGTCAGTGCGGCGATCAATAGAAAGGCCAGCGCTGGACGAGACAGATCTAAGTGCGGCAAGACGACATCGAGCAGCAAGACCCAGACCAAGGCCACGGCAAAGATCAAGTTGGGCAGGAACTTGCCCAGCTTGATCAACTGCACAAACTCATACACGGCGAGTGTGAAGATGAAGGCCAGCGCCAGATCGAACAGCCCGCCGCCGATCAGGACCACCGCAATGCCGATCGGCAGGAGAATCAACGCACTAATGACGCGAGTCCGCATTAAGCAAATCCCTATTTGGCCTGTTCGGTCATCGTCTTCATTTGCTCGGCGGTCAGCCCAAAGCGCCGTTCGCGCGCGGCGTAATGATCCAGCGCCTTCTGCAATTCGTCTTCATTGAAGTCAGGCCAGTAGGTGGGCGTCACATATAATTCCGCGTAGGCGCCCTGCCAGATCAAGAAATTGCTGACGCGCATCTCACCGCTGGTGCGGATAATCAAATCAGGATCAGGTTGGCCGGCAGTGTAGAGGTATTGGCTCAACAGGGCGTCATCCACTTGATCGGGATCGATGCCCGCGCGCATGATGCCGCGCATCGCGTCGATGATTTCCTGCCGTCCGCCATAGTTGAACGCCACGTTGAGAATGAGCGTGTCATTGCGTTTCGTCAGCTCCACGGCTTTCTGAATTTTCTTGAGCAGGCGCGGCGAGACATTGTCCGATCGTCCGATGTGCCGAATCCGCACGCCCTGTTCGTTGAGTTCTTTCAACTCGCGTTCAATGACTTGCTCCAGAATCGTCATCAAGCCGCGGACTTCCTCCGCCGGCCGGCCCCAGTTTTCGGTGGAAAAGGCATAGATGGTGAGAATCTTGATGCCCTGCCGGACGCAGGCTTTCAAGGTGCGGCGCAAGTTTTCCGTGCCGGCGCGATGACCCGCCAGGCGCGGCAGGCCGCGCGCTTTTGCCCAGCGGCCATTGCCATCCATGATGATGGCTAAGTGATATGGAACTTGATGGAGTGTGGGTGTGGAACTCATGCTGCCACGAGTGGGTCTCGATGCTCGTCATCGTGTCCGCGCGGCGCGCGCACGGCTGGGGCTGTGAACAAAGAACATTTTCCTGGCCGCGCTTAAACCTCGCGGATTTCCTCTTCTTTGCGCTGGCTGACCGTTTCGGCCTGCTCGACGTATTTATCCGTCAACTTTTGCAGCTCATCGCGGCCGTGTTTCAGATCGTCTTCGGAAATCATTTTTTCTTTTTCAAAATCGCGCATCATATCCTGCGCGTCGCGGCGAATGTTGCGAATCGACACGCGCGTTTCTTCCAGGCGCTTGTGGACTTGTTTGATCAAATCATTGCGGCGTTCTTCGCTGAGGCGCGGGAAAACGAGGCGAATGACCTTGCCATCGTTATTGGGCGTAATGTTCAGGTCCGAGGCGCTAATGGCGCGCTCGATGTCCTTCAGCGAATGCGCGTCGAAGGGACGGAGCATCAATATCTGCGCTTCGGGCACGGTAATCGTCGCCAACTGCTGCAGGGGCGTGGGCGTGTCGTAGTAGTTCACGAACAAGCGCTCGACGATGGCCGGGCTGGCGCGGCCAGTGCGGAAGGCGCGCAGATCAACCTCGAACGCGTGAATCGTTTTCTGCATGTGCTCTTCGGCTTCGTGTAGGGTATCTTTAACAAGAGAAGGATCAGTTGGCATCGTCGCTGGTCACCTGGCGTTGAAATTTCGGGAGACTCGTGCGTCTCTTCGCTTTAGATCAATACAACCATCAATTAGATGGGGTAAGTTAGGGTGGATTCTCCGTCAAACAATGGAGTAGAGTTGGTCTTGGGTGAGAATCAATGCCGCCGGCGGGGGCGAGATCGCCAATCGGCGGAGTACGACACTAATTATAATACAAATTCGTGGAAGTGCGCTAGTCCAGAATGGGAACTCGTAGGGGGTGCGCCTGTTGCTCAATCGTGAACCGCCGCCCCCTACGATCTTTTCGGCAAAACTATTCCCCGTTGATGATCGTCCCGATGCGTTCGCCTTGCACGGCGCGCTCCAGGCTTTGCGCCTGCCACAGATCAAATACCAGGATAGGCAGTTCGTTGTCCATGCACAAAGAAATCGCCGTCGAGTCCATCACGCCCAGGCGTCGATTGAGTGCTTCGATATACGACAACCGATCGTACCGGACGGCGTTGGGGTTTTTCTTGGGGTCTTCGGAGTAAACGCCATCGACCTTGGTCGCTTTGATCAGGATATCGGCTTTCACCTCCATCGCACGCAGGGCCGCGGCGGTATCGGTGGTAAAGTAAGGATTGCCCGTGCCTGCGCCGATGATAACCACGCGCCCCTTTTCCATATGGCGCATGGCGCGCAAGCGAATGAACGGTTCAGCAATCGCCTGCATTGCAATGGCCGTCTGGACCCGCGTCTCCACACCCACCCGCTCCAGCGCATCGCGCAGCGCCAGCGCATTCATCACCGTGGCCAGCATCCCAACATGATCCGCCACTGAACGATCCATGCCGTGCGCCAGGCCATCTTTGCCGCGCCACAGGTTGCCGCCCCCCAGCACCAAGGCCACTTCGACACCGAGCGCCTTCACGCCTTTGATGCGCAGGGCGAGATCTTCCGCTTCGTGCACATCAATGCCGACTTTGCCTTCGCCGCCGGCCAGCGCTTCACCGCCGATTTTCAAGAGAATGCGTTTGTACTTGATCGTCATACTGCCTCGCTTGCTGTAAACTTCTCCACGCTGCATTGACGCCAGAACGCGATCTGCAAAAAAGGCAACGGGTTGTCCGTTGCCTTTATCTGCTTATGCGCCTAACTCGTAGCGGACGAAGCGCCGCACCACGATGTTTTCCTTTAAGTCGGTAATACCCTGCGTGATCATCTCGCCGATGGTGACCTTCTCATTCAACACGTAAGGCTGCTTCACCAGGCAGGTCTCTTGATAGAACTTGCCGAGTTTTTGCTTCACCGCTTCATCGGCCTCAGCGCCCGCCTTGCCGGCGGCCAGGGCTTCTGCCTGAAAGCCTTGCTGGGCTTCTTCGAGCACGTTGGCCGGCACGTCTTCCGGCTTCACGTACTGTGGATTCGCCATGGCGATGTGCTTGGCGATTTCCTGCGTTAACTTCTTGAAACCTTCTGTCCGCGCCACGAAATCGGTTTCGCAGTTGACTTCAACCAGCACCGCGATGCGATGGTTGTGGTGAATGTACGAACCCACCAAACCATCCGCCGCAACCCGATCGCCCTTCTTGGCCGCTGCTGCCAGACCCTTATCTTTCAACCAGGCCTTGGCTTTTTCCGCATCGCCCTCACAAGCTTCCAGGGCCTTGCGGCAGTCGAGCACACCCGCGCCGGTGGCTTCACGCAATTGCTTGATCATTGCAGCTGAAATTTCCATAGTTCATCCTCTTCAAAGTGCGACCACAGTTTGCCTGTGGTCGCTGCTCAAATTAGGCTTCTTCCTCTGTGTCGAGACCTGGAACGCCTTCAAACTCAAGACCGGCGCGCAACTTCGCCAGGGTGGCTTCACCCAGATATTTGTCGTCTTGCTCCAGCGCGCCTTCCATTTCTGTCACCTCGGCGGGCATGGTTTCCTTGCGCATTGCCAAGCCTTCCTGCACGGCGTCGGCCATGCGGGCTACAATCAATTTGATCGCGCGGATGGCATCATCGTTGGCCGGGATAACCATATCGATCGGGTCGGGATCGCAGTTCGTATCGACCATCGCAATCACGGGGATATTCAGTGTATTCGCTTCTTTAATAGCCGTGACTTCGCGATGCGTATCGATGACGAATAACGCATCGGGCAGCTTGCGCATGTCCTTGATACCACCCAGGCGCAGATTCAACTTGGTGATCAAGCGGTCAATGTCCAGCGCTTCTTTCTTGGGCAGCAAGGACAGCTCGCCTCGATCGCGGCGTCCTTCCAAGCTGATCAGCGTATCGATGCGTTGCCGAATGGTGCGCCAATTGGTGAGCGTACCGCCCAGCCAGCGATAGGTGATGTGCGGCGCGCCGGCGCGGATCGCTTCCTTCGCGATGGTATCCTGCGCCTGGCGCTTGGTGCCGACAAACAACACCGTGCCGCCGTTCGCGGTCGTATCGCGAATCATATTGTAAGCGGCGTCCAGCGAAGCGATGGTTTGCTGCAGATCGATGATGTGGATACCATTGCGCTCGGTGAAGATGAACGGCTTCATCTTCGGATTCCAGCGCTTGGTACGGTGACCGAAGTGCACGCCCGTTTCGAGCAGTGACTTCATTGAGACAACAGCCATGGTAGAACCTCCTGTATGTTTTAGAGTGTCGTCCGCCACTCTCTTCTCACGCAAGAACCTGAAGGCTGTGAACTCAGGCACATCTCGCGCAATCCAGCGGCGTGTGAGATAGAACCCCTTGCAGGGTTCGGCGCGGGAGTATACCATAGCGCTACCGGGTTGACAATAGCCGATTTTCTTGATCCGGATCGCAGCTCAAACCGATCGGGTGCCAACCCTCGATCGGCTGATCGGCACGAGATGAAAAAATGATCTTTGACAACCTTACCGATCGCTAGTACAATTTCGTCCCGCGTTGACAGATTGTGCATCTTGACCGAAGTGTCCCTTATGGTATAATGTCGGCGCAGCGGGCTAGAAGTTATAGCCCGCGCAGTATGTCTATTGCCGACGTAGCTCAGCGGCAGAGCGTCCGCCTTGTAAGCGGAGGGTCGCGAGTTCAATCCTCGCCGTCGGCTCTGCGTTGAGTACACGGGAAATTATTTGGACAGGTATCCAAGTGGCTAAAGGACGCTGACTGTAAATCAGCCCGGCGACGCCGTTCGGGGGTTCGATTCCCTCCCTGTCCACTGATCAAGGGTGTTGTTCACAACACCCGCAAACGCCCACATAGCTCAGGGGTAGAGCATCCCCTTGGTAAGGGGAAGGTCATGGGTTCAAATCCCATTGTGGGCTTCACAAACCCGGGTCAATTACGCGCATCTTAGAAGGAGAACAAACATCATGTCGAAGCAGCATTTTGATCGTTCGAAGCCGCACGTGAACGTGGGCACGATGGGGCACATCGACCATGGCAAGACCACGTTGACCGCGGCCATCACGAAAGTGTTGGGCTTCAAGAAGATGGCTTCGTTCCGCTCGTTCGACTCGATCGACAACGCGCCGGAAGAGAAAGAGCGCGGCATCACGATTAACATTGCGCACGTCGAGTATGAGACCGAGAAGCGGCACTACGCGCACGTGGACATGCCGGGGCACCGGGACTACATCAAGAACATGATCACGGGGGCGGCGCAGGTGGACGGCGCGATTCTGGTGGTGGCCGCGCCGGATGGGCCGATGCCGCAGACGCGGGAGCATGTCTTGCTGGCGCGCCAGGTGGAAGTGCCGGCGATCGTGGTGTACCTGAACAAGGTCGACATGATGGACGACCCGGAGTTGCTGGAGTTGGTCGAAATGGAGCTGCGCGAGTTGCTGTCGGCGCAAGGCTTCCCGGGTGATGAGACGCCGATTGTGCGCGGTTCGGCGCTGGTGGCGTTGAATGAGGAGAGCACCGATCCGAACCATCCGAGCTACGCCTCGATCAACGAGTTGATGCGCGTGGTGGACGAGTACATTCCGACGCCGAAGCGCGCGACGGACAAGCCGTTCATGATGTCGGTGGAAGACGTGTTCTCGATCAAGGGACGCGGGACGGTGGTGACGGGGCGCGTGGATCGCGGCGTGATCCGGCCGGGCGAAGAAGTCGAGATCGTGGGTCTGCGGGATGAGACGCGCAAGACGGTGGTGACCTCGATGGAGATGTTCCACAAGGTCTTGGACGACGCGGAAGCGGGCGACAATGCGGGCCTGCTGCTG
>JBGSPW010000212.1:0-63183 GCA_041738395.1 Thermoflexales bacterium
CGATGGGGGCGGTGCGTCGGGCGGCGGCGCGAGCGGCGCGGGGTAAGGAGAAAGGATCATGAAGAGCATGCCCAAATGGTTGTGTCTTGTGCTCATCGCGTTGATCGCGGCCTGTCAATCCGCTCCAACAACGCTCATGTCTCCGACGACAGCGTCATCGTCGACGCCTGCGCCATCATCGGCACCTACTCCCGCCCGCTTTGAAGCTGGGCCTTGTCAATTCTCCGTGCCCGCTGGCAAAATCGATTGCGGTGTCCTCTTTGTTCCAGAAGATCGCTCCGAACCAAACAGCCCTTTGATTCAGTTACCAGTAGCGGTGATCAGAAGTTCCAACCCGAAGCCTGCTCTTGATCCGGTGGTTTATCTCAACGGCGGGCCGGGTGCCTATTCGCTAGACAACCTGTCGTTTTTGCCCGTTCTCTTCAAGGAAGTTTTGGCGAATCGAGATTTGATTGTGTTCGATCAGCGCGGGGCGGGCTACGCTTCGCCCTCCCTCAACTGCCCAGAGGCGGACGACCAGTTCTATCAGGATCTGGGCCAGAACCTGACGCAGGAAGAAGCGCAACAGCACCGTGTGCAAGCGATGCACACTTGCCGGGAACGCCTGATCAAGCAAGGCATCAACCTGGCCGCATACACGAGCGCCGCCAATGCCGCCGATGTGGATGATTTGCGATCGGCATTGGGGTATGCCAAATGGAATCTCTATGGGGTATCGTATGGCACCCGGCTGGCGCTGACCGTGATGCGCGATTTTCCCGACGGTGTGCGGAGCGCCATCCTCGATTCAGCCTATCCGCCGCAAGTAGACGCGGAGGCCGAACTGGCGGGAAACGCAGAGCGAGCGATCAATCTGTTTTTTGAACGGTGCGCGGCGGATACCAAGTGCAACGCCGCTTACCCCAATCTAAAAGACGCCTTCTATGAAACGGTGGCGCGCCTGGATACCACGCCGCTGACGATGACCCTGACCCGGCGGAATACAGGGCAGAGCTACGAAGCAGTCGTGAATGGCAAGCGGCTGATCGTTGACCTCTTCCTGATGCTGTATTTTACCGACGGGCTGCCCTATGTGCCTGCCTTGATCGATGAGCTGCACGCGGAGCGCGGAGCGTATATGCTGCGAGACTTCTTGAACCAGACGGCTTTTCTCGATGACTATATCAGCGAAGGAATGAACGCCGCGATTCGCTGTGGCGAAGAAGTGTCCTTTACATCTCCTCAGGCCATTGCGACAGCCAGCGCCACGGTATCCCCCCGTCTGCGCGACACTCTCCAGCGCCGGTTTGTCTCTCCGGATCTAGCGCTGTGCGCAGAGTGGGGGACGAAGCCAGCCGCCGCTCTTGAGAACCAGCCTGTGGTTAGCGACATTCCCACGTTGATCTTGGCTGGCGATAACGATCCGATTACGCCTCCGGCGTGGGGCAAGCTAGCCGCACAGACTTTGGGTCATTCACACTTCTTTGAGTTCCCCTGGGTAGGGCATGGAGTATTGGGCGCCGGCGTCTGGGGCAGTTGTTCACAAAGCATGATGAGCGCCTTCATTGCCGATCCAAATTCAGCACCGGATTCCGCCTGTCTGTCCAAGCTTAAACCATTTTTTGTCAAGCGATAATGAAGCAGAGTAGGCGGCCGACACCAGACATTAGGCAGCAAAATTGTTGGAGCTTCAACTTGAAACGAACGCTATGCTCAACCTGATCGCTTTCCTGATAGTGTCTGCCGGCCTGATCTATATTTCTCGCGCCTCACTCCGCGCACCGCGTTCGCACGGCTTCTATCGCTTCTTTGCCTGGGAGTGTATCCTGGCGCTGTTCCTGCTCAATATCGACGTTTGGTTTCAGACGCCGCTGGCCTGGCATCAACTAATCTCCTGGCTATTGCTGATCCTGTGCCTTGTCCCGTTGATTCTTGGCGTGCGCACGCTGAGGTCGCGCGGTCAGCCCACCGCGCAGCGCGCCGGTGAGCCCCAATTGCTGGCCTTTGAAAAGACCTCGTCGTTGGTGACGAGCGGAATCTATCACTATGTTCGACACCCGCTGTACAGTTCGTTATTGTTTCTGACGTGGGGCATTTACTTCAAAGCCCTCACTTGGCCCGGCCTAATTCTGGCGGTGGCTGCCACCGTGTTGCTGTTTGACACGGCGAAGGCGGACGAAGCGGAATGCCTACGCTTCTTTGGAACACCCTATCAAGAGTATATGAAGCAAAGTAAAAGATTTGTGCCGTTCGTGTTTTGATAAGAAATCTTGCTGCGAACCGTCAATCTCTGGGGGAGACCCAAGTCGGCCAAGTGATGAGGTGTTGGGCTGCTTTGCTCCGAAAATAAATCAGAATGTGAAGGATTGCCAACAGAATGTCGAATGATGTCGCGCACAAAAGTTGGTGGCAGATCTTCGAGGTAGTTTTTGGTATTCCCTTGCTTGTTGCGCTGGCCCTGCAACTGGTCGTACCAATCTCACTCCCACGCGGATCCCTCACGCCAGCCCTTATCGCCGGAGGTGCTCTTCTCAGCGTTGTGGGCGTTAGTCTTGCAGTGCTTGCCCGTCGGGAGTTTGCACAGTATGGTCAACCAACCGACCCCGGACTGCCCACAAGCAAGATCATTTCCACAGGAGTCTTTTCTATCTCAAGGAATCCCCTTTATCTTGGCGGCGTTTTCACGCTGGCGGGGATTTCTCTGGCGTTCAATCTGCCCTGGGTGTTGATTCTTCTCTTGCCATCCATTGTTGCCTGCCATTGCATTCTCATAGCACCGGAGGAACGTTATCTTGCCGCCAAATTCGGTGAGCAATACCGGATGTACACCGCGACAGTCCACCGCTGGATTGGTCGCAGACGGAAGTCGTTCTAACGTGATGGTCAAGTTGAGTCAAGAGTGATTCACCTTCAAAGAAGCCGCGCGTCGGGCGGCGGATCAAGTGGCGCAGGGTAGGCGCGGAATCAAGATTGTTGCGCGTATTGAAAAGGAAGATGACATGCGGCAAGACATTCGAACCATCAACCTGGGTGGTGTCAATTGCTATCTGGTGAACACCGATCAAGGCTGTATCTTGATCGATACGGGTTTTCTCAGCAAGCGCGCCAAACTTGAGCAAGAATTGGCAGCGGCTGGCTGCCGCCCCGGCAATCTGAATCTCATCCTGCTGACCCATGGAGACACCGATCACGCCGACAATGCCGCCTATTTGCGCGAGAAGTATGGCGCGAAAATCGCGCTGCACGCCGCCGAAGTACCCCTGGTGGAACGCGGCGACATGTCTTGCACCCGCAAACCAAAACCAGACAAGATCGGCTTCATGTTCAGGGTGTTGATCCCGCTCGCCCCGGTGTTGTTCAAGAGCAACGCCTTCCAATGTTTCAAGCCGGATTTCACGGTCGATGAAGGCTTTGATCTGTCTGAGTATGGATTCAACGCCCAGGTCATTCATCTGCCCGGGCATTCCCGTGGGTCCATCGGCGTTTTCACTAACGAAAGAATCTCCCCCACGCAACCGGGGCCGATCGTATTCTGCGGGGACTTGCTCTACAACTTCATTGGCCGGCCGAGCTGCCAGCTCATCGATGATGTGGCCGACTTCAACGGCAGCATCGAAAAGTTGAGACGACTTGGAGTCAAGATGGTGTATCCCGGCCACGGCAAGCCATTCCCACTGGAGCAGTTTCTGAGATAGAGTCGATAGCGCAATCGAGCATAAGGAGGCGCTCGCATGAAAATCAGCCGGCAAGCGACCAAAGGTCATTTCATCGCAGGCATTATCCTGGTCGTGTTGTCCGGGTTGTCGTTGCTGGGCAGCGTCTTGCTCGACCTCAAGTTGGCGGCCTTCCTGACATTCTTCTTTGGCGTGTGGGGCGGAGTGGAGCTGGGGCGCTTTCTGGAATACTCGCTTTCCAAGAAGACCGAATCGTAATCGCTGTTGATAGGGAGCCGGGGGTTGAAATCCATGAAATATAGAAGTGTCATCATTACCCGCAAAGGAGCGCCGGACGTTTTGAAGGTTGTTGAGAACGATCTGCGCGAACCGCGATCGGGTGAAGCGCGCATTCGAGTTTTGGCGACCGGTGTGGGTCGCACGGACGTTATCATGCGGCGCGGCTTCTATCCCTATGCGCCCAGAATTCCTTTTGCACCCGGTTACGAAATCGTCGGTGTAGTCGATGCCGTCGGCGCGGACGTCACACGGTTTGCGGTCGGCAATCGGGTGACAGCTCTCACCGTCTATGGCGGCTATGCGGAATACATCTACGTCGGCGCCAATCATCTGGTGCGTGTGCCGGATGCGCTCGATCCAGTCGAAGCCGTAACGCTCATCCTGAATTACGTGACGGCCTACCAGATGCTGCATCGATCGGCGAAGGTGAAGCCCGGCGATCGCGTGCTCATCACCGGTGCCAGCGGCGGAGTTGGCACGGCCTTGCTGCAATTGGGCCAACTCGCCGGGTTGACGATGTACGGAACCGCCTCGCGCCGCAATTTTGAGTTGCTGACTGCACTGGGCGCACAGCCCATCGACTATCATACGCAGAACTTTGATGAAGTCATCCGTGCGGCCGAACCTGCTGGCCTCGACGTCGTGTTTGAGGGAGTCGGCGGCAGTACCATCCGGCGCGGATTTTCGGTTCTGCGGCGCGGCGGCAAGTTGGTGGCTTACGGCAACTCTGGCTTTACCAAACTGCTGATCGATCTCGCGCAGTTGCAAGGGCTGAATCTTCTGCCCAACGGCAAGTCGGGAACATTCTATGGCATCAGCGCACTCTACCGAAAAGATCGCGGGCCTTTCATGACTGACTTGCCGATCTTATTCGACTTGCTCGGTGCGGGAAAATTGAAACCGCGTATCGGCGCAAAGTTTCCGCTGTTGGAGGCTGCTCAAGCGAATGAACTGCTCGAAAGCGGCCGAGTGAGCGGCAAAATCGTTTTGCTGACGCCGGAACTATTGTTGGATCACCCCGGAGGGTAACTTGAGAAAAGCAACCAGAATCGTCGCGGCCTCGTTGGGTGTCGCGGCAGGAATCGCCGGCCTGGAACACGGCTACTTTGAAATCCTGCAGGGAAACGTCCAGCCGTCCGGCCTGATGATTGCCTCCATGGGCCTGCCCTGCGATCCGAAAATCGTGTGGAATGCCTGTGAACCGGCCATGACGATCATTCCCAACTTCCTGCTCACCGGCATTCTGGCTGTGATCATCGGCCTGCTCATTCTGATCTGGTCGGCGGCTTTCATGCAGCGCCAACACGGCGGCCTGATCTTGATTCTACTGTCCGTCGCGCTGCTCCTGTTTGGCGGAGGCATCTTTCCGCCCGTGATCGGCATCATCGGCGGCATAGCCGGAACCCGGATCAACAAGCCATTGAACCGACAGTCGGGGCAACGCACTGACGGCCTGTGGCGTTTTCTGGCAAAGTTGTGGCCGTGGCCGCTCGTGATCTTGATGATCTGGTTGCTGGGGCAATTTGTCGTTGGACAGGTCTTCAATGATTTTCTGAAGCGCAATGGCTTCCTTAACCTACTGCTAATCATCAGCTTGCTGCCTCTGTCGGCATTCACCGCCTATGCGCGCGATGTCCACACGCAAATGAATGAGAAGCAAGTAAAATGAGCCAGTCAAAATCTGCCGGATATTTTCGCTGTGGTCTGCCGTACAATTGCCTGGGCCACGGGCCGCGCCCGCTGATTATCTTTCAGGGCTTGATGCTGGAAAACAAGCCGCAGCCCGAATGGGCCTTCAAGATGGCCGGCGGGATGTATAACTTTCTGCGCGCCGATTACACAATCTATTCCGTACTGCGCAAGCCGGGTCTGCCGCCGGGTTATTCGTTGCAGGACATGGCCGACGATTACACCGGCATGATTCGCGAGGAATTCGGCGGGCCGGTGAATGTGCTGGGCATTTCGACGGGTGGCTCGATCGTGCAGCACTTCGCCGCCGATCATCCCGAGCTGGTGCGGCGGCTGGTCATTCATTCTGCGGCGTATACGCTGAGCGACTCGGCCAAGCAGTTGCAGTTGAAACTGGGCGCGTTGGCCGCGCAGCGCAAATGGATCAAAGTCTGGGCGCTGTTGATGGGTGCCGTCTTGCCGCAGCGGGGTTTCAAGAAGAATCTCAGCCGGCCGCTAATCTGGATCTTCGCGCCGTTGATGGCACTGGGCGCGCCTAAAGACCCCAATGACGTCATCATCACCGTCGAGGCCGAAGATCGTTTCAACTTCAAAGATCGCCTGCACGAGATCACAGCGCCGACATTGATTGCCGCCGGCGAGCTCGATCCCTTCTACACCCCGGCGCTTTTCCGCGAAACGGCAGCGGGTATTCGGAATGCGAAACTCTGTCTGTACCCGAACATGGGCCATCCCGCTGGCGGCAAACAGTTCCAGCGTGACGTGCTGGCGTTCTTGAACGAAGGAGCGTGAGTGAGGCGCCCGGCGTTGGCCGGCGATTTTCAGGCTGGATCATTTGTTGCTGGCAATTGGTTCCATTTCTAACATATGTTGCAGCCAGACTTCGTCTGTAAGGTTAATTCGCAAAGGCGTTAGGGAAACCAGATTGTTATCCACCGCCCAGCGATCCGTACTCTCTTCCGGATCGGTCAACGGTTTTGCGGCGAACCAGTAATGCTGACGGCCCATCGGGTCAGCCCCTGGCACCACCCAGCCGTTGTACTCGCGCACCGATTGACGAGTCCAGCTCAACCCCCTGGGGCGCTGCGGCAGATTGACGTTGACCAGAAACGGCCGTTTGAATTCCAACAGCAAGCGAATAACCGTTTCTACATAGGGCTGCACGACGTCAAAATCAGGATCGCCGCCATTGAGCGCCAGACTGAACGCGGCGGCGCGCACTCCGTGAAAGGTGGCCTGCTTGGCAGCGGCCACGGTGCCGGAATGCCACACATCATGCCCCACGTTACTGCCCAGATTGATCCCGGATAAAACCAGATCAGCCCCATCCCAGTGATGCAAGCCCAGCGCCACGCAATCGGCCGGTGTGCCGTTGACGCGATACGCTTCGAAGTCGGCTAACCGGGTGCGGTGATATTTCAGCGGGCGCTGAATGGTGATGGCGTGCCCCATCGCCGATTGTTCCACATCGGGCGCGACGACGCGCACTTCGCCAAAACGCGCGGCCACTGTGGCCAAGGCTTCCAACCCCGGACTGTAAATCCCATCGTCGTTCGAAACGAGAATGCGCATGGCTTTATCCTTGTGTGAGTGTAGCGTTTAGCTTAGCAGAGGCAGATCAAGGTCGCCGTCAGTTTGCGTAAAGGTTGTTTAACGCCGGCTGACTGAGTGGCGCGGATAGTGAACAAAATTTAACGCTTCTTTCAGAGCGGCTTAACATCCATCGATTAGCGTTGAGGTGTTGATAACTCGGCAGGTCGATAGGATTATGCGCGCTCCTCGTCCGTCCTCTTCACCGTTTGCTTTCATCATGCAGTCCCGCGTGTGGCGCTCGTTTTTCCGGCACGGTTGGCCGGACAACCCGCGCGATCGCTCGCTGGTGATGACGACGAACGTTTTCTTTCACCTGCACCCGATCAAGGTTAATCGCCGCAGCTTGCGCGTGACTTACTCCTTCGGTCTGGGTGTGATCACGACAATCACGTTTGTGATATTGGTGCTCACCGGCCTGCTGCTGATGTTCTGGTACGTGCCCACGCCCGAGCACGCTTACAACTGCCTGCTGCAGCTGCAGACCGAAGTGCCCTTCGGCCAGTTGATGCGCAACCTGCACCGCTGGGCGTCGCACCTCATGGTGATCGTCACCATTCTGCATCTGGCGCGCGTCTTCTACACCGGCGCTTACAAACCCCCACGCGAATTCAACTGGGTCGTCGGCGTGCTGCTGTTGGTGCTCACGTTGGGCGCGTCGTTCACCGGCTATCTCTTGCCGTGGGATCAACTGTCCTACTGGGCCATCACCGTCGGCTCCAATATGATCGGGCACGCGCCCCTCATTGGCGAGCCGGTACAACAGTTCCTGCTGGGTGGATCAGAAGTGGGGGCAGCCTCGCTGCTGCGCTTCTACGTGCTGCACGTCGCCGTCATCCCGATCGGTATCACGCTGCTTCTCACGCTGCATCTGTGGCGCGTCCGCAAAGACGGTGGCTTTGCGGTCGAGAAGCAGCGCGGCGACACGGTCTTCGCCTTTCCGATCATCGCGCTGATCGAACTGGCCTTGATCGCCGGCGTGGGTCTGGTGTTGGTATTGGCTGCGATGACGCTCAACGCGCCCCTTGATGCGGCGGCCGATCCCAACCTCACGCCCGATCCGTCGAAAGCACCGTGGTACTTCGTGGGCTTGCAAGAACTGTTGGAGCACGGTCATCCGTTGTTGATGGCCGTAGGCGTGCCCGCGACGATCATCCTGTTTCTGCTGGCGATCCCTTATCTCGATCAGGCACGCGACGGAGCCGGGCGCTGGTTCACGTCGAAGCGCGGCACACGCCTCACGTTGCTCACCGCGCTGTACACCACGATCGCCATTCCGATCTTGATCGTACTGAGCACCGCTTATCCGCCGCGCGAATTGCTGCGCGGCCAGGCGCCCGATTGGGTGGCGCAGGGCTTGATTCCAGGCGGCGCGCTGTTGCTGTTAATCGTGTTGCCGCTGATCGTGCTGCACTTCTTCAAGCCGACCATGCGCGAGAGGCTGCTCGCTTTGTTCACCATGTTCTTCGTCGCCAGTATTCTCTTCACACTGGTCGGCCTGTTGTTTCGCGGCCCGGGCTTTCAACTCTACTGGCCGTGGGCCATGCCCGCCGGTTATCATCCTTTGGCAGGCTTCTGATGGCACACTCGACTGATTCGCATGATTCGATCTCGCGGCGCATCTTCATCATTAGTTTGATCGGCGGTGGGGCAGCGTTAGTCTGCGCACCGGTAACAAAACTGGCCGCGGACTTCCTGCGCCCAATCGCGCCGCACGGCGAGACGGCCAATCGGTTGTATGCAGGCCGCGTGGCCGAGTTTGAAATCGGCCGCGTCACGCACATTCCTGCCGGACGGCTGTATCTATCGCGCACAGAAGATGGTCTGCTGGCGCTGCGGCAGAAGTGTACGCATCTGGGCTGCGCCGCGCAGTGGAATGAAGCGACGCAGACTTTTCAATGCCGCTGTCATGGATCGGAATTTGATCGGGTGGGTGAGGTGCTCGCCGGTCCCGCACCGCGCCCGCTGGATGTGCTGCCCATCACGATCGAAAACGAGGAAGTCTGGATCGCCGCCACGCAACCGATCGAGCGCGCGGCGTTCGATCCCGCGCAGCTGACAAGGATCGACGATGTCGCGCAGTCTGAATCAATCAACCCCTGATCGACAGGCGGGCCTATTGGGTTTGGGTCTGCTGTTCATGATCGGTTTTGGCGCGATCTTAATCTTCTACGCCGCGCGTGAACCCGAGCGGTTGACAGCGGCCCAACAACAGATCGCCGCCGGGCGCATCGAGCGTGGCGCGCCGTTGTTTGCCGCGCACTGCGCCACGTGCCACGGCGCTAACGGCGAGGGCGGCGTGGGCACGGCCTTGAACAGCCGGAATTTTTTGAAGAGCAAGAGCGACGCGTGGTTGTTCAGCGTGATCCGATCGGGTGTGCCGAACAGCCCCATGCCCGCGTGGAGCACTGCGCTGGGCGGCGCGCTGACCGATGAAAATATCCGCGACGTGATCGCCTTCGCGCGATCGTGGGAAGCCACTGCGCCCGCTCCCGTTTTGAAGAACACCGCCGATGCCGAACGCGGCGCGCAAGTTTATCGCAATATCTGCGCGGAATGCCACGGCCCCGAAGGTGAAGGCGGCGCGGGCCTCAAGTTGAACGACACCGCGTATCTGGCGAAGACGCCGGACGAAGTGTTGATCGCCGTGGTGCGCGCGGGAAAGCCCGGCACGCAGATGGCCGCGCACAGCGTGGACTATGGCGGCACGCTGACCGACGCGGCTATCGATGATGTTGTAGCTTACGTGCGGCAGTGGTCGGCGGGATCGAAGATCGTCGTAGCTGAGCGCGAACCCGATCCGGTGCGCGGCGCGTTGATCTTCATGAGCAATTGCGTGGAGTGTCACGGCGTGCACGGCCAGGGCGGCATCGGTGCGATCCTCAACAACCGATCGCTCCTCGACACCACATCGAACGACGATCTGTTTTCCAGCATCTATGCGGGCGTGCCTATGACGCAGATGCAGCCGTGGGGCAAGAACTTCGGCGGCCCGTTCGAGCATCAGGACGTGGAAGATGTGGTGGCGTTCATCCGTCAGTGGGAGCCGACTGCGCCGCAAATTGATACGCCCGTGCCCGATGCGTTTCGCGGCGCGCAGTTGTATGTCACCGCGTGCGGCCTGTGCCACGGGCCTGATGGTCAGGGCGGCAGCGCGCCCGCGCTCAATCGCCTCAGCCGCTTGCAGCAGTTCGACGATGAGTGGTATCGCAATGTGATCAGCTACGGCCGGCCGGGGCGCGGCATGCCCACGTGGGGTACGGTGCTGTCGCCCGCCAAGATCGCGGACCTCGTCGCGCTGATCGCCGCGTGGCGGCAGGAGTTGGAGATCGTCGTGCCGTACGACGTGCCGCAGTCGATCGATCACGCCGTGTTCGCCATCGTGCACGACGATACGCGCAGCACCCTGCTGCACCTCGATCACGCACTGCACTATTCGTTGGAACGCGAGGCCGAAGTGCTGCGCCGCGCGCGCACGCAAGTGCTACGCGGTCAGCGTGAAGCAGCGATCGAGACGTTAGAGAACTTGTGGGCGGCTTATCCCTTCGGCGATGCGATCGTGGGGCAAAGCTTGTACGTGGAACATTGTCGGCGCTGCCACGGCGATCCGGCGACGGGCAACTTGGGCACTGACCTCAACGCCAATCGCTTCATTCAAGCGACGATCAATTCCGATCTGGTAGAGCTGGTGCTGGACGGCCGTCCCGGCACAGAGATGTTTGGCCTGCGCGAGAAGATCACCGAACAGCAAGCCGCTGATGTGGTGGCGTATCTGCGCCTGTGGCAGCCCTACGTGCCCGGCCTGTCTCCCGTCGAGCCGCTGGTCATTCCCTTGCAGAGCGATATGCCCGGTAACTGCGCCACCTGCCACGATAAGTCGGATCAGAGCGGCGATAATTGAGGAAGCGATTCACACAGCACAAAAAACGGACACGGTGTTTTAATCCGCGTCCGCTGTATTTCATTGAATACTCAGACGCCATGAAACTGCGTTTACCACGAAGTAGGAAAATGTTGCGGGAACCGTCATGCCCGAATGCTTCTATCGGGCATCCAGTTTCGTGGCGGACACGGTTGCTGGATTCCCGCCACGCCCTGTCCGCGCATAGCGCGGGGGCGCGCCTGGCGACAGCGTGCGGGAATGACGATCACAACGTCGCGCGCATTTTCAGATCAGTACCTCACGAAAATGGATCAAGCATCCTGAGCGGAGCAGCGTGTTCTTTCGCTGCGTAGTCGAAGGATGCGGATCAGGTTAGCAGTCAAGGGCTTCCAGCGCACCGCGTCCTTCGACTTCATTCCGCAAAAGCACGTGGAATTTCGCTCACGCCGTGTCCGCAAAGCGGCGGCGCGCTAGGCGGGATGCTTTCGTGATCTACTGATACTACGCACTAATCAGCAAGTCTGCTCAAGGCTGGCATTTGGCTTCAAGGCTCACGATTTTGATTTCTTCAGCGATAAAGTTGCCCGACGGCGCATCGACGCGGCCCGTTACTTCAAGTTGATCTCCCGGCTGCAAGGGCGGGCCGGCCAGCGGGCAATTGTCTTTGCTCACTGTCCGCGTATTCAACTCGCCCTGCGCATTTTCGTCCAGGACGATGCGGCTGAACCCCTGCACCGGCTGCTCAAGGACGATCACTCGCGGGCGCTCCGTCACCAGAAAATCGGCTACCGTTCCGCTCAACGTGGTGACCTGCTGGACGGGAGTGGCCGTCGCGGTTGGCGGTGCGGATTGGCAACCGGCGAGTAAGACCACGCTCAAAATTGTGACGATCACGATTCTCGGCAACATACCCACCTCCGTGTGATTTCACTCTGCGGGACTTTGACGACACGTGGTGCAGCCAGCTGTCGCCTCAACCGCCGTCCCCGGCGGCGATCTGCGTTCGGGGACGGCGCGTTGAGCGTCTGAGTCTTCAGGTGGGACTGGTTGTTGGCCGCGCCTACGCTTCGCCGATGACCTTGCCCTGGTTGTGTGTGATAACGAGCACGCTGGGGCGCGGCGGAATGCGGAAGTTGTTGTCCGGCCAGCGCGTGGTTGGCATATCGAACAGGCCGCCTTCACCGGGATGTTGAATCGCCAGGAACAGCGCCTTGTTGTCGGGCGTGAACTCCGGCCCGGTCACTTCGCTGCCGCCCGCCGTGCTAAAGAACTGCTGCACGTGACCGCGCTCGCTGCCTGCCGTCGGCACCATGTGCAGCGCGTCGTTGTACTTGATCGCGCTGGGTTGGCCGTCGGTGGAGACCCATAGATTGCCCGCATTGTCGATCGCCACGTTGTCGGGCGCGCCGATCGGGCTGACCTTGGTCTTGTCGTAACCGGCGAAATAGGTTTCGGTTTCCGGCTTGGCCGCGTCTTCCTTGGCGGGGTCGCCGCACAGCAGGAAGATCTCCCACGTGAACTTCGTCGCGGCTGGATCATCGCTGTCTTCGACCATTTCAATAATGTGGCCGGCGGCGTTCTTGGGGCGCGGGTTCGCCGCGTCCGTGCCGGGCTTGCCTTCGGTGCCGCGCTGCGTGTTATTGGTCAGGACTAGATAGACCTTCTTGTTGACCGGATTGAGTTCCATATCTTCGGGACGATCCATCTTCGTCGCGCCCACCAGATCGCCCGCGAGGCGGGTCTTGATCAAGACATCGGCCTGCGATTTGAAGCCGTTCTTCTCGGTCAAGGGGCCAGTGCCCTGCACCAGCGGAATCCACTCGCCCGAGCCATCGTCATTGTACTTGGCCACATACAGTGTGCCGTCTTCGAGCAGCGCGGAGTTGGCTTTGCCCTTGGCCTTGTCGTACGTGCCTTTGCTGACGAACTTGTACACGTACTCAAAGCGCTCATCGTCGCCGAGGTAAGCGGCCAGCTGTCCTTTGGGGCCGACGGAGATCGTGGCGGCTTCGTGCTTGAAGCGACCCAGCGCCGTGTGCTTCATCGGCGTCGAGTTGAGATCGCTCGGATCGATTTCGACAATCCAGCCGAAGCGGAATGCCTCGTTCGGTTCTTTCGTGGTGTCGAAGCGCTCATAGACGCTTTCCCAGTTGCGCTCGGTGCCCTTGCCGGGTACGCCGTAGCGCTTGTGCAGCGCCTTCACCGGATCCTTGTCGTCCAGCTTATCGACGTTGGCAAAGTATTGATGGAAGTTTTCCTCGCCGACGAGAACCGTGCCCCACGGGGTTCTGCCGCCCGCGCAATTGTTCAACGTGCCCAGCACCGACATGCCCGTCGGCTCGGCTTTGGTCTTGAGCAGATCGTGGCCGGCGGCGGGGCCGGTGAGCTTGATTGGCGTGTAGCCGGTGATGCGGCGGTTGTACTTCGAATCGGGCAAATATTTCCACTTGCCATCGGAACCACGTTGCAGTTCCACCACGGACAAGCCATGCGCGGCCAGTTCCACATCCACGATGTCCTTCGTCGTCTTCGAGGCTTTGTAACCCTTCCACATCAATTCGGGGTTGGTGTATTCGTGATTGACGACGAGCAGGCCGGTATCGCTGGCGCCTTCCTTCAATGGCACGAACCCCACGTAGTCGCAGTTGTAGCCGAACTGCTTTTCCTGCGCGGCCTTGGTGAGGTTCTTGGGATCGAAGGCCGGTGCGCCCTTCACGATGGGATCACCCCAACGGAGCAATACCGTCGACGTGTAGTTTTGCGGCACGACGACCTTAGTCGAAAAGGTGCCCATGGGCTTGATGGCCGTGAAGCCTTCACCGGCGGCGGCGGGTGAAGCCAGTGCGACTTTACCGGCGACCTGACCGAGGCCGGCCGCGACTACGCCCAGTGCGGCAAATTGCAGGAACGAGCGGCGATCGATGCGGCGCGCGATGACGCGGTCGATTGTTTCGCGGGTCGCGGCGGGTGCTTCGTTTGATTGCGTCTGTTCGAGATCGTTGCGAGTAGTCATGTCTTCTCCTGATTTGATGAATGTGGCATGGTTAGGTGAGGTATCTGCTATTACATCATTTCGACTTTAGCAGACGAGTATCAAGCTGCGTTAAACCGCATGTAAAACTTTCTTCACCCCGTCTTAACCATGTAAAAATCGCTGACGATCATCGGGCAAACATGCGCTAAAAGCGTCTCGCCTCACATCCGCACAGCTGCGAGGGGAGGCCGCGAACCCTCAACTTCAAGAAACCTTTACACGACTGACGGCCTGGCTTAGCTTGCTTCGCTTACACTTCCTTCAGTAAGTATCTCCTCCTTGGGTTGGCCCCCGCATTAGCTGGCGACTGATGCGGGGGCGTCGTTTTGCTGCTTGTGCCGGTGCAGGGTGAACCCTCACCATTAAACTGCTTTAACACGGATTTAAGAAGGGCTTCGGACTGCCATGCTACGATGATCGCGTTGAATCTCAACGATCAAAAGGAGAAGAAGATCATGACTCGCAAAAAGACCGTTCTCGCAATCAGCGGCTTGTTCTTAAGCGCCATCGTCGTCAGCGCTTGCGCCTCAACTTCTACGGCGGCCACCGCCGCGGCCACGCAGGCTCCCGATGTGATTGACATCGGCCTGGCGTACAGTCCGCAGTCCAAGCAAGACGGCTTGATCACGCCGTACAAGGTTATTTGAAAGTGCGGCTTGAAGCAGGCTGGCGCACATTACGTGGTCGACAGTCTGGCCGACGTGGCGCCGGTGCTGGAAGACATTCAGGCTCGTCTGGCGCAAGGCGAGCGACCGTAAAGGTACCATGATCGATTCAAACAACTACGCCGTCCACAGTGCGGATGTCGTCATCATTGGCGGCGGCGTCATCGGCTGCGCGATTGCTTACTATCTTTCGCAGCAAGCCGTGGGGCGGGTGCTGCTGATCGAGCGACGGCTGATCGCCGAAGGTAACACGACGCGCGCCGCGGCCTTGCTCACACGCGCGCGCGTTAAAACGTGTCTGATGCCGCTGGTGCGCGAAACATATCAAGTCATCGAAGAACTGGAAGCTCAGCTGGGCGAATCGTTGAGACTGCGACAGGTGGGCAGCCTGCACGTGGCGGCTTCGCCTGCGACGAAATATGAGTTAAACGAATTGGTGGAAATCGCGCGGCAGGCCGGGCTGGAAGCGTATTGGGTTGCGCCCCAAGATGCGGCAGCGATGGCGCCGTGGCTTGAGTTGGATCATGGCGCGTGGACAGCTTACATGCCGGAGGATGCTTTCATCGATCCGTATGTGCTGACGCACGCTTACGCCCGGGCCGCTCAACAGAATGGCGCGATCATCTGGCAGAATACGGCTGTCACCGAAGTCCTTCGCTTGGGGCAACAGCTTGTAGGAGTCAACACCGATCTGGGTTTTGTGGCCAGTCCGATCGTGATCGACGCCGCCGGAGTCTGGGCCGGATTGCTGGCACAACAGATCGATTGTCCGCTGCCGATGGCGCCCGTGCGCAGCCATTTCTGGATCACCACTTCGCAGAACGGCTTGTTTCATCGTGAACAACCGATCGTGATTTTGCCCGATGCCAAAGCTTACACGCGGCCAGAAGGCACCGGTTTACTCTTCGGGTTGCGCGAAGAGCACGTGGCCAGTGTCGATCCCCGCCTGCTGCCTGAGGATATGAATGAGCTCGTCATCACGGACGATCGCAAAGGCTGGGGCACTTTGATCGATGGCGCATCGGCGCTGCTGCGTTTCTTTCCCGCCTTAGAACGGCTGGAAATTGCACACTACATCGCGGGCCTATCCACCTACACGCCCGATGGGCTATTTGTGCTCGGCGGCTTGCCCGGATTGAAGGGTTTCCTTGCCGCAACGGGCTGTTCGGGATTGGGCATTGCCGCTTCGGGCGGCATCGGCCTGGCGCTAGCGCAACTCGCCACCGGCCAACCCTGCTCGTTCGATCTCAAACCCTACCGCATCGATCGCTTCGGGCCGGTCGATCCGCTGAGTGAAGAATTTCGCTGGCGCTGCGCGTATACGCGATCGAGGAAGACATCCGGGTAGTCAAAGAATTGTTAAGAGAATTTAACATCAGCAGCTATTGACACGCTTTCTTATCGGGCAGAGAATTGAAGCGTCCTATTCATGCGGCAACGGCTCTCAACCATGACATCCTGTCAACGCAGTAAAATATCTGACTGTCAACAGGCCATCCGCACCTGGCGCGAGTGGTCTGTATTTTCTCACCCCAATTATCCTGAGGAGGATGCAACATGACCCCATCACGTGAGGCGAAGTCCCTGATTAAAGCGACGCTCGATCGCCTAATCGCTGAGCGCGCTGCGCTGGAAGAACAGCTGCAACTCGAAGCCGAGCTGGCTCAGCAAGACTGGCTGGTGATTGAAGCCTGCAAAGACTACGATACCATCGAGCTGGACGATCACATCACGGGCAAGCTGCATCGCAAGCAGTTCAAGGCCCTGCGCGACAAGAAGCGCAATCTGGAGAAAATGATCGAAGCCCTGCACGCTCTGCAGGAAACGGCCCAGGCGCCGGAGGGCGAGAAGCTCTTGAAGAAGCTAGAGAACGAGCGGGAGAAGTATCAGCTCTAGGAGCAATACTGTTTAGATAAGGCTCGCAGCCCGCGTCCCCGCGGGCGATCCCACCGCGCGGACGCGGCCGGGTGAGCGCTAACTAAACAGTATTGGCTCTAGGAGTCTGATGAAAAAGTGCTCCAGCCGCCGTCCCCGGCGGCGGCCTCACGCGTGGAACCGCCCCGAGGACGGGGCTTTGAGCGGGTTTTTCATCGCTCTCCTAGCGTGGGGGTTGACCACGATGATATCACAAGGGACCGGCTCGGCAGCCGGTCCCTTGTTTTTTTATTCATTGACATGGTGCGCTTGAGGAAGCCGTTGAGACGCTACTGAACAGGAATCCAGCCGTCTGCTTCGACCAATTTCTGCCCGGCCATACTCAGCACAAAATCGATGTAAGTCTGCGCCAGGGGTTGGGTCAATGGACCGGTGAGCAGCAACAGCGGCCGCACCAACTTATAGGCGCCACTGCGAGCGGTGTCATTCGTTGGCCGAACCTCGTCAATCGTCAGCAGCTTAAGGCTGGGTTCAAGATTACCAAACCCCACATAGCCAATGGCCTGCGGATCGGCCGTCACCAGCGCGGCCACATCGCCGGCGGTGAACGCCGATCTTTGACGAGGTGCTTGCGGCGCTTGTTTCTCCAAGACGATCTCGTCGAAGGCCCCCCGCGTCCCGGAATTCGTGTCGCGCACGATGACTTGGATGGCTCGATCCGGCCCGCCAAGGTCCTGCCAGTTAGTGATTTTGCCAAGATAGATATCGCGCAATTGCTCGCGCGTGAGGTTAGAAACCGGATTCGTCGGATGGACCACGATGGCCAGCACGTCGAGCGCAATTTGATTTTGCTGGATGCCCACGGCTTCATCGGAAGTCAGAGCGCGTGACGCCATGCCGATGTCCGCCGTGCCATCGTGAACCGCCTTGATGCCGACCACCGATCCGCCTGCCGCAATATCCAACACGATACCCGGTTGATCCTGTTTGAAGACAGCGCCCAATTTATCCGCCAGTGGTTGCACGGTCGTACTGCCCGCGAAGGTGATGCGTCCCATCAGGGGTGTCGCCGTGGGTGCCACTGCCGCGACGCTCGATCCACAGCCGACCAGCCCGCCGGCGAGCAAGATACTCGCCAATAATTTACGCCACTGCATATTCAATCTCCTGGGGTACTGCATGATTTTCGGACGAAGAGATTTGAGCGGTCTGCTGCACCGGCAAGATGAACGTGAAAGTTGATCCTTGACCCGGTTGACTCTCAGCCCAGATGTTTCCGCCGTGCAGTTCAACCAGCTGGCGTGTGATGCTCAATCCTAGGCCGGTGCCGCCGGCGCGGCGCGTCGCCGATCCATCCACTTGCGAAAATGGCTGAAACAGTTTGCTCATGTCCTGCTCCGCGATGCCGATCCCGGTATCGCGGATACTGATTTCGACAAACGGCTCGATCCGTTCACTGCGCGGCCCCAGCCCGTGCACCACCCGCGCCCGCATGACGATCTGCCCGGCCGGCGTAAACTTGATCGCGTTGGAAACCAGATTCAGCAGGATCTGTTGGATACGCGACCGATCAGCCTCGATCGGCGGCAAATCGATCGGGAGGTCAACGGTCAAGTTGATCGGCCTGTCGCCGATCAAGCCCCAGCCCGTCGCGAGCGTCGTGTGGAGGATGTTGGCGAGATCGACCTGCGGTTCGCACTGCAATTCCAGCTTGCCGGCTTCGATCTTCGAGTAATCGAGCAGATTGTTGATCAGGCCTAGCAGGTGCTGACTGCTGTTATAGATCGAAGTCAGATCGGTTTGCTGCAATTCGGTGATCGGGCCATCGACGCCCTTAATCATCAGACGTGAAAAACCGATGATCGAGTTGAGCGGCGTCCGCAGTTCATGGCTCATGTTCGCCAGAAATTCTGTCTTAAGCTGATCCAGCCCGGCCAAACGCACGGCGATGTCCCGCTGTAGGGTATATAGCTGGGCATTGTGAATAGCGACGGCGAGTTGATCGGCCAGTGTCTTCAACAAGGCGATCAGATCGGGCCGGAACGCGTTGGCCTGGGTGCTTTGCACATCGAGCACGCCGACCAGGTTATCGCCGTAGAGCAGCGGGAAGGCCGCTTCGGCGCAGGTCTGATGCAGCAGCGGATTAGGGTGATGGCGCGGCTCGCCGCGCACGTTCTGAACGATTTGGGATTGGCGTGTGGCCGTGGCGGTGCCCACGAGTGAGCGCGAGCCGATTGCGAGTTCATATTGACTGGCTTTGAGGGCCTGGCCGATCGTGCCGCGCGCTTCGCACAAGACCGCCTTGTTCGACCGGGCATCGATGATGAAAATTGCCGCATAGTAGAAACCGAAGCGTTCACAGATCAGATCGACCGAGGTTCGCAGCGTCACGTTCAGATCAAGACTGGCCGAGGCGGCGCGCGCCACTTCGGAAGCGGCGGCCAGCTGCGTGGTGCGCGCTTCCACCTTCCCCTCCAGATCAAGATAGAGGCCGCGCAGTTCGGCCACCATGTTGTTGAAGGTCTGCCCCAGCACGCCAATTTCATCTTGCGGCCCGCTGGCAAAGGGCTGATCCAGACCGGGCACTTCTACTTGTTTACTGAGATCGCCGGAGGCCAGGGTGCGCGCGACCTCTGCCAGGCGGCGAATTGGCTGTGTGATCGAACGAGTCAGCGCAATGCCGATGACGATCAAGAGCAGCGTGGTGACGAACGCGCTGCCGATCATCACTGTCAGCCCGGCGTTAGTGACCTGCGTCATGTTCGAGGTCGGGCGAGCCGCCAGCAGGTCAAACGTGGTTCCACCCAGCGTCAGTGGCTTGTGCCACACAAATTGATCGGCAAAGTGGCCGGAGGGAGCCTCGAACGGCACTCCCGCACGTGTGCCGGCGCACACTGCGCGATGGCTCAAACCCAGATCGACCGGCAAGTGTTCGGTACTTACGATGCGACCCAGCTCGGCTTCCAGATCAATTCCGGTGACGACGGTTCCGCTGCCGTCGGGCAAGCTGGCCCGGCTCAACAACAAGAGCTTGCCTTCGACCACACTGAATGTCAAGGGCGTGTTCGTCTTCAGCGTGTTCAACACCGAAGACACCCGATAGAGACTGGACGAGACCAGGTTGGTGCGCTGGGTATCCTGCCGATCGTAGATCTGGATCAAATCGAGGCCAAAGCGATCGCGCGCTACAACCGCCCGATCGCTGAGTGCCGCCAAACTGGCCTCTCCCGGTGATTTCAACGCATCATGGATGACGGGATCGTTTGCCAGCAAATTCGCCGTGGTGCGCACCAGATCCGATCGGGCGAGCAGAGACTGCTGCACCCGGTTGAGATCGGCGTTGCTTTGCTGCTCCAGCAATTGATCCTGGGTGCGCGTCGTGCCGATCAGAAAGGCCACGACGCTGATGAGCAGCGACGCCAGCATCAAGCCGACAATCGGGGTCAATAGCTTGGCGCTGAGCGAATTGTATTTGCGTTGATGCAAAGCCGAACGTGTATAAGGCATGCTGATAGATTTCGTCAAAGTTTCTAGCCAGAGTAAGTGTAACGGTGCTGAGTGAAAGTTGGCGCAAGTTTGGGTTAAGTCTTTTTAACTTCGCGCCACCTTGCCGATCGGGTAGAAGGTGAAATTCGGACTATTGGGGTAGCATGCCATTACGGATATGAAATGTGCCGCAGGCAATGTTGCCGTTACTGCCTGGTGAGGTTCTGCATTCGGAAGCCTGGCGTTAAGAAGACCTGGGGGATATCGTGTTAAGCCGATTTAACCGGCTGACAAACCCCGTCACTCGTTCGGCGGTTGGCCGTCATGTGCAAGTTGCAGTTTGAGGCATACTGATTAACGAAGGAGAGTGAGGTTGTGTTAAGGAAATTTAACCCACAACACCATTTATCTGTGCTAACATTCTTGGCGCAAAATTGAACCGGCGTCCATCAACAAGGCCCACTAATTTCGATATGCTGCAACTCAAACGCTTCCTCTTCATTATCTATGCCATCGTGACCGTGGGCGTTTTTATCGGGGCGTTGATCTCGCCGCAATTCCGCGCACGCACCAATGCCAGCGCTCCGTTGCGGGATGCGCTTCTGCCGCCGCCGGAGCCCATCGTCGTGTCGGTGCTGTATTCCACTGAAAAAGAAGCGTGGCTCAAAGACGTGATGGCGGCTTATCAGAGCAGCCACCCTACACTCAACGGTCATCCCATTCAGATTGCCTTGCAGCAGACGGGCTCGCGCGAAATGTATCTGGCCGTGCTGGATGGCGCCGCACAGCCGACGTTGATCAGCCCCGCCAGCTCCCTGCAAACTTCCATTCTCGAAGATCTCTCCACGCGCAAATTCGGCCGCCCGATCGTGCGGGCGGCCGAGTGCCGATCGGTGGTGCAGACACCGCTGGTTCTAGTCGCGTGGAAGGAGCGGGCCGACGTGTTATGGGGCAACTCGCCGCCGGCCGATGTGTGGAAGAAATTGCACGACGCGCTGATCGATCCGCGAGGCTGGGAAGCGTATAACCATCCCGAATGGGGCTACATCAAATTCGGGCATACCGATCCGCTCAAGTCGAACAGCGGCTTCATGACGATCTTGTTGATGGCTTACGATTACTTCGGCACAACCAGCGGTCTGACTTCGCAGCAAATCCTGGCGGATGCGGGCTTCCGCCAATGGTTCACCGAGATCGAAGGCACCATCTCCAAGTTTGGCGACAGCACCGGCACCTACATGAAAGATATGGTCGCTTACGGACCCAGTGTGTACGACCTCACGGCCGTCTATGAATCCAGCGCGATCGAACAGGCCGCCAACGCCTTGGGGCGTTACGGCGAACTGCGTGTGTACTATCCACCCGCGACGATCATGAGCGATCATCCCTTTTGTGTTTTGCAGGCCGACTGGGTCAAGCCTGATCAAGCGCAGGCGGCGCAGCAGTTCGTCGATTATTTATTAAGCCAGCCCACGCAAGAGAAAGCCCTGCTTAAATACGGCTTCCGTCCCACCGATCCATCGATCGCGCTCGATCAGCCGGCCAGTCCCTTCCAGCAATTTGCGGCCAACGGCCTCACGATTAACCTGCCGCCCCAGATCGATCTGCCGTCCGGCGATGCGTTGAATACGCTGCTCGACTTCTGGTCGCGCAATGTGTCGAAGTAAAGGAGTCTTGATGAAAACACGTCTAAGTGCTTTGCTCGTGCTGTCGAGCCTGATCGCGGTCGTGATCGCCGGCTGCGGCGGAGGTGGTTCGCCGTTTAGCGGCGGCCAGACCGTCACCGTCAATATGGTCTATGGTTCTGAGAAGCAGGAATGGCTCAAGCCGCTGATTGAACAGTACAACGCGGCCCAACACAAAACCGCCGAGAGTTCGACGATCGTCGTCGAAGCGACGCCGCTGGGATCGATCGAAGCGGTGGATGCCATCCTTGCGGAACAGATCAAGCCCACGGTGTGGAGCCCGGCTTCGTCGCTGTATCTGCCCGTGGCGAACGAGCGCTGGCGGCAGAATCACAGCGCCGATCTGGTTAGCGGTACACCTAAAGATCTGGTGCTCAGCCCGGTTGTCATCGCCATGTGGAAGCCGATGGCGGAAGCGCTCGGTTGGCCGAACAAGCCGATCGGGTGGGCCGACATCGCGCAGCTGGCAACCTCGGACAAAGGCTGGGCGGAATTCAATTATCCCGAATGGGGCACGTTCAAGTTTGGTCACACGCATCCCGACTACAGCAACAGCGGCCTCGTGTCGATCATCGCCGAGGCCTATGCGGGCGCGGGTAAACCGCGTGGACTTACCACGAATGATCTTCAAGACTCGAAGGTCAAAGATTTCATGGGCGCGGTGGAGAGCAGCATCATTCATTATGGCACGAGCACCGGCTTCTTCGGCGAGCGCATGTTCGAACGCGGGCCGTCATATCTAAGCGCGGCCGTGTTGTACGAAAACTTGATCGTGGCGCAGGAGGCCAAGCGCATCGCCGGCACCAGCCAACAAACGCCGGTCGTGGCGATTTATCCGAAGGAAGGCACGTTCTGGTCGAATCATCCATATGTGATTTTGGACGCGCCGTGGGTAAGTGCGGAACAAAAAGCGGCAGCCGAAGATTTTGCGGCATTCCTGCTCGATAAGCCGCAGCAGCAGCGCGCGATCGAGTTGGGCTTCCGCCCCGCCGATCCATCGATTCCACTGGCAGCGCCGCTGGATGCGAATCACGGCGTCGATCCCGCCCAGCCGAAGACCGTGCTGGAAATCCCCTCGGCCAAAGTGATCGCGGGCGTACAGGAGTTGTGGCGCGAGAAAAAGAAGCCGGTCGATCTGGTGGTGGTGATGGACAAATCGGGCAGCATGGCGGCCAACGGCAAGATCAACGCGGCGCGCAACAGTCTGGTGCAGTTCATCCAGCAGCTCGACGAGGCCGATCGCTTGCGCGTCATCGTCTTCAGCAGTGAACTCAGTGATTTGACGCCGTTGACCCCGCTGGGGCCTAAGCGCGACGACGTGACGCGCCGCGTCTCGGGCGTTATCGAGGGCGGTGAGACGCGGCTCTACGATGCCGTGCAGCAGGCGTATACCGAACTCGTGCAGAACGGCGATCCCAAACACATCCGTGCCGTGGTGGTCTTGACCGACGGCAAAGATACCCAATCGACGAGCGCGCTGCCCGATGTCATGCAGCAGATTGCGGCCTCGGGCGGCGAAGGCGGCAACGCGATCAAACTCTTCACGATCGCATTCGGCGACGATGCCGATAAAGACGTGCTGAAGCAGTTGGCCGAGCCGACCGGCGGCCGGCAATACAATAGCGATCCTTCCGACATCATGAAGGTCTATGGAGAGATTGCGACGTTCTTTTAGGTTTCATCTTTTGCTCCCTGGTGGAGCTTCGTAAGGAGTGTTGATTATGGATGTCAAACTGAAGCCGACGCATGACCCGCTGGGCGATTGGGGTTTCGTCAATGCCTACATGCGCTGGGCGCTGCTCGCCTCTGAGGAAGTGGCGGGGCCGAAGGGTCTCAACATTGTGCTGCGTAACGCCGGGCTGGAACGCTACATCGGCAATTACCCGCCGGAGAACTTTGACGTGGGCGGCAAAATTAGCGACTACACGGCGCTCTGCATCGAGCTGTTGAATTTCTTCGGGCGCGCCGGACGCGGCAGCCTGATCCGCATCGGGCGCAAATCCACGCAGTTGGGGCTAAAAATACAGAGCGAGCAGCTGGGCCTGAATAACCTGGCGGCCGCCTCCAAATTACTGCCGACCGGTATGAAATTGAAGATGGGGCTTGAGGCCCATATTGCCATCTGGACGACCATCTATCAGCAGGTGGGTGGGCACTGGCACGCGCACACCGAGGATCGCGGTGACCGCTGGGCCTACGTCGTCGACACATGCACGAACTGTGTCGACCGGGAGGCCGATAAACCCATCTGTCATGTGTGGACTGGCGCCCTCATCGAATCTGTGATGTGGCAAATGGGCAAGGAGTACGACATCCAGGAGACGGAATGCCACGCGCTGGGCGCGCCGGCCTGCGTGTGGGAAATCAGCAAGCAGCCGAAAGAAGCGTTGTGATCTGATCCTTCGGGTAGAGCGAGTAATCCATCGACCTGCGGGGGCTTCAAGATTTCGTAAGAGCAGGACGACATGCACGTTACGGAAAAAGGCAATCAATTGATTGTCCAGACTCGCTTTCGATCGTTGATCGCCATGTTGATCTTTGGCCTGATCTTTGCGGCGATTGGACTGGGTGTATTCTGGCTGGCCGGGCGTTATACCACGCTGGAGTGTACGCGCCTGGAAGCGCGTGAAGTGCGCTGCGAGATCAAGCAGACGGTGCTGGGACTGCCGGTGCGCCGCGTCGAAGCGCTCAATCCTCGGGAAGCCATTGTCGAAGTCAGCGAAGATAGCGATGGTGACACCTACCGGGTGGCGCTGGTCACGGCACGCGGCACGGTCCCCCTGACGGAGTTTTACAGCAGCGACGTGCCAACCGCTAAATTGACGCAGCAGATCAACGAGTTCTTGAGTGATACGACGGTCCGGTCGCTGTCGCTGTCGCAGCAGATCAGCCCGTGGCTCTATCTCTTTCCATTCTGCTTCACCAGTTTCGGTATGATGATGATCTTGTCCATTCGCTTCGAGAGCTATACATTCGATCGCGACCACGAGGTGTTGATCATCAAGCACGAGAGCCTGCGCGGCACGCGCAAGCGCGAAGAGCCGCTGCACGGATTGCGCGCGTTGGTGCGCGAAACGAAAGACAGTGACGGCGATCCGGTCTACGGCGTGCATGTGTTGTTGGCTTCGGGCGACGACATCGCATTGGGATCGGGTAGTTCCCGCTCGGCGTCGCCGCAGCAGTTGGCCGAACGGATCCAAGACTTCGTCAAGTCCGGGGTGCGGATTACGTACGTGGATGTGAAGGATTGAGGTGATGTGATGCGTTCTCCCTCTCTGTGGGTGAGTGCTTTCACCGATCGGATGAATCTGGCGACGCTGGGGATTGCTATCGCCGCGGGCTTGCTGGCCGCGTGGTGGCTGCTCCCCGTCGGGTTGATCGTCTGGGGCATCATGGTGATTATTACAGCTAAAGCCACGGCGGCACAGTCGTGATTGTTAAACGAGTCTCTCACCAAACGAGCAATCTATGCCACGTTTGAATCCAATCTTGTTCGCCGTCTACATCATGGTCGCCATCGCCTTGACGATCGGGGCAGTGTTGTCGCCGGTGGTACGCACCGTGACGCCTGCCCCGCTGCGCGATGCGCTGCTGCCCGCCCCCCAACCGATCGTCGTCTCGTTGTTGTATTCCACCGAGAAAGACGGCTGGCTAAAAGAAGCCATCGCCGGCTTCGAAGCCACGCATCCCACGCTGGATGGACATCCAATTCGGATCAGCTTAAAGCCTATGGGGTCGCGCGAGATTTATCTGGCGGTGTTAGACGGCACGGCCAAACCCGATCTGATCAGCCCGGCCAGTTCGCTCCAGATTTCCATCTTGCAAGATCTAGCCACACGCAAGACGGGAACCTCGCCCGTAAACAGCGCGGACTGCCAATCGGTGTTGAAGACGCCGCTGGTCTTGGTCGCCTGGAAAGAGCGCGCCGACGTGTTGTGGGGCGCGAGTCCCGGTCGGGATGTGTGGAACCGCCTGCATGACATCCTGCTCGATCCCAAAGGCTGGGAGAATTACGGCAAGGACTGGGGCTACGTCAAATTTGGCCAGACCGATCCGTTCAAATCCAACAGCGGGCTGATGTCCATTTTGTTGATGACGTACAGCTACTTTAACAAGACCACCAACCTGACCGTGAATGATGTGCTCGACAACGCCGACTACCAGCAATGGTTTGAAGAAATTCAGGGCACCGTGGGCCAGTTTGGCGAAAGCACCGGCACGTACATGAAGGACATGGTGGCCTACGGTCCCAGCATGTATGACCTCATCGCGGTCTATGAAGCCAGCGCCGTCGAGCAGGCCGTGAATGCCGTCGGGCGCTATGGCGAACTGCATGTCTATTATCCGCCCGCGACGGTGATGAGCGATCATCCGTTTTGCATCCTCAAGAGCGAGTGGGTCACGCCCGATAAATCCCGGGCGGCCCGCCAGTTTATCGATTATCTGACCGGCCCGGCCGCGCAGGATCTGGCGTTGAAGAAATACGGCTTCCGCCCGGTCGCTTCCACAATCGATTTACGGCAACCCGATAGTCCTTTCCAGCGTTACGCGGCGAATGGCTTTCAGGCCGATCTGAACCAGCTGGCCCTCGTCGAAGTGCCGCGCGGCGAGGTGCTAGACACGCTGCTGGGTTTGTGGTCGCACGTGACTCAGCGTTGATTGAGTACGATTGCCTATGAAACCACATTATCGCGCTGCCTTGCGCCAACCCCTGAACATGGCCATGCTGATCGCCGCATTCCTGGCCGGAGTCATCGCGGCGTGGTGGATGTTTCCGATCGGTCTGGCGTTGTGGGGCTTCATGGTCTGGGGCGTGGCCACTCATCCGGTGACGCAACTGAAAAGCGTCCAACCAGAGCGTCCCGTTACTGTTCCACGTTTTCAATCCAGCCTGGATCGAATTGAGGACAGCCAACGGCAGGTTCTGAATGCCATTGGCGCGACGAAGAACCCCATCCGGCAGGCGCTAACGTCTTTGCAAACTGAAGTCAATCGGTTAGTGGACAAATGCCATGCCGTGTCCCAACGCGCGATCCCGCTAGAGGCGCAGCGCCAATCGCGCGCCAAAATGGATAGCAGCCTGGAAAGCGAAATCGCCACGCTCGATCAACAACTGGCACAGTTCACCGATGATGGCATCAAGAAAGTCTTGGAGAAAAGCCGCGCTTCGCTGCAAGCCCAACTGGACCAACGGAATGCGCTCACCGCGCAGCTGGATCACATCGAGGCGCAATTGAATGGCGTAGCCACTGTCCTCGAAAGCATGGCGACGAAAATTGCGCGTTTACAAAAACTAGCCGGGAACGCGGCCGCCACGCGCATCGGGGAATTAACGATGGATTTGCGTCAGCAGTCAACGGCACTCGATGATCTGGTGAAAACCTCTATGGTGGTATAGGTGCAACGCGCCGCGCAATGAAGAGATCTGTCCATACAGGTCTTGTGGTGATTTCCGCACTGTCACTTAATCCTGCATTGGGCGTAGCTGAGTAACAGTGTTTCACGAAGAAGTGTCCCGACTTTCGTTGGGACGCTTCTTGAATTGTGGAGTATGCTCTATAATTGATCAATGTCTGCGCCGATTTTAGCCACCAAACTTTATCTTCCCCCACCGCGGCCTAACGTTGTCCTCCGCACCCGCTTGATTGAGCGGCTGAAAGAAGGTCTGCGCGGAAAACTGACCCTCATCTCTGCTCCCGCCGGCTTTGGCAAACCCACGCGGGTCAGCGAATGGATTGCGACTCTCGCCGGATCAAAGGCGAGGGCCGCCTGGTTGTCACTTGATGAAGGTGACAACGACCCTACGCGCTTTTTGACTTACCTCGTCGCAGCGATGCGGACAATAGCGCCGAGAATTGATGAAGCAACGTTGGGTGCGCTTCAATCTTCGTCACCGCCGCCGATCGAATCGCTGCTGACCATCCTGCTCAATGAACTCACCACTCTCTCCGCCAACCTCATCCTGGTGCTGGATGATTATCATACGATTGATTCTCAGCCGATTGATCAAGCACTGGCCTTTTTGGTTGAGCATTTACCGCCACAACTGCACCTGGTCATCGCCAGCCGAGAGGACCCACCACTCCCCTTGGCCCGCTTGCGAGTGCGTGGTCAATTGACCGAACTGCGCGCCGCCGATTTACGCTTTACGCCCACCGAAGCCGCCGAGTTTCTCAATCGGGTGATGGGGCTGAACCTCGCAGCGGAAGACATCGCTGCGCTGGAAAATCGTACCGAAGGCTGGATCGCGGGCCTGCAATTGGCTGCGCTTTCCATGCAGGGACGATCGGACATCACCAGTTTCATTCGGGCGTTCACTGGCAGCCATCGGTTTGTGCTGGACTATTTGATGGAAGAAGTTCTACAACGCCAGCCTGAACGGGTACGCAGCTTCTTGTTGCAAACCGCCATTCTCGACAGATTAAGTGGTCCGCTGTGCGATGCTGTCTGTTCCATAGGAACAGCCGTCACCGAGCGAGAAGATGGCAGAGGAATGCTCGCTGCCCTGGAGCGGGGCAACCTCTTCGTCTTGCCGCTCGATGATCAGCGCCAGTGGTATCGCTATCACCATCTTTTCGCCGATGTGTTGCAGGCGCGCCTGATGGAAGAGCAACCCGATCGGGTGTCTGAGCTTCATCGGCGGGCGAGCGTTTGGTTCGAGCAGAATAATCTGCCAGCCGATGCCATTCGCCATGCGTTGTCTGCTCAAGATTTCGAGCGCGCAGCAGGCTTGATCGAACTGGCATGGCCGGCAACAGAGGATGGAAGTATCCAGCCCGCTACATGGCTTAGCTGGGTGAAGACGCTGCCGGATGCGTTGGTCCACGCCCGGCCCGTGCTCAATGTTGGGTATGCCTATGCATTATTGGGTCGTGGTGAGATGGAAGCCGCTGAGGCTCGATTGAAGGACGCTGAACGATGGTTGGAATCGGCAGATACCATGAAAGCGCAACAGGTAACCCCATCCGTTGAGACTTGTCCTGAATCCTTCGACTACGCTCAGGATAAACTACACCGAAGGATGGTTGTTGTAGACCAGGAACAATTTAAGTCTCTACCGGCGACAATTGCTGTCGGCCGCGCCTATATCGCTCAGGCACTCGGCAATATTCCGGACACGTTCAGATATGCCAGCCGGGTACTCGAGCTCGTGCCTGAAGGAGATCATCTCAGGCACGGACAGGCATCCATGCTCCTGGGAATGACCTACTGGGCAAGTGGGGATCTGGAAGCTGCCAACCGGGTCTTCGCCGATTACACGCTGAAACTGCGGACAGCCGGCAACATCCCGGATGCAATCAGCGCTACCGTTGTTCTGGCTGATATCCGGTTGGCATTGGGGCGTCTCCGTGAGGCACTTGGTACAGTCGAGCAGTGTTTGCATTTTGTAATGGATCAAGGTGAACCCATTCCTTTCGATACAGCTGACCTGCATCGGGCGTTGAGTGAGCTGTATCTTGAACAGGGAAACCTGGAGGCAGCCGCGCACCATTTACAGAGAGGCAAGGAACTGGGGGAAAAAGCAGAATTACCTGTTTTGCGATACCGTTTGTGTATTGCCCAGGCTCGACTCAAGAAAACACAGGGCGACCTGGCTGGCGCTCTCGACCTTCTGGATGAGGCCGAGCGTCTGTTTATCAGAACCCCCTTGCCCGACGTGTGTCCCATATCCGCTTTGAAGGCTCGGATTTGGGTGGCGCAGGCTAGGTTGACCGAAGCGCTGGATTGGGCGCATGAACGGAGCCTATCGGTTGACGATGCGCCCGGCTACCTGCACGAGTTCGAACATATCACACTGGCGAGGGCGCTCATCGCGCGTTATCGGAGCACCCGCGAAGACGTTGCCATTTGCGACGCACTGAACCTACTGGAAGGACTCCTGCATGCAGCTGAAGAAGGTGGCCGGATGGGCAGCGTGGTCGAGATACTGGTATTGCAGGCGCTCGCTCACCAGGCGCAAGGCAACCTCTCCCTGGCCCTCGCACCACTCGAGCGGGCTTTGTCTCTGGCTGAGCCGGAGGGCTACGTCCGCATCTTTGTGGATGAAGGCGAGTCGATGCGGTGGTTGCTTGAAAAGCAGGCGCACGGCGAGGGGCGCCAACCGATCGGATATGCCGCTAAACTTCTGGCTGCTTTTGCACCACCGCCGACGATCCTGCAATCAGCCGTCCGCTATCCACAATCTACACTGATCGAGCCTCTAAGCGAACGTGAACTGGAGGTGCTCCAACACATCGCGGATGGGCTTACGAACCGCGAGATCGCCGATCGGCTGTACCTCTCACTGTTCACGGTCAAGGCCCATGCGCGCAGCATCTATGACAAACTCGATGCCCACAGCCGGACGCAGGCTGTTGCCAGAGCCAGAGAACTGGGCGTCTTGCCTCAGCCCTGATCGTTCGTTTCTTCAGCCTTCATCTACAAAGCAGACTTACACCCGCGGCGGACTACTGGCCAGTAGTCCGCTCATTGAATTTCACCGCGTAGTTGCAAGCAGTACACCTCTGCGATTAGTCCCATTGAATAGTTCTTTGGAACCATGACACTACTCCCAGCCAGCCCTTATACTGGCTTGTGTAAGTGGCACAGACTGTTTCGATCGGCCACAACAGGTACAGTGAGTAATGTCAGACCAACATAGCCAGCGCACAGATCCAGATCAACCCGTGGTCTATCAGATCAGGCTCAAGGGCCAGCTGGGTTCTCAATGGACAGACTGGTTTGGCGGCCTGACCATCACGCTGGAAGAGAACGGCGATACGCTTTTAACCGGACCCGTGATTGACCAGGCCGCGTTGTTTGGCTTGCTCAAAAAAGCGCGTGATTTAGGCCTGCCATTGATCTCGGTCAGTCCTGTCAAACTCGGCCCGGCAGATGCGGCGCAGCCCGCTGCGTCAGGTGTCAAATCACAAATAGGTGTGGGCGGTTTGTTTACGCCAAATCAATCACCATCAGGAGAATCGAAATGAAGACATATCGAATGAATGCCGTAATGGGGGGGACCCTCTACCTTCTGGGGACAGTCTTTGGGATTATGGGCGGAGTCATTGGCGGCGAAGTGTTGGTCTCGCTCATTACGGGCAAACCGCTGGCCGGGGTGGATATGCTGGGCCTGGTTGCCGCCGATTCATCTCAGCTGACCGTGGGTGCCTTTTTCACCTTCATGATGGGAATCTCGCTGGTGGCGATGACGGTTTTCTTGTACCCGATTCTCAGAAAAGACAGCGAAGAACTGGCGGGGGGATTGCTGCTTTTCCGCGGGGCGCTGGAGGGAACCTCGTATTTTATTACGGCCCTCGGCCTTTTGACGATCGTCGTGCTTGGCAACGAATACGTCGCCACCGGGGCTAATTCGGCCGCGTTGCAGTCTATGGGCAATGTCCTGTATCAGTTCCTGGACCTCAAGGCCCCGCTCGGTACGATCGTGTTTCTCATTGGGGCGACGTGTCTGTACATCGCCTTCTATCGCACCCGGCTGATCCCCCGCTGGCTGACCATCTGGGGGCTGATTGGCGTAGTGCCCTATTTGGCTAACGCCCTACTGCACTTCTTCCATGTAGATACTAGCGCTGGGATGTATTTAGAAATCCCGTTGGGTATTCAGGAACTAGTGATGGGCCTGTGGCTGGTCATCAAGGGCTTCAACCAAGATGCAGTCAAGCAATTGGATGAGGCTCATTAAATGACTGACCCGCAAATCATGGAAGCATCCAATAAATTAGCCAGAATGACCGGGATCTTGTACTTTCTTGTCGTCCTGACGGGTGTCGCGAGCGAAGTAATGGTTCACAACTTCATAATCGTTCCCGGCGATATTTCAACCACAGTCAACCACATCGTCGCTTACGAACCGATTTTCCGCCTTGGTTTTGTCATCAGCCTGGCCCGCTTTGCAGTTTTTATTTGCATGGTTCTGGCCCTGTATAAATTACTCAGGCCGGTAAATAAAGACTGGTCCCTGGTCATGATCGCCTTTGCGCTGGTCAGTATTTCCATCGGGATGGTCAGCCTGCTCTTTCAATACGCCGCCCCGTTGCTACTGAGTCGTAATGGCTACTCGACCTTATTTACAACCGATCAGTGGCAGGCGCAGGTACAGTTTTTTATCAACCTGCAGAGGCTGGGGGATAAGGCTGCTCAGATCCTGACCGTCTGGCTTCTGCCGCTGGGCTATCTCATCTACAAGTCGGGTTTCCTTCCGAAAATATTGGGCGTCTTGATGGTAATGGCCGGTGTGGGCTACGTGACAGATTTCCTGGTCTTCTTTCTTCTGCCCAATCTCAATTGGCAGGTTGCTGGATTGGCATTCCTGGCAGAATTGCCGTTCCCCTTCTGGCTATTGATAAAAGGTGTCAATATCGAGCGGTGGACAAGTCGTCCGCTGGAAGCAGCCTGACGGCACCGCATCAAAAGAGGCGCCGCATCGAAAGAGGCGCCGTATCAAAAGAATGGAGAGTTGTCGACATGAAAGCTATCGTCTACACACACTATGGCTCACCGGAAGTGCTTCACCTTACAGAGATCGCAAAGCCTGCGCCCAAAGACAACGAGGTTCTGGTCAAGATTCACGCCACCACCGTCACCATCGGTGACACGATCATGCGCAGTTTCAAACTGCCCGTCTCTGGCTGGCAGAAGTTGATGGCGCGCCTCATTCTGGGGGTGCGTAAACCCAAGCGCCAAATCCTAGGGATGGAATTAGCCGGGGACATTGAAGCGATCGGTAAGGGTGTGACACGCTTTAAGATCGGCGATCCGGTTTTTGCATCCACACTGGGCGTGAACTTTGGCGGATACGCCGAATATAAGTGCTTACCTGAAGACGGGATGATCGCCCTAAAGCCAGCCAACATCACTTATGAAGAAGCCGCCGCTCTGCCTGGTGCAGCGATGACCGCCTTGCGTTGTCTTAGAAAAGGGGACATCCAGCGTGGGCAAAAAGTTCTGATCTATGGCGCGTCCGGCGCGGTGGGTACTTATGCGGTACAGCTGGCCAGGTTCTTTGGAGCAGAAGTGACCGGAGTATGCAGCACGACCAATTTGGAATTAGTGAAATCGCTGGGCGCCGATCGGGTCATTGATTACACGCACAAAGACTTTGCCCAAAGCGGTGAGACCTATGATGTGATTTTTGATGCAGTCGGTAAGACTTCAGCGTCACATGGCAAACAGGCGCTCAAAAAGACCGGCGTCTATCTGAACGTCCATAAAGACTCAGGCAACGGCGAAAAGATCGAAGGGTTACTGTGCATCAAAGAACTGGCTGAAGCCGGAAAAATCAGAGCGGTTATTGATCGACGCTATCCGTTGGAGCAAATCGTCGAGGCGCACCGGTATGTCGACACCGGCCACAAGAAGGGAAATGTCGTCATCACGTTGTAGCGTATGGTGCTCTGATCGCACGGGCGTTGTATAATGCGAGCATGTCTGCGCCCGTCTTAGCCACCAAACTTTACATCCCTCCGCCCCGGCCTGACACGGTGCCTCGGCCACGCTTGATTGATCGACTCAATGAAGGTCGGCATCGTACGCTGCGCGTGGCGCTGATTTCTGCGCCCGCCGGCTTTGGCAAAACCACGCTGGTCAGCGAATGGATTGCGACCCTCCCCCCTGATTCGGTGAGGATCGCGTGGTTGTCGCTGGACGAAGCCGATAGCGATCTGGCCCGCTTTCTGCTGTACTTCGTGACGGCGGTGCAGACGATTGCGCCGGGTTTTGGACAAGGCATATTGGCCGCGCTTCAATCCTCACAACCACCCACCGACGCGCTGCTGACGACGCTGCTCAACGAACTGGCCGCCATCCCCGATCGGTTCGTCCTGGTCCTGGATGATTACCACACGCTCGATTCCAAACCGATCGATGAAGCGCTCACTTTTTTGCTCGATCATCTGCCGCCACATATGCAGTTGGTCATCACTACCCGAGAGGATCCTCAACTCCCGCTGGCCCGCTTGCGCGTTCGAGGTCAATTGACCGAATTGCGCGCCGCCGACTTGCGCTTCACACCCACCGAAGCCGCCGAGTTTCTCAATCGAGTGATGGGGCTCAATCTATCGGCGCAAGACATCGCCGCGTTGGAAAATCGCACCGAAGGTTGGATCGCCGGTTTGCAGCTAGCCGCGATTTCCATGCAGGGCCGATCGGATGCCGCCAGCTTCATCGGGTCTTTCACCGGCAGCCACCACTACGTGCTGGATTATCTACTCGAAGAAGTCCTGCAACAACAGCCCGCCAGCATCCAGACATTCTTGCTGGGCACATCGATCCTCGATCGCCTGTGTGGCCCCCTGTGTGAAGCCGTGCTGCTCACTCCCGTTGGCTCCGGGCAAGCAACGCTGGAATACCTCGAACGTGTCAACCTGTTCATCGTCCCCCTCGATAACGAGCGGCGCTGGTACCGCTATCACCGGCTCTTCGCCGATCTGCTGCGCCAGCGATTACGGCAAGCGACTTCCAACGTAGCCGAATATCACGTACGCGCCAGCCAATGGTATGCCGACAACGGATTCATGTCCGAGGCGTTTCACCATGCAATCGCTGCCAAAGATTTCGCGCAGGCGGCGGATGTGGCTGAGCGGGCCTGGCAGAGTATGGATGACACATTCCAGACGGCGGCCTGGCTGAGCTGGATCAAGCAGCTGCCCGAAGAAGTGATCCGCGTCCGTCCGGTGCTCTGTACCCAAATTGGCATAGCCTTCATGGATGCCGGCGAACCAGAGGCTAGCGAGCGCCGGCTGCGAGATGCCGAACGCTGGCTGGCGGGTTCGTCAGAGGGCATGGTCGTGGTGGAGGAAGCGCTGTTGGGAGCACTGCCGGCGATGATCGCTATGGCCCGTGCCTACAATGCTCAAGTTCAAGGCGATCTCTCAGCCACCGTGAGCTATGCCGAACTGGCGCTCCAGCTCATCTCGGCCGATGATGTCTATCGGCGGGCGCAAGCCACCGTCATGTTGAATTTCACGCACTGGGCGAACGGCAATTTAGCAGCAGCCCTCCAGATGATGGACGATTGGATGAACAGCATGCAGCAGTTGGGCAACAGCGTGTTTGTGGTGGCCAGCGCTTTTGCCGTGGCCGATATTCTCGTTGCGCAAGGCCGTCTGCGTGAAGCCATCCGCACGTATCAGCAATCGTTGCAGTTGGCGGATGAGGCTGGCCCGGAAGCGCAAGCGATCACGGCGCATCATCATCTGGGATTGGCGCTGCTGTATCATGAGACGGGGAATGCTGAAGCATTTACGCAACATTGGCATGGAGCCGAGGAACTGGGCCGGCACACGACGTTGGTCGATTGGTCTTATCGCTGGCGTGTGGCGCAAGCCCGCTTGAAACAGGCTGAGGGAGATTTCGACGCCGCGCTCGATCTATTGGATGAAGCGAAGCGGGTGTACGTGAAGACGTTGGTGCCTGATCTGCGTCCGATTGAAACGTTGAAAGCCCAGGTGTCTTTAAGGCAAGGCCGCCTGATCAAGGCGCAAGAGTGGGTGCGCAAACGCGGCCTCTCAGCCAATGATGAGATCAGCTATCTGCACGAGTTCGAGTACATCACGCTGGCGCGAATCCTTATGGCGGAAGGTTCTGCGCAGCAGGCCAGTAAACTGCTGGAACGCCTGCAACAAGCGGCTGAAGCGCAAGACAGACCGGGCAGCGTGATCGAGATTTCGATCGTGCAGGCACTTGCTCATCAGGCGCAGGGCAATACCCCGGCGGCGCTCGCCGCGCTCGATCGCGCCCTGACCCTCGCCGAGCCGGAAGGCTACGTCCGCATCTTTGTGGACGAGGGCGAGCAGATGAGATTGTTGATTGCTGATTTTAGAGTGCTGATTGAAAAGCAGAAGCCCGTTGGGAGTCACCCATCGATCGAGTATGTGAACAAACTTCTCGCGGCCTTTCCACAACCGATGGCACTTTCCCAATCAGAAATCAACGTTCAGCAATCAGCAATCCTTGACCCGTTGAGTCCGCGCGAATTGGAAGTGCTGCGCCTCATTGAACAGGGCTTCTCGAATCAGGAGATCGCCGATCGGTTGTTCCTGGCCGTGAGCACGGTCAAGGGATATACCCGCACCCTCTTTGACAAACTGCAAGTCCAACGGCGCACCGAGGCCGTAGTTCGCGCCCACGAGCTAGGCTTGTTGTAGTCAGTCTGCTTCCTCGAAAACAATACCTTCGACCATACTTTAGTAGCTACCCGGCCATACTCGCTTTCCGCTATATTACCTGTGCATTGAGCAAGAGGCACACGGTAATGTCGAACACACCTGATTCAACAACTCATCTCAACCAGGCCATGATCTATCAGATCAGGATCGAGGGCCAGCTGGGTCCTCAATGGACCGATTGGTTTGAGGGGCTAACCATCACGCTGGAAGACGATGGCGATACGCTCTTAACCGGCCCGGTGATCGATCAGGCCGCGCTGTACGGCTTGCTCAAGAAAGTGCGCGATCTAGGGATGCCCCTACTCGCGGTCAATCAGGTCGCTATTCATTCACAGAAGGAGCAAACACCATGAAGGCCGTTGTACAAAATGACTATGGTTCACCCGATGTCCTCAAACTGGCCGAGGTCGCTGAGCCAGCGATGAAAGAGAACGAAGTGCGGGTGCGCGTTCACGCCGCCTCACTCAATGCCGGAGACGTTTACTTCATGAAAGGTGATCCGTGGCCGACTCGGTTGATGGGGGGGCTTCCCAAACCGAAGAATTACATTCTCGGTTGTGACGTGGCCGGGCGCGTCGAGGCCGTCGGCAGCCAGGTGACACGCTTCAAGCCGGGTGATAAAGTGTTTGGCGCGAGCACTGGCACACTGGCCGATTATGTGAGCGTGGCCGAAAACAAGCTGGCCCTTAAACCCGCCAATCTCACCTTTGAACAGGCCGCCGCCGTTCCGACGGCCGCCGTTAGCGCCCTCATGGGCTTGCGCGATGTGGGCAAGATACAGCCAGGGCAAAAGGTGTTGATCAACGGCGCGTCCGGCGGAGTGGGGACGTTTGCGGTGCAACTTGCCAAAGCGTTCGGCGCAGAAGTGACTGGCGTGTGCAGCCCGCGCAATGTGGACCTGGTACGATCAATCGGCGCCGATCACGTGATCGATTACACCCGCGAGGACTTCACGCAAAACGGACGGCGCTACGATCTCATCCTCGACAATGTCGCCAGCCGTTCGTTCTCCGATCTGCGGCGCGCGCTTACTCCACAGGGCAAGGCCATTCCTAACAGCGGGCATGCGGGGATGGGCTATGTATTCAAAGCGTTCGCATTGTCGATGGTAATGCGTCAACACGGGAGCATGTATTTCGCCGTGCCAACCAGCCAGACTTTAGCAACGCTGAAGGACCTCATCGAAACCGGCAAGGTCACGCCGGTGATCGATCGGACGTACCCGCTGAGCGATACACCCTCCGCATTCCGCTATCTGGAAAAAGAACATGCGCGCGGCAAAGTCGTCATCACCATCGCGGCACAGAACAACTAAATCTGACAAAGCGCTGCACAGCCGCTAGTCCGCTGCGCCCGTTCTGGTGGAGAGTTGGACTTTCTCCCCAGATTCGGGCGGCAACGGGCTTAGCTAACGATATCTTTAAGGAAGGTACATGATGAATAACCCTGCTGAATATCCCGCTCGTTTGGAGATCGACTATCCGGAGAAACTAGATCGGCTGACAACCTTCTTCCGCGTAATCTGGCTCATTCCCATCGCCATCATCCTGGGCCTCATCTCGGGAGCGGGCGAGACGGTCACCAGGACGGTGATTCTGAATGGCGCCGGCGAAGTTATCCGGGTAACTCAGGACACAGTCGGTGGGCTGCTCAGTGGCCTCACGACCGCCACAGCCCTGCTGATCATCTTTCGGCAGCGGTATCCACGCTGGTGGTTCGACTTCTCTCGCGAGCTGACGCGCTTCGGAGCCAGAGTCAGCGCCTACACGGCCCTGCTCACCGATCGATATCCGTCCACCGTCGACGAGCAGTCGGTCCACCTGGAGATCGACTATCCCAACGCGGAAACTGATCTCAATCGGTGGTTACCGCTAGTCAAGTGGCTGCTCGCCATCCCGCACTACATCGTCCTGTTTTTTCTCGGGCTGGCCGCTTTGTTCGCCGTGATCCTGGCCTGGTTCGCCATTCTGGTGACCGGTCAATACCCGCGGGGCCTCTTCGACTTCACGGTCGGAGTCAGTCGCTGGTCGCTGCGGGTGACGGCCTACGCCTTCCTGTTGGTGACCGATCGCTATCCACCATTCAGCCTGAGTTAGCATGGGTAGCCAACCATCCGATCGTCAGATGGCGCGTGGTTGAGCGATTCCCTGGCAAGCAGGGACACGCTGACAAAATACCATGAATAGTTGAAAGATAAAACCGACACCCACTACCGGCAGGTGATAAGCCGGGCCGTTAAGGTCTAAACGACCCAATCAAAGCAAATTTAGGAGGAAACCCAATGAAAGCCATTGTCTACACCGAATACGGATCACCCGATGTTCTTCATCTCAAAGAGGTCGCCAGGCCGACGCCCAAAGACAACGAAGTGTTGATCAAGGTTCATGCGACATCCGTCACCACGGGGGATTGCAATCTGCGCGGTTTCACCTTTGTCCCGCGCGGGTTCGGGCTTATCTCACGGTTAATGTTCGGCTATCGCAAACCCAGGAGGACTATCCTGGGAGTGGAAGTGGCCGGAGAAATAGAAGTTATCGGGAAGGATGTCACTCGATTCAAAAAAGGCGATGCGGTTTTTGGCATCGATAGCACTGGCCTGGGCGCATATGCCGAGTACAAGTGTATGTCTGAAGCCGGCGGGCTGGTCCTCAAGCCAGTTAATCTGACCTATGCAGAAGCCGCCGCCATTCCCAACGGAGCCTTGACCGCGCTGACCTTCCTGAAGAAACTGGCCAATGTCCAGCCGGGACAAAAAATCCTGATCGTGGGCGCTTCGGGAAGCGTGGGCAGCGCAGCGGTACAGATCGCCAAACACCTGGGGGCCGAGGTGACAGGCGTGTGCAGCACCGCCAATGTGGAGCTGGTCAAGTCGCTGGGGGCCGATCGGGTGATTGATTACACCCGAGAAGATTTTGCGAAGAGCGGCCAGCGCTATGACATCATCTTCGACACGGTCGGCAAGACTTCGTTTTCAAAGTGTAAGAACGCTCTCAACCCGCAAGGGCGCTACCTGGCAGGCACTGGCGGACTGCCCGTGTTTGGGCAGATGCTCTGGACCTCAATCAAGGGCGGCCAGAAAGTGCTGGCCGGCCTGTCCTCGGAACGCCAGGAAGATTTGGTTTTCATCAAGGAACTGGTTGAGGCGGGCAAGATCAAGCCTGTCATCGATCGGCGTTATCCTCTGGCACAGACGGCCGAGGCGCATCGCTATGTCGATCAAGGACACAAAAAGGGCAATGTCGTCATCACCATCGCGGCACAGGAGTGATCAAACAATGGATACGAAAATTATTCTTTCCGCAACCTGGGTTGTCGTCGAGCTAATCTATCTTTATGGCGATGTCTTGCGCATCTGCAGCGGCGACCTGGCAAAAAAACCGATGGCCGACATGAATCTCAACCAGTTCGTTTGGCTGGGAATCGCCATCTTGATGCTCATTCCAATTTTGATGGTTTTCCTGGCCCTGGTGCTGCCGCAAGGAGTGAGCCGCTGGGCCAACATCATCGTCGCCGCCTTCTTTTTCCTGTTCAACCTGGTTGGCTTGCCCACCTACGCATCCTTATATGACAAATTCCTGCTGGCGGTCAACATGGGGTTCAATGTGGTCACGATCTGGTATGCGTGGAATTGGGCGTAGCGTCTTTTGGAATTGCAGGGCGTGTTCTATAATGGATGCATGCCTGCGCCCATGCTTGCCACCAAGTTGTACATCCCGTCTCCCCGGCCTGACCTTGTTCGTCGCTCGCGTTTGATCGATCGTTTGAACGTCGGCCTGTCGCGCACGCCGAGTGTGATGCTCATCTCTGCACCCGCCGGCTTCGGCAAGACCACGCTGGTCAGCGAATGGATTGCGACCCTCACCGGATCGGGGGTGAGGGTCGCCTGGTTATCGTTAGACGAAGGCGATAATGCCCCCGCTCGTTTCCTGAATTATCTCGTCGCCGCCTTGCAGACAATCGCACCGCAGATTGGCGAAGCAACGTTGGTGGCGCTTCAATCGTCGCAGCCGCCGCCTACCGAGGTGCTGCTCACAGCCCTGTTGAACGATCTCACCACAGTGGGCGATGTCGTACTTGTGCTGGACGATTATCATGTGATCGAGTCACAGCCGATCGATGAGGCGCTCACCTTCTTCGTCGATCATCTGCCGCCGCAGCTGCGGTTGGTCATCGCCAGCCGAGAGGATCCCCAACTCCCATTGGCCCGGCTGCGTGCGCGCGGCCAGTTGACCGAACTGCGTGCCGCCGATTTGCGCTTTACGCCCGCCGAAGACGCCGAGTTTCTCAATCGAGTGATGGGGCTCAACCTCTCTGCAGCAGATATCACCGCGCTGGAAACGCGCACCGAAGGCTGGATCGCCGGGCTGCAACTCGCTGCACTCTCCATGCAGGGCCGTGGGGACGCCGCTGGTTTCATTCAGGCGTTCACGGGCAGTCATCGCTTTGTGCTGGACTATTTGATGGAAGAAGTCCTGCAGCGCCAGCCCGAACGGGTACGCAGTTTCCTGTTGCAGACCACGATTCTTGAAAGAATGTGCGGACCGCTGTGTGACGCCATTACGGAACGCGACGATGGGCAAAACATGCTCGCGGCGCTGGAACGGGGCAATCTCTTCGTCGTGCCGCTCGACGACCAGCGCCAGTGGTATCGCTATCACCACCTCTTCGCCGATGTGTTGCAGGCGCGCTTGATCGAGGAACAGTCCGATCGGGTGTCTGCGCTCCATCGGCGGGCCAGCGTCTGGTACGAGCAAAACGATCTACCGGCCGAGGCCATCCAGCATGCGCTGATCGCCAAAGACTTTGCGCGAGCAGCCGATCTGCTCGAGCGCGTCTGGCTGGATATGGATCTCCGTTACCAATCCGCTACGTGGCTTGGCTGGGTGAAGGCGCTGCCCGATGAACTGATCCGCGTCCACCCGGTGCTCTGCCTCGGCTATGGATGGGCGTTGCTGAATGGCGGCGAGTTAGAAGCCAGCGAGCCGCGCCTGCGCGACGCCGAGCGTTGGCTGGAACCATCAGATGAACTAGCCGCGCAGATGATCGTGGTGGACGAAGTAGAATTTCGGTCGCTACCCGCCTCGATCGCCAGTGCCCGCGCCTATCGTGCTTTGGCATTGGGCGACATCCCCGGCACGATCGAGCAGGCCCGACGAGCGCTAAAGCTGGCGGCGGAGGATGACGTGATCAGGCGCACACAGGCGACCGCGCTGTTGGGGATGGCCGAGTATGCCAGCGGCGATCTGCAATCTGCCGAGCAATACCTGCTCGATTTTCAGGCGATGATGTGGCAGGCCAACGACCTCGCCAACGCCATCGGCATCACCTTTGTCCTGGCGAACATCCAGCTGGCACAAGGCCGTCTCCGTGAAGTCGTCAGTGCCTATCAGCATTCACTGCAACTGGCGCTGAATCGGGGGATGCCGTTCTTTCTTGGCGTGTCGGATCTGTATCGGGGTCTCAGCGAGGTGCTCTGCGAACAAGGCGATCTCGAAGTCGCGGCGCAGCACTTGTTGACCGCTCAGCAATTGGGCGAGCGAGGCTCGCTAACGGGTTGGCCGCAGCGCCTGAGTGTTGCTCAAGCGCGCATGAAGGAAGTTCAAGGCGATTTAGTAAATGCGCTTGCTTTGTTGGATGAAGCGGAGCGCCAGTACGTGCGCAATCCACTACCCGATCGGCCCATCGCGGCGTTGAAGGCTCGCCTGTGGATCAGGCAAGGCAAATTGACCGAAGCCCTGTCATGGGTACGCGAACAGAACCTGTCTGCCGATGATGATCTGAACTACTTGCGCGAGTTCGATCATCTCACGTTGGCCCGCGTGTTTATCGCCGAGTATAAGGCCGATCGAGCCGATGACGCCCTGCGAGCCGCACTGAAACTACTACAACGGCTCTTGCAAGCGGCAGAAGAAGGCAGCCGGACAGGAAGTGTGATCGAAATCTTGATATTGCAGGCGCTCGCTCATCAGGCGCAGGGCGATCTGCCACGCGCGCTCGCCGCGCTGGAACGCGCCCTGACTCTGGCCGAACCGGAGGGCTATGTCCGGTTGTTCGTGGACGAAGGCGAGGCGATGCGATTGCTGATTGTGGATTGCCGATTGCTGATTGAACAGCGCAAGCGCGGCCAAGACCAAAGACTGATGAGTTACATCGATCGACTCCTGGTCGTTTTTGTTCGACCAGCAGCTATTCAATCAACAATCAACACTCAGCACTCTACAATGCTTGAGCCGTTGAGCGAGCGCGAACTCGAAGTGTTGAAGTTGCTCGGCACCGAGTTGAGCGGCCCGGAAATTGCCCGCAAACTCAGCGTGTCGCTGAACACCGTGCGGACCCACACCAAAAACATCTACAGCAAACTCGGGGCGAATAACCGCCGGGCGGCCGTCCGACGCGCCGAGGAGCTTGATTTGTTATAGCGAACAGGCGAACATCCATCAGGCCCTGGCACTGCCGGGGCTTTTTGTTTTCCGCACGACACCCTGTCGCGACATCCTGCCGTGGCCTCCCGCTGGATAAATCACCACCTCAATCACCACATGATGTGATGACGGCTCACCACCTTCGTTGGTATTCTGTACCCGAAGACAGAGAGGAAGGCAACGGCATGAGCGACATACAGTCATCAACCAAGATTCACGACGAGCCCAACCTCTACGAGATTCGCCTCAAGGGCCACTTGACCGATCGGTGGGCCGGTTGGTTTGGGGACGTAAGCATCAGGCTAGAAGACGACGGCACGACACGATTGACCGGCCCGGTAATCGATCAAGCCGCGTTGCATGGATTGCTGAAAAAAGTGCGTGATTTAGGCCTGCCATTGATCTCAGTCAGTCCTCTCGAACACGGCCAGGCAGATGCCGCAGAGGTCAAACAATAAAAGGAGTCAGTGAACGATGAAAGTATGCATTGTCGGGGCTTCCGGGAAGCTCGGCCAGTACATGGCACAGCACGCGCTTGAGCGCGGCTATGAAGTGGTTGGCGTATGTCGGGAACGCAGCGTGAGCAAGCTCGACGCGTTCAAAGGGCGTATCACAGTTATTCCCGGCGCAACAAATGATCGCGCGGTGATCAAGCAGGCGGTCGCCGGATGTGACGGGGTGTTGACCGTGTTGGTGCCGTGGGGTGTTCACCAGTATTCATCGGGAACGGCCCAGGCGGTACTCGATTATGCGCGTCCGGGCGCGCGCCTCGCCTTCTCCTGCGGTTGGCACATTACGCAGGATGGTCAAGATACGTACTCACGGGCGTTCAAAGCGGCCGTCAAAGTTGCCGGATGGGCCGGGCGATTACTGCACGCCGTAGACATCGACGACCAGGTGGAAGCGTGCCAGCGGATATTTGCCAGCAACACCCGGTGGACGGTCGTGCGTGGCAGCGATCTGGAAGAAGGCGAAAGCCAGGGCCTGCCTGTGTGGAGTCGGCATGTGGGTGATCCGATCCTTGCCAGCAACATCACACGCCGCGTGGACTATGCCCTGTTCATGGTCGAGGCGCTGCAGAACAACGAGTTGATCCACGAAGCCCCGGCTATTGTCGGTTGCCGCACACCTTCGGCGCTTGGATACGCCGCTGCCAGCGGTGAGTTGAGTTCAATCATCAGTGATCGCTGAAACAGATAACTCAGGAGGAATTCTCATGAAAGCCATTGTTTACACCGAATACGGATCGCCGGAGGTGCTGCATCTCACAGAAGTGACGAAGCCCGCGCCGAAGGACAATGAAGTGTTGATTCGCATCCATGCCACGCCCGTCAACTTCGGCGATCTTCTCGCCCGGAATTTTAAGAGCGTTACGCCACGCAAGTTCAATATGCCGTTCTTCTTCTGGCTTCCCACAGGATTAGTGTTTGGGTTCAGCAAACCGAAGAAGAAGATTCTGGGCAGCGAGTTCGCCGGGGAAGTTGAAGCGGTGGGCGCAGCGGTGACGCGCTTCAAGAAAGGTGATCAGGTCTTTGGCTATCTCGGCCAGAATATGGGGGCCTATGCCGAGTATCTGTGCATGCCCGAAGACGGAGTGGTGGCGATCAAACCGGCCAATATGACCTACGAGGAAGCCGCAGCCGTTCCGTACGGGGCCTTCTACGCGCTGAACATGTTGAAAAAGGCCAATGTCCAGCCGGGGCAAAAGATATTGATCAACGGCGCCAGCGGCGGGATCGGTTCAGCGGCAGTGCAACTGGCTAAGTCTCACTTTGGAGCAGAGGTGACCGGGGTGTGCAGCACTCCGCGCGTGGAGTTTGTGAAGTCGCTGGGAGCGGATAAGGTCATCGATTACACGCGGGAGGACTTCACCCGAAACGGAGAAACCTACGACGCGATTTTTGACATCCTGGGCAAGAGCTCGTTCGCGCGCTGCAAAAATTCGCTCAAGCCCGACGGCCTTCTGCTCTGTGTCAGCTTCAAGACGAAACAGCTGCTGCAGATGCTGTGGACTTCCATTCGCGGCAGCAAGAAGGTTATCTGTGCGCTATTGCCCGAAAAAGCGGAAGACCTCAGGCTCGTCAAAGAGCTGGTCGAAGCAGGGCAGATCAAAGCCGTCATCGATAAGTGCTATCCGCTGGCGCAGGCGGCTGAGGCGCACCGGCATGTCGAATCAGGGCGCAAACAGGGAAATATCGTCATCACCGTGTAAAGCAAAGTGTCCCGACCTACGTTGGGACACTTTTTGAATTGTGGGGGGTGTTCTATAATTGATCTGTGTTTACGCCAATTTTAGCCACTAAACTGTATATCCCTCCACCGCGGCCTAACGTCGTCCTCCGCTCCCGCCTGATCGCGCGGCTGAACGAGGGTCTCTCTGCGGGTCGCACGCCAGGCGTGACTCTCATCTCGGCCCCCGCCGGCTTTGGTAAAACCACGCTGCTCAGTGAATGGATCAATCAAAAGGCGGAAGGCGGAAGGACACTTGCGCCTGCGCGCAGTGCAGGTGTGAAGGATGAAGCAGGAGAAGCCGTCTTTCATCCTTCCGCTTTCCTCCCTCATCCTTTCAGGATCACGTGGCTGTCGCTGGACGCAGGGGATAACGATCCCGCGCGTTTTCTAATGTACCTCGTCGCGGCCTTGCAGACGATTGCGTCGCAGATCGGTGGAGGCGTATTGGCCGCGCTCCAATCTCCTCAGCCGCCGTCCACTGTCGCGCTGCTGACGACCCTGCTGAATGAGATCGCCGCCATTCCCGATCGGGTTATCCTTGTGCTAGATGATTACCATGCGGTTGATTCCAAGTCGATCGATCAGGCGCTCACTTTTCTGATCGATCATTTGCCGCCGCAGCTGCACCTGGTCATCGCCACCCGAGAGGATCCCTCACTCCCGTTGGCCCGGCTCCGCGCCCGGGGCCAGTTGACCGAACTGCGCGCTGCCGACCTGCGCTTCACTCCCGCCGAAGCCGCCGAATTCCTCAACCACACGATGGGCCTCGACCTCTCAGCGGACGACATCGCCGCACTGGAGAATCGCACCGAAGGCTGGATCGCGGGACTGCAATTGGCCGCTTTGTCGATGCAGGGCCGATCGGACTCCGCCCGCTTCATCGAGTCTTTCACCGGCAGCCATCATTTTGTGCTCGATTATCTGGTGGAAGAAGTCCTGCACCAGCAATCCGAAAACATCCAATCTTTCTTGCTGCGCACCTCGATCCTTGACCGCCTGTGCGGCTCGTTGTGTGAAGCCGTGCTGCTCACTCCCTCCGGTTCCGGGCAAGCGACGCTGGAATACCTGGAACGCGCCAATCTCTTCATCGTCCCGCTGGATAACGAGCGGCAGTGGTATCGCTATCACCACCTCTTTGCGGATTTGCTGCGCAAGCGCCTGGGGCAGAGCCTCACCGCTGAAGAAGTCGCGGAGCATCACATTCGCGCCAGCCAGTGGTATGAAGATCATCGTCTGGCGCTAGAAGCGTTTCGCCATGCGGCGGCGGCCAATGATATCGAGCGTGCCGAGCGGCTGATGGTCGACAAGGCGATGCCCCTGCATTTTCGTGGTGCAGTGAACGCTATCTTAGAATGGCTGGCATCGCTGCCGAAGTCTGTGCTGGATGCCAGGCCCGTGTTGCGAGTGAGGTCGGCCACGCTGGCGTTGACGGCCGGCCAGACGACGGGCGTCGAAGAAAAACTTCAGGCGGCAGAAGCGGCGTTGCAAGGCGTAGAACTAAACGATATGACGCGTGATTTGATCGGGCAGATGGCAGCCGCCCGGGCCACGTTGGCGCTCACCCGGTATGAAGTGGACGGCATGTTGATCTGGTCACGCCGCGCCCTAGAATATCTGCCCCCCGATAATTTACCTTTTCGCTTTACGGCCTATTGGACACTGTCATTTGCCTGCCTCCTGCAGGGAGATCGCGCCGCTGCCAGACAGGCCAGCATGGAAGGTCTGGCTATCAGCCAGAAGTCCGGCGATGTTTTTTCCACGGTACTTGCTTCCTCCAGTCTGGGCGAGCTACAGGAATTTGACAACCAGCTGGTTCTGGCGGCCGAGACCTATCGGCGGCTGTTGCCGCTCATTAGTGATCATCCGCAGCCGAATGCGGGTGAAGTGTATCTGGGCCTGGCGCGCATCCACTACGAATGGAACGATCTGGAAACGGCTGAGCGCTACGGGCAGCGGAGTCTCGAGCTGGTGCGGCAGTACGATCAAGCGCTCGATCGCTTCATCGTCAGCGAGGTGTTTCTCGCCCGCCTGAAACTGGCGCAGGGCGATGTATCCGGCACAGCCGCGCTGCTCGCGCAGACCGAGGAAGCCGCGCGGCACAACAATTTTGTACACCGGCTGCCGGAGATCGCCGCCGCGCGAGTGGTGGTGCTGTTGCGGCAGGGCGAGGTGGCGGCCGCCGCGCAGATCGCTCAAGCGTACGATTTGCCCTTGAGCCAGGCGCGTGTCCTGTTGGCGCAGGGAGATTCAGCGGCGGCGTTGGCGATTTTAGAAGCAGTGCGTAAACAAATGGAAGCCAAGGGTTGGCAGGACGAACGGCTCAAAGTGATGGTGCTACAGGCGATCGCTCATCAGGCGCATGCTGAGAAGGACAAGGCGGTGCAGCTGCTGAGTGAGGCCCTGGCCCTGGCGGAGCCGGGCGGCTTCATTCGCAGCTTTGTAGATGAAGGCGAAGCGATGCGATTGCTAATCGCTGATTTTCGAATGCTGATTGAAAAACTGGGGAACCGTGAAGATCAGAAACTGCTCGGGTACACCGATAAACTTCTGGCGGCCTTCAAACAACCGACAGCCGTGCCGCAATCCGCAATCCAAAATCCAAAATCCGAAATCATTGAGCCGCTGAGTCCGCGCGAATTGGAGATTCTGCGCCTCATCGCACAGGGACTCTCCAATCGTGAAATCAGCGAGCGGCTGTTCCTCGCCCTGGACACGGTGAAGGGCCACAATCGCCGCATCTTCGACAAGCTGCAAGTACAACGCCGCACGGAAGCCATCGCCCGTGCCCGCAAGCTGGGCCTGTTGTAAGATTGCCTCTCCCCTAAAACAACACCTCAATCAACACCAAAGTGTCTAGACGCAAACACCGTGAGGCGAGTATAGTGCTGGCATCACGAGCGCTGCCATGCCAAACGAACTCAACCCCGCAACTGATTCCAATGAATCACGAGCCTATCAGATCAGACTCAAGGGCCAGCTGGGCCGCGAGTGGGCCGAGTGGTTTGGCGGCTTGAGCATCACGCTGGCCGACAACGGCGATACGCTGCTGACCGGCCCGGCGATTGATCAGGCTGCGCTGCACGGACTGCTCAAAAAGGTGCGTGATCTGGGCATGCCATTGGTCTCGGTAAACCCGATCGAACCAGGCCAGGCGGAAGCGTCAGAGGTCAAATCGTAAATTGGCGTGAGCGGCTTGTTTACGCCAAAATCAATCACAACAAGGAGACAAAAAATGAATTCAATCAAAAAGACCGCAAGAATCGCCGGGGTCCTGTATTTTATTTACATGGTGATGCACATCTCCGCAGATGTGATTGGTCGTTCGAAGCTTATTGTATACGGAGATGCCGCGACCACCGCCAAGAATATCATGGCTTCTGCAGGGCAATTCCAGATCGGTTTTATCATGGATCTACTCGCGGCCGTCTTGTTCCTTTTGACGGCCTGGGCTTTGTACGTGTTATTACAACGGGTCAATAAAAACCTTGCTTTGCTGTTCTTGTTATTAAACCTGGGGGGCGTCGCTATCCAATGTGCCAGTGATCTTTTTCTACCTGTCAGCCAGCTGCTTTTGAATGGCGCTGATTACGCAAAAGTATTCCAGACCGAACAATTACAAGCCCACGCCATGTCATTTCTGTATCTATACAAAAATGGGTTCATGGTCGCCCAGATATTTTATGGCGCCTGGCTCTTTCCACTGGGTTATTTGGTCTTCAAATCGGGCTTCCTCCCCAGAATCCTGGGCATCGTGTTGATGATCCATTGCTGTACCTGGCTGATGACTTCCCTTCAGTTCTTCCTTTTCCCAGGCTTCACGGCAATCACATATGTTAGCTATCCGCTTGGCTTCATTGCGGAATTCGGGCTTACTTTGTGGCTTTTGATTATGGGCGCAAAGGATCAGAAACCAGCTCTAGCTGATGGTTAGAAGAAGTGAATACTATCAGGCAAAAAGGAAGGCTACGAAAATGAAAGCGATTGTCTGCACCAGATACGGACCACCGGAAGTACTGCGGCTCGTCGAACTGCCCAAGCCCGCGCCCCGCGAGTATGAAGTGCTGGTCAAAGTTCACGCCACCACCGTCACCATCGGGGACACGATCATGCGCAGCCTCAACCTGCCCGTCGCTGGCTGGCAGAAGCTGATGGCGCGCCTCTACTTGGGAATTCGCAAACCCAAGCGATCGATCTTGGGAATGGAACTGGCGGGTGAGATTGAAGCGATCGGAACAAGCGTGACGCGCTTCCAGATCGGCGATCCGGTTTTTGCATCTACGTTCAGCGTGAACTTTGGCGGCTATGCCGAATACAAGTGCCTGCCGGAAGATGGGACACTGGCGATCAAGCCGGTCAACCTCACTTTCGAGGAAGCCGCCGCCGCGCCCGGCGCGGGGATGACGGCGCTGCGCTGTCTGCGTAAAGCAAATATCCAGCGCGGGCAAACAGTATTAATCTATGGCGCGTCCGGCGCGGTGGGAACGAATGCGGTCCAGCTGGCCCGGCAGCACTTTGAGGCAGATGTGACTGGCGTGTGCAGCACCGCAAATCTGGAACTGGTGAAATCGCTGGGAGCCGATCGGGTGATGGATTACACGCGCGAGGACTTCACGCACAGCGGCGAAACCTACGATGTGGTGTTTGATGCCGTCGGCAAAACATCGGCGGCGCAAGGCAAGCAGGCACTCAAGCCGGGCGGCATCTATCTCAACGTGCATAAAGATTCGGGCAGCGGCAAAAAACGGGAAGAGCTGCTGGCGATCAAAGAACTGCTGGCAATCAAAGAACTGATCGAAGCCGGAAAGTTCAAGCCCGTCATCGATCGGCGCTATCCGTTCGAGCAGATTGTCGAAGCGCACCGCTATGTGGAGCAGGGACACAAAAAGGGCAATGTGGTCATCATCCTGCGCGCGGAAAATTCCCTATCATGAAAGCCGTCATTTGCACCCGCTACGGCCCGCCTGAAGTTCTGCAACTTCACGAAGTTGCCCAACCGGTTCCACAAGCGCGAGAAGTCCTGATCAAAATCTGCGCGACCGCCGTGACCGCCAGCGATGGCATCGTGCGCAGCGGTCAAGTCAATCGCAGGCTGTGGCTCCCCATGCGGTTGATGTTAGGATTTTCCGGGCCGCGCAATCCTATCATTGGCATGGTGCTGTCCGGAGAAATCGAATCCACCGGCAAAGATGTCCGGCGCTTTGAAAAAGGCGCTGCGGTGTATGCGTTCAGCCTGATGCGCTTCGGCGCATATGCCGAGTACATCTGCCTGCCGGAAGACAGCGTGATTGCGCCCAAACCGGCGAATCTCACCCACGCGGAAGCCGCGGCAATTCCGTATGGCGGGCTGTTGGCGCTGTACTATCTCAAAAAAGGATCTATCCAAAGCGGGCAAAACGTGCTGATCTATGGGGCTTCCGGGGCGAATGGAACTGCGGCCGTACAGCTGGCTAAACACTTTGGCGCAAAAGTTACCGGGGTATGCAGCACTAAAAATCTGGAACTGGTGAAATTGCTGGGCGTTGAAGCCGCCGTTGATTACACCCGGGAGGATTTCACCAACCGGAGTGAACGCTACGACTTTATCTTTGACGCGGTTGGCCGCAAGAAAAGCGCAAAGGTTCCGTTCAGAAAAGCCCTCGCCCCCAACGGGAAATTCATCTCTATTGACAATGGTCGCCCAACCTCGCAACGCACCGACCTGGTGTTTCTCACCGACCTGGTCGAAGCGGGCCAGCTGAAACCAGTCATTGACCGGGTCTATCCGCTGAAGCAAATCGTCGAGGCGCACCGCTATGTGGACCAGGGGCATAAAAAAGGCAATGTCATCATTACTGTGGAGCATAGTCACTGACCATGAAAGCAATTGTATGCACAGAATACGGACCACCAGATGTTCTTCAGCTCAAAGAGATGGCGAAACCTGTTCCCCAGGACAATGAAAGAGCAGATGCCGAGCTCAAGCGAGGCGTACAGGCGGCGCTTGAGACTTATTCCAATGTTCACCGAGGCAGCGGGCACAACTCGCTGGTATCCACGCACTTGTGCGAGCAAGCTAGAGACATTGTTCTGGAGCACCTCAAGCTAAACAGCGATAAATACGCCGTCGTCTTTTGCACACTCAGAGGAGCCGAGCTGCTCAAGGCACGCCTCAAGCCGAAAAACTTTCAAGTCATGTCCAGCCAAGATATCGGCCTGCCGCTGGGTATAAGGGCCTTAGTGGTCGAACGCAAAGCGTTGCCCCGAGGCGTTCCTTTCCAGACCGGTGGCGGGACAGCCAGGCTGGTCTCCCCTGGTTGGGTCATCTGGGCCAAGGCGCCACCGCGCCTTTTGCGGCCAGCGCCATTTTGAGTTTGTCGCTCAAGACCAGTGCGCCGGCGCCGGTGGGAATGACTGCCGTAAAACGTTTCAACGACGGCCAGTCCAAGGTGTTGAAACCGAAGTCCAAGATCGCAATCTCGGCCTTGTTGCCATTCGGGCGTGGACTCAATTGATCGTCATACAACCAGTTCACATATGCACCCACCGGCTAAGCCAGGACCTTGACGCGACTGATCTCCAAGTCATGGGCTTTATGGCCGATTTTGAAGTGGCGACTGCCTTTGAAGCGCTTCAGCGAGTCGATCACAATCGTGGCTTGAGCCTTGTCCTACAGCGGCGGTGTCGCCGATTTCGACAATGGGCACTGGCTGACTGGCCGCTCTCATCTCGATCGTTGCCAGTTCGACTGATTTGGGTTGCGAGACGGCCATTGAATCATGCCAACGCGGCCAGCGATACAGACCTTGGTATTTCCAAAGCCGGGGGCGTAGCCAATGACCGCTACCGTGTCTAGCGTTTCGTTAGTCGTCATAGAGTTTTCCTTGCGTGAAGTGTTGTGTATGTGTTCGGGTTGACGGATGATATAATCGCCGTACGTTCAAGCGAACATCGCCAAGGTGCGCTTCATATCAGCAAAAAACATGCCCCTACCCTAGCGCCTCAGAAGCAGGCAAGGGCAGAAGCATGTTATGGAGGTAAAGAAGCTTGGTTTAGAACGTTGCGGAGTTGTTGAAATTCAGAACTGAGTAAGATGTTGACTGGTACATTGGTCAACCTACACTATTAGCGCCACGATCATCACAGGCAAAGCGACCGCGCTCATTAAGCGCGGTCGTTTTGCTTTATAGGCCAAGTCATACATCGCACCTTGGTCATATAGACAAGCCGTCCAGTCGATCTATACTGAATAAGCCACACATTTTCTACAAGGAGCAAGGATCATGAATCGCAAATTCTTCATCGGTGTAGGACTCGGCTGGATGTGCACCGTGCTGCTGCTCATTGGCCTCAGCCAGGTTGGGGTTGCGCGCGGAGCCGATCGAGCAGCGACAACGACGCTGATCACGCAGACGCTGGCACTCGCCTTGCCCGATTCACCCGCTGGCGGTGGAGGCGGCGGCGATCTGGGCACGACGTTCTCGTATCAAGGGATGTTGAAGAAGGACGGTACGCCGTTCACGGGTAACTGCGACATGCGTTTCAAGTTGTACGATGCGCAGAGCACCGTTGTTCCCATCACGACCGCCACACCTTTACCCTATCCAGTTCCCGTAAATAACGGCCTGTTTACGACGTGGATCAACTTCGGCGATCAGTTCACAGGCCAGTACCGCTATCTGGAAGCCGATGTTAGCTGTCCGGTCAGCGGCAGCCCGATCTGGCAGACCCTGTCACCACGCCAGGTATTGTATGGCGCGCCCTATGCGTTGAGCTTGCGCCCCGGCGCAACCATCAGCGGCACCACCTCACCTGCACTGTTGATCATCAGTTCGCAGATCAACGGCTATGGTCTCTATGGTGAAGGACCGGGGCGTGGGGTGTATGGATATAGTCCCAACGGGATCGGCGTCGTGGGCAATGCATTGAACGGGCCATTGGGTGGCACTGGCGTATCGGGTTCTGGATCAACCGGCGTGCGCGGCACGGGCACCAGCTACGGCGTCAGTGGTAATGGCTTGGTCGGAGTCTATGGAGAATCGAGTTCGGACACAGGCTATGGAGTGTATGGCTACAACTCGAGCAACACTGGCGCAGGCGTCAAAGGCCAGGGCAGCCTTGGCCCCGGAGTGTCCGGTACCGGCACCTACACCGGCGTGACCGGCCTCGCCAATGCGTCTAACAGCTCAATTACCTATGGAGTCTACGGGCGTGCCTATTCCATCAACGGCTTTGGCACCTATGGTTACAGCCTGGGCGGTACTGGCGCAGCCGGTGTGAGCTACAACGGCAATGCACTCTATGGTTACAACCAGGGGCAGGCCCGGAACCAGGCAGCGCTGCTGGTTTTCAATACCAATCCCGTCAACGGCGTGACCGCCTACATTACCAACACCAGCAACTACGCCACCGCCCACTTTGCCAACCACAGCACTGGCGAAGTACTCTACTTGCAGAATGGCGGAACAGATATCAGCGGCACTGGCGGCGGTGACTTCATCAAGGCCGTGAACCACCCTGAAGCCGATGCCCAATTCCGCGTGCTCACGTCAGGCGAAGTGCGCTCCGATGTAGGTTTTAATACACCCGCGGCCGATTTTGCCGAGATGCTGCCCGCCACGGCCGGACTTGAGCCTGGCGATGTGCTGGTCATCGGATCGGATGGCAAATTGACGCGCAGCCTGGAGCCGTATCAATCAACTGTCGTGGGCGTGTACTCGACACGGCCCGGGTTCATTGCGGGCGGACAGATGGAAGGTGAACCGCTTGGCAAGGTTCCGCTGGCCGTGGTAGGGGTGGTGCCGGTAAAAGTGACGAGCGAGAATGGCGTCATTCAACCCGGCGATCTATTGACGACCTCTTCGACGCCGGGCTATGCCATGAAAGCCGGATCCCGACCCGCGGTTGGAACGGTGATCGGCAAAGCGTTGGCTTCGCTTAAGAACAGCACCGGCCTGATTCTAATGCTGGTCACCCTACAGTAGGAGGCAAGCGATGAAACGCGGCTTATGGCTAGGAATGTTACTCGGTTTACTGACAGGCGTGCTGATCATGTTTGGCGCGGCGCCCCTGCGCGCACAAGTGAGCGCCAACTACGATCTGACTTGGAACACCAGCGACAACGGCGGCGTGTGGTGCAGCCTTGGCGGACACTATCAAATGAGCGGCACGATCGGACAGGCCGACGCCGCTGGACCATCATCCGGTGGCAACTATACACTCAATGCCGGCTGGTGGAATATCAACGCGCCCACGTGTTCGGCGATCTATTTACCCGTGGTGCTGCGCAGTTGAATTGAATAGCTGGCGCGAGAGACAGCGTCCTTGCAGGCGTGTCTCTCGCGCTCGATCGGAATCCTCATGCTCATCCGCTTTATCCTGTACGGCCTGGGCGGCTGGTGTGGCGAAGTGCTCTTCACCGCCACGCGCGATCGCTTGCGCGGCCGCGTCCACGATTGGAAACTAACCGGGACCACGTATCTGTGGATGTTTCCGCTCTACGGCTCGATCGTGTTCCTGTACGAGCCGCTGCATGACGCCGTGCGATCGTGGCCGTGGTTGGCACGGGGCGCGCTTTACATGATCGGTTTTTTCACGGTCGAATACCTCTCGGGTTGGCTGCTCAAACGCTTGACCGGATCATGCCCGTGGGATTATTCGGCCTGGTCGAAATTCAGCGTGCACGGCTACATCCGATTGGACTACGCGCCAATCTGGTTCTTGATTGGCTTGACACTGGAGCCTGTGCATGATTTTCTGGTACGCTTGACTCCGGCGATTCAGGCCGCGGGGAGCCAGCTACGCCCTCCCTCCTGAAATCGTTTGGCCTGCCCCGTGCTGTTTGTGGGGTTGATTTCGGGAGCCGTTGTGTGCAATCGGCGGGACTCACTGAAGACCGCCGAGATGAGAATATCGCCGGGCTTGGATGAATTAGACGAAGACGAGAAGGCCATCACTCATTTGGCAAAGTAGAAAAGAACGTGAAGACCTGGCAGGTTTTCACATCCCGTCAGGCAGCAGGTAGTTATGACATGGATTGCCCGACAGGCGACGCATTCCCGCCGCTGAAAACCCGCCAGGTCTGAGCCACAAACGGCGTCAACGAATGAGCAACGTCTTCAACGGACATGCTTTGTCAATAGCTGCTGACCGCCGATAGGTAGGCGAAGCTGTTCATAGCGTGACGCTGAATTGTAGCGGCTATGGCCCACAGTCTGTGCGGTTGGGTGAGCAGCCCAGCGAGACAGTCTGCGGACAGGATCGATGAACGGCTGGCTCGGGCTAGCCCGCTCCTCCGGGCTTGGGCGTGCGCCGTTGTGCGCGTTGCTTCAGATGATAGGTTTCATCATAGGGTTGACGGGTGGACCACAGTTTCCAAATGATGGCCAGCCAGCGATTGGCCAAGATGCGATAGGCGTGTGAATCGGATCGGCAATGGGGGCGGAGGTCTTTCCAGTAAGCGACCGCCCAACCGGACTTGAGCAAGGAGGCGCGAGCAAATTGCTGCGCGATACGCCGGAACTCTTTGTCGCAACCATGCCTGAATTTGACGAGGCGGCGTTTCCCGCTGCGCTCCGTCACCGGACAGGTTCCGGCCAGGGCCTGGACATCGCCGGCCGTAGGAAAGCGCTCACGATGATCGCCGAACTTCGCCAGCAACGCCGGCACCAGTAAGTCCCCCTGGATCGGCAGGGATTGAAAGATGAAGGCATCCGGGTGTTGGCGAAAGAGTTGCGTCAGTTCGAGGATAGCCGCGTTCCGGCGTTGGACTTGGGGCAGGATGACTTGTGCCAAACTTCGCACCTGGCTTTGATAGGCGGCGATGACTGCCGCGGGCGCGATCGGGGCGGGCTCGTGTAACGCGGCGTAGCGTTGCGCGGCCAACGCCGGGCGGGTATAGCCCTGGGCCTGCAAGAAGGTCCGAAACTCGTCTAAACTCAGGGCTTGCGCGGTCGCGGCACTCGGATACGCCATCAGAAATTGGAGCAAGACCTGCGTCGTCAAGTCACTAAACCAGTCCACCGCTTGGGGAAAGACGCGAAGCAACACCGCGCGTAACTGACTGGTTTGGCGATGAATGGATCGGCGCAACAGTTCGATCAGCCGAACCTGCGCGGCGAGCTGTTGGGTCAAGGGGATATTGGGCAGCAATTGCCGATGATGTTCGCGATCCGTCCGCATGATGCTGGCGAGTAACCAGGCGTCGCTGTCATCATCATGGGCACCGCTGAGACGCAGCCGATTCCGATACCCTTGGGTCGCTTGCGGCGGAATCAGATAGACGGGATAAGCGTAATCCAGCAGATAATCGACCACCAGATTGTAACTGGTCTCAATCCCGACCGGGCACTCGCTGGCGGGCACGTCTAACTTGCGGCGTTCGACTTCAATCTGCGCAAAGCCAGTGGGGGAATGCTCGAATTGGAGGTGGCTCACCCGTGCACCGGCGTCATTGAGAATGCACAGATTATGATGGTCCTGACTCCAATCGATACCGAAGTACAACATGGGACACCTCCTCAGGGTGTGTGGGTGCCCATCGGCGGACGCGGGTTATCGTGATCCTATTTGGGCGCTCAGGGCGCAACATGCTTTTGACGATGGTTCCCGACGAGCGCGGGAGGCAGTCCGCTGAAAGCGCTCGCGGCGCAGGATGAGAAAGGCCTTGGTCTCCCGAGCAAGTCCCCGAGGGGGCAGGCTGTTCGTTGGCTGCTCACCACGTTCAGTCTACCCCATCGGGCGACCTATGACCATATTACCAAATAGGATGATCGAGCGGATTAGCGGATGGGGGGCGGGCCGAGAAAGTCATCGCCACGTTCCGTGCCGATCTGTTCTCCTCGGGTTGGTATCACGACGGCTGGTTGGACGATGTTCTCGCGCAGGTGGCCCGCCGCTTCGATCAGACGTGCGATCGCTGGCGCGGCCTGTATCGGTCGGCCTTAGCCCAAGCGCGGGTGCAGGACAAAATCATCCGCGATGCCACACGCAGCACCGACGACAAGAATCAAGCCTATCGGCTGCGCAGCGAGTCCGAAGAACAGCTGCGCCTGTTGACGGACGTCGATAACCTGGCGCAGTCCGATTTCTATAGTTACCGCTACTTCGCCAGCGAAGGGCTTCTACCGGGCTACAACTTCCCGCGCTTGCCGCTATCGGCCTACATTCCCGGCCGGCGCACCAAGCAGCACGATGAGTTTCTGTCACGACCACGCTCCCTGGCGATCTCTGAATTCGGGCCGCGCGCGATTGTGTATCACGAAGGCTCACGCTATCTCATCAACAAAGTGATCATGCTGGTCGAGGGCGATGAGCCGCTAACGCATCAGGCTAAACGCTACGAAGCCTGCGGCTATCTCCACCCGATTGCGACGGGCGACAGCCCCGATCGGTGTGAGCGCTGCGAAGCCATGCTCGAAGCGCCGCTGCGATCGTTGTTCCGCCTGCAGAACGTTTCAACCAAGCGCCGCGACAAGATCAACTCAAGTGTGCTCATTATCTGCTCGCTATCAGATCTAAGATGTGTGGTTGCATTCTACTTCGCAGTTTACGCTCGCGTCAAGTATCATTGCGGCGCGGGCATGATCCCGGCCAGGTCGCGCAGATAATTCCAGGTAAACAGGCCCGCCGAGTGCCCGTCGGCCCAGCGTGGCTGCACCGCATAATTGCCGACGTAGCTGACCTCGATCAGATTGGTGTTGGGTGCGAGCTTCAGACGTAGTGGATCGGCCGGGCCGTGCAGCTCGGCACATTCGGCGCACGGGCAATTGTCGCGCAGAGTCTTCCACGCAATCTCGCTCGTCGTGCCATCCTTCCACTTCACCAACAACAGCTGCCGGTTATCATCTTTGGTCACTGCATTCGATCTAGGCATACGCCACCTCTCACTTGGTAAACTGCTCAAACCGCCGCGCGTCGATCGCGCCGAGCAGATCCAGATAATCTTCCAGCAACGGCCACACATAGACACCGCGCCCGTGCCGCAAGCGCACATGGATGAGGCTCAAGGGCAAGTAGTTCCAGCTCAGCACGTCGGGCCACGGTATCGCCGATCGGTGCAGCAACCAACGCACTTGCAAGCCGTCGGGCGTCACCGTGATCGATCGGGTGGCAAAATCAATCCCCACCAACAGCAACAGCACACCGAAGATGAATCCAATCACGTGCAGCACGGCATCGATCCGGCTGTTCTTGATCGCTTCGACTTCGGCGATCACCGATCCCAACAGGATGAATCCAAACAACAACGCGCCCAATAAGGCCACGACCCGATAGAACACCGGATATCGAAAGGTCTTCTCACTCACGGTTGGCAATTCGCTCATGCTGATTCTTCACACATCATAAATGTCGCTTGATCGTATCTACCTTGACAATGTTAGATTCAGTGGCTTACGTCATTGCGAGCGCTTTTCGCCACGTCGTACCCGGTTCACTACACCGGCGACGCGCTGGGCGAGCGCGCCTCCGCCGCATAGCGGCGGGTAAGGCGTGTGAAGCAATCTCACCTTCGGCGAACGGAGATTGCTTCGTCGCAAACAGCGCTCCTCGCAATGACGCCTGAGTAATTGCATTTGATCATACACGATGAGTGACGGCTTGACCAGTCGCCCCACTTGTCCAAAGTCGTATTTTGAGTATACTGGGTCTGACTTCACGAAAGGACTTATCATGAATAAAGTCTATTTAACCGTCGATCTGGGTGGAACGCGCATTCGCGCGGCACGCTGCCAACCCGACGGCACCATCGAGGCCCGCACGGAACAATTTACGCGCGGTGAAGATGGCCCGGACGCCGTGATCGAGCGCATCGCCGAATCGCTGCGCGAAGTTTGGCCCACGCACAACACGGTTCTCAGCATTGGCGTCGTCGCGCCCGGCCCGCTCGATCCCTACACCGGCGTGGTCTTTGTCGCGCCAAACATTCCCGGCTTCGTCAATGTGCCTCTGCGCGATCGGCTGCAGGCCATCTTCAAAGTACCCGTGATCATCGGCAATGATGCCAACCTGGCCGGCCTGGCCGAATGGCGCTATGGCGCGGCGCGCGGACATGATGATGTGGTCTTCCTCACCATCAGCACCGGCATCGGCGGCGGGGTCGTCGTTAACCGGCGCTTGCTGCTCGGCAGTGAAGGCTTAGCCGCCGAACTGGGACACGTGACAATCGATTGCAACGGGGTCGTCTGTCAATGCGGTAACATCGGCTGCATTGAATCGATCGCCTCCGGCACCGGGCTGGTGCGGCAAGTGGTCGAACGTTTGACGGCGGGCGAGCACAGCCAAATTACGGATATCGTGGCGGGCGACTTCGACGCCATCAACGTCGAAGTGATGGTCCAAGCCGCCGACCAGGGTGATGCGCTGGCCAATGACGTTTTCGATCGATCGTTCCGCGCCTTTGGCCTGGCCATCGTGACCTACTTGCACATCTTCAATCCGACGATTGTCGTAATCGGCGGCGGCGTCAGCAATCTGGGCGAGCGACTCTTCAAGCCGGTGCGCGACGCCGTCGAGCGCTATCCCATGAGCCCGCGCTACGCCTGCCCGATCGTTCCCGCACAGCTCAGCGGCGATGTCGGTCTGTTAGGCGCATTAGCCCTAGCCCTCGATCCACCACCGCAGCGCAGTCTCTAACGCTGCAGAAAAACTTCCCGCCAGTCAATCTCTGTGCGGGAAGTTTTGTTTAGTCTCAATTATCGCCGCGCAAGCGGCCCAGGCTGCTGGCGGGAGTAGGCGGCAACGCCACCGGCAGCAGCACATGGAAAGTACTGCCCGGCATCCGCGCTTCATCATGGCCCGGGCTCTCCACCCAGATCTTGCCGCCATGCGCTTGAATCACGCCCTTGGCGATAGGTAACCCCAGGCCCGGGCCGGCCCCCTTGAACTTCGTCGATCCCGTCGAGTGCAGTTCAACCGTCCCTACCCGATAGAATTTCTCAAAGATCAATTTTTGGTCGGAAAGATCGATACCGATACCCGTATCGGCAAACATCACTTCGACAAATGTCTGCGGGCGATCGTCGTTGTGGTCTTCCAACGTGCGCCCGCTAATCATAATGGCTCCGCCATCGGGTGTGAATTTGATCGCATTGCCAATCAAATTACTGAAGGCCTGGCACAGGCGCTGCAAATCACCTTGCACGGACGGTAACCCTTCCAGATCAGTGATCTGCACATTCAGCTTGCGTTCACGGATCGCTTCCCGATAGTTATCCGTCGCCATCTTCACGACCGCCGCCACCGTAATTGCCGCCGTGCGAATATCCAACGTCTGCGCGTCGATGCGCGAAACGTCCAACATGGCAGAAATGATCTGCTCCAACCGCACGCTGGCGCGGGTGATGCCTTGGCTGATCTGATTCATGTGCGCGGCGACAAAGCCGCCCTGCTGCACCATGTCCGCCAGGATATCGGAATAACCGCGCACCTGCGTCAACGGCGTGCGCAATTCATGCGAGGCAATCTCAATGAAATCGGTCTTAGCCTTATCAAGTTTCTCCAAACGGCGGTTGGATTCAGTCAGTTCCTCGTTGAGCTGCATGATCGAACGATTCGCCGTGCGCAGATCACTGACCAGGCGCGCGTTCTGCAACACCACGGTCGTCTGATTCGCCACCGTCATCAGCACATCCAAGTCCTGGGCTGAATAAGGCTCCCCCGACTCTTTTCGTCCGAAGGCAAAGATACCGACCAGGTTCTCTTTGTCACGGATGGGCACGTACACTTCCATCTCCAGCGAATGCAGCCACAACCGTTCGGCAATAGGCGAAGGACGATATTCAGGAAAGATATCGATCTCGTATTGCGTCAGGGGTTTAGCGCCCAGCCGTAAGACGCGCAGAATCGGACTCTCGTCGATAAATTCGGCCATCTGAATCGGCAGGTCGCCCATGCCTTCCATGATCGCCACATCGGAAACCGTCTCATTCTCGCGTTGGCTGATCAACATGAGCGAACCACGCCGCACATCCAGCGCTTCGGCGATGATGCCCACGGCTACCGTCGACAGCGTGCTCAGATCGACGATGTTATTAATCGCGTCACCATAGTCACGCAGCGCCCGCGCCGGATTATAGCGTCCAGAATACACCAGGCGATCGACCACACGCGTAATGAGCAAGCGAAGCGGCTGGATAAACGCCGCCAGCACAATCGCCGCAGTAATGGCCGCAACCAGCGCGCCCAGCGTAATCTCTTGGTGCGCGATCGAGAGCACCATCAGCATCCCGGCGAAAATCAAGCCGCCGACAAACAGTGTGGTCAAGACGCCGGCCAGCAGCTGGCGCGTCACCGTGCGCAGCACCGGCAAATGATAGCTCACCATCGCCACGGTTAAAATGATCACACCGATAAAACGCAGCACCGCGCCAATTTGATTGACATCAATCAGGAAGGCGCGCTTGTCAAACCACATGAGCAGCTCGCCCGTCAACAGGAACACCAGACCCAGCATCCAGAATAAGATACGGTTACGATGCAGCGGCCGGCGCATCTGGATGAAATCGACCAGAACCAACATCAACGTCCCGGCACTAAACCCGGCCCAACCTGCAGCGCGGAGTGGACGAAGTGGGTCCTCCGTTTGCATGGCGGCCGTGCCCAGCAGGGCCTGTTGCAGACCAAACAAATTCATATCGACGGCCAGCACAAAGATCAGCCAGAACAAGCCGATCAGCGCCACCCATTTAGCGCCGGGCCGTTCGACAAACATCAACGTGAGGACAACCACCAGCGGAGCCGAAGCAGTCAGCAAATCGGCGGCCAGACGCACTCCCACCTGCGACACATCTTGGCGCAGACCCAACCACAACGTCAAGCTAAGGCCAATGCTGAGCAGCACGGATAGGGTCAAGTACAACAACAACGTGCGAGTTGGCCACTCGATCCAGCCACGTCGCTGGATCACGAGCATGATCAAGATGAAATAGCCCACCGCCGTTCCCAAGGACACGACGACCGGAGCTTGCAGCCCGAAAACGATTGACGTCACGCGTGCACCTTACTTGAGAATATAGTAGGTTCCCTTTTTTGCGCCGATGCGCATAACGATCCCGCGATTAACCAGATCGGCCAGATCGAGCCGCAGTGTCTCGGCTGAAACATCCAAACATAGCTGCTGGTACTCCCGATTGGTGATCTGGCCCCGCTCGCGCAAATACGTCAACGCGCGCGCCTGCCGTTCGTTCATCGTCTTCTCCCACACCGGAGCGGCCCGCCGCTCTTTGATGTTAGACAATGTCACGGTGAATGAATACGGCAGCGCTTTGAACTGCGGCGGATGATGCCCGGCTTGAGTCATCTCTTCAATCATGCGATCGATGCCCAGGCCCAGCTCTTCAATATAACCCCATTGAAACAGTCCCGAAACCAGACGGGGATTGCGCGAAAAGTGTTCTTCCACCAGATTATCGACTGTGATGAAACCCGGCAGCCCGCCGGGGCTGATCACTTCCATCCGATCGGCAAACATCCGAATCTCGATGCGGCGTCCCTTCAGGCGATAATCGCGATGACACACCGCATTGACCAGGCACTCACGCACGGCAAACGGCGGATACTCGGTACGCTCTTCGCGCTCCAACCCCTTCACCACCGCCCCCACGTGCATCTCTTCCCAGATGACGTCCCACGCGCCTTCGATCACACGCGCCAGCGGGCCGGTGATTTCTTCACGCCGGCCATAGCCTGGCAAGCCGCCTTCACCGCGCGGCTCTGTGCCGATGAATTTGACGAACACCAGACTGGTCTGCGGGAGAAATTGCTGTGGATTCTTACCAAACAACAGCAGCCCGGAAACGGTAGGATTACCCTCTGCGTCCAACGCTCCGATCTCGCGCAGTAGCTCGTCGGACGTTGAGGTGATGCGCTTACGCTGTCGTTCTTCACGCTTGGCGATATACTCCGCCCATACATCGTCATCCAGATCAGATCGCCGCGCTCCCGGCACACTCTCTGCTTCGAACTCGCCGCTGCTCTTCGTAGCAGCCAGCTGACGAATGGCCTCACCGGCCAACGGGCGATTCTCGGCTCCCATGCGAATGACCACGCGTCCATCCGCCACCGAATGCAGTTCTGTGCTGCGCGCTACACTCACCGCCACCACCGACGCTCCCGCCAGATCGATCTGCTCCCAACCGGTATGAATCGGCGGGCGGCACATGACCTCTGCTCGACGCAAGGCGCTTTCCACATCTTCGGGATACACTCGCCCCGTGGGCTTACCGTGCTCATCCACGCCGACGACCAGCGTGCCGCCATCGCTGTTGGCAAACGCCACCAGCGTTTCCGCCAACGCCTCAACATCGAGGTCGGGCAGATACTCCACCAGTTGACCGGGGCCGGCTTTGAGAATGGTCGTCGTGATCATGAGTTACTCGACTACTTCAGCCGTCGCCTCTTCGCTGTCTTCCATTTCATCGACGACATCATCGACGGCCTCTTCTTCAACCGCTTCCGCTTCCTCTAACTCAACCGCTATTTCCAGATGTGCCGTTGCGGCCGCCACAGCGCGCGCATTCTCTTCCGGGTTCGCCTCCAGCCGCGCCAGCG
>JBGSPW010000225.1:0-11142 GCA_041738395.1 Thermoflexales bacterium
ACTGGCGCAGCCGGGGCCGCCGGTGCAGGCGCGCTTGCGCCACCGCACGCGGTCAATCCCAGGATTGCAACAACCAGCACGGCGATGAGGTATACTACTTTGCGATTCATGGATCTCCTTAATTTGAAGCAGTTTTTGAAGTAACTTGAAGACACAGTTGAAACGATTCGTATTTCATCCTGCTCGTGCTGCCAGGCCCGCTCCCGAAGTCGTCCTTCGACTTCGCTCACGCTGTGTCCGCAAAGCGGCAGCGCGCCGGGCGGGATGCGACTTCTGGAGTGAGCCGCTGCACCGGTGAGGACTAACGCAAGATCACCGGTAAGTACACTTTGGCCGTGGTGCTGATCGCTGCCGCCTTGCTTCCCAGCACCTGCAGACCATTGCTGACGTATCCGAGAATGGCATAGTCACCTTCCGGCATCCCCGTTGTGACCCAGACATCGGCCACAGTGAGCGGGTTGCCCGCTGCGAGGTTCGTGACCGCATGCGTGAAGACCTGGGTATTGGTCAGACCATCCGCAGGCGCAATCTGAATGTAGGCCGTGCCGGTGATCGGAACATCGCCCGTGTTGTTGAACGTCAGTGTGATGGCGACCGAGTTGCCGATCTTGAACAGCGCGGGCGAGGCCGTCAGCGCGGTCACTTCGCCGGCCGACACGCCCAGCGTAAACTCGCGCACTTCGCGGTCGAGCAGGTTGCCTGCGCCGTCCTGCAACTCGACCTCCACATAGTAACCGCCTGCGGCAAAACCTGTTGTATCCCATTCCAGATTGGTCGAGGCGGTCCCCGTCAGCGCGTGCATGCTGCGCAGCGGCAAGCCGGCGGTTAGCTCGTCAGACAACGTCTTGATGCTGGCCGCGACGATGACGTTTTGCGGCGCGTTGGAATTGTCCGCCGTCAGGTCAATGCTCACTTTTTCGCCCAGGCGGTACGCCGCCTTGTCTGTCAGCAGCGAGGTGATCTCGATCCCGGTCGTCATCGTCAGGACATCAAACGTATGGTCCTGGTAGAACAGCACATCGGTCGTCTGCGCGTTGTAGTAGAACGGATAGATCATGATCGTCAGTGTTGTGCTGCCGTCTGGATTCTGCTCCACCGCCCAGGTGTACTTTTCCTGGAGATTCGGGAACCAACCGGCGTCGCTTTGCGTGGTGAGCGTTGCCTGGGCCCCGGCGCAGGTCGTGCAACGAATGCCCATCGTCGTCGTCGGCAAGTGCAGGCCCGTCGTCGCCACCATGCCTGTGCGTTCGGTCATCGTCACTGCCTGAACCTGGCTGCCCCTGGGATAGTCTAACGAGACCGTCCAATATGGCACGCGATACTGGCCGTCCTCAACCCAGTTCGAACCGTCGGGGATCTCGATGGCGTCCAGGCCAGCGTCGGTCTGGCTGACCTGGTAATCGGGAATGTGAACCTGGATAGACGCTTGCGCTTCGGTAGCAGCGGGCGCTTGCGGCGCGGCGCTCGCCGAGTGAGCCAGCGAGGACATCGCCCCGTACCTGGGGTCGCCATACAGATGATACTCGTATGACCACGTCTTCCACTCGCTGTCATTACCCCACTTGTCGCGCTTGACGTCGGTCATGACATAGCCGGCGGACTTGCTGGCATCCCAGCGGTTAAAGAACGCGATGGCCGAGTCCGAGTCGGGATAGTCGTAAGACGTGTCCGTCGCGCCGATGTACGCACCTGCGCCGTGGCGCAGGAACGCTTCGGCAATGCCATAGTCGTCGCCGTCCCAGCCTTCATACTCGCCGGTGCTGCACGCCAGGCCCATGGCGACAGGATTGCTGCCGCTGATACCCAGGTTGGACACGCCCGGCCAGGCCGACAATGCGTGCCACGAGGTCGGGCTGCCGTGACCTGAGTAAAAGATCAAGTCTGCGCCCGGCGCGGCGGCCTGCAGCGCCGCGTACAGGTCGTCCTCGACAGCATAGTCCGTGCCGCGCAAGCGCGTGACGGAAAACTCGTCATCAATGCGATGATCCACCTCCCTGACGTCGTCCCAGAAGACGCCAGCGCCTCTGCCTCGCCCGCTATACAGCAGCGCGTGCGAGCGATCAAAGCTGTAACCCGGCCAGCCTTCCTGCACGGCGATGCTGGTCTGGAGCGTGCGGGTGAGGCCGTACGCGTCGTTGCCGATGACACGCCCCAGCACCAGTTCCGGCTTGGCCATGCCCGACGTGCTGGCATAGCGCAAGTCGCTGTACTGGACGCCATAGGCGCCGTCCTGGGTCGGGATGATCTCGGTTTCGCCCACCAGCAGCACATAGCCTTTGGCCTCAACCGCGCGAAAGTCGGAGCTCAGCGCGTCGGCCCACGCGCCGCCCTCCTGGAGCAGCGCGTCGAGCGTGGCGCTGCAATTCGTATCCAGATAACCCAGTACGCCATTCTTGAGATACGCCAGGTGCGCCATCAAACCCAGCACCTCCTGGCTGTTCGTCGCGTTGGAAAACGTGACCAGCCGGCCGGGATTGGTCACCAGCAAATAGTTGGACGCTGTCAGCGCCTCCGAGATCTGGCTCCAGATCACCTCCGGCTCAAAGAACGGCATCATGACGAGATACGGGTTGGAACCGACAGTGTAATAGACCTGTGTGCCCGACTCGTAGCCGATGCTGTGATCCACGTCCGTCTCGTACATGATGGGCACGGCCGCGTACTCGATGGTGTGTTGCGCTCCCGGCACCAGGGTATACGTGGACTGCGTGCCGTTCTTCAGGTCGAGCGTGACGGTGCTTTCGCGGAGGGTGTGGTTATACGTGGCCTTTACTGTGTAGGTGGAGCCAAACGCCTTGCGCACGACCTGGAACCCCATCAGCGTATCTTCCAGCCGATCCACGTGCGCGTCCAGGTTGCCGATGTTCTTGAGCGTCAACTGGATGCGATAATAGTTGCCCACGCGCGTCGTCTGGCGCGTCACGTCCACATACGACGTGCCCTGCTCGAGTGTGATGGTCTTTTGCCGGCTGTTCAAAGTGCCGTCGGTGGCCAACGCAATTGCTTTCAACGTGTGCGCCCCCGTACTCTGGCCGGTCAGATCAATTTTGAACGTGTGCGTAAACTCGCCAGAGGCCGGAGTATAGACCCCGCCGGAAGGCACCGCACTATTCCACTGCAGCGACATGCGGGCTACGGAGCGGCGCAGCGCAGCGCTGCACCCGACCGGCTCAAGTCCCGGCGGCGTGGGCTGGGCCGACTCGCCCGTGCAGTGCCACTCGTATTGATACGCGTGCACCGTGACCGTGAGCGCGGTCCCCGCCGGCGCGGGATTGCCCGCCAACAGGAGGGTGCTGCCCGGCTTGAGGTTGGTCAGCGTCACATACACCTTCAGCGGCCGGGACACCGGGGTGACGTTCTTGACCATCGCCGTCGCCTCGTTTTCCAGGTTGTACGCCTGCACTTGCAGCGCGTGCGCCTTGAACCAGTCATCGCGCGACAGGCCGCGCGCGGCGGGCGACAGGTACACCTCGTACACGTTGCCGTCCGGCGTGAAATCCCGCCCGATGAGCTGCCCATCCAAAAAGAACGACACACGATCGATGCCCTGTGTTTGTGTCAGCGTCGCCCGCAGGATATAGAACTCGTAAGCGTCGGAAGGATAGTCCAGCAGTTCAAAGGACTTGATCTGCGGCGGATCGGTGCCCACGGGCTGGGTCTCAAAGAATTGGCCTGGACTGTTGATGACCAGCCCGGCCGTGTCGGTGGCGATGACGGTGTATTGATATGTGTGACCTGGCTGCAGCCCGGTGAGTGTCACCTGATGGTTGGTGCTGCTGGTCGGATCGGACGTGGATAGCCCGTACACACCGCTCCTGGTGTCGTATTTGATTTGTCCGGTCGTCGTCTCGTTCGTCGTCCAGGCGATTAAGGCGGTCGTCTCCGTCGTCGCCGAAACGGTTGGCCCGGCGACGAAGCGCGGCAGATCGAGATCGCACGACCAGATCTCTTGCCAGACGTTATTGGCCTCATTTTGCTCGATCACATCAGCCGCGTCGTCGGCGTTCAGGCGCAGCGTGCCGGTGGGCGAGCCGCTGCAACTCCACGCCTGGTCAATATAGCCCGCGCGAATCGCGCCCGGCACGAGGTTCTCTTCAAACACACTCTGCGCCACCACAACGCTGTTCTGTTGCATCTCCGTGGTGTGTGGAGCATAGGCCGTGCCGCCGCCGATATTCTTGATCAAATACCCCACGCGGCCCGGATCCGGCTCATACCAGCCGCTGCTGATGATCAAATCGGGTAGGCCGGCCAGCGGCACGATGTCCACCGCTTTGGTCGCTTGCGCCGAGCCGCCACAGTTCTGCGCTGTGACCGTGATCGTCCTGGGACCGCTGGTATTCCACGTGTAGGTCTTGCTGGTCTGTGTGACCACGCCCGACGTGGTCTGCGGAGCCTGATCGGTAGCCTGCCACGTAAACGTGATCGGCGTTGTAGGATTACTCGGGCTGGCCGTGGCCGTAAACGTGTAATTCGTGCCTGTCAGGCCGCTGCTGACCCCGATCACGCTCACATCCGAAATCGGATTGGGACAGGCGGGCGGCGGAGCATTGATGGTGATCTTGTGCGTATCCGTCGCTGTGCCGCCGCAGTTCTGCGCCGTCACCGTGATTGTCTTGGCGCCGGTGGTCGTGAAGGTAAACGGGAAAGTCGAGCTGGTGGGACAGGCGGGTTGATGGGATCCGCCACAGACTAGATCGGTGGCGCGCCACGTGTAGGTGATGGGCGCGGTTGGATTCGCCGGTACGGGCACGGGTGTAAACGTATACTGGGTACCCGTCACGCCGCTCGTCGCGCCGTTGATGCTGACGCCGGTCAGCGGCGTGGTGCAGGTGTGATACGCAATCACCAGCCGCGCGGCGTTGTTGCCGGGGAGCGCAGCGAAATAGTAACTGCTTGTGCCGCCGGGATCGAGCCGCAGTTGAATGCCGTGATTGGCGATCGTGCCGGAATACCAGCCGCGCACGATGTTGCTCACATCCCAGCGCAGCCAGCCGATGGCATAGGCTGTGGGCAGATCGCCCCTCGCTTGCGTGACGGGCCGCGTAGTCCAGTTTACGGTCGATTCGTTCCACGTCGAGAGAATGGCATCAGCCCAGATGTCCGTTTCGCCGTCGGGCGCATTGACCAGGGTGATGTCGGAATAAAGTTCCAGCGACGCCGAAATCACCACGAGGCTCGACGGCAGGCTGGACGTGTCAAATTTCAACAGCGTATTGCGCGCGTTGCCGGTGACCCGGCTGACGTACAGGCCGATGTCGTTGCCGTAGTTGTTGGACGGCAGCGCCTGATTGATCCAGGTATCGGCCTGCACCGGCAGAATGGCAGGCGAGCCTTGCGTGGCATAGATCACGACGAGACGCGGCCAGTTCGAAGCACCAGTGCGCGAGTTGTAATCGAGTGTGCCAAAGACGCTGCCGGCTGCCAGCAGGAAGCCGTAATTGGTACGCGTCCCCGCCTTCCATTGCTGCACCAGCGAGGTGACATTCCACTTATGCCAGCCCAGGCCGTTCACGGTCTGCGAGCCGTAGTCGGCTGAATACGTGGGTTTGGTGTTCCACGTCACGCCGGTTTCGGTCCACGTCTCCAGCGCGGCATACGCGCGGAAATTCGGCGTCGAGCTGATCGGCGAATACAGTTCCAGCGTTGCCGTCACGATCGTCGCATTGGCCGGCAGTGCCGAAATATCGAACTGCACCAGCGTTTGATATTCATCCAGGGGCGTCAGAATCCGTCCGGTGCGCAGATAGGCCAGCGTGCCAAAGTTGGTTGTGGCCTGATCCTCGTGCACAAACGTATCCTTCTGCGCCTCAAGCGTCACCTGCAGATTATTGGCGTCGATGGCGACCGGCGCGTCTGCGCTGCAACTTACGCTGGGCGCGGTGCTCGGCAACTCGATCGACTTCGGCAGCTCCAGCGGCTGTGGCGCGCCGTGATTGTTCGGCGCGCTCAACGCCTGCGCGGTCGGGCCGCTTAATCCCACGCTTAACACGCCGATGAACACCGCGGTGAAGATCAGGGCAATGCTAATGGGCCACACTCGGGTCTTCATGTATTCTTCCTCCTGAGAAAGATACTGAACCACGGAAAACACCAAACCACAGAGGACACAGAGATCACGGAGAGAAGCATCAAGTTTCTCAAAATGCGCCCCTCTCAAGATGTCATTGTGAGCCGCGCAGCGGCGAAGCAATCTGAAGTCCTAAACGCGAGATTGCTTCGGCGCGCAAAGATGCGCCTCGCAATGACGGCTCATCAATTTCTCCGCGTCCTCCGTGGTGCGTCTTGCATCCTGCCACTTGGATCTTGCATCAATCACTAATCTACTTGCCTACTTGTTTCCTGCCCTTACCTCTTCACCAGCGGCAGATATACGTTGTACTGCACGCCATACAGCGGGGATAGCCCGGTCGTCGTTCCCGCGCTCATGCCGCTGATGGTGTTGGGCTGAGCCGTGGTGCTGGTGGTGCGCACGCCTTGATTCGCCGAAAGTTCAAACGGCAGCGTGGCCGACCAACTGCCATCGGCGAAGGCGGTGACGACGGCTAACGATTGCAGCGCCTCGGTGATGGTGTCCGTATCATCCAGAAACAGTTCGACAACACAGTTGGGACAGGCGCTGCTGTCGCCACTGACACCGTTAATGGCCGTGCCGTTGATAGTGGTGACTTTGGCCGGATTGAAATTGCGGAAGGAGTCGCGCATGCTCTTGGTGACTTGAATCGCGTCTTCAGGATTGTCGCCGGAGGCGCCGGCGCCCCAGGACGTGGTCTTCTTGATCGTATTGGTGCGCAGCGTATTAGCATCCGAGGTGGGGACAACCGGCGTGTCGTTCAACGAGATAGCTGACAGCCCAGGGTTGACAATGGTGTTCGAGATGACTTGGTTGAACTTGGTGCTGCTCTGCAGGAAAATGCCGCGCCCGCACACACCGATTTCAGCGCCGGTTGAATCGACGCCGATCTTGTTGTTTTGAATGGTATGGTAGTCCCCGCCCAGGCGAATGGTATCGGCCTGAATGGTCGGCGGCACAACGGCGATCCGCAGCCCGGCAAAAATATTACCTTCGATGGAGTTGTGATTCCCGCTGACGCTGAGGCCGCTGCCGCCTTGCCAGTCCCACTGCGTGCAGACTAGAGTGGGATCCGTTTGTTTGCCGGGTACGCTGCCGTTGGCCGTGGTTCCGACGTAGTTGTTGGCAAAGGTGGTGTAGTTGCCGTTAAGAGCCGCCGCCACTCCGGCGATGCCGGCGAAGACATTATGCTGGATGACGTTGTTATTTGCGCTGTCCATCACTGCGATGCCCGTATTGCCGCTGCCGTCGTCATCAATTCCACCGCGCAGGACAATCCCCGTGCCGTCATCGCTTAATCCAAACCAATTATCTTCCATGACATTGTTGCTCGAATTGACGTAGATATGGGTCTTGAAATTTTGAAACCCTAATCCTTTGATAACGTGGTCGTTATTGCTTGGCGCATCGCCGACGATCAGCCCGTCTTTCTGGCCTGTACCCGGTCCCACCAGGAAAATCTTCGGCGTGGCACTCCAGCTTGGCTGCGTCGTGCCGTCGATGATGATGTCGCCGTTCAAGCGCCGCAGCACCGAGGCGTCGGACGTGCTGAGCAAATAGATGTGCCAGATGCCCAGCGTTGATGAATAGCTCTGCGTCTCGGTGGTGGGAATGTTGAACTTGATCAAAACCGGGCGCTGCCCAGCTGTCACGTTGCGCGCCTGCACGATGGCGCGGCGCAGCGTACATGGCGTCGTGCTGCATGTGGTACTTTGGCTGGTGTCCAGGTCGCGTCCGCTGGTCACGGTGATGACAGTGTTGAACGTGTACGCGGGTCCGGTTACGCTGGGTCCGCGCTCGAGCGCGGACCCGATCGGGGCCGCGGCGCGATCGGGTGCGGGTGTTTCCGCATAGGCGATAACGGTCAAGATTGACAACAACATGATCAGGGCAATACAGCTACTGGTGAGTAATCGGCGGTTCATGGTTGGCTCCTATGAGTGGTGTCTGGCTCTTCTTCATTAGAAGAAGAAGGCGTGGTCTGCATCTGCTCGCGCAGAAACGTGAACAGTTGATCGGCTTCGGAAAAGGCGTGATGCGCGTGCGTGTGGGCGTCTTCCAGCGAGGCCCGCCACGGCGCAGCGTCATTTTCGCGCCACAGTCGCAGCAAATACGAAACGTAGTTGAGGGATTTCTTCATCGCTGTTGAAGTGCGCTATAATCGGGCAGAACTTGCGATTAGGATAACACGTCGTCGTTCAAAAATCGTTTAATCGACCGACATGAGCAATTCATCACCACCCGCGCCGCGCGCGCCCCGTCTTGTCCTGCACGCCCTGGGCGGCTTGCGTCTCACCCTCGACAGTCAGCCTGTGGTCGATCTTGTCACGCGCAAGGCCGAAGCGCTGCTGATCTACCTGGCCTGCTCGCCGCACCCGCAGCCGCGCGAGGTGCTGGCCGATCTGTTGTGGGATGATGCCTCGCAAACGCAAGCCGCCGGCAATTTGCGCGTCCTCCTCAACAGCCTGCGCCGTCGTTTGGCGCCCTTCCTCTGCATCGATCGTTATTCGTTAGGCTTTAATTTTGACAGTGACTTTCAATTTGACGTGCGTGAGTTTGAGAACCGCGTGCGGGCGGCTGAACTGGACGAAGCCATCGCCTGGTATCGCGGCGATTTTCTGGCGGGCTTCAATCTGCACGACAGCCGCCGCTTTGAAGAGTGGGCGCTGCTGGAACGCGAACGCTTGCAGCGCTTGGCCGTCGAGGCGCTGGACGAATTGATCGACACAGAGGTGCGCGCGCGCCGCTATCGGGCCGGGATCGATCGCGCCGCGCACCTGCTGCGCCTCGATCCGCTGCGCGAAAATACGCACCGTCAGTTGATGTTGATGTACGCGCGCACCGGGCAGCGTCACGCTGCGCTGCTGCACTATCAGACCTGCCGCAAGATCTTGCGCGATGAGCTGGATGTGGAACCTGCACCCGAAACGATCCAGCTGGCCGCGCGCCTGAAAGCAGCCGAAGCGTCGGCGGCGTGGAGCGTTCCGCTCCCGATTGAGCTGACGCCCTTCGTCGGCCGGCAGGCCGAACTGGCGCAGATCGTTGATCGCTTGAGTGGTCCGCGCTGCCGCCTGCTCACGTTGATCGGTCCGGGTGGCAGCGGCAAATCGCGTCTCGCCGGCGAAGCCGCGCGCTCGCTCGCGGCTGATTTTATCAACGGCGTGGTCTATGTGTCGCTGGCGGTGGTTCACACGCCCGCTGACTTGATCGCCGCCCTCGCGGAAGCGCTGGGCCTCACGTTCGTCGCCCGCGCCGAGCCGCGCACGCAGCTCGGCAACTGGCTGCGCGACAAAGAACTGCTGCTGGTGCTGGACAATTTCGAGCACCTGCTTGACGCCGCGCCTCAACTCATCGCACTGCTCAAGGCGGCGCCCGATCTCAAAATGCTGATCACTTCGCGTCAACGCCTGAATTTGCAGGCTGAATGGCTGATCGAGGTGAGCGGCCTGATCGAAGCTGAGGCGGCGGCGCTGTTCGTGCAGAGCGCCGCGCGCGCGCGGCCCAACCCGATCGATGATCGGGCGAACGTGGCCCGCATCTGCCAGCTGGTGCAAGGTTTGCCGCTGGCGATTGAACTGGCGGCGGCCTGGGCGCGCGAGCAGTCGTGCGCGGCGATTGCGGATCAAATTGCGCACAGTCTGGATTTTTTGGCGACCACGCAGCGTGATGTGCCCGATCGGCATCGCAGCCTGCGCGTCGTGTTCGATCAATCGTGGCAGTTGTTGTCGCTGCGCCAACGCAAGGTCCTGGCGCAGTTGTCAGTCTTTCGCGGCGGCTTCGCGGGTGTCGCTGCGCGGCACGTGGCCGCGGCTGAGGCGCACACCTTGGCCGCGCTGATCGATCACTCGCTGGTGCGGCGTGTGGCGGCCGATCGCTACGATCTGCATCCGCTGGTGCAGCAGTATGCGGCCGAACAGCTGATCGACGTCGACGTGGTGACGGCGCGACATGCCGCGTTTTACGCTGAATTCTTGCAGCAGCATGAGACCGCCTTGAAGGGCACCAATCAAGACGCCGCGTTGAAGGCGATTGACCTTGAGATCGGCAATGTGCGTGCGGCTTGGGACTGGGCCATCAACACCACCGCACTTGACGTGTTGCGCCGCTCGCTGGAGGCGTTGGTGACGTTTTACTGGCTGCGCAGCTGGTTTCACGAGGGTGCGGCGGTCTTGGAACGCGCAGCAGGGGCCGTCGAAAACATCGCCAGATCGGACGCCGCGGCGGACGCCGAGATCAATCGGTTGTGGGGGCAACTGCTGGCGCGACAGGCGCGCTTGTGCGAATTCACCGCGGAATCATCGGACACGCCCACGCAGTTGTATCAACGCAGCTTATCGATCTTGCAAGCGTTGCCGGCCGACCGTGAGAGGGCGCTGCCGTTGTTTGGACTGGGCTACATGGCCCACATGCGCGGTCAGTTCGACGAAGCGCGCCGCAACTATCAATTGAGCCTGCAGCTGTATCGGGATGCGGGCGATCGCTGGGGCGTGGCCAACGCGCTGAGCAACCTGTGTTTGACGCTGCGGCGGCAGGGCGAGTTCGACGAAGCCAAACGCTGCGGGTTGGAGAGCCTGGCTATTCGGCGTGAGATCGGCGATCGGCGCGGCGTGGCCTCGTCGCAAAATAATCTGGGCCTGGTGTACACGGCGCTGGGTGACTATGCCGCCGCCGACGCGGTGCTGCGCGAATCGATCGATATTTGCCGCGAGATCGGCCACGCGGTGGGTATGGCCAATGCGCTGACCTCGCTGGCGAACGCGGCGTACGGCCGAAACGATCGCGCGCAGGCGATTCGATATCAGCGTGAAGCGCTGGATCTTTTCCGTCAGATCGGTGATTTTTGGGGCGTAGCAGTGGCCTGCAATAATCTGGGGCAATTGGCGATGGAGGCCGGGCAGCTGGCTGAGGCACAGTCCTTGATTGAAGAGAGCGTGGCTTTATACCAGCAGCTGGGCATGAGTACGGGCCTGACTAATGCGCTCAGCAATCTGGGGCAGATCAGTTATCTGCGCGGTGAGTGGGCGGGCGCGGCGCGGCACTGGCACGCGGCGTTGACGCTGGCGCGCGAT
>JBGSPW010000230.1:0-3134 GCA_041738395.1 Thermoflexales bacterium
CGTTTCACCTGATGCAATATACCCTGGGTAGTCTTTGGGGCATTCGACTATAGCAAGGGCCCTCACATCCCAACCATTTAAGATGTCGAGTTCCTCTTGTGCTGCTGGGGAAAGAGGCTCATGGGTCGCAGGCGGCGAAGACGGTTCGCTTGCTTCGGTCGAAGCGGGTGTTTCATTTTTCTGTTGGCAAGCTGCCACGAAAATGAAGACGAGTACGAAACATGCTGTTGTAAAGAGATGTTTCTTCGACATTGTGCAGTGACCTCCCTGCTATTGTAGCGAGCGCGCCAGTGACCAAAAACAAAACAGGCCGAGGTGTTTATCCCCGGCCTGTTGTTTGCTCTTGTCTTACACCATCATGATCTCATTCTGCGGCTCTTCCAACTTGGGCGGCTCTTCCATTTGCGACGGCTTGAGCGGGTTGAAGGTGAGGTTACCTTCCACCAGATCCACTTCCACCGTGTCGCCCTTCTCGAACTTGCCGGACAGGAAACTGTCGGACAGCACGTCTTCCACTTCGTTCTGGATCACGCGGCGTAAAGGCCGCGCGCCAAACTCAAAGTTGTAGCCGCGATCCGATAGATATTGCTTGGCGGCTTCGCTGGCCTGGAGGGTGATCTCCTGGTGCGCGATGCGTTCCTGCACCTTGTTCAACTCCAGATCGACGATCGATTTGATCTCGTCGCGGGTCAGCGCCCGGAAGACGACGACGCCGTCGATGCGGTTGAGGAATTCAGGCCGGAAGGCCTTCTTCATCTGCGCCATCAACTTCTCGCGCATCTCGTCGTATGTTTCCTGCTCTTGCTTCGCTTCGTCCTTCTTCACGACAAAGCCCAGCGACGTATTGCGGCGGATCATCTCCGCGCCGATGTTGCTGGTCATGATGATGATGGCGTTACGAAAGTCCACCTTGCGCCCGCGCGCGTCCGAGAGGTGACCCTCTTCCATGATCTGCAGCAGCATGTTGAACGCTTCGGGATGCGCTTTTTCGATCTCGTCGAACACGATGATCGAGTACGGGCGGCGGCGAATCGCTTCGGTCAATTGACCGGCGTCTTCATAGCCCACGTAACCCGGCGGCGCACCAACCAGCCGCGCCACCGAATGACGCTCCATGAACTCGCTCATGTCCAGCTGCACCATCGCTTCTTCGCTGCCAAACATGAACTGCGCCAACGCCTTAGTTAATTCGGTCTTGCCCACGCCGGTGGGGCCGAGGAAAATGAAGGAACCAATCGGGCGTTTGGGATCTTTCAAGCCGGTGCGCGCGCGGCGTACCGCTTTAGCAATCGCCACGATCGCTTCATCCTGCCCCACGATCCGCTGGTGCAAATCTTCTTCCATGTGGACCAGCCGCGCGGTTTCTTCGCCGGCAATTTGCGTGACCGGAATGCCGGTCCACATCGCTACCATCTCGGCGATGTCTTCCGGCAGCAGCAGCGGCGCATCGACAGATTCCGGATTCCACGGCGCACGCAGGATATCGATCTCGCGCTGCAAGCCTTCTTCGCGCACCCGCAGATCATCGGCGTCGTCGTAGCGGCGCTCTTCCAGTGCTGCTTCGCGGTCGCGTTGAGTTCCTTTGACTTCGCCTATCAATTGGTGCAAGCGCTTGGTCTGCGGTGCTTTGTACATGCGCACCCGCGCTGAACCTTCATCGATCAGGTCGATGGCCTTGTCAGGCAGGAACCGATCGGCAATATAGCGCTCTGACAACACCGCCGCTGAACGCACGGCTTCATCGGTGATGCGCAACTTGTGATGGCTCTCGTAACGCGGGCGCACCCCCTTGAGAATTTCAATCGTCTCTTCAATCGTCGGCTCTTCGACAATGATCGGCTGGAAACGGCGCTCCAGGGCCGCATCGCTTTCGATGTGCTTGCGATACTCATTCATCGTCGTCGCACCGATACACTGCAATTCGCCGCGCGCCAGGGCCGGCTTCAGGATATTCGCCGCATCGACCGATGATCCCGCCGCACCCGCGCCGACCAGCATGTGCACCTCGTCGATGAACAGGATGCTGTTGCTGTTTTTGATTTCTTCAATCACGCGCTTGAGGCGCTCTTCAAACTGGCCGCGATACATGGTGCCGGCCACCAGTGAACCCACGTCAAGTTGCAGGACGCGCTTGTCGAGCAGCGGTTCTGGCGCATCGCCGTTGACAATGCGCTGCGCCAACCCTTCGATGATGGCGGTCTTGCCCACGCCCGGTTCGCCGATGAGCGCCGGATTGTTCTTAGTGCGGCGCGAGAGAATTTGAATCACACGCTCGATTTCCGTTTGCCGCCCGATGACCGGATCGAGTTTGCCTTCTTCGGCCGCGGCCGTCAAATCGATGGCCAACTGATCGACCATCGGCGTCTTGGCGCGTTCCTTCTTGGGTTGCTGCACGGAGATGCCGCCCGTCTCAGTTTTTTCGCCACTAGAGCTGGGCGTCTCTTGCAAAGCGCGCATGGTTTCGCGGCGAATTTGATCGGAGTTCACGCCCAGCTGGCGCAGAATATCGATCGCCACGCCGTCGCCCTGACGAATCAAGCCCAACAGCAGATGTTCCGTACCGATGTAATGTTGACCGAGGCGGCGCGCCTCATCCACGGCCAGTTCGATCACGCGTTTGGTGCGCGGAGTCAAATCAATCTTACTGAACGGTGTACGGCGACCTGGGCCCGTAATGCGCTCCACCAGTTCGGTGACACGATCGAACTGCACGTTGAGCTCACGCAGCACTTTTCCGGCAATGCCGCTCTCTTCGCGCAGCAGACCTAACAACAAGTGTTCTGTCCCGATGTAACTATGATTCAGCCGCTCAGCTTCTTCCTGGGCATAGGCCAGGACACGCCGCGCGCGCTGGGTAAAGCGATCAAGTTTGTTGGCCATAAAAACCTCCCTGCCTGCCAATCTTCAGGTGGATTATAACCTAGGTGATACCACTTCGCCACTGAAACAAGGGACAGGTTGGCAAACTCTAGCACATTTCTAATGAAGCCATAACTAGTATTACAACGAGACTTTCATTACTACGAGACTTTTGCATGATACACTCCATGGCGACACTTCACACAAGGAATCGTCATGGCACACAAATTGAAACAACGCCCGCCTCGCCGCAATCAGCCGCCGGCCAGCGGTCG